>DAIMXP010000019.1:0-79005 GCA_036734945.1 Chloroflexota bacterium
CCCGCCCGTGCTCATCACACTGGTGCAGGCCCTCGCCCGCCACCGCCTGGCTGGAAGCCACCACCACCCGCTGCACCGGCAACCGCTCACGCACGATCAACTCGTACAACAGCGCAGTGCCGACCGCGTTGACATGAAAGAAGCGCGAGAAGTCCGTCAAATGGTCCTGGTAAGCCGCCAGATGGACCACGGCATCCACGCCGTCCAGGGCCGCGCGCAGCGTCGCCCGGTCACTCACATCGCCCAGCAGGCGTTCCGCACGCCCATCCAGCCACTCCGGCCAGCAACCGGGCAGATGTACCGGTGGCGTGAGCAGATCAAGGACCCGCACCTGGTGGCCACGCGCCAGCAGCAGATCAACGGTATGCGAGCCAATGAAGCCGGCGCCGCCGGTGACGAGGACGTGCATATTGGAGTACCTATCTTTGCGAAAAGCAGGGCCGCGACTGCGGTCTGCGGCCCTGCCACCCCCCTCACCGCTTCACCCCGGACGCCACCGCAGGCCGCTGTTCCTCCGCCCCCGCCCCGTCAACCACCGCCACTCGGCGCGTGCGGCGCCAGAGTAGCGCGGCGATTTGGCGGCTGGTACGGGCCATGATCGCCAGGTCCTGCAGCAAGGTGTAGTCGCGGACGTAGGCCAGATCGGCCTGCACCTCCTCTTCCACGCTGAGGGCGCTCTTGCCGTGTAACAGCCAGGGGCCGATCAGACCGGGCTGCATCGCCAGCAGTACGCCGACCCACTCGCTGTAGAGCGTCAACTCCGCCTTGCTGATGGCGCGCGGGCCGACGATGCTGAGGTCACCGCGCAGCACGTTGATCAGGCGCGGCAGCTTGGTCAGCAGGTAGGTCAGGCGGAAGCGCTGCGGGAAGGTGCTCAGGCGCAAGGTCCTGTCGGCAAACTGCCCGGGTCGCCACCAGGCTTGCAGCGACAGGCGCGCAAAGGGCCGGCCTTGCCTGCCGACCATCGACGTGTACTGCAAGAGCGTGAGACCGTGCAGGCGCGCCCCCAGCCAGAGCGCCAGCAGCAGTGGCGACGCGACCAGCAGCAGCAGCAGCGCCAGACTGCGGTCCAGCAGCACCTTGCTCAACATGCCGGGAGCGCCGACGCCGCCGAGGTCGGGGATCAAGATGGGGACGCGGCCGCGGTAGGCGGGCTGCAGGCGGGCGACCAACTCCCCGGCCACGCTGGGGATCAGGCGCAGCGGCGGCAGGGCCGGGCTGGTATAGGCATCGCGCAGCAGGCGATCGTAGCTCTCCTGGGCCAGGGCGCCCTCCACCACCAGCAGTTCGTCCACGCGCTCGGCCAGGGCGACCTGTTCCACGTCGGCCGGCCGCCCCAGCACGCGGTGCGTGCCGCCAACGTGGATGCCCAGCGGCAGGTAGTCGTCCAGGAAGCCGACGACTGCCACATCAGAACGGCGGGCCAGCATGCGAGCGGCGCTCTCGCCAATCTGCGATGCGCCGAGGAGCAGCAAGCGCCAGGGCCGCCGCCGCCGCTGGTGCAACAACCCCAGCAGCACCAGCCGGCGCCCAACGATGACCAGCCCCACAGAGAGCACGGTAGTGGCGACGAACCAGCCGCGCGAGAGCCACATGCCGCCAGTGAGATAGACGCCGCTCAAGGAAGCGAAGCCGGCGATGGCCGTGGTCTCCAGCACCCGCCCGGTGAGCCTGATGCCGTGCAACAGCAGTTCGCCGGCATACATGCCGCGGGCGGCGAACACCAGCAGCCAGAGTGGCGCCAACACCGCCATGGCCAGAACGTAGCGCGCGAAATCGGCGGGTGCTGCCGACAGAACGAGCACCTTATCGAGGAAGTGCAGGTGGAAGGCCAGCAGGAAGGACGCTGTCAGGGCCAGCAGGTCGGCCAACACGGTGACGAAGAGCACACCCTTATGCCGTCGCATGGATCTCCCCCAGGTCGCGGCGCGAGAGGGAACGCAGGCGCAAGCCGCTGTTGAGCAGCACCGTCGCCCCGGCGTCGGCAAAGCGGAAGTCGAGCCGCTGCAGCCCGGCGGCCTGCAAGGCTGCGGTCATCGCTGGCTGCGCCTCCGGTTCACAGTAGAGCAGCAGGAACCCGCCACCACCCGCGCCTGCCAGCTTACCACCGCGCGCGCCCTTGCGGCGAGCCAGTTCATACAGGTCGTCGATCCTGTCTGTCGAGATGCCGGCGGCCAGGCGACGTTTCTGCATCCACCCTTCGTGCAGCAGGTCGGCCAGGTCGCCGAGTCGCCCGGTGGTGAGGGAGCGCCGGGCATCCTCCGCCATCGCCTTGATGGCGTGCAGCCCCTCGACGTTCTGGCCGGAGAGGGTGCCGGCGCGCTGCTCGCGCAGGATGCTGTTGGCCTCGCGTGAGCCGCCGGTGAAGAAGAGGCAGAGGCGTTCCTCCAGCGCTAAGCGCACGTCGAGGGCGAGCAGCAGCGGCTCCGCTTCGACCCCGCCGGCGTGGAAGCGGTAGCTGTGGAAGCCGCCGTAGGCCGCCGCATACTGGTCCTGCTTGCCGATGGGCGAGCCGAGCTTGACGAGCTCGATATAGCTGGCGACCTCCGCCAGTTCGCCCGGTGTGAAGCTGATGCCGCAGAGCGCCCCCATGGCCTTGCAGAGGGCCACGGTGACGCTGCTGGAAGAGCCGAGCCCCGTGCCGCCGGGCACCTCTGAAGCGAGAAAGAGCGAGAGGCCGTGGCGGATGCCGAAGTGGTTGAGCACGGCGCGCGGCAGGCGCAAGTCGCCGTCCTCCCAGGGCAGGTCGCCGCCGTCCATGTGGTGGTAAAAGGTGCTGTAGTCGGCCGAGGTGATCTGTAACGGCCGCACGCCGTCGGCTTCCACGATGGCGTAGAAGTAACGATCGATGGTCGTGCTGACGACCATGCCGCCGTAGGTCTCGTAATATGACGGGAGGTCGGTGCCGCCGCCGGCAAAGCTGATACGAACAGGAGCGCGCACCAGGAGCATTCGCCTATTCCTTCGCCAGGCGGATCACGTGCCGCACCATCCCCGCTCGCCATTGCGAAGAACCTGCGAGTACTATAGCGCAACGTTCGTAAGGCGCAGTGATATATAGCCAAAATGGGGGGGTACCCGACGATGCATCGTCGGGTTAGCACCCGCTGCGGCGGGTACCCGCCAAGCGTCAGGAACGAGCCTGGATCACGCTTGATGCCGCCGCTCGCCCGTTTAGCACTTGCCGTGGTCCGTATCAAGCGCAAAATGCGGGTGCGCGAAGGTACGAACCGCTCGCCGGACGTGCCCGATGCCGATGGAATAATGGCTGCGTCCACTTCGGATGGTACGATACGCACAGAATGAGCGATACCTGCGCACGGGATGGAGGGCCTCATGGTTGGTAATCACCATCGCCGGGGGACGGTAGCACGTGCTGATCGCACAGTTCCCCCCGATGTCCACGAACGAGCTTCTTCGACGCAGTTGCCCGCATCAGCGCCCGATGACGATATCGTCGAGCCTGTCGCGTTTAAGAAGATGACGCTTACCCCGGAAGAGTCGGCGGTCTTCCAGCAGTGGTACGAGAACGCAACACCCCATCCCGTAGAGCCGACCGCTGTCCCTTTAGCGCGTACCGATCTCGGCCCTAGGAGCCGCCCCTGAGGCAATGCCTGCGTCCGTTCGTGTTGAATTTGAGGCCGGTAACAGGGAACCAAATGGTAACGGACGCACATGTCCAGTGACCTCCTCCGAATCCCCTTTGAGGATCGGCATCTCAGCGAGCGCGATATTCAGAAGTTTTACTGTGGCGATGATCGCTGGTGTCGAACCGCTGCAACGTGGATCAGGCGACCACGTCCCATCGCACAGGCCCGAAGCCGGCCGGCGTAGGGAACGTCTTCCTGTTGTGGGCTTGTACGTAGACCTTGAAAATCACGGGGCGATCAAGCTCTATCAGCGGCACAATTTTGAGATGGCGCCGGAGTTGACCAGCAAAGACGACAACGGGATCGTCCACGTGGCGATGCTCCGGCGCCTCAGCTAGCCCGCTACCCCCTGCGGAGGGCGGCTGCGCTTGCAAGCGCGGGAAGTGGTTCGGTCTCGTCATTGTTGCGCGGCAACGAAAATGCGGCCGAAGGGGGTGAGCTGGGCGGCGCGGGCAGCGCGGAAAGTCCATGGGGCATGGGCGTTCCGACGGGGTCGCCTCGTTGCTTGTATGGTGCTGTCCGTCACTGGCGGACACGGCGGCGCTGGCCAGCCGCCTACCCGCGTCACCGGCGACAACTCTACCCGGAGATGGTGCAGTTCCTGCTCGCCTTCGTCGGCGAGCGGCTGCAGGACGTACTCCTGGTCATGGACGAAGCGGTTCAGAGCGGGGAACGCCAGGCCAGGTTTGCCACCGCGCTCCGGCACGCCCTGCGAAGTTCCGACCCACAGCCGGTGGCCAGGGTCGTCCAGCACCGCTCGCACAGCGACAACCTGATCCAGGTTGCCGACATGGTGGCCGGCGCGGTAGCACGGGGCTATGAGCGGGGGGACAATCGGTATCGCCAACTCCTGCACCAGAAGTTGGAAGTGCTCGAACTGCCCCGGGAAACACCACGCGGCCCGCGAGGCTAGCCAGGGGGTTCTTTCATAGGGTTCGGCCGGAGACCGGTCTACCCCAAACCCGGCAGGCCCCGGCTACCCGGGACGCTTCGCCTCGACGGGCCGCGTGGCGCTGGCCCTAGTGTACCGCATGCGTCGGCAGCGAGCGTCTCCACCTTGACTATCGTGCCAGCCCTTTGCGGACTGCGCGCCCATGCTTTACAATCAACACTATGAGTAACGAGACGACGCCAACAGCCGACTACGACAGCCCCTGGAAAGAGGCGCTCGCCCGCTACCTGCCCGACGCCTTCGCCCTGTTCTTCCCTGCGGTGCATGCCGAGATCGACTGGAGTCGCCAGTACCAGCCCCTGGACAAAGAGTTGCAACAGGTTACACGCGATGCGAATCTGGGCCGTCGCCTGGCCGACACCCTGTTCCAGGTCTGGCGGCGTGACGGGACCGACGCCTGGGTGCTCATCCATATCGAAGTCCAGGGCCAGCCGGACCGTGACTTCGCGCAACGCATGTTTGTGTATTACTACCGCATCTTCGACCGCCACCAGCGCCCCATCATGAGCGTGGCCATCCTGGGCGACGAACAGCCCGACTGGCGGCCGACCCGCTTCACGCAGGAACTCTGGGGCTGTCGGGAGGAGCTGCGCTATCCGGTGGTCAAACTGCTGGACTGGCGGGAGCGAGATGACGAGTTGGCGGCGAGCGCGAACCCCTTCGCCGTGGTGGTGCGAGCCTATCTGGCGGCGCAGGCCACCGCTGGGTCGCTGGAGGCGCGAGGGCGGGCCAAGCTGGGCCTGATCCGCGGGCTGTACGAGCGGGGCTACGCGCGCAAGCAGATCCTGGAACTATTCCGGCTGATCGACTGGATGCTGGCCTTACCACCGGAGCAAGATGATGTCCTGTGGCGCGAGATTGCGCGGATTGAGGAGGAACGACGGATGCCTTACATTACCAGCGTGGAACGGATCGGGCTGCAACGCGGCGAACAGATCGGGCTGCAACGCGGCGAACAGATCGGGCGGCAGGAAGGCGAGTTGCAGGGGCAGCGCGCCATGCTGCGCCGGTTGATTCAGGCGCGCTTCGGGACGGTGCCGGAGGCGCTGGGGCGGCAGATCGACGCCGCCGACCAGGTGCGACTGGACCAGTTAGCCGACCAGATTGGCGCCGCCGCCTCGCTCAGTGCGCTTGACGCCGAGTCGGGCGGACCGGCGTAGGGAGCGCGGCACGCCGCATCTGGTGTGCCGGCCGTGCAACGCTCCTCTCTCCGGCGCAGTCATGGAGGCGATGCCGCCGACAAGCCAGGGCGTACCCCAACGTGTGTTCCTGCTGGCGAACCTCCGGCACCGGCGCGTATGGGGTACCTGGGCGTATGCAATACGCCCCTACGCCGCGTGGTGGGATTGCCGCACACGCATAAGAACACCGCCCCGTAGGGGCGTATTGCATACGCCCGTGTCCGGGTCCGGCCGCTCCTGGAGGTTCGCTCGTTCCCAGCCCGCGCAGGGCCCAGAGGGCGCCCACTTTGCAACGTTCGCCGCGACTGCAGTCGCCGGGCTGCGCTTGCAAGCGCGGGAGAGGTTCGTCCCCGTCACTGTTGCGCGGCAACGAAGATGCGGCCGAAGGGGGTGAGTCGGCCGTCCGGGCCGGCACCATCCAGCAGCGAGATCGCTCCGGCGTGGTCGCCGGGATCATCCGGGTTGTAGGCGGCAAACACGAACCAACGCTCAATGTGGTAGCGTGGACCGTTGGCCACCAGCCAGGCCAGGAACTGCCGCAGGTAAGTCTCGACCAGGTCCGTGCGCAGTATGCCCGCCGGCACGAGCGTCAGCTTGCCGTTGACCGGGGCGAAGGCATAGGCGGTGTAGCCCCAGTGGATGCCGAGCTCCGTGTCCCAGATCGGCTTGCCGCGCAAGTCAGGAACGCTGTCCAGCCAGGCACGAAAACCCAGCAGTTGCTGTTCCATCAGTGCATAATCGACAGTGGGCAGGCGCTGCCAGTCCAGCGGGTAGGTGTGGATGCTCCAGATGTCGAAGGGGACCTCCTGCTGGTAGGCGGTCAGATACGCCTGCCGCATCGCCTCCGTCCAGGCCTGGCCGGTCGTCATCCCGCCGCAGCCCACGCAACCGGCTAACCAATCGATGACATCCGGCCCCATGAGCCGCGCCGTCGGGTCCGCCGCGTGCAGCGTCGTCGCCACGGCATGCAGCCGCGCGGCGTAGGCGGCCGGGGCAGCATTCGGGTCCTTCACCGAGATGCCGTTCGGCTCGGCGTGGATCGACCAGACGCGACCGGGATACTGCCTGGCCAGAGCGGCCAACTGCGTCAGGTCGGCCGGCACAACCTGGATTTGCCTGCGCGGGTGTGGCTCCAGCCCAGTCCCCTCACCGTCGAACCACTGTACGTGCAGCACCCGAAGGGCATGCCCTGCGGCATCGGGCTGGAGCCCATCAAAGACGACGCCGAACCGGGCGTCGTCCACGGGAGTCGGGACGATGAGGGAACGCGAGGAAGAGGAGACCGCGGGACTTGGAGCCGGGGTTACACGGGGTGGTGGAGTCGGGGAGTTAGCAAGTCCAGCGCTCTGGGGCGTGCCGTGGGGCACATAATTGGGCAACTGAGCGAGCGGCACGATAGGCGTGGGGGCCGGCGCCTTTGGCCCGGGGCCACAGGACGCCAACGCCAGCAGCGCCAGCGCCATGCCTACCCAACCGGGTCGGCGCCGGCCTCTCCAGTTCTTGCCAAACGCGATCACCGTGGTCCCCTCCCGTGTCCCCGTGTCCCCAAGGGGCTCTACCGCCTGCTGCCACTTGCGCATTCTACGCTACGGCGCCAGACCGCCGCCCGAAACGAGATGCGCGGCCCCGTCTTCAAGATGAGGAATGACCCGCGCGTGACGCGCATCGGCAAGAGGGCGCCCGGCTGAGCGCCGGGTCTTTTCATCACCGTGCTCGATACCGATGGCAGAATTGCGGCGTCAAATGCGGATGGTACGATGCTACTTTGTCGGCTACGCCTTGCGCCGGCAAGCGCGCAAGGCGATCTAACGCTCGATGCCGGAGACGCTGGTGATGCACAGCCGCACGGCCGGTAAGTCGGGATGTCCGCGCCGCCCCGGAGGAGTTGCGGGCAGCACAAAGGAGGACATCGTGAACGACATCTATGTCCACTACTCGATGTGCATCGAGTGGAGCGACGAGGATCAGGTCTACATCGTGACCGTGCCCGAGTTGCCGGGCTGCAAGACGCACGGCGCCACGTACGAGGAAGCGGCGCGGCGGGGCCAGGATGCTATCGAGACGTGGATCGACGCGATGCGGGCGTGGGGCTGTCCCGTCCCGGCGCCCCGTATCTACGCTGTCGCTTCCTGATGATCACCTGCTGCGACCTCTGCGGAACAAGGCGGCGACTGCGGGCCCAGAGGGCATCCTCCGCCAAGTTACGACGGGGGCGACTGCGGTCGCACATGCGGGTACCCGTTTCGTCCTCTAACACGGCAGTGCTCCCACGTCTTGGCGGAGAGGGTACCCTCTGGACCCGCAGTCGCCGCCTTATCCATAGCACTGCGGTGCCAGAGGAGCAAAGCGACCGCAGTCGCTGTCGTCGCTTGGCGGCAGACCGCAGTCGCCGCCCTGTTGTTATCTCCGCAGGTCGCCGCCTTATCCAACCCGCGGGCTACAATCACACAGCACCCTGAAGGGCGCTACGGGGGAGGAGGAGGGAAAGTGCCGGCATCCGGCTGAGGGTCGAGGGGCCGATGCCCCGGCGTCGGGGACTCGTTGTAGAGCGGCTTCCGGTGTTCGCCGACCAGACGCATGACCGGTTTGCTTCTGCGCTGCCTGGCGCGTCTATCGCCGCCGGCCACGACTTGGCCGTGCGTTGACCTCAGCCACGCACCTGGTCATGGCCCTATGCATGTCCTCGCCCACTTGCTGCCAGTCAGACCGCAAGGCGCGGTAGTCGGAAAGCTCCGGCGTCGGGGACTCGTTGTAGACCTGAAGCGTACCGCCGATGTCCGCAACGCGGGCCATACCTTCGAGGAAGGAAGGCCGAGCATACAGCAGATCGGTGTAACGGCCCATCAATACTTCCCCCTCATTATGACCACGCTAACGTGTTCAGTAGCAGCCACAAGGGTACCACCCCGATGTCCGTTGGCCAAGCCTTGCCCGCCTACGCTTCCACGTAGCGAGTCCGTTCGCCAGGAGTACACCGGGCAATCATACGGCACACGAAGAACATACTGCAGATCGAGTACCTGGTCCTCGCCGACGCGGTTGCTGTGGCCGGAGGGAAACACTACATCCACGGGGCGGGATGCGACAAGATTCACGTCGCGTTGTTCCCCGTGAAGCAGCTTGGTCACGTCTGAACCGTATTGGGGTTAGCGCTCCCCAGGATGCGCATGCAGGTGCTCCAGGATCCACATCCGGGCCAGGGTGGTCGGACCGATGCCCTGCCGGTTCGCCGTCTCCCGCAGCTTGGTCAAGGAGTCTGGGTCCAGCCGGATGTGCAGGCCCTCCGAGAGGTTCTTGGCAAAGCGCACCTTGACGGTGGTGAACTCGTCCTGATAATCCGCACTGTAGCACGTTGCGCTACAATGTCAAGCAGGCAAATACGGCCCTGTTCCGTGGTTGTGCTGCCGAGCGGTACACTCAGCCACGCTTGGGAGAGAACGGCGGGCAGATGGCAGCGGTGGCGGAACGCCCGAGGGCGGGGGCGGCGCTGCCGGCTGCGCCGGGAGGTGAGGGAGATTGAGCGATTCCCCAAAGCACGACGGATGACATAAACCGGCTCATAGAGCGCGCCGAGATCACGGGTACGCTCGGAGATGAGGATCTTGAGAGGGTGCTACGCCACGTGGAACGAGCAGGATTTGATCCGGCTGCCCTCGAGCGAGTACGGGGGAACATCAGACGGTACATTCAGGCGAGGATGGCCCCAACGCTCGACGTACACTACTATAGACACCGGGATGAGTTTCCCCAAGGCACCACGCGCGACCAGTACGTGGACTTCGCCAGGATTGCCGTGCGGCAAACCAACAGTGGCGTCTTCGTCAGCCGATACGGGGGAGCGTTGCAACTGGGCGTCGTCGCCTGGACGCCGAAGGGAGGGAGAGGAGAAGATGGTTCGGACTTGATGCTCATTGAGTACCGGGTAGATACGAGTCATTGGGTTACGGCCTATCAATTGCAAGAGGGCCTCAATGGCATACTGTCCTCGCCATCCAGGGAGAACGTGATATGGTTGCGACATCTGAAGACATAGCGCGCAGGAACGAGCTACGGCTCGAGGCGGTCTGGGAAATGACCCAGGACATGGACGAAGTTGCGGCCGAGTGGCAAGACCTGGCGGACTGGGAACGTGCCAGCTATGCGCTGGAGTGGGACAACTACGCTGGCGCCGTGAGAAACATGATCGCCGACTTCCACCAGGGCAGGATGGCCCCCCGGCAACAGAGGAACCTGTTGCCGCTGCTGCGCCGCTTGGACGAGTTGCAACCGATCTTCGTCAGGTTGCATCTGTCGTGGCCGGACGTCAGGTCGATGGCAATGCTGTACGAGGAAGAAGCAGCCTCTCCTACTCGCCGGTCCTACTCGTAGCTCTTGGCGCGGCAGGTCCTGGCCATTGGCAGCCAGGTAGGCGTTGCGCATGGCCACCGTCCAGGCTTCGCCGCTGACCATGCCGCCGCAGCCGTTGCAGATAGACTTGCAGTTCGCACGTGCCGAAGGCAACCCGCTATACTTATCGGTGCGCATTCCGGGTGGTCGTCGATCACGATGCGCAAAGAGGTAGCACATGACGAGACACGTAGAGTCAAGCGATGTCCGGCATAGCCCGGAGTTGGTGCATTCGGCTGAACAGGTCAGGACGGCTGGTTGGCCCGAGGCGCTCCGCATTGCCAGCGAGGAGGTTGGCGCGCCCCTGCCACCGCGTCCAGCAACGCGAACGGCACGCGGCCGTCGGCGAAGCACGTACCTGCGGAGCGATGATACGTTTTGGGACCTGGTGGGGATGTACGTAGCGCCGGGAGCGTCCACAGATGTTGCCGGTGACAAGCATCGATACCTGGCGGAGGCATACGCGGCGAAAGACGAATGAGTGCCTGCGCGCGTGCTGCCGAGCGGTACACTCAGCCAGGCTTGGGAGAGAACGGCGGGCAGATGGCAGCAGTGGCGGAACGCCCGGGGGCGGTGGCAGCGCTGCCGGTTGCGCCGGCGGAGCAGCCGGGCCACGCCGTCCAGCAGGCCGGCAAGCGGCTGCTCGATATCGTCGGCGCCAGTTGCGCCCTTTGCGCCCTGAGTCCCCTGCTCTTCGCTTCGGCGCTGGCCATCAAACTGACCTCGCCGGGTCCGACACTCTATCGCTGGCCCGTGGTCGGCCAGGGTGGCCGCCCGCTGGTCAGCTACAAGTTCCGCACGATGGTCATCAACGCCGACGCCCTCAAGGCGGACCTGCTGGCGCAGAACGAGATGCGCGGCCCCGTCTTCAAGATGAAGAACGATCCGCGCGTGACGCGCATCGGCAAGCTGCTGCGCAAGCTCAGCATCGACGAGTTGCCGCAACTGGTGAGCGTGCTCCAGGGCGACCTCAGCCTGGTCGGGCCGCGGCCGCCGCTGCAGAGCGAATACCGGCACTTCACGCCGGAGCAGCGCCGCAAGCTCCAGGTGAAGCCCGGCCTGACCTGCCTCTGGCAGATCAGCGGCCGCAACCGCATCGTCGACTTCGAGGAGTGGCTGGCCCTGGACCTCGCCTATATCCGCGATTGGAACCTGCTGCTGGACATCAAGATCCTGCTTGCGACCATCCCGGCCGTGCTGCGCGGGGCAGGAGCCTCCTGACACCTCATGCTGAAACGCCTCCTCTTCATCACCGGTTTGCTGCTGCTGCTCCTGGAGGCAGCCGGCGCTGTGGTCGTGGCACGCGAGGGGCTGCGCCTGGAGCGGGTGGCGCGTAGCACACCGGCTTCGGCGCGCGACGCCCTGCACGTCCTGACCGGCCTCTCGCTTTCTCAGCCAGATGCGGCGGCGCTGCAGCAGGCACAAACCGATCTGACGGCTGCTGGGAGTGGGGCGCAGGTGCTGCTCGCTGCTGTTGAGCAGTACCGGCCGCTGCTGGCGCCGGCGCTGCAGCAGCGGACGCCGGCGTTGGAGCTGCAGCAGACGCTGGCCGTGTTGACCGCCGTTGAGGATGGCGATGCGCTGGCATCAACGTTGCTGCACACCCTCACGCCGCTGCTGGCTCAGGAAGCGGCGGCCGGCGATCATCGTGAGCAGGTGCTGCAACAGCTCCAACAGGACCAACCGGCACTGGCTGCCGCGCTGCTTGCCTCCGCCAACCTGGACCGCGAGTTGCACCTGGTGCGGGGCGGGCGGCTGGCGCGCTCGCTGCAGTCCTCCCTTACGCAAGAGCAGCGCTACCTGCCCCTGGCTCAGGATGGCCTGCGCCTGGCGATTATCGCCCCAGCGCTGCTGGGAGCAGACGGTCAACAGTCGTATCTGGTGGTCGCCCAGGATCCTGCCGACCTGCGCCCCACCGGCGGCTTCCTCGGCTCCTGGGGAATACTCAGCGTTGACAGGGGGCAGATCACCAGCCTGAAATACCAGGCGTACACCGCATGGGAGAATGTGCGCGATCCCCAGCGGGACTGGCCGTTGCAGACGCCGCCGGTGCAGCGCTACTTCGGCTACTGCTGCATGGATATGCAGGACGCCAACTGGTATCCCGACTTCCCGACCACAGCGCGGGTTCTGGAGCGCTTCTCCCAGGCCGATCAGCCGGCGCCGCTCTCCGGTGTGATCGCCTTCGACCCGGCGCTGGTGCAGACGCTGCTGCGCGTCACCGGCCCGGTCGACCTGCCGGCCCAGCACGTCACGGTCACCGCCGACAACGTGGTCGATCTCGCCAATTACTACGAAGGTCGCGGCGCCGGCCAGCCGCCGGCGGACCAGGCGATCGGCAAGCAGTTCCTGGTGCTGGTGGCGCAGGCCCTGGCGACCCGCCTGACACAAAACCCGCACCTCTCGCCGACCACGCTCGGCGCGGCGCTCCTGCCGCTGCTGAACGACAAGCACGTCTTGCTCGCCTTCAACTCCCCCGACGCGGCGGCGGTCGTCGCCGAGCTGGGCTGGGATGGCGCCATCGCCACGCCGCCCGGCGATTACCTGCTGCTGGACGAGATAAGCATGAGCGACAACAAGATCGACGAGAGCATTGCCCGCAGCATGAACGACACCGTGAAGCCGGCGGCGGACGGCAGCGCCGACGTCACCAGCGTCATCAGCATCAGCAATCGCTTCCCATTGCCGATAGACCCCGGCGCCAAGACGACCGACTTCCGCGACTTCCTCCGCCTTTACCTCCCCGCTGGGGCCTCAGCCGTCCACCTGGCGGGCGTGGCCGAGGTCTGGCCGATCAGCACCGAGAGCGGCCACGTCGTCGCCTCCGGCTATGCCGTCATCCCCCGCGGGGCGACGCGCGTCGTCACCGTGACGTACCATGTCCCCGCTGCCGTCGTTGCCGGCCCCCAGGGCAACGGCTACGCGCTACACGTGCAGGTGCAACCCGGCATCCAACCGATCCAGTTCCAGCTCCACGTCCTCGCGCCCAACGGCAGCCAACTGACCAACACCAGCGCCAGCCTCATCCACGATCAGCGCTGGTTCTTCCCGGTCGCTGCGGCAGCCGGGCGTCCGGCGTCGGTACCAACCTGGGACCGCGCCTGCATTGCCGACGAACTGGTGGCGGGCCTCAAAGGTCCCTTCAGCACCCACCAGTTCGCCGTCCCTGCCGAGTGTACGGTGGGCGCGAAGCCGTCGTGAGGGGCCTGCATCGTTGTAGGGGACCGTAACCGTTACTTTCCCGTTGCCGCTGCTGCGAACATCTTGCCATAGGCGGTCAGCCGCGCGTCCGGCCCCGCTCCGTCCAGCAGCGAGATGGCGCCGGCATGGTCGCCCGGCGCATCGGGGTTGTAGGAGGAGTAAACAAACCAGCGCGTGATGTTGTACTGCGCGCCGTTCTGCTCCAACCAGCCCAGCATCTGCTGGAAGTAGTTCGCCACCAGGTCGGAGCGTAGTTGCCCGGTGGGCGCCACTTCGCTCTTGCCGTCGATGGTTTGGAAACCATAGCCGGTGTAACCCCAGTGGACACCCAGCTCTGTGTCCCAGATTGGTTTGCCCCGCTGCGCCGGGATCGCGTCGAGGTACTGCCGGAGGTCCATCAGTTGCTGCTCCATGAGCTGGTAATTCACGGTCGGCAGGTTTTGCCAATCGAGGGGATAGGTGTGGATCGTCCAGACATCGAAAGGCACGTCCTGGCCGTAATCCGCCAGGTAGTCAGCACGCAACTGGTCTGTCCAGTCCTTTCCAGTGATCATGCCACCGCAGCCCACGCAGTTGGCCGTCCAGTTGAGGACATCCGGCCCGATCAGCAGCGCCGTGGGATCGGCGTTATGCAGCGTCGTGGCAACGTTGTGGAGGCGCTGCGCGTAGGCTGCCGGCTGCGAAAGGGCGTCGGTCATCGAGATGCCGTTGGGCTCCGCGCCCATGGTCCAGGCGCGGCCAGGGTAGAGTCGGGCCAGCGCGGCCAGCGCGGTGAGGTCGCCACCGGTTTCCAACACGTGGGTCGGGGCATAGGCGAGCGCGTCGGGCGCACCCCCGATGAACCAACTGGCGTGCAGGGTGTCCAACGCGTGTACAACGCCGGACGCATCGGATGTCATAATCACCGCGAAGCGCGGATCGCCGGCGAAGCCGGCCTCCCAGGGGAAGCGCTCACTGTTCAGGCGGTCAACCAGGCCGTAGGGGCCGTTGATCCAGGTGCGATACCCGTCGGTAAAGACCGTCCAGTTATCCGCCTTGCGCCAGACGAGCAGGCCGCCGGAGGTATGCTGAATGCCGTCACCGTTGGCCGGGTTGTGGCCCTCATCCTCCGAACAGATACCGACCTGACTGGGGATCAACTGCTGCAGCGCAGCAAACCCGAGCTGAAAGGTGCAAGCCGCTGCGGCACGGCCGGCAGTCCAGGGGCTGAGTGCCCCAACGAGCATGATGATTGGCAGCCAGCGCCGCAGTCGCCACAGCATAGTAGATGCTCCTTGTCCATCGCATGACCCGGAAGCAGCATAACTGACCGGGTATGTCCGCTCCCACCACATTGGCTACGCGGTACCGAGCAACACGATTGGCGCGCGCACTGTACGCTATGCCTCCGGGGAGCAACATTGGAGGGGAACGCCGGGCAACACGCGCAGCGCCGTGTGCAGCCCGGCGGCTGGTGGCATGATCGACGGAAACTATCAGTTGCTGGTGGCGATCATTCAGGAACTGGACGCCAGTGGCGTGTGCGACGGCTTGATCGCCGCCGGCTTCCCCGGCCCGACGCGAGTGGGCAGCGTCGGCGGCTTTCTGGAACAGGGCAACGTGACGCTGCTGGTCGGCGTGGAAGCGCAGCGGCTGACGGAGGCGCTACGCGCCATCGCTGAACACTGCCAGACCCGGTCGCAATACGTCCACCCCCTGCCGCCGATCGTTGATCCGGCGATTGCCGGCATCACCTATCCCCTGGAAGTACACGTCGGCGGCGCCACCGTCTTCATTCTCGACCTGGAGCGCTACGAACGCTGGTAGACCGGCGGGGACGGCTCAGCGGTGCATGTGCCAGGGCGGGCATCCGTTTGCGAGCGGCCCGCCTGGCGACTAAAGTCGCGGCTTGTGCCAGCAAAGCCCGCCTGCGCGGGCTGGAAAAGAGTCCGCGTAGGCGGACTTCGCATCGTGTAGCCCGCGACTTTAGTCGCCGGGACTGCTACTGTGGCGAGTACGCTGTCGGTTGCATGATGCTGTTCGTGACACGGGCGACGATAGGCCCCGACTCTTCCGTCTTGTTGCGGGCGGTGATCCACTCCGGGTCCGTCGCGAAGGCAGTCCAGCGCTGCTCCCGCTCCCCCAGGCTGTCCCAGGCGACGAGGTAGGTCAGGCGGTCGTTGCTGCCGATCAGGTCGGTCCAGTAGCCCACCACCCGGATGCCGTGCTTCTCAAAGAAGCGCGACGTGATGTTGGCGAAGCGATCGTGCATCGCCGGCATGCGTCCGGGCACAACTTCGTAGATACGGAGCTCGTAGATCATTGTCCATCCTCCAATACAGGAAAGGGCAGCACCCTAGCGCATTTGCTCTTCGGCGCGGCCCGCCTCATACTCCGCGCGGCGGTCGGCTAGCCGGGCCGGGACCGGCACGTCCCACCAGCCGGTCTTGGTCGTACCGGCCTCTGGGAAATCGCGAGCGACACTGATCTCCACCAGTGCCGGACCGTGGGTAGCGAGCGCGCGCTGGATGGCCGGGTGGATGCCGGCCGGGTCATCCAACCGCACGCCGTGCAGACCGAAGTTGCGCGCGACTGCGGCGAAGTCGGGCGAATACACGCTGCCGTCCTTGCGCAGGAAATCGGTCATGGCGGTGCGGCCAAAGTTGGCCAACTGGCCGCCCTTGATCGAGATCCAGCCGGAGTTGTTCAGGACGACGAACAACACCGGCAGGTCCTGCATGGCGGCGACCGCCATCTCCTGCATGGTTTGCATAAAGTCGCCGTCGCCGGCAACGCCGACCACCTGGCGGCCTGGCTGCGCCAGTTGCGCGCCGATGGCCGCCGGAACGGTGAAGCCCATCGTAGAAAAGCCGCCGGACGTGATGTGTGTACGCGGCTCATAAACGGGGAAGTCCTGGCGCACCACCGCCTGCACCACACCGGCGCCGGTGGTGACGATGGCCTGGCGATTGAGCGCGCCACGCAACTCGTGGATCGCTCGCGCCTGGGTCATGGGCAACCCTGGCCGGTCACGGCGCTCGGCTTTGACCTGCTCCCAACGCGCCTTCTGACGCTGGATGTCACCAAAGTAGGCGGTGTCGCGGTACTTCCGCGCCGGGCCGATGGCGCGCAGCGCATCCAGCAGGTCCGTCAGCGCCGCCTGAGCGTCCGCCTGCAGGCCAACCGCCAGCGGGTAGTTCTTGCCGAGTTCGTGGGCATCAATGTCGATCTGGATCAGCTTGCTGGGCGGGATGCTGAAGGTGACGCCCGGTCGGTAGGAGGAGGCCGACCAGTCGGTGAAACGACAGCCGACCGCCAGCAAAACGTCGGCAGTAGCGGCCAGCGTGTTGCCGCTGGTGCTCGCCGTGTCGCCGATGCTCCAGGCGTTGAGCGCATGGTCCTCGGCGATGGCGCCTTTCCCCATCCAGGTGGTCACCACGGCCGCTCCCAGGTGCTCGGCCACCTGCACCAACAACGCGGAAGCCTCCGCGCTGATGACGCCGCCGCCGGCCACGATCACCGGCCGCTGGGCGGTGGCGAGCAGCGCCGCCGCCCGCTCCACCAGCGCGGCATCGGGCCGCGGCCGGCCGGCGCTGCGCCGTTCGCCGGGGTCGGGCAGCGTGACGTCGGCGGCGTTGGCCTGCACGTCCATCGGCAGGTCCACCAGCACTGGTCCCGGCCGCCCGGACAGCATCTCCGCAAAAGCGCGCTGCATAACGTAGGGCAGCACCTCAACGTTGCCTGGTTGCCACCAGCGCTTGACGATAGGTTCAAAGATGCGGGCGTTGTTGGCGTCGTGGACGCGGTCGACCTCTTGCAGCACGGAGTGGCCGCGCATATAGGTGTGGGCGGAGCCTGTCAGCAACAGCAGCGCGGTCGAATCGACCGATGCGGTGGCTACACCCACCACGGTATTGGCGGCCCCCGGCCCGATGGAGGTGAAGGCTGCCAACGGCTTGCCGCTGGCTCGGTAATAGCCGTCGGCCAGGTGTACAGCGCTTTGCTCGTGCATCACGGGGATCAACGTGAGTGCCGGCGCGCGATCCACCATGGCATCGACAAGCGTCCAGATACCGTGGCCGGGGATGCCGGTAGCGTAGGGCACACCCTCCCGCACCAGATAGTCGGCAATAATGTCGGCGCCGGTACGCTCCATGGTAAACCCTCCGCAATGACACGCTGCCGTCCGCACGTTTGCGCTGTGGCAAGTATAGTAGCGTAAACGGGGCGCGCAACAGGGTGGCAGGAGACGAACGCATGATGCGTGTAGGCACGGCGCCAATTTCCTGGGGCGTCAGCGAGATGCCGGACTGGGGGCAGGTGCTGCCGGCCGCTCAGGTGCTGGATGAGATGGCCGCGACGGGGTACGCCGGCACAGAGCTCGGTCCCTGGGGCTACCTGCCCGACAACATTGAGCAACTGCGGGGCGACCTTGACCGGCGCGGCCTCACGCTGATCGGCGGCTTTTGCCCGGTGACGCTCCATGTGGCCGAACGGCTGGCCGAACAGCAGCAGTTTGCGCAGGAGGTGGCGCGTCGGCTGCACGACCTCGGCGCGACCGTGCTGGTGCTGGCGGAAGCCGGCGACGCCGCACGCCTGGCGGCAGCCGGCCACGTCACGCCGGGCAGCACGCCTGCCTTCGACGCAGACGCCTGGCGGCGCTTCGCGGATGGCGCAACTGCTATCGCCGGTGCGGCCAGAGAGCTTGGTCTCACCACTGCCTTCCATCCCCATGTCGGAAGTTATGTGGAAACCGAAGCGGAAATCGAGCAACTGCTGCAGCGCACCGACCCGTCACTGGTCGGCCTCTGTATCGACAGCGGACACCTGGCCTACGCCGGCGTCGATGTCCTCACGATGACGCAGCGCCACCGCGCACGGGTGCGCCACGTCCACCTGAAGGACGTCTCCGCAACCATATTGCAGGAAGCCCGGACGGGTGGGTGGAGCTTCTCCGAAGCGGTGGGACGCGGCATCTTCGTGCCGCTGGGCGATGGCGCCGTTGATCTGCGCGCCATGCTGAACGCCCTCCGTTCAACCGGTTACGACGGTTGGCTCGTTGTGGAACAAGATCGCCGGCTTCTGACCATGCAGCAACAGGCCATCGCGCAAACGCAGGCATACCAGAGCCGGGAAACGTTACGACGGATGGGTCTCTAACGACGGGGGGCTTCGACGGCGGTTGCCTCGTCGGTGCGCCGCAGGCGGGAACGAAAGAGGCGCAGCGACCGGTTCAGTCCGGCCTGCTCGTCGCGCAACGCCGCATCCTCCGGCTGGTCGGCGAGTTCAGCCGCCAGCGTCAATTGGCGATCGTGCAGCATCGCGATTGCATGCACGTAGACGGCTGCCTGACTCGCCACGCCGCCTCATCCTTTCACGAGAACAAGTGACCCGGACTCCGATAGTAACAAGTTAACACCAGCCGGCGCAATTTACAAGGAGCCGCAACAGGATTTTAGGAAGACTTAACAATAACGATGATACGCGGAAAGGGGACCCTTCACCGGTTGGCCCTCGCGCCGCTACATCCGCCGGCTTGATTGCCCTGAGGCCATGAGCGCACGGACGTCCACGTTGCGATGCCGTGGCGTGGACCGCGCGGCCGGGGGCAGGGCGGCGCTGATTAACGTGAGGGTGAACAGGCTACCGCCGCCCGGGTTGGGGGCGTAGCACAGCGATCCTCCCATCTTGCTCGCCAGTTCCCGGCAAATATAGAGGCCAACGCCGGCGCCCGTGGCGAAATGTTGATTGCTCCCACGGTAATAGGGGGCGAAGATTTTCTCCCGTTCCTCGATGGGCACGCCGATACCCTGGTCACTGATGCTGATCAGCACACTGTCATCGTGCGGGCGGACGCTGATACGGATCGCGCCGCCTTCCGGTGAATACTTGACGGCGTTGCTGAGGAGATTATCGAGAATACGGTCCAGCGCAGTCGGATCGGACTGAACGCCGATCTCCTCCGTCGCCAGGATGTCGACGACAAGTGGATGCAACGGATCGCTGCTGAAGGTCGTCACCAACCGGTTCAGGGCCGGACCGAGCGCAACGGCCAGCAACGACAGTGCCTCCTGCTCGATACGGCTGGCCTCCACCAGGTTGGTGATCATGCCGGTCAGGCGATCGACCTGCCCGAGGGCGATGGCCAACGCCTCATCGGCCCGCTCGCGCTGCCCCAGCCGATCATGCCGCCGCGCCAGTTCCATGTAGCCACGCACCGCCGTGATCGGCGCCTTCAGGTCGTGGGCCAGGATGCCGACCATGCGCCGCTGATATTCAGCAGCATGGCGCTCCTGCTCCGCCGCCCGCTCCGCCAGCAGCCGCTCCCGCCGGTAGAACGAGGCCAGGACGCCCACGGACAGCGCCACCGCCGCATAGAGAATGAAGTGGGTCAGCGCATGGGGCACCGGCGCAGGTCCCACAGCCTTCGCTGGAAGACCAATTTCCTCGGCCAGTACCGCCAGCAGCGACGAGACCAGCCCGACGCGCAGGCCCCAGCGCAACGCCAGGGCCAGGATCACCAGCAGGTAGGGCGAACCGGGCGCGACAACACCGGCGCCCTGCTCCAGCAGGGCGAGGGCGGCCCAGAGCAGCCCTATACTGGCGACACACTCCAGGAAGGGCCGCAGCCGGTAGGGATGCCGCTGCTCATAGGCGCTCCGAAACGCCCGCACCATAAACTGCCGGAGGTCGTCCGCTCGCATCTCATTCCGCCTGCGCCATCGCGATGGCGCCACGTCAGCCCATCTCCAACAGTGTAGGACACGCCTCCCGGCTTGCTTGCATGGTTCGCCTGAAGTACTACCGCCCTGCACTGGCCGGCTGCCCACCCTACGCTCAAACGTAGGACTACGCACCCACAAGTGGGTACCCGCAAGCCTGCTGAAGCAGGCTGGACACCGTTGCAGCTACAGCGCTTGAGACGAATGCATCCGCCAGAAGTTCCACCAGTTGGTACACTTCGCTCGGCAGGACAGGCAGGACATGCTGGGTTTGGTGTATCCTGCTGGAGCATTGAAGAACATATGACGGTGATGACGACGAACAACACCGACGCTCGTATCGACTCACCTCTACGGCGCATCGGTATCGTTGGCGCAGGGCAACTGGCTCGCATGACCTACCAGGCCGGTATCTCGCTGGGTCTGACGGTGCGCCTACTGGCGGAACACGCTGGCGACAGTGCTGCCCGTGTGGGAGCCGATGTCATGCTGGGCTCTCCCCAGGCCTTGCGCCGTCTCACGAACTTTGTCGCCGGCTGTGATGTCGTGACCTTCGACCATGAACTGATCGACACGGCCGCCGTCGCGGCGCTGCAGGCGTCCGGCAGCGTGTTCCGGCCCTCCAGCAGGGTCCTGGCGCTCGCCCAGAACAAACGGCGTCAGCGCGAGGACCTGGCAACGCTGGGCTTGCCGATTCCGCCCTTTCGGCTTGTGCATAACCTGGAGGAGGTGTGTACGTTCGCCGCCGACCAGGGCTGGCCCATCATCCTCAAGGCTGCGCAGGGTGGCTACGATGGCCGCGGCGTCTGGCTCGTCGCCGACCCGGCCGCGGCGTCGGCCGTGCTGGACCAGGCCGCCCGGCGTCACCTGGAACTCCTGGTAGAGCGCTACGTGTCGATAGAACGCGAGCTGGCCGTGCTCGTAGCCAGGCGGCCCGGCGGTGAAACAGTGGTCTACCCAGTTGTCGAAACGGTCCAGGTTGGCGGCATCTGCCGGGAGGTGCTTGCCCCCGCGCCAATTCCGGACGCGCTACGCTGCCAGGCCCAGGAACTGGCAGCGCAGATTGCCGCCGCCATCGACGTGACGGGGGTGCTTGCCGTGGAGATCTTTCAGTCCGGCGGCGCGCTCCTGGTCAACGAGCTTGCCATGCGGCCGCACAACTCGGGCCACTATTCCATCGAAGGATGCGTCACGTCTCAGTTCGAGAACCATCTGCGCGCCGTGGCGGACTGGCCCTTGGGTGATCCGGCGCTCGTCGCGCCGGCGGTCGTGACGGTCAACGTGCTGGGCGCCGCCACGGGTGCTGATCCGCGAACGAACCTGCCGCTGGCACTATCCCTGCCGGACCTGCATGTTCATCTGTACAGCAAAGCAGCGCGACCGGGCCGCAAGCTGGGCCACGTCACCGTCGTCGGCACAAACCTCGCCGAGACGCGCCGCCGAGCGCAGGAGGGCGCCCGGTTGCTGGCGTGCGGCAAAGTAGGCGAGGAGCCGGCATGATCGACTCAACAGGCGGCGGGGCGACCCGCCGGCCCCTGGTCGGGGTGGTGATGGGCAGCGATTCCGACCTCACAGTCATGCGCGCCGCCGCCGACGTGCTGGCCGAGTTTGCCGTACACTACGAAGTGCGGGTGATCTCAGCGCACCGCACGCCGCTGGCCATGCTCGACTACGCGAGGACGGCGGCGGAGCGCGGTCTGGCCGTCATCATCGCCGGCGCGGGCGGCGCCGCCCACCTGCCCGGCATGCTGGCGGCCGCCACGCCGCTGCCGGTGATCGGCGTGCCTGTGCCACTGGCGCATCTCGACGGGCTGGACTCGCTCCTCTCCATCGTGCAGATGCCGGCGGGAGTTCCTGTCGCCACCGTCTCCATCGGCGGCGCACGAAACGCCGGCCTACTGGCGATCCGCATCCTCGGCGCAACAATGCCGGCGCTCCGTCAAGCCATGGAGCGCTACCAGGCCAGCCTGGCCGACACAGTGCGTGCCAAGGATGCTGCGGTGCAGGCCGAGTTCACCGAGCCTGGAATTGCGAAGCATTAGGGTACCCAGGAATGGTCGCCAGTGCTGTATGCAACGCTCGCATCGACGCCTCGCCAAATTCTGGGCTGTCGAACAGAATGTCCAAAAGGATGTTGGTATCGCTCCCGGTAGTCATTCTCCGCGCATCTCCAGGATCACCTCATCGGTTGACCGCCCGGCAGCCTGCCCCTTGAGATGCCCCTTCCACCGCTGAAGGACGGCTTCGGAAATCTCTTTTCGCAAGACGACCCCACCTGGTTGCAACTCAAAACTGATCTCCGTGCCCGCCTCAAGACCCAGTGCCTCCCGCACTGCTTTGGGAACCGTAATCTGCCCCTTACTCGACACGGTCGCCATGGTTGTACCCCTTACTCTGAGCGCCTCCGCAACAAGGTAAAGCATACAGCGTAAAGGGCTGGAGGTCCAACGTACTCATTCCCGATAGCGAGCAAGCGCCGCCAGAGTGAGCCTTCCAGATACACTCAATCTCCTCTCATTTCTCTCCTTGCCGTCGACGCGGCCTATGATACTGGCTCCAGGAATTCGGGACGCGGAACATAGGGGAGGGTGGGCGATTCGGAGTGGGGAAGCTCGCCCTCTCAATGGATGGCCGCCTGCTCTTCGCTGCCTGTGCGCTCCGCAGCTTCGCCTACGGCTTTCTCTCCGTCACGCTCGGCCTCTACCTGGCCGGCCTGGGTCTCGGCACGGCGGCCGTTGGCGGCGTCTTCACGGCGGCCCTGGCGGGCGGCGCAATGATGACCATAGTGCTGACGACCTTCAGCGGCCGCATCGGGCGACGGCGGGTGCTGCTGCTCGCTGCGTTGCTCATGGCGCTGGCCGGGCTGGCGTTCACGGTCACGACCAATGTCCTGCTGCTCTCCCTGACCGCCATCTTCGGGACCATCAGTCCTTCCGGCAAAGAGGTTGGACCGTTTCTCTCCATCGAACAAGCGATCCTGCCGCAGACGGCGCCTGATGACATGCGAACCAGCCTGTTCGCGGCCTACAACCTGGTGGGTTCGCTGAGCGGCGCCTTCGGCGCACTAGCGGCCGCCCTGCCCCAGTTGCTCGGCATGTCGATCAGCGCCGGCTCCCACCTGCTGCTCCGAGCCTACGCCGCCGCCGCGATCCTCCTCCTCCTGCTCTACTCGCGGCTCTCAGCCGGGGCCGAGGTGGCTCGTCATCCTGACGGCGTGGCCAAGAGCAGTCTGGGTGTACATCACTCGCGCGCCATCGTCGTCAAACTGACGGCGCTCTTTGCCGTCGATTCGTTCGCCGGCGGTTTTGTAGTGCAAGGACTGGTCGCCTACTGGTTTCACCTGCGCTACGGCGTCGATATTACCGCTTTGGGCGCGATCTTCTTTGGCGTCAATATGGGGAGTGCGCTCTCCTTCCTGGCTGCGCCGCCCCTCGCTCGTCGCATCGGCCTCCTGAACACCATGGTCTTCACCCACCTGCCGTCCAACGTGATGCTGATTTTGGTGCCGCTCATGCCCAATGCCGGCTTCGCCATCGCCATGCTGCTCAGCCGCAGCCTGCTGTCGCAGATGGATGTGCCGACGCGGCAGTCCTACACGATGGCGGTCGTGCTGCCGGGCGAGCGCGCCGCGGCGGCGGGCATCACTTCGGTCGCTCGCAGTGCGGCGGCAGCGGCGGCGCCCGTCTTTGCCGGCGCAACGCTGGCGCTGCCAGCCCTCGGTCTGCCCTTCCTGGTGGCTGGCGGCCTGAAGATCGTGTACGACCTGGCCATCCTCGCCACCTTTCGGCGCATTCAGCCGCCGGAGGAGCGCCGGGAAGCACAGTGACCCGCGCCTACGACTTCAAGGGTACATGCGTCCACCGGCAGGTGGAGACCCCGCGCCATCGCTATGGCCCTCGGCAACTACGTGTGACGCGCCATCACCGTCGGACTGCGCGCTCTGGCGCTGGTGGGCTGGGACTTCGAGGCTCTGCCGAAGCACGCCAGCCGCCAGAGTGGCAGGGTCCGGAGCTAGTAGGGTGACTGCAGACCCAACTGGCCAAAAGGGTGAGCGACCGGGGACATCCGGTCGCTCACTCTTTTGTGTGCAGCCTAATGGCGCGTCCAGCCGGATCAGCCGAGCGTTCGGCGCCTCCTCAAGGATTCCTGGGGATACCGGAGAACTACCTCGGACAGGCACGGCCCTTGTGTTACGCTGGAGGTAGTCAACGACGGTATTCGCCGCTCATATTTGGAGGATTTCTCATGCATACGTCTCACCGTCTTCTCCTGTTTGTCCCCACCATACTGCTCGTCCTCGCCGGCTGCGGCTCAACCGGCAACGCCAGTTCCGCTGCCTCAGCGGCTTCCCAGGTCGGGGCAGCGCTTGCCTCGCAGGCCGCGGCGATTCAACTGACGACCTCGGCGGCAGCCACCACTGCGCCAGCGACCACTTCGGCGTCCGTCGCTGCGGCCGCAGCGACGACCGTCGTCGTGAAGACTGACGCGAAGCTCGGCCAGCACCTGACGGATCCCTCTGGCCGCACGCTCTACTGGTACACCAAGGACACGACGGGTGTTAGCAACTGCTCCGGTGGCTGTCTCACGGTCTGGCCGCCATTTATTGCTTCCGGTTCTCCGAGCTTGCCGGCGGGCGTACCAGGCACGATCAGCACCATCACCCGCAGTGACGGCAGCAGCCAGGTCGCCTATGACGGCATGCCCCTCTACTACTTTTCCAAGGACGCCGCGCCGGGCGACACCGCCGGTCAGGCCGTCGGCAAGATCTGGTATGTCGTTCCCCCTACCGCCGGGCCACTCGCCCCTCCCGCAGCGTAGTCAGGCGATGAACGAACGACCCCTGACCCTGCTGGCCGTACACGCCCACCCGGATGATGAAGCATTCAGCATGGGCGGTACCTACGCCAAGGCTGCCGTAGCGGGGATACACACGGTGCTGGTCTGCGCGACACGCGGCGAGGCGGGTGAGATTCACGACCCCGACCTTGATCCGCAGGAGGCGCTAGAGCGCCTGGCGATCATCCGCGAGGGTGAACTTCGCCAGGCCTGCGCCATTCTGAACATCGCGGAGTTGCACTTCCTCGACTATCGCGATTCCGGCATGGTCGACACGCCGGAGAACGCCGACCCGCGCAACTTCCACAACGCCGATCCAGAAGAGGCGACCGAGCGTGTGACGCGCTTGATCCGGCAGTGCCGCCCGCAGGTTGTCGTCACCTACAACGAGCGCGGCGGCTACGGCCACCCCGATCATATCGCCGCCCATCGCACGACGCTCGCTGCCATCGCGGCGGCGGCTGATCCGGCACGCTTCCCTCAGCAAGAACTGCCCGCCTGGCACGTCGCCAAACTGTATTACACAGCCTTCCCGCGCTCGGCGTTTCGGCGGCTTGCCGAGGAGATGCGTGAGCACGGCATTGCCCCACCATTCGGCGGGGCAGAGCGCGATCCTGCCGACTTTACAGTGCCCGACGAGCAAGTCACGACCCGCGTCGACGTTGGCAATTTCGTCCTGCAGAAGCGCGAGGCGCTGCGGGTGCATCGCACTCAGCTTGGTCCCGATAACTTCTTCCTGACGATGCCCGACGATATCGTGCGACAGTTTTTCGGCACGGAGACCTTTACTCGGGTCCAGTCGCGGGTAGCTGCGCCCGCAATGGAAGAAAGCCTGTTCGCCGGGCTGGGGTAGACCGGGGCGAGCGTATCAACCTGCTTTCGCGGCCCCAAAGGCCTTCCATGCGGCCCGCGACATCTGGGCGATGGCCTGCGTTGCCACTATGTTGTTCTCACCGTGGCTGGAGAGGCAGACCAGAATATAGGCGCCGCTCGGCCCCTGGATAATGCCGCCATCGTGGACGATCCCGCGCAGCGTCCCCGTCTTGTGATACGTTGTCGCTGCCTCGGGTAAGTACAAGGGCAGCCGCGTTCCGGCCGAGCAACGGCGCAGGTAACCAAGTGCGAGATCGCTACCCGGTAGCTCGCGCCGGTAGAGGCGAGCGAAGAGGCTGGCTAACTCCGCCGCCGTCACCGGGTTCTGCTCCGGCGAGCGCAAGGCAACAAAGTCCTCAAAGCGGTGGCTCAGGCGTGTGGACACCAGCCCGAGGGCCTGCAAGTTCGCATTGACCGCCTCCATGCCGACGCGCTCGATCAGCAGGTTACTGGCGACGTTGTCGCTGAGGTTGATCGCCAGCTCGCAAAGGTCGCCCAGCGTCACCCGCAGGCCACGGTGCAGATGCATCAGGATGCCACTGCCCAGCCGCGCCTGCTCGTCGGCCTCGACGTCGACCGTCACCTCGTCTTCCAGGTGCAAGGGACCTGCCTCAACCTGACGCAGTACCTCTAGCAGCAGCCCCACCTTGGAGATGCTGGCGCCCGGGAACACGTCGTCCGCTGCTAAGCACGTAACCAGAACAAAGGCATGCTTTTGAAGCCGATCCCCTCTGGAGCGACCCGTGCCAAAGTTATGGCCACATGCTTAGTACTACAGCCTCAGTTTTTCTACGGCGCTCGGTAGCTCCAGATGGAAAGATATCGTCAGGTCGCTTTGCTCGCAGGTACTCTCCAGAGGGGACCATTGGAAGTGAGGCTGTAGTACTAAGTGGCACCCGTACAGGTTGGCTAGTCACTACATAGCCAACGGCTAGCCACCATCTGGCGACGTGTATAGCCACGCTTGCCCATCTGCGTAGCCAACGGCTCCCCACCTGGCTACCCTGCCCGCTATGGCCTCCTTCACCATCGCCGACGCCGCCCAGCGGCTCAACTGTTCCGACCACACGGTACGCCGGCGCATTAAGGCCGGCGAGGTGGATCTGCCTGCCGTGGCGATCTGGTAGGCCCTGGTCCACGTGGAGCGGCTGCTGCAGGAGCGCGGAACCCGGCTGCAGGGGAGTGACCAGG
This sequence comes from Chloroflexota bacterium, assembly GCA_036734945.1. Classification (GTDB taxonomy): domain Bacteria; phylum Chloroflexota; class UBA4733; order UBA4733; family UBA4733; genus UBA4733. The sequence continues at coordinate 26,972 of DAIMXP010000019.1, forward strand.
CCAAGGAATAGGGCGGAATGACGCCAGGATGGCGCTAGCGGCCCGATAAGGGCCACGGCCGCTATTGTGCCCCGGAAGATTCGACGCCACCACGGCGCGCGCGGCTCCGCGATCGGCTGCTGTTCACCGTCCTGCGGGATACCGGAGTGCGCGTCGGGGAAGCGCTCTCGCTGCGCTGGGAGGACCTGCGTCTGGTCGAGGGGGATGAGCAGTTCCGAGTCCTTGGGAAGGGCAACCGCGAGCGCACGGTCTTCCTGCACGCTGCCCCAGACAGCCTGCGCCTGCTGCGACGGTACGGGCAGGACCGCCCGCGGTTCGGGTATCTCTTCCAGGGAGATCCGCGCCGTGGCGGCGGGGCAGCCCCGCTCGACTACTCCACGGTGCGGTACGCCTGGCGGCGGTACTGTGCGCGTGCCCGCGTGCCGGCCACCATCCATCAGTTGCGCCACACCTTCGTGACGGAACTGGTCCGCGCTGGCGTGCGTCTGGTCACCGTGCAGCGTCTCGCCGGCCATCGTCGTCTGGAGACGACGCGCCGCTATGCCGCGGTGAGCGACGCCGAAGTGAAACGGGAACTCTCCGACGCCCGGCGGGTGCCCCGTCCTCGCTGATGGCCGCCGACACGCCCTCCGGCGCCGAGACGTTGGAGCAGGTCTTCGCCCTCACGCGAGAGGACCTCCGACTGGTCCTCACGGCCCGCCGGCCGGAAAACCGGCTGGGGTTGGCCCTCGTACTGCTCTGGACCCGTGCGGAACGCCAACTGCCCGGCGAGTTGACCGCCTTGCCGGCGACCGTCATCGTCGTCGTCGCTAGACAACTGGGTCTTGCGCCCGCGCTGGTGCAGCAGTATGGACAACGGCCGGCCACCCGGAGCGCGCATGCGGCCCAGGTCTGCGCCCATTTGGGTGTGCGGCCGTTCAGTGCAGTGGAAGAGCGGCGTCTGCGCCGCTACCTCCAGGTCAAAGTGGCACAGACCGGCAATCTGGCGGTGCTCCGGCCCGGCGGTGGCACGACACTCGATCGCCTCGTCACCGGCGTGCGCGGCGAGACGGAAGAGGCCCTCTTTCGCCAGGTTGCCGCACCACTCGGCGACGCGGCGCGGGCGCAGCTCGACCAACTCTGCTGCACCGATGCGGGAACGAGTGTCCTTGCCGACCTGGCGACGCCGCCCCGCCAGGCGTCGGCGGTGGCGATCCGCCAGGAATGCCGACGGCTTGCGCAGTTGCGAGCGGCCGTCCCCAGCGTGATCCCCTGGGAGGCGGTCACCGCCAACCGCCGGCGACAGTGGGCCGCCATCGTCCGCCGTCTGTCAGCGCAGGCCGTGCGCCGGTATCCGCCGGAGAAGCGCGCGACGCTCCTGCTCGCGTTCCTGGAGGTCCGCGCCGAAGAGGTCACCGATGACCTCATCGAGATGTACGACGCCGTCCTCAGCGGCATCTTCGCGGATAGCCGGGCGGAAGTGGCGGCCGTGCAACTGGCGCACGCCCAGGAGCAGGTGGACGTGCTGCGGGACTTCCGCGCCATTGCCGAGGTCCTCTTGGATCCGGCGATCGCGGCAGAGGAGGTTCGCCCGGAGGCCTTCCGGCGCGTCCCCCGCCACCGCGTCAGCGCCTTCATGGAAGGGTCCGCTCCCCCGGACCACGGCGATGGCCCCGCCTTCTTCGCTGCCCTGCGCCGGCACTTCCGCCACCTGCGCGAGTTCCTGCCGCTCCTGCTCACGACGGTGGCGTTCGCCTCGCCCCGAGCGGACAGCGAACTCCTGCCGGCGTTGGCCGTCCTACGCACACTGCACGCCGAACGCCGGCGGATCGTGCCGGCGGATGCCCCGGTGGACTTCGTCCCCAAGAAGTGGCGCAAGGTGGTGGTGGGAGTGGCCGGGATCGACCGGCATGCATGGGAGTTCTGCTTCGCCGAGCAGGTTCGCCTCGCGCTGCGCGCCGGCGACCTCACCGTCATCGGGAGCCGGCGCTACACGCCATGGGATGCCGGCCTCTATACCGGCGAACGCTGGCGCCAGCGCCGGGCTACGTGGTATGCCGAACAGGGCCTCCCAGAGGACGGGGCCGCGTTCGTCCGGCAACGGAAGGACCGCCTCCACGCCCTCACCACGAAAATCGCCGGGCGGCTGCCCCAGAACGCTGCCGTGCAGATCGAGCAAGGCAAGCTCCGGTTGACGGCCCTGGAGCAGATCAATCTGCCCGCTGAAGCGCTCCAAGCCCGTCAGGCGCTGACGCAGGTGCTGCCGCTGGTGGACCTCCCAGGACTGCTCATGGAAGTGGATCACTGGACCGGCTTCAGCGCGGCGTTGACCCGTCTGGGGGCGCGGCAGGAGCCCGGCGCCGAACGCCTCGGCTCGGTCCGCGCCGCCCTCTTCGCTGTCCTGGTGGCCGAGGCGACCAACTTGGGGCTGGCGACCATGGCGCGGGCCGCTGGTATCCCGGAGGGCCAACTCACCCGCGTCTACGACTGGTACTTCCGCGAGGACACCCTGCGGGCGGCGATCACGCGGCTGGTGCACTATCACCATTCTCTGCCGCTGAGCCGGCGATTTGGCTCGGGCACGACCTCGTCGTCCGATGGCATTCGCTTCGGCGTAGCCTCTTCGACCCTGAGTGCCCGCCACCTTCCCAGGTACTTCGGCGTCCGCCGGGGCCTCACCGTCTACGGGCATGTGCTGGATCAGGGTCCCTGGTTCTGGGTCAACGTGATCAACTGCCTGGTGCGTGACTCCACGTATGTGCTCGATGGTCTCGTCTATCAAGATGCGCCGCGCATCCAGGTCCACTATGCCGATACCCACGGGTACTCCGATTTGGTGTTCGGACTGTTCGACCTCTTGGGTTTCCGCTTCGCACCACGCCTACCGGGTACCCGCCGCGCGGGTGCTGCCAGATCAGGTGCTCTATCGAGCGGAGCCTGACACCGACTATGGAGCGCTGAACCCGGTGCTCCGACAGTCCATCCGCGACCGCCTGATCGCCCGCCACTGGGAGGAGATGAACCGTCTCGCGGCGTCGTTCAAAGACGGCCTGGTGTTGCCGTCCCTCGTGGTCGCCAAGCTGCAAGCGTTGCGACGGCAGAATCCGGTGCAGCAAGCCATCCAGGAACTGGGACGCATCCCGAAAACCGAACACATCCTCACGTACGCCGACGATCCGGACTTTCGGCGACAAGTCTTGGTCGCGCTGAACAAACACGAGAACGTTCACGCGCTGGCTCGGGTGCTCTGTTATGGTCGGTAGGGACGCTTCACCGATCGCGGCTACGAGGCCCAGTTGGGGCGCGCCTCTGCCCTCAGTCTCGTCGTCAACGCCCTCCTGGTCTGGAACACCCGCTATCTGGACCACGCGGCCGCGACGCTGGCGCTGCGTGGCGAACCGATCCCGGCGCACGTCTGGTCGCACCTGTCTCCGGTCCTCTGGGAGCACGTCCACTTGGTGGGCAACTACCGCTTCGAGGAACCGGCGCTCGCCGGGGAACTCCGGCCACTCCGCTTCCCGATCCAGGTGGAGGCGGGCAGCGATGCTGCTATCCCCACGCTCCGTACCGTCACGCCAAAGCAAGCACTCCAGCCAAACCTCGGCTTAGAGTAAATTTCCGCGCGAAAACTAACGAAACCCGGAGAGGGATGCCAACGGCAGGGTGAGGGTCCGCGCCCGCTACTCGCCGCCGTCCGGCTTCAACGCCACCGCCACCAGGATATCACCCGTGTTCACGCGCAGCGGCAGACCGCCCAGGCCCAGCCGCCGGCTCGCCGTATGCAGCAGGCCGAACAGCGGCGAGAAGGTCCGCAGACGGGCGAGGAGGTAGTTTAGGCGCAGCGTGCGCCCCTGGGTGTGGAACGCCACGGGTGTATAGCCCGCCCGCCGAACCACCATGGCGAGCGTGCGGCGCGTGAAATAGAACAGGTGCATCCGCATGAGCCAGGGCCAGCGGCCGCGCAAGAGCCGGGCGCTGAGGCCGCCGATGTTCACCGTCGTGAGCATCAAGACGCCGCCCGGCCGTAGGTGCCGGCGCGCCTGCCGCAGCACGTCGACCGGGTCGACCAGGTGCTCAAGCACGTCCCAGAGCACCACGGCGTCGAACTGCTCGCCCCCGAGGTCGACATCCTGCAGCGTGCCCGCCTGGAGGTCCACGCCGAAGCTGCGCCGCCCGTACTCCACGGCCCAGCGCGACGGCTCCACACCCCGCGCCCGCCAGCCGCGCCGGCCGGCCTCGTCCAGGAACAGGCCGATGTTGCTGCCGATCTCCAGCAGCCGGCCCGGGCGCTCCAGCCGCTCCAACTCCGCGAGTTGCGCCCGGAAGAGGCCGCGGCGATAGTCCAGCTCCTCCAGGTAGGTGGGATCGACGGCGGATTGGTAGGTCTCGATCACCGCCGTCTCCGTCCCGGGCGGGTCGGCGAAGACGATGCCGCAGACGGCGCAGTGCCGGATGGCGGTGTGCCGGTTCAGATGCGGGCTGGTGCAGGCGAACTCGGCCCCGGCGAGCGGCACAGACGGGTCGATGTTGGCCGGATAGCGCAGGCGTGTCCGCCGGGAGTCGCAGATCGGGCAGGACTCCGCCGCTACCTCGTCGCCCGCGATCGGCGTCACCGCGTTCATGTACCATCCTCTTCTGTGCGCCGTGCCCGCTACCGCATCCACTACGGCGCCTGCACCGCGTACTCCGCCAGTCCGGTCAGGTCCGCCACTACCAGGCTGCCGTCTGGAGCAACTGCAATACCAAACGGCTGCGGCACGACGACCGCCCGACGGGGCTGCTCGTTGAGCCGTGTGAAGCCGCGCTGGTCCGTCCGCATCACCTCGATGCCGCCGCCTGCCGGCAGCGCGACGTAGAGCCGGTCGCCCGCCAGCGCCAGGCCGCCGGCGGGCCCCGCGGTATCCAGTTCGCGCACGAAGGTGCCGGTCCACGTCAGCTCTTCGATGCGACCGTTATCGTTGTCGGCGACGTAGATGTCGCCGTCCGCTGCCTCGACCACCGACCATGGTCCGCGAAACTGCTCCGGCTTGGTGCCGTAGCGCCCCCAGCTGACCAGCACCCGCCCCTGCGCATCCACCCGCAGCACACGGTCGTTGCGCGTGTCCGCGACGTAGTAGCCGCCGTCCCGCCGCGGCGTGAAGCCCCGGGAGCTGTTCAGGCCCTGGATGTGGAGGCGCGAGCAGTGTTGTCCATCCGGCGCGCACTCCACGATGGCTGCATCGCCCGGGTCCAGGACGGCGATGCGTCCGTCCGGGAGCGCGGCCACGGCGGTCGGCGCATGCAGCGCCACCGTGCCGCCCCGACCATCCCAGGTCGCCAGCAGGGCTCCGTTGGCAGCGAAGACGCGCAGCCGCGGCGGCTTGATGTCGGTGGCGTAGATGCGGCCGTCCGTCCCAACAGCGACGCCCCCCCCGTTCGGGAAGCCGCCGGGGACGGCGACCTGCCAAACCTGGCGCGCGACCGCCGCCGGCACCAGCGCGGCACGCGCCAGCGTCACCACCTCGATCGCCGTGTTGACGACGACGAAGAGCGCGATCAGGGCGATGCCGGCCCGCGCCGCCGACGGTCGGCGCGGGCGGAAAACGAGGGACGCATCGGAAAGCATCAGGCGCCGTCCCTCACAGCAGCTCGACCGAGGGCGAGGCTCGCCGGGACTGGCCCGAGGGGGCGATCAGCTCCCAGCCCAGCCACAGGCAGCAGAGGAGCCAGCACTGCACCAGCGCCACCAGGTAGAAGACGACGCCATCGCGCGGCTGCGGCAGCAGTAGGGGCTGGCGCGTGCCCCAGAGGATGCCCGGGAAGTACATCGCGTAAAAGCTCACCAGGGCGGCGGTCGCCACCGGCGTGAAGGCCAGCGCCAGCGGCACGCTGCTGAGCAGGCCGAAGGGCAGCACCCATTGCAGATATTGCGACGCCACGCCCCCGTAGACCGTGTAGAAGAGCAGCATCGACACCGTGAGCCCGCCGACCAGGCTGATCCGGCGCGGGCGCAGCGCCACAGCCACCACCAGCAGCGCGTAGGCCGCCAGGAACAGCTTCTTGCTCACCTGCAACAGCGCTTTCACGTCGTACCGATGCGCGTTCGCCGGCAGCAAGAGATTCGCATCGCGCAGGATCGCCACCCAGCCGTGGTCGGCGAAGCCGCTGTAGCCGAAGGCTTCGCGCCAGACATCCCGGAAGCTGGCCACCAGGAACGGCAGCAACGTCACCAGCGAGGGCAACGCGGCCAGCGCCGTGAAGACGGCGCGCTGCCGCCAGGTCATCGGCAGCTTGATGAGGAAAAACGGCAGCCAGAGCACCGGGTAGCTGCGGAAGCCGATGGCCAGCCCCAGCAGCAGTGCGCAATACCAGAGGTCCTCCTCGCGGCGCCGGCACAGCGCCACGCCGTAGGCGGCCAGGCCCAGCGCCACGGCCACCGGGGTGATGTTGCCGTGCATGGCGCTGATCAGGATCGCCACCGGGTTGAGGGCATACAGCAGCGCCACCCCCGCCGCGGCGCCGGTGCGGCCACTGACCTGCCGCGCGATGGCGTAGAGCAGGGCGACGATGGCCATATCCGCCCCGATCGCCGGCCACTTCATTACGAAGTGGAAGGGCAGATGCAGCCATTGGGCCAGCAGCAGGCAGAGCGCGGGCACGTACATCGACACGGGCGTGTAGGGGTACAGCACCCGCTGGAAGTAGATATTCTCCCCGCGCAGGACGATGTTGGCCATCCGGTGATAGACGGTGAGGTCGGCCTCTTCGGCGCCGAAGTACAGCGCCGGCGCCACGCGAACCGCCAGGCACAGCGCGACCAGCAGGAGGACGGGGAGCGCCATAGCCCGCCTGGGACGGATGTTAGTTTGGCTTGTCGTGGTGTTCTCCGCGGACGGCCTCGGCCAGCTTCGTGGCTTCTGTGGGTGAGACCGCCCGGTAGACATGCCCCCTGAGGGAAGGCTGATCCTCGGGAAGGTACGGCGCGTACGAGGAGTAGTTGGGAAAGTTGATGGTCACGTCGAAGTTCTCCTGAGGGGCGTTCCCCTGGCCTATGGCGCGGACGACAGGGTCGTGTTCGCCCACCGCCACCACGGAGCTCAGCGGGAGGTGAATCTCGGGCGATCGTTGGAGCACCGACTGGATACGCTCGTAGACGGGCAACGTGCCCGCCTCATCGACCAGCGGCGAAGCGATCACAAAGCTTCCTTCCCTCCCGCTCGCCGGGTGCGTCCAGAAGGCGGCGATAATCGGCAACCCAACCTGGTCGAGTTTCGCGAGGAGCTTATCCCCCATCTCGAACAGTGTCGGGCCTACCAGTATTGACGTAGCCATTGCAGTACTCCATGCGTCGGGTCGGCAACTGCAGTGTACAACTGTTCTGCGTCCGTCGATAGGGGAGGGCATAGCGGCTCTCTTCGGACCAGTCTTTGACGACGAGCCAGCGGGCGCCAAGATGCACATCGGTTGCGCTGGCCTCCTCCAGTTGCGTCCGCAGACCGGCGAGACGCAGCAGATCAAGCAGGCGATGGCTGTATATCTCGCGCGCCGTCTCCGGCCTGGGCGGGAACTGGTGTTGTTCCACCTGCCGGCAGATGCAGGCCTTGAGGGCGCACTCCACCGCGTAGCCGGCCAGGTAATAAGCCCCTTCATAGTGCCCGCCAGCTAACAGATACGCCGCTTCGCGGAGGCGAAGCTCGCTGAGCGCCTGAAAATCGGCACGGGTGATGGGTTCGAGCGCGCGCAATCCTATTTCCCCTTTCGCCACCACTGCCACCAGCGCGGCTCGCTGGTGACCATAGGGAGACCGTCTTCCTCGTGCGCCGGCAGCGCCAGCCGCTCCTTCCGCCTCATCCCCCGAGCAAGGCGAGACGGTCCTCGGCGAACCGGCGTAAGCCGGGCTGCCATTGCGCTTCGATCTCCTCTGGTGAGTGTCCGGCGTCGATACCGGCGCGGATGCGGCGGTCGCCAAGCAGGCGGTCGGCCGGCTGGCCGTCGTTGCGCCAGGCGAACTGCTGCGGCCAGAGCCGGCGCAGGGTGATCAGCACTTCCAGGCCCGTGCGCACTGGACGGAACGTGGCGCGGTCCAGCACGTGCAGTTGCACGCCGTGGCAGACCTCGCCCTGCCACTTGGAGAAGCTCGGCACGAAGTGGCAGGCGCGGAAGCCGACGCCGAGCAAATTGCGCTCGTTCAGCGTGCGTTCCAGCGTGGGCGCGTCGACCCAGGGAGCGCCAAGCAGTTCGAAGGGACGGGTAGTGCCCCGGCCTTCGGAGACGTTTGTGCCTTCCAGCGGGCAGATGCCGGCGAACGCCAGGCAGGAGTCCGGGGTAGGCAGGTTGGGCGAGGGCAACACCCAGGGCAGGCCGGTCTGTTCGTACCACCACTCCCGTTGCCAGCCGGCGGTCGGCACCACGGTGAGGTCGCAGCCGATGCCGCCGGCCGTATTGAAATAGTGCGCGAGCTCGCCGATAGTCAGGCCGTAACGGGTGGGGATGCCGTGGTTGCCCACGAAGGAGTTCAGCTCGGGCTCGATTACCGGCCCTTCCAAGCTCACGCCGTTGAGCGGGTTCGGCCGGTCGAGCACGAGCATGGGCAGCCCGGCATCGCGGGCCGCTTCCATGCAGTGGGCCATCGTGTAGAGATAGGTGTAGAAGCGAGCGCCGGCATCCTGCATGTCGTACACCAGCAGATCCAGCCCGTGCAGCATTTCCGGCGCCGGGCGGTGGGTGGCGCCGTAGAGGCTGTGTATCGGCAAGCCGCTGACAGGATCGACGCTGCTGCCAACGTGGTCGCCGGCCTGGGCCGCGCCGCGAATGCCGTGTTCCGGGCCAAACAGCGCCACCACCTGAGCGCCGATCCGCGGCAGGGCCTCAACGATGCTCTCCAGCCGGCTGGTGACGCCGTTGGGGTTGCTGACGATACCGATGCGCCGCCCGCGCACCAGTTCGGGGCGATCGGCGACCAATACATCAAGGCCTGTACGCATATGCTCCTCAAGCAAGGCGGCGACTGCGGTCTGCCGCCAAGTGACGAGGGCGACTGCGGTCGCAAGGATAATCCTCGGCACCGCAGTGCCCCCCGTCTTTAGCCGCAAACCGCAGTTGCGGCCCCGTTCCCGACTACCGCTACCGATGAATCGTCGCCACTGGGCGCAGGCCGGCTTGATCGAGGGCGGCTCGCAGGCGCTCCCGATCCTGCGGCGCCACGTTGACGAGCGGCGGGCGCACTGGCCCAGCTTTCTGGCCGAGCAGTTCCATGGCCTCTTTGACGATGGAGACCTCGTAGCCGCGACGCGACACGCGCAGGTCGTACAAGACCTGGATCTTCTGCGCCGTCAGTTCGCGCACGCCCTGGAAGTTCCCGGCCTTCGCCAGTTCGAATAGCTCGACCGAGACCTCCGGCATGTAGTTAGCGACGCTCGACGTGAAGCCCTTGGCGCCGGCGGCGAAGTAGCCGGCCACCATGTCGTCACCCACGCCGCCCAGCCAGAGCAGGCGGTCGCCCACTGCGTGCTGCAGGCGGCTGAAGGCCCGCAGGTCACCCTGGCCATCTTTGTAGGCGATGACGTTGGGGATCTCGGTCAACTTGCGAAGTGATGCAGGCGTGAAGGTGACCCAGTCGCGGCTATAGGGGAAGACACCCAGGCTGGTCGCGCCGGCGACGTGGCGGTAGTACTCCAGCAACCCTTCCGGGTCGGCATTGACGTAATAGGGCGGCAGCATCAGGATACCGTCGGCGCCGGCCTCCTCTGCCTGGCGGGCCAGCAGGCGGCCCATGGTAGCGCCAAAGCCGGTACCGGCAATGACCGGCACCCGTCCGCGGACGACCTCCACCACTGTGCGCACGACCTGGCGGTGCTCATCCGGCAGGAGCGAGTACAACTCGCCGGTGCCGCCGGCGGCGACCAGCGCGTGAATCCCGCCGGCAAGCATGAACTCCACATTCTCGCGCAGGGCGGGAAGGTCCAACTCGAGGTGGGACGTGAAGGGGGTGATGGGGAAGGCAATGACGCCCTCCAGACGGGACCGTAATTCGGCAGGCGACATGGGCATCGTGGTAATCCTTTCTCATGACCGCCGGTAGTTTAGCAGACGTTTCCTGGCCTGACCTACACGCATAGGTTAAGCTCTGTGCTGGACCGCCGTCTGGGTGACAGCCGACGATCTGTCCAAGGGGGAAAACGATGAGCGCGGAGTCCATTCGGCCGGGAGCAGCAGTCATCGGGCCGGTCGCCGCGCCGCCGCTGCGGGCAACGCCGCGCTTTGTCTTGAATGAAGACGAGCTGGCCGGCAGTGTCAACCGCCTGGCCGTACCGATCATCGCCGAAAACCTCTTCCAGACCATGTTAGGCGTCGTCGACTTGCTCATGGTCAGCCGATTAGGCGCCGCCGCGATTGCCGGTGTCGGGACTGCCTTGCAGATCATGTTCCTGGTGATGGCCGCCCTCAGTGCTGTCACTGTCGGGACGACGGTGCTGGTGGCCCGTTTTACCGGCGCTCGCCAGCCGGAGGAAGCCTCCCATGCCGCCAAGCAATCGCTGTTACTGGGCCTGGCGCTGGCGGCGATCATCACCGTACTCGGGCACTTCTTCTCGCGCGGCTTCATCGCCTTGCTCGGCGCGACGCCGGAGGTCGTGCAGACGGGTGGCGACTATCTCGACGTGGTCGCCCAGATGGCCGTCTTCCTGGTGCTCCAGATGGTCTGCGCCGGAGCGCTGCGCGGCGCGGGTGACACGCGCACGCCGATGATTGTGACCGGTCTGGTCAACATCATTAACGTCATCGTTGCCTACACCCTCATCTTCGGCCACTTCGGCTTCCCGGCCCTGGGTGTGCTCGGTTCAGCCTGGGGAGCGAGTATCGCCCGCGCCATCGGCGCTGCCGTCTTGCTGGGACTGCTCTTCAGTGGCCGCCGCCGTGTGCGGATCGCCGGTGGGGCCGGCTGGAGGCCGGATGGCTCGCTGATGAAGCGCGTGCTCAAGATCGGCCTCCCTTCGATGATGGAGCAGACGTTTATGAGCGGCGGCTCGCTGGTGTACGCCGTAATCGTGATCGGCATGGGCACCTCAGTGTTCGCGGCACAACGGATCACCTTCAACGCGCTGTCCATCTCCTTTATGCCCGGCATGGGCTTCGGCATGGCTGCCACCACCATGACGGGGCAATGCCTGGGCGCCGGGCGGCCCGACCTGGCCCGTCGTTCCGCCTGGATCGCTGTGCGCATGGCGGCGCTCTGGATGTGTACGATGGGCATCGGCCTGATCATCTTCGGCAACCAGATCATGCGCCTCTTCAGCAACGACCCCACGATCATCGCCGTGGGCACGGCGGCCTTGCGCGTCATCGCCCTGTCCCAACCCTTCCAGGCCCTCGGTCAGGTGATGGCCGGCAGTCTGCGGGGCGCCGGTGACACCCGCTTCCCGATGTTTGCCACCGGCCTCGCCGTCTGGCTGATTCGCGTGCCCTTCGGTATCCTCTTCGGTCCGATTCTCGGCTGGGGATTGGCGGGCGTGTACATCTCCAACGTCATGGATGCCGCCGCCCGTGCCGCTGCCAACTACCTGCGTTTCCGCGCCGGCGCCTGGCAAAAGCTCCGAGTGTAGGCGGACGGAGCAGAACCGGCTATGGCTCACTGGCGACGGCGCGTACCACCCTGGCTGAGCGGCGACCTTGGCTGGATCATGGCCGGTCGCGCGGCGCGCAGCGTGAGCCAGGGCTACCTGGGGGTGATCGTCCCCCTCTACCTGCTGCGCCTGCACTACACCGCCGTGTCGCTGGGCGAACTGTCGACGGTCGGCGCCATCGTCAGCGCCGTTATGACGGTCGCCGTGAGCCTACTGGCTGACCAGTACGGACGCAAGCCCTTCCTGGTGATCTTTCCGCTCATGACGGCGGTCGGCGCTATCGTCTTCATCGCCACCCGCAACTTCGGCGTGATCCTGGCGGCCAGCGCTCGGCACCATCGGCCGGGGCGGCGGCGCCGGCGGGGCGGGCGCGGGCGGCCCCTTCTACCCGGCACAACAGGCGCTGATCGCCGACCATGCCGGCACGACCAGCCGCAACACCGTCTTCTCGGCCTTCTCCCTCACCGACACGCTAGCGAGCACCGTCGGCGCCTTGCTGGCCGGCGTGCCGGAGTTGCTCGTCAACGGCGCCGGTATGAACGTGACCGACTCCTACAAGCCGCTGTTCGTGCTCACGAGCGTCCTGTCGGTCCTTTCCGCGCTACTGATCCTGCCGGTCCACGACACCCTGCGCCGGAAGGAGCAAGGCGTCCGGCGGCAGTTCCTACCGACGAAGTCGCGCAACGTGATTGGCCGACTGGCCCTGACGAACCTGCTGAACGGCGTCGGCGTCGGCTTCTTCTCCCCGTTTGTCGCCTACTGGTTCAACGTCCGCTACGGCGAGGGGCCTGCCCAGATCGGTTTCCTGTTTGCGGCGGTCAGCCTGGGGGCGGCCATCCCCTATCTCTTCGCGCCGGCCCTGGCGCGGGCCATGGGGATCGTGCGGGCGGTGGTGGCGATCCGCCTGATCGGCGTGGCCACGCTGGCGATCCTGCCCCTGATGCCCAACTTCGCGCTGGCAGCGACGATCTACTTCCTGCGCATGGTCTTGCAGCGAGCCAGCATTCCCCTTCGTCAGAGCTACACCATGGCCGTGGTGGTGGCGGAGGAGCGCTCCTCGGCGGCCGGTATCAGCAACCTGCCCTCCCAACTCTCCGCCGCCGGCAGTCCGTTGCTGGCCGGCTACCTGTTCCAATCCGTCTCGCTGGTGCTGCCGTTTGAACTCGGCACTGCATTGCAACTGGCCAACGCCATACTCTTCTTCGGCCTCTTCCGCAACATCCGTCCGCCGGAAGAGCATGGACCCGCTGATCGCACGCTGCCGCCCACAAGCGTTGACGGAGCCATCGGAGTGGATCGACGGGAGGATGCGAGTGTTGTTACCTAGCTGCCGCTGACGAGCGAATCGTCGCGGGGCAGACCTACTGGCCGCTCCATGCGTTGCAACAGGTCCTCCGTTTGCGGCATGGACCGCTGGAGGGCCATGGCGGGAACCATAGCGTGCCACTCACACACTCAAGGATACAAAATGAAGGTACGCGGCGTCAGACGCGGCAGCTTATTGGTAGCAATACCCCCTATCACTTCAGTCCGGCGCCGAGCCTTCCGGCGCCAGACCCAGGGCGATCGCTGCCTGGTCCTTGGCGGTGGCAGCGGCGTGGAAACGGTCCGTCGCCTGCCCGGCCAGCGTCTGGTAGATCGTCTCGTCGCTGTTCTGTTGGGCGGCGCGGGCCAGGGCCGCCCAGGCCTCGGCCAGGGCGCCGTAGCCGGCCGCTGTCTCGGCCTGATACTGGGCCACGGCGCGGTAGGCGTCGAGCGGCGGCGGCAAGCGCAGCGTGCTGATAGACGCTGCCGCTCGCTCATTGGCAGCGGTGGCAGCGTTGAGCGCCGGGAGCAATGGCGGCAAGGTGGTGCCGGCGTTGAGCCGGGCCTCTAAGGCCGCATTTTGCTGATCTGCCGAGGATGCCTGGCCGACTACGTCACGGACGAGGTAGTCAAGCGCAGCGGCAGGCGGCAGAGCAGTCGGCGTAGGCGGAACTGCGGTTGCCGTCGCTGCCCGCACCGGCGTTGGCGCGAACGCCACCGTGGCTGTGGGCAGCGGCAGAGTCGGAGACCGTCCGCAGGCGCTCAGCAGCACGGTTGCCAGCAGGAACGCCCCTGCCGGCAACCTCAACCGCACACCATCTACTCGGCCCACCGCCGCCGTACTCCTTGGCTACGATGTCCGAACAAAGTCGAAATGGAACTCGCCGGCCACGTTGCAATTGGAGTAGTTGATCGTGCGGGTATCGGAGATCGGGTTGCCGCTACTGTCGATCACGAAGGCGTTGAAGGTGAGCGGTGTCTGCGGGCAGTTTGTCGCCAGGACGAACGTGAACTTGCCGTCGTAGGCTGTCTGAACGTCGCTGGAGTTGCCATAGTAGATCATTCGCAGGCTAATGCCCGACAGTCCATTGCCGCTGGGGTCGAGGACGTGCCCGGTGATGTACTGCTGACCGAGATTTGGCGCAGCGGCCTGGCAGGGCACACTGGCGCCGCAGTCTTGCGGTGGCGCCGTCACTTCTTTGGAAATGTAGGGGAAGGCGGGTCGCGGCGTCGCGGTCGGCGTGGCTGTCGCAACCGGCGTCGCAGTTGCCAGCGGGGTGGGTGTCACGGTGGGTGTCGGTGCATTGACGGCGCCCGTGCTCGTCTCGGTGTAGGTGGCGGCCAGCGGGACCAGGCCGAGCGTCTTGGCGATGTCGCCACCGTTGACTACGCTCAGGTCACCGGCCTTGATACCGGCGGCTGGATTATCGGCGCTCCAGTGCTGGATAGCAATACGTTGGGCCCGGATCGATGAAAAGGGACCTTCGTTGGTGACTTGAGACGTCGGCAGACCGTTGTAGAGAATTGCGGCTGCCAGCGCCCCGCCGTTGTAGTAGCGAGCGGCGATGCTCAGGTCGGCGTTGAGCAAGGCCAGACGCGCCTTGCTGATCTGGTCAAAACCGGTCTTGCCACTGTCGAAGGAAGGATCGAGTTGGGGCGGAATCTGGTAGGTCGCCTGGAGGACGCCGTCCAACCCCATGTCGTGCAACTTGTCGAAAACGTTGATGAAGTACACCTGGTGAATATCCGGGCGCCACTGTAGAATTACCTTCTGCGTGGCCTGTACGGTGAAGCCGTCCAGGGTGAAGCGACGCGACACCGGGTAGCCGAGCACGTTCACCCCGCCCAAACGCTGGAACTCGGTCCAGAAATTGACGCCGTTCTCATTCGTAATGCGGTAGCCGTATTGCGGCCCGGCGCCGGCGTTGGTCTGGGTGTAGAAATGCCCGGCGCCATTCGGCAGGTCGAAATCTGGCCCGGTGGCCTGTGCCTGAGCGCCGGGGTACTGCACCAGCGCCAGCGTGAGCAAGAGCATCGCGGCGAGGGCAGCAAAGATCGAACGACGATTCATAGCTTTGTCCTTATTGTCCCTTCTTTCCCCTGGGAGCACTTACCGGAAAGCGCTGCGCCGCCCGAAGTATGGCAAGTCTCCGCCAAGCTGTCAACGCCGCCATCCAGGCGGGGGACGATGGTCGCCCCCCCCGGTGCCGCGACTGCGGGCCCAGGGGGCACCCTCGGCCCAAAGACCGCACTGCCGTGCCGACGAACTCCCCAGGACCGCAGTCCTGTCTTTGGGCCGCAGACCGCAGTCGCGGCTCACCTAGCCTTGAACAGATCAACGTATTGCCGGGTCAGATCAATGAAGCGCCGACCATCCTGGATCGTTTCGGCAACCTCCGTGCCCTCGCTGAACTCGTTCCAGGTCTCAACCGCCATGATGTTGTGGGGGCTGTTGACCGCCTGCTGGAGTTGGGTTGCGTAGTAGCTACCGTCGCCACGCCCAACGTCGAAGCAATTGTGGGAGGGGCCACCCTTGCAATAGGCAGTGTTGTTGAAGCCGGGACCAACCTCGGCGACCGTGAAATTCGGGTCTGAGTTGTAGCCGCTTGGTCCCGCCCCCCAACTGTAGAGGCCGCTGCCGTGCACGGTTTGTTGGGGGGTAACGCCCTTGCTGTGCTCCCACTGGCTCTCCAGCACAATGTACGGTCGCAGGCCGCCAAAATCCTGGGCGAAGCGATCGGAGAGGTAGTCGATGCTGGATTGATCGAACTTCGAGACCCAGAGCGTGTCGTACAGCCAAACAATCGGCTGGTTATCGATCGCTGCCCAGTAGTTCGGCGGGATGCGCGAGAAGTAGTCGCGGACATTGACGTAGAAGTACTCTTTGCCGGCGGCTGTTGTGAGATCGGCGTTGGCCAGGATTGTGGTGTCGTAGAACATACCGATTTGGAGCGGCCTGGAGCCGGCCGCCTGCATCTGATCCAGTGCTTCCACCATCGGCGAGATGCCCTCGGTGCTCCAGTAGTGCGGTGATGTTTCGGCGGTGGTGCGGCCAGGGTGGCCCGGTTCGCCCCAGTACACGGGTAACACGAAATCCAGACCGGCATCAAGCATGTCCTGGAACTGACGCTGGTGGGTCTCCGGCGACAGGAAGCTGTAGTGGGCGGCGTCGGGTGGCTGCCCGAACTGGTTGAGGTCGAAGCGGGACAGACGCGCCGGGTTGGTGAAGTCGTGCCAGTAGAAGTAGTAGGTGGTGGCGAGACGCTGAGACGAACTGAAGCTGTTCAGCGTGAAGTTCGTCCAGGTCGGCGCTATAAAGGAGCCAGGGTGCGCCCAGGCCAGGGAGCCGGGATCGTGCGGCGGCCCCCCGGGCGCCAGGCGCTCGTAGGCCGTCGTCGGTGTAGGAAATCCGGGCGGCACCAGGTTGGACTGCCCAGGGTAGCCCGCCGGCGCCGGGATCGGCGTCGCTGTGGACGACGCCTGCGCAGTGGAGTCGGCCGGAGATGCTGTTGGACCGACTGCCGTGTCGGCCTGCGTGAGCGCTGCACCGGGGTCTATCCCCCCGGCGGGCGTTGCGGTCTCTACTGGTGGCATTGTCGGGAGGGGCGTTGACCCGGCGACGCTGGCGACGTCCGGCGTCGCAGTGACCGGAAGGGAGGTTGGCGCACTCGTCCCGGCAACCGCCGCCTGGGCCGACGGCGCACAGGCGGTCAGGAGGATAACGAGCGCGAGCAAAACGATCTGCGCCGGCGCCGTGCGCGACGACAAAGATTGCATTGCCATTCGCTCCATCTTGGGCCCTTTCCATCGCACTTGACAACGTTGGCTTTTACTGTACTATCTTTTTTAGACATCATTCGAATTCAGACTTTGGACTACGCGCTGGTTGCCCACGAGCGTCGGACGGTCGGGCGCCTGCGACGAATCCGGGCCTTCATTCTGGGTGAACGTTGGTCGAAATGGCTGGTGGTCGTTCGGTGTGGGGCCGACGACGTTGGCGCGGAAGGAGTCGCATCGTGGTTGGGTTGGGGAACGGTCGGCAAGGCATCAGCAGGCGGTGCTGTTTGCGAGTGCTGGGACGTAGCGTTATTGGGGTGAGCGCGGCTGGGCTGCTGGCCGCCTGCGGGGCCGGCGCCCCAGCAACCTCCGGTGGCACGTCGGGGAGCGCCTCGGTGACCGTCGCCGGCAGCGCCAGCGTTGCTGCTGCGACGTCTCAGGCTGCGACGTCGAGTGCCAAGACCGCGGTGGCGACGAGCGCTACTGCCGCGGTGGCGACAACGGCGGCTGCGAAGGGCGGACCGACGCCCTCGCCGGTGCCGCCGCCGAAGTCGTCCGGCAAAGGATCGGTCGTCTTTGAGTCGCCGGGGATCGGCCTGGCTGAATCGAAACCATTTCAGCAAATCGTCGATGACTTCAGCAAGAAGACGGGAATCAAGGTTGCCTACGTGGACGGCGGCCTGAATTTTGAGAAGTTCGCTGTCCAGTTCGCCGGCGGCTCCGGTGGCGACCTCTACGAATATGAAACAAAGCAGGTGCCGCATTACGCTGTGGACGGCGTCTTCGAGAACCTGGACCCCTACATCGCCAAGTCCACCATCGTTAAGCCGGCAGAGTACTTCCCCATTACCTGGTCGAAGGGGAAGGTGCAAGGACACCAATATACCGTTCCCTGGGATACGACGCCAGTCGTTGTGTACTACAACAAAGATATCTTCAAGCAAGCTGGCATAACACCGCCGTCGGCCAAGTGGGGAGACGATACCTGGGACTGGAATGCCTTCCTCAGCACTGCACAGAAGCTCACGAAGTCGGATAAGACGATCTTCGGCTGCGATATATCCACGTGGTGGGTGTATAGCCTGCCCTGGATTTGGAGCAACGGCGGCCAGGTCGTGAACCAGGAATTGACGAAGGTTCAGTACACTCAGCAAGCAGTGCAGGACGCCTGGCAGTTCCTGGTCGACCTGCGCTGGAAGTACAATGTCTGGTCCCAGCCGTCACAGAAGCATGCCGACTTCAACACGGGCGGCGTAGCCATGTTCCTTTCAGGACCGTACTCCATTCCAGGCCTGCGCGCCGCTGCGAAGGTGCCCTGGGATGTCGTGCCGGTACCCAAGGGTAAGGCTGGGATTTGGACCCGCGATCCATCCGACTCGCTGACGATCTGGAACGGCAGCAAGAACAAAGACGAGGCGTTCCAACTCATGGAGTACATCACCGGCCCTGAAGGGCAACTGGTCATCGGCAAGAGCGGTCGCGGTGTTCCCAGCCGGCACAGTGTTGCTACCTCCAAGGCCTTCCTCGAGCAGGGAGACGGGGTCAACTGGCAGGTGTTCGCCGATGGGCCGAACCACGAGGGCGAGCAGCCGGTCACCGATGTCTGGCCGCAGATGGACAGCATGACTGGCAAGGTGCTCGACGCCATGTGGAACAACAAAGCCAATGTCTCGGAAACCACGACCAAGCTCGAGCAGACGATCCAGCCGCTCCTGGATCAGGCCAAGGAACGGCGAGACCTCTCAGCCTGGTACCTCCCTGTCGGCTGGAAGTCGCCAGTCTACTCGTAACGGTACTGCGCGCCGTTGCCCGACGTGATTGTGTGCTGGTGATGGTCCCGCGCACGCTATGGATTGGGAAAGGAACAGTCATGGTCGATTCGCAACAATCCTCCGCTCTCTTTCGCTCCCGCAGGACCTTGCTGACCGGCATCGCCGGTCTGGCCGGGACGCTGGCCCTGGCCGCCTGCGGCGCGACTGCAACGACTACCGGCGCATCGTCGGCGGCCGTCACCACGGCGGCTGCCAGCAGCTCTGCCGCCAGCGTTGCCGCCGCTACCAGCACGGCTGCGAGGACCACCAGCGCTGCCGCTACGAAAGCCGCCGGGTCGGCGGCGGCAACGCCGTCGCCCACCAAGATCCCGGTCAAGACCGGCCAAACCGCCATCGAATACTGGTACTGGGGCAGCACTGACTATGACGCCCGCGAGAAGCGCATCGCCACGGCCTTCATGCAGGCGAACCCGTCGGTCGTGGTCAACCTCAGTAACCCTCCCGGTAGCCTCTACGAAAAGCTGCTGGCCGCCTTCGCCGGCAGCTCCGGCCCCGATGCCTTTGCCATGGACCTGCCCTGGGTGATCCAGTTCGGCGATGCCGGTTTGGCGTTGGACCTCGCTCCCCGCATTCATCAGGATACGGATGCCTGGCTAGACCAGTACTTGAAGGACCCGCTCTCCCAGCCCATGTACAACAAGATCTACCAGTACAAAGGCGGCCAGATACTGGCGCTGACTGGGGAAGCCAGCCCCAACGTGATGTTCTACAATGGCGACCTCTTCCGGCAGAAAGGGCTCAAGACGCCCTACGAGCTCTACCAAGCCAACCAATGGACTTGGGAGAACTATCTTGATGCCGCCCGGAAGTTAAACGCCATGAAGCCGGATGGCAGCTACACGACCGCCGCGTCAGTGATGGGGCTATCACGGCTCTGGATCGACGCCGCCGGTGGCCAGGAGTTCGATTCTGTCCGCCATCCGACGAAGTGCCTCTACGACCAGAGCGCCGACGTGCAGGCACTCAATTTCCTGCGCGACGCCATCAACAAGGACAAGATCATCCCCAGCAACTTCAACAAGCAGGTCGGCACCGATACCGACAAGGCCTTTTTGGCCGGGCGACTCGCCATGAACGCCCGCTGGACCACCGGTATCGGCATCTACAAGGACATCACGCAGTTCAAGTGGGGGATGGCGCCGTACCCGAAGCAGGCCACCTACGCCAACGACTACGCCACCGGCGGCCCGACGATGGTGGCCATCGCCAAAGGGAAGGCGACCAACGATGCAGCCTGGAGCTACGCCAAGTACAAGTGCGGGCCGGATGGCCTGATGATCTTTGCCGAGTGGGGTACGGGAGTGCCGTTCTCCAAGAACGCCCAGGACAAGACCTTGCAGGTCCACAAGGGCATCGCCAGCCTGGAGACGCCCGGCTTCGACTTCACGCTGCTGCAAACCGGCAAGTACGACAACTTCCGGCTGCTCAGCAAGGATCAGAGCAAGATCAACGACATCATCAACAAGCACTTGCCGATGATCTGGAACGCGCAGACCGACACCCAGACCGCGGCGACACAGATCAGCCAGGAAGTCAGTGCCTTCCTGCAGCAGACCCCGCAGTAAGCAAGAGGGCGGCGACTGTGGGCCCAGGGGGCACCCTCCGCCAACAAACGGGCCAATGCGGCGCCGGTGACATCCATGCGCCCGCAGTCGCCCGCGTGACCTGGCGGAGGGTGCCCCCTGGGCCCACAGTCGCCGCCCTGTTCGTAGCCGCCTCCCTGCTGTTACCGGTTTGGCGAGGCATAGAGCAAGGCAAGGAGACGGTCGAGCGCATCTTTGGCTGCTAGTTTGATGGCGCCGAGCGAGCAACGGTGCGCTATGGCGGCCTCCTTGGTGAGACGGTTGCCGATATCCCAGATCGCTTGCTGGTCGCGTGGCGAGAGCCGGTGGACCAGCGCCTTGACCGTGTCGCGCTCAAAGTGCAATGTTGCCGGTTGGTTGGCGAGTTCGCCTTCGATGTAGTGCCGCCAGCCGTCGGCATGGCCGGCCTGCAGACCGACCGGGTCGTGCCCGCCTGGCCCACGTACCAGCGTCGTGACGCCGCGCACCTGGTGAAACGTGCGTGGGCGCGGGCGTCCTGCTTCATCAAGCCGTGGATCGTCGCTGCCGGGGTGGGCAGTATAGACGTCCGCCTCCGTGACCACCGCCGTGTCCAGGCGGGGGAGGCTGAGCACCGGCGCCCCCAGGCGGGCCGGTGCATCCGTGTACAGCGTCCAGCGGATGTAGGCGCGTAGGGCGGTACGCAGGTCCGCCTGACTGGGCGCCCGCTCTCGCTGTGCAGTCTCCGGGGGCATCGTGCTACCTCGTCTTCCTGGTGCGTGCCAAATAAGGAACAAATGTTCTATAATCAGCCCCCACTATAGGCAGCAGACGGCAAGTTGTCAAGTGGCATGGCCGCAACGGGTGTCCCCCAAAGCATTGCGCCGGATGCTTGGGACCTCCCGGGGGCGGAGCCGTTCGCAAGCAGACCGCAGCCTATCCGTCGATGAGGCGCTCGGCTAGAGCAACGCCATCGCCAGCCACATCCAAGCCATGAGCACCAGCGATGGCGCCACAAAGAGCAGGCGGGGCTTCGCACTGGAGCGCATCAGCAGTACCGTCCCGAGGACGTACCACTCGGTAATAGCCCGCAGGGAGCCAATGTCCTCGCCCCAGACTGAAGTGCCCAGGCAGGCGAGGAGCAGGCTGTAGAGGAGCCAGGCCAGGCAGAGCCAGAGGGGGCTCCTCCTTTCACGCAACGCCGCCAGCACGCCGAGGCCGAACATGACCAGCGCCAACATCTCAAGGAGCCATACGGCGTCGGCCGGGCGCGACCAGGGCGCCAACCGGCCGACGTATTGCGCGAGGCCGGCAAGTGGCAGCCCGATGTTGCCACTGTTGCCCCGAAACGGCAGGCTCTGCCAGCGCCACCAGAGCAGCCCTTGCCAGGCGACATAGGTCGCGATCGGCACCGCGAAGAGCGCCGCTGGCTGCTGTTGCCCGACGCCGCGGAGGCGGTCGCGCGCCCACACCAGCGCGAGGGCGACCGGCACGAGCAACGCGGATTCGCGCGTCAGGACTGCCAGGGTGAGGCAGAGTGCTGCGCCGACGTGGCGCTGACGGAGGAGCAGCCATACGCCGACCAGGACAAGCGTCAACTCAACGATCTCGGTGAGATCCAGGGCGAGCGTCACCACAAAGCCGGGGCAGAGCGCCGGCAAAGCTCCCCACCACGACGGCCGTTGGAACGAGTGCGCCAGTGCCGCCCCGACGCCGGCAATCAGGCAAAGCGCGAGAAAGTTGACAGCGATCAGTGCAGCGGGAACCAGCGCTGGGCGGCCCAGCGAGAGCAGCCAGGCGAGCACGGGGTAGAGTATGCGTTGCTGCCGGTAGGCCGGGTTATCCAGCCAGATGCCGTGATCGTTGGCCTTCGCCGTCCACGGTTCCAGGGCGAGCCGGTAGTACGCCTGGCCATCGTAGCCGGAGGAATGCGCCAACACGTGCAGATTGGCAGGAACTTGCGCCGCATCGGCGAACAGGTCACCAGCGGCCACGAAGGCGGAAGGGTCGCCACCGTGGATTACCAGACGAGCGGCGATGAAGAGTCCGTACAGCGTGGCAACGGCAATAACAGGCCCGGCGACCGCGCGGAGCCAGGTGACAGAGGAGGAGAAGACGTTGGTGGTGCGCCGCCTAACTGAAGAGCCGACGAACTGGGTACGTGAAGCCCGGCAGCACGTCCAGACCATCCAGCACATCGCCGGTGTTGAGCGTGGCGACGGGGCGATCCGCCCCTGCACGCCAAACATCCACCTGACGGTAGGTCGGCCAGACGAGCCAGAGCAACCGCACGCCCGCCTCAAGATAGAGCCGCGCCTTCTCGGCCATTTCGGGACGGTACTGGTTGGGGGAAACGACTTCGACCGCCAGATCAGGGGCGACGTGCCAGGCGCGCCGAAAATCCGGCGAGTCCGGCGACGGGTAGCGCCCCTCGCGGACAAAGGCGACGTCGGGTACCAGAGAAGTTATCGGCTCACCTGGCTGACTCAGCACATACGTACCATCTGCCCCAGTGACTCGACCCAGGTTCCTCGCCTGCACGAACACCGTTATGGCGGTGGCCAGGCTGACGGCTGTCCACGAGTCGCCCCCCGATGCTGGCGGCATCCGCACCAGTCTCCCTTCGACGAGCTCATACGCCCAGTTGTCGTCGTTGATGCGCAAGAGGTCATCGTCGGTCAACAGCCGATCGACGCCGGGAGCCAGTTCGGCCCAAGGGGCAAGCGTGCTGTTTGCCATCGCTCCACCTCGCTCTGTGTGCCCGCCGGAGCAGACTATACCACTCCCGTCTGAGTGACTCTGCTTGTCGCCGGGGGTTGACGCCTGGCGATTGCTCGGTTATAGTCCCGTTCGATAGTGCAGCGTTCTCGTCACCCAGGCGATTGCGCGGTGACGATGTAGCGGTGGGAAGGAGGGGACGAATGGTGCATGATCGGCCACGCTTCGCCGCCCTACCGGCACGCCCATCGCAGCCCGTCCGCTCGCCGCGCCCCCAGCATGACGCACCGTAAGGGGCAGTGTCACTAGCGTGGCCTGCGCCGCCGGTGGGGAAGCTCACCCGGCGGCTTTTTTGTGCCCTGTCTACCTTGAAAAGGATGAGGAGGACTGCCAAAGTGACCCTGACGATTGACGCGCCACAGCGCACCGCCGCCGCCACACGGGGCGAGCGGCGCATCACGGAGTTTCGCCCGGAGGACGCCGCCGCGGTTGCGGCTATGTTCGAAGGCAGCAACGAAGGCTGGCCGGACGGCTTCGGTGACGGCACGCCCTGGACCGTGGAAAAGGTGCTGGATATGCAGTCCAGCCGCCAGCCGCTCGCTACCTTCCTTTCCTGGGAGGGCAAAGAGGCCGCCGGCTATTGCTCGTTCTACGAGTACCCCGGTGAAGTGGGGCTGGCCGGTTACGTCGGCTTGCTCAACGCCGCCACACGCTTCCACGGCCGCGGCCACGGACGCGACCTGCTGAAGGCCGCCCTGCAGCGCTGCCTGGACCTTGGCTACCGCCGCGTCGACCTGCACACCTGGCAGGGCAACATGAAAGCAGTGCCGCTCTACAAGAAGAGCGGCTACTACTGGGTGCCGGAATCGTCAGTCCACATGGAGAACTACCTCCCCTTGCTCTTGCGCATCCCGGCCCTTGCCGACTTTTGGGAGCAGGCGGATTGGTATCAGACGCAGGTGCGCCAACTTTCGGTGCAGGAAGACCTCGTCCTGGACGGCAAGATGCGCGTCTACCCCTACGAGTTCCGCGCCGGCGCTCGCTTTGTGAAGGCGACGATCGACGCCACCGCCCGGGGCCTGACCGCCCTGGAGACGGAACGTTGGCGCCTTGCCTGCCACGTCGACGACCGCCAGTTAGCCATCGGGCGGTCACGAACCGTGACATGGGAAGTAGAGAATCGCAGCGGACAGCCGCTCAACCTCACACTGCTGGCCAGCGCCGGCCAGGGACTCCACCTCCAGAAGGAGGAGACCGTCACCGTCACGGACCGGTATACGGCGGAAGCGGTGCTCACCGCCGATGCCGACTACCAACCTCCGGCCCCTGGCCAGCCGGCGCCGCACGTGGAGTCGCTGTTCCTCATCGACGGCTTGCCGGTGCGCCTGGAAACGGGCGTACAGGTCAACCAGCCGGTGGAAATCCGCCTGCTGCCGCGCCGGGTTAGCCTGCTGACCGGCCAGGCGCGCACGGTGACGCTGCAGTTGCAGAACCATCTGGATGAGACGGCGACGGTCGACCTCCGTCTGGCGCCGTCGGCGGGGCTGTTGATCGAAGGACCGGATGGCATGGCGCCGCCGGCCATCGCGCTGGCCGCCCAGAGCTACGGGGGCGCCGACGTTCGTCTGCGCGCAACCGAAAGCGGCGTGCAGGCGCTGGCGATTCGTGCGACGGTGACCGTGGGTGCAGAGATCATCGAGCTGGCGGCGCTGGAGCTGCCGTTGCCGTCGCTGTTGCCGGGAGAGATCCTCGGCTTTGCAACCGACGCGCCAACGTCGTTCCACACGGAACGCGACGTGCAAAACCGCGAAGTGCGGCTGGAAACGTCGACGCACCGGCTGATCGTCGAATTGCGCGGCGGCGGCTGCTCCTTGGAGGACGCCGCCAGCGGCGCGCATCTGGGCGGCGCTCGCCTGCTGGCTGGTCCCCCCTTCTCCTGGACGGCGCAGTCGCGCGTCGTCCACGAAGCCACCTTTGAGCGAACCAAAGGCGGCATGACGGTACACATGCGTGGGGCAACCCCCCACCTGCCGCAGGCCGTTGTGGAACACGAGTTGCACCTGACGAGCGGGGGATTGCTGCGCCTGGCGACGGCGGTGACGAACGTCGGTGACAGCCCCCTGGCTGCTCAGGCCGGGCTGGAGTCCTGGGCAGGCGACAACATGCCGACGCTGGTGCTGCCCAGCGCCTATGGCTTGATCGCCACGTCGCTGCCGGAGTTCCCCGACTGGAGCGACCTGAGTCTACAGACGCCAGCGACCTTTGTAGAGACATGGATAGCCCGCGAAGGCGAGGGCAATGTCGCCGGCCTATTCTGGTCGGAGGCTTCGCGCATCCAGCCCTCGGGCTGGGGACTGGCCGACCTGAAGCAAGACACTGGCGAGCTGCAGCCGGGTGAGCGCCGCCTGCTGCCACCGGCCTACCTGTACGCCGGCCCCGGCGACCGCACCACTGTGCGCAAACTCTGGCGTCACCGGATCGCGCCCGACGCATCCGAGCGCATGCCGACGCCTCGTGAGGCATTGACGCTCACCAATGTAGCCACGCCGGCAGTGGTGGTGGCCGCCGCAGCCGGCGAGCTCACCTTGAGCAGCGTGGCGAGCGCCGAGCTCCCAGGCCGGGTGGAATGGGAGGCGCCCGCCGGTTGGACCGTCGAGCCGCCATACACCGACATCGTCGGCCTTCGCCTCGGTCATGACCAGGCGGTGGCCGTGCGCGTGCGCCACGCCGAGCGCCGGCCGGCAGCGGCCGCCGTGCGCGCCACCTTTCGCTCCGAACGCCTGCAACAGCAGGTCTTCGCCGGCGCCTTGCTCGACCTTGGGGAACACGCGGGCGGTGTGACCGTGACCGTAGGGGAGCAGGCCGGGCAGCCGGTGTGGACCGTCGCCAACGGCTTCATGCGCTTCCGGGTGGCGCCGCAGTTCCTGGGCAGCATCATCGCCCTGGAAACACTTGCCGACGGCGTCAACCATTTACTGAGCGCCTTCCCCGAGCCTCGCGAATTTGGCTGGATGCGCCCCTGGTACGGCGGCATCTACGCCGCCGTGTATCGACCCGGCGTGGGGCACTTCCCGGACCCTGGTCGCCTCTATCAGGACCGCTTCACCATAGAACCGGCGGACGCAGCCGGCCATGACGGGCGGCGGTGGCAAGGCGTTACCGTGGGGAGCACATTGCAGTCACACGGGCTACGTGGCCTGGAGCTGCAGGCGACCTACCTGACGCTGGCCGGTAGCAACCTGCTGGCGCTGCGTCTCACGCTGCGCAACCACACAAGCGCCACGTTGCCCGTCGATGCTGTGCTGGTTGCCTACCTCCAACCCGGCGGTTCGACCGCCGACGCGGAGCTGCTGCTCGACCCGGACGGGGAACGGCGGCTACGGCGTATCCAACGTACCATCGGCGTCCGCACCGATGGTTGGGCAGCCGCCAGAAACCCGCGTGATGGACGCACCATCGCGCTCGTGGCCGGGGCCGCCGACATCGACAGCACAGTAGAGGCGCTCGATTGGGGCAACCTCGGCGCCCACATAGGACTCCGCGCCGGCTTTCTGTTGCACCCACACAGCGAACAGAGCGCCCTGGCCTACCTGGCGCTGGCCCAGAATCAGGCGGAAGCAGGAGCGTACAGCGCCCTACGCGCCGCCGTCTTGCTGTAGGGGATAGGGGATGAGGGACGGGGTTCCTGGTGCGACCGCCCTACCGCTCCCCGTCACTCCTCATCCCCTCGCCTCCCCTCTTCCCCCCTTCCCCTGCCAGGCGGCGGCGGAGGCGGCGATACCAGCGAAGGCGGTTAAGGCGCCCAATCGCGTGACCGCAATGACGGCACCGACCGGGCGCAACTGCGGAACGCCCACAGCGCCAACACTTATAGGGTCCGGTGTGACGGCGGACGTCGCTCGGTGGCGACAGTGTCTCTCGCTCTTCTTCCAAAAACACATTCGCTCCTAAAGGCGGGCGTAGCCTGACGCCAGATCGCATGCGACAGATGAGCCTATCCGGCCCAAATTACGGTCTTGCTGTCATTCGGACCTTGCGTTAGGAGATTCGGCATATATCCCGTATAGGACTGGCGGGTCATCGCAAGTGTGGGGCCAGGAGGAAAGCGCGGCGACACCGTTTTTTGGCTGGAGTGTCCACGAGTGGTCCCGCAGTCGCGGTATCGTTATTGTGCTCATCGCAAGCTGGCGATGATCTCGTCGGTTTCAAAGTCGGCGGCGGCGGTGACGCTATCCGCGGCGCCGTAGTAGAGGCGGATACGCCGGTTCTGCGGGTCCAGCCCGACATGGCCGCAACTCAACACCACGTTGCCGTAGAACCCGGCGCGCTCAAACGGTGCATCGGGGGCCAGGATCGGCTCGGGGGAGCGGGCGAGGACGCGCGTGGGGTCATCACCATCCAGCAATAGCCCGCCCATGCAGTAGCGGTTCGCCATGTCGACACCGTGGTAGAGTACCAGCCAGCCGGCATCGGTGCGAAATGGCACGGTGCTACCGCCGGTGCGGCGCTCGTCCCAGAAGCCGGGCCGGGGCAGGGCCAGGGGTTCGTGCTCACCCCAGTGGATCAGATCGGGGCTGTTGGCGAGCCAGATGCCATGAATGCGGGCGAACGACGATGGCATCGGACGCGTGAGCGCCCAGTACCGGCCGCCGAGCCGTTCCGGGAAGAGGACGACATCCTTATGGTCGCCCAGGAACATGAGACCTTCGCGGCTGAAGCTGTGGAAATCGCTCGTGCTGGCCAGGCTGGTCGTGATGCCAAGGCGGGAGGGGGTCACGTAAGTGATGTAGTAGCGGCCCTCCAGCGGTGTGATGCGCGCATCCTCGCAGCCGTACTCTTCTACCAGCGTGCCGGGGGAGATGGCGGGTTCGGAGTCGATAGCAAAGTGAATGCCGTCACGGCTGCGCGCGACCCGCAGATGCGAGATCTGGGAGAGGAAGGACTGCTTCAGATAGGAGACGGCCCGTGGATCGTGCAAGTCCAGCCCGGGCAGGTCCCGCCGAACGTAGGCGCTGACGATGCCTGGCGGGTCGCCTTCCGGGTTGAAGAGCGCCAGACCGACCAGGGCATCGGCCGATAGGTCTCGTTCCATCGGCAGGAACAGTGGTTCCGGGCCACTGATATCCAACAGACAGGCATCGAGGGCGGGCTCTGCCCCGAGGCGGGGGCGTTCCGCCACCCGTAAGAGCAGCACGATCTCGTCACCATGCCGTACTGCCGCCGGATTGAAGGCGCAGACGACCTCCATGTCCGGGCGAGTGGGCGGCACATGGGCAGGGACGATCAACGGGTTCTCGTCGAGCCGGCGGGCCACTGGAGCCGGTCCAACAAAGCGCAGTTGAGCAGCGCGTTCCGCCTCGGACGCTAAGGAGATCATGACAATCCTTCTCCCAACACCACAATTAAACCAGGTCTCAGCAGTCGGGACACGGGTGTTCCGTTCGGTTCCCCCCGTTCATACCACCACGATGCCCAGTGTGATGGTAGCGGGAATACTATCCGGCCGACTGTGCCTCAAAGGCGTTGGTCATATCCGTATTGGGCAGCACGGCGGGGCGGTTCAGCCCCAGTGCCACCGCCGGGTTGTACTGGTTGAGGAGGGGACTGGCGGCCGCTTCGGCGGCCAGGTCGGCCGGCAGGTTCTTGCCGGTGAGAATCGCCTTGAGGTAGTCGGCCAGCAGCACACCCTGGGTGCAATTGCAACCGGCGTCATATTGCATCACGCCACGTTGCCAGCGCAGGTAGACAAAGCTGTGGTTCGTCGGGTCCAGCGCCGGCGCACTGGTCGGCACGCCCCAGATCTCCAGGTCGATCAAGGGTAGCAGGCTGGTAACCTGCGGGTCGGTCGGCGCCAGGTTCGGGAAGGCAGCCGATGCCGGGACGCTGTTGGCGAAGGTGGCAGCAAAGCGTGTCGCCTGCCCTTGCGCCTGCTCCGGCGCGTTGGCGGCAATGTAGGCCTGTACGGCCTGGCTGTACCCCGCGCTGCCAGGCGCCGGCAGTTGCGCCACCAGAGTGGCATCGTAGGCCGGGAAGGTGGAGAAGTTGAAGGTCGTGTAGGGCAGGAGGCCGGGATCGAGCAGGTTAAGCAGGCGCACCGAGCCGTCCGCCGCCTGCTGCATGACCTGGCGCTGGAAGAACTGCGTGAGGAAGCCCTCAAAGGTGAACGGTCGCGAGGTGGGGTAGCCGAACGTGTGTACGCCGCCGCGCTGGTTAAAGTAGTTCCAGAAGGCGTCGTTGTCGATGCGGAAGCCCGTCTGGCTGAAGTAGCGCGACACCGGGGCCGGAGCCGGCGCCGTGACGTGCAGGGTCAGCATCGAGAAGACGTGGTTGTCGTAGCACTCGTTGCTGGCGGCGAAGAAGGCAAAGGGGTAGTCGCCCGGCGCGGTGTCCGCCGGGATGGTCAGCGTGCCCCGAAAGTCGTTGCCGCCGGCAGGAGCCAGCAGGGCCATGCGGCCGAGCGCCGGGCTGGCGACGATCACCTCGTCGGAGAGACCGCCGGCGCCGCCGCTGGCCGTCAGCCCGAACGTCACAGTCTGACCGGGAGCAGCACTCTGCGGTGAGAGCGAGGGATTGGTCACCTGCGGTTCGCCGGCGGAATTATTGAGCGGGTAGACGGTGAAGTTATAGACATAGGTTTGCCCCGGCTGCAGCACGATATGCAGGCCATCGTCGTAGATG
Organism: Chloroflexota bacterium; assembly: GCA_036734945.1. GTDB lineage: Bacteria > Chloroflexota > UBA4733 > UBA4733 > UBA4733 > UBA4733. The sequence goes on from DAIMXP010000019.1 coordinate 56,402, forward strand.
CTGTTGTGGTAGCGGTAGCCGCCGCCATGAAAGCCAAACACGTCGGCCGGCTGGCCGGCGGGAACGTTGCTGACGGTGTAGCGACCATCCGCACCCGTGATCGTCGCCAACTGCAGGCCGCGATAGCCCACGGTGATGTAGACGCCGGCTACCGGGGCGCCGCTATCACGATCGGTCACCAGGCCGGTGATCGTGCCCGTCGCCGCCTGTGCCGGCGCCGCAGCGGCGGAAGCGAGCCCGGGTGACAGCGTGAGCATAAACAAAGCGACCAGCAAACTCAGCGCACGGATCAAGCGAAGCATTGGCATCCTCTCACAAGGGTGAACGAGCGTACCAGGAGATTGTACACAAGGCGCCTCCCCGGAAACGAGCGGCGCACCCGAGCCAGGGCGCATGCAATACGCCCCTACGCCTGCCGTTCGTCCCGTAGGGGCGTATTGCATACGCCCTCGTATCACCGCCAAGCTCGCCCACCCCGTAGATAGTTCAGTGCAGCCAGCCAGGGCATGAGGCCGGCTCCCGATCCGACGACCGGTGGCGCCCCAATGACGTAGTGGTTGCCCAGGGGGCAGGTCTGGCCGGAGGCGTTGACGCAGGGCAGCCAGTCGAGACCGCTGCCCTCCGCCTTCGGGTGGAACCAGGCGATTTGCAGTTGGCCCGGGTAGGCCACAGTCAGGCCGGGTACGACGACGCGAATGACCTGACCGGGCTGCCAGTTGCTGGTGGCCCGCCAGGTGAGCGTGGGTATGGGCCCCTGAAAGTCCGGCGGCCGTGGTCGAGGCGTACCGTTCGTCCAGACCGCCAGCGTCTCGTCATCGGCCAGGGGTTGGTCGAGCGTCCAGTCGAGGGTCAGTGTCTCCTGCCAGCCGGCGCCGATGACGGAGCTTGCTTGAATGTGGTCGTCAAGCAAGAAGAGGTGGCCGTCGAAGGTAGCCAGCGGCTGTTGACTGAGGGCGGCAACGGAGCCGTCGCTGAAGCTGAAAGCGGTGCGGGGTAGATTGCGCAATGGGGCTCCCCGGCGGAGCAGGACGTAGCCATCAGCGGCATCGGCGACGCCAAAGCTGCCTCCCTGGAGCAGCGTGAGCAGGGTCAGGCGCTGCTGCGACCAGTTCAACGGGTAGGAACTGCTCGTCAAATCGAGCAGCACCTCCTGAGCATCGAGCACGTTGGGGAACAGGTAGAGCTTGCGGCGCTCGCTGAGGTGCGGCGCCAGACTCGATGACGTGCTCACGGCGTCGCCGGCCGGAATCTGGGCGAGGAACCTGGGCAACAGGCGCGCATGCGCGTCCGGCAACGGCAGCGCGAAGGCCCGCCCGCCCAATCCGCTGCCCAGCTGGTAGTGCGTCAGCGCGGCGGCAACGGCCAGCCAGGCAGCGAGCAGCAGGGCCGGAGCGCGGGCGTCCCGCCCAATGCGGTTGAGATAAGCCCGAACAGGGCCGCGACTGCGGTCTGCGGCCAAGAACGAGGGGCGACTGCGGTCGCGTTCCGGACCGCGGACGGAAGATACAAGCGACCGCAGTCGCCCCTCGTCGCTTGGCCGGGGGCGCCCTCTGGGCCCGCAGTCACGGCCCTGTTCATCCGCGTACCGACGAGGCGCCGCCCTGACGAAACCGTATTGGGCGTCATGCCCCCGCAGCCTCTCCAACAGCCAGGCTATACCGCCAATACCCTCAATCGCAGCGGCGATCAGGATCGGTAAGACCAGGGCCGAGTAGTGCGCCATCCCGGAACGCATCCAGGGAAACGTCGCCAGGACGTTGATGCCGATGGACGGCGCAGCGATGAGCAACGTGAGCGGCGAGAAGAGCGCCAACGCGCCGCTGGAGCCGACCAGCGCCTGCAGGTAGGCGCGCGATTCGCTGCTGCCCAGCGTCGGCCCGAGGACTGCCGGGTGGCGTAGGACGTTGCTGAGCATAGCCAGTGGCGTCGTGCCCAGGTAGCCGTAGCGCGCCAGGAAGGGCGAGGCTTGCCCCGGTGAGAAGTGGGGGATCAACCAGAAAAAGTCGAAGAGGGCTACCGTGCTGCCGAGGGCCAGCAAGGCCAGGCCGGCAACTCGCCAGCGCGGGGCGCCCCCTGGGCCCAGCAGCGTCCACAGCCCCAGGAGGGTCAGCGCGACCGGCGCATCTTCCTTGGCGGCAGCGGCCAGCAGGCCGGTGACCAGCACCGGCCAGAGCAGACGACGCTCGATCAGGTAGAAGAGCAGTATGAAGAGCGCGCTATCGAGGGCCACCGTGTGAAAGTCGGAGAGCAGTTCCGCCTCGACAAAGGGCGAACTGAGGTAGGCCAGCGCCACAAAGAATCCGGCCCAGGCGCTGCCCAACCGGATTCTGGCCAGGCCAAACGCCGCCAGTGCCCCCGCGCAGACCACGAGGGCCTGCAACGCCAGCAGCGCGCGCACGTCAGGCAGCACGGCGTAGAGCAGCGACAGCGGCGCCAGCAACAGTTCAGCATGATAGGCCAGCAACGTTTGAGCGGAATGGTCCAGTGGCGCCTGGTAGTCCAGCGAGAAGCCACCGCCGCTGAGCAGCGAAAAGGCGTAGGGATGCCCGTGCAACGTGTTCCACAGCGCCTGGTCCTCGTAGCCAAGGTCAAGGGCGTTTGACCCCAGGCTGTCGTGCCGCAGGATCGCCTGGATTGCATAGGCTGTGGCAAAGACCACGCTACACAGGCATGTCAGGAGCAGCGGCGCCTGGGCAGTGAGCCGGCTCCACGCCACGTCTCGACTTCCAGATGGCGAGGCGTGATCGTCAGCGGCGGCACTGCTCACCCTGGGCGTCCACCAACTCCTGGATGCTGATCAGGTAGGGAGGCGGTCAGGGCCGTCCCCTTCTAGCGTCCTGCTATCATAGCAGGAACGGGCTGGTTGCAGGCGCCCTGACCGTCCACCGGCACTGGCCGTGTCATGGTCCCATTGTTGTTCAGGCTCTCCAGGAGGATTCGTGGTTCGACTTCTTCGGTTCGCGGTGGACCGCTCGCGCGAAGCGCTGCCGGCTGTTCCTTCTTTTTCCACTGCTGGCACTGCAGCCCGCCGGCGCCGGTCGGCACTCTGCGCCGGCATTCTCGCCGCGGCGTTGGTGCTGGCAAGCTGTGCCAACTCGGGCGCCGCTGCGCCTGCGGCAGGCCCATCCGGCGGCAATCCGGCGGTCGCATCAGCGACTACTGCCGGTGGCGCCGCGGGATCCACCGCAGCCGCGACCAGTGCGGCGGCTGGTTCGACATCCAGCACGCCCTCCGGTCCACTTGCCGCCGGGCGCGCCCTTTATGTCTCCAACGGCTGTATAGCGTGCCACGGTGACCAGGCGCAAGGCAATATCGGACCCAAAACTGCCGGCACCGGCCTGACCTTCGCCGAGGTACTGCTCCAGGTGCGGCAGCCACGCGGGCAGATGCCACCCTTCTCGACGCAGCAGGTCAGCGATGCTCAGTTGCAGCAGATCTATAACTACCTGGAAAGCCTGGGCCCGCCCACGCCCACGCCGGCGCCGACCGTCGTGACGACCGCGACGACCAACTCGGCCGGGGTTGTCGCCACACCCGCTGCTCCGGTCAACGTCGATGCCATCGCCACCGCCGTCAACAATCTGAAGGTGGCCTCCGACTACGCCAACGACGCCGCCAAGACGCCGGCCGACGTCAAGACCTACGGCACGCAGGCCCTGCAGGCGCTGACCGCCGCCCAGACGGCCGTCAAAGCGCCGGGCAGTGGCAGCCCGGAGTTGAAGAGCGACCTGACGCAGTTGCAGACGCTGCTGGACGGCATCGCGCCCGACGTGCAGGCGGCAGCTAGCGCCACCACCGTGGCCGCAGCAGCGCCGCACACCTCCAAAATGGTCCTGGCGAGCCGCTTGGACCTGCTGCCGCTGGCGATGGAGTTGGTGCGCGTCAGCGGTGAGGTCGGCAGCGTCACCGGGGTGGTGAAAGACACCGCCGGCAAGCCGGTGGCGCAGGCGTTCGTGACGATTGAGGGCGGCAAGGTCCACACCGGGCTGCTGACCGATGCCAACGGGGCCTTCAAAGCCAGTGATATCGCCGCCTTCCGGTCGGTAGAGGTTAAAGCGTACAAGGCGGGCTACCTCTATGTGCAGAGTAATGCGCCAGTGACCAAGGGCGGCAGCGCCAGCGTGGTCATCACGATGCCGCCGGAGAGCAACCCGCCGGCTTCGCCCAAAGTGAGCAACACAACGGTCTCGGCAGGACCACTGGCCGGAACGGCGTCGGCCCACTTCACGATGACCGCTACCCAGAAAGACAACCGGCTCGCTCCGGATCAGATCTGGGCCCTCAGTCCCGAAGCCGGCGTGGCCTATGTCCTGCGCGGCGGCGCCAACACCGCCTTCGCCTTCGACCAGACCTTGCCCGGCCTGAAGGCCGGAAAGTATACGTGGTACTTTTTTGCCACGACGCACGAGTGTGATATGAGCAACGTCGTGCAGCAGCAGATGACGGTGCAGTGAGGCCGAGCAGACCCCGCCTCGCGCTTATCGGCGGGGCAGTAGGCGTGCTGATCGCTGTGGGACTCCTGGGCATGCTCCGCCAGCGCGACAGCGCCTCGGCCGCCGCCGCGGCGGCGTTGCTGATAGCCGCGCCGTTGCCCGCTACCGTAGGCGTGGCGCCCACGACAGCGGAGGTCGTGAGCGCCTGGCAGCAGGCAGGGCCCCTGAACGTCCCACTGGCAGGCGGCGTGGCAACGAGCATTCAAGTCAGCGCCGTTTACTCGGCGCAGGCAGTCTACTTTCGCCTCCATTGGCCTGAGGCCTTGAACAATGTGCCGGCGCCGACAGTGCAACAGCAACAGGCGACGGTGACGTGGAAGCGGAATGAAGCTATCGGCGGCTGCGCCGTGGTTTGCCATGTCAGCTTCTCAGCGGGCCGCTGGATCGACAATATGCAGGTGGTGGCGCCGGACGTGACGGCGGCGCCCTTCACGGTGATCCTGGATCAATGGCAAGACGGCTGGTGGACGCTCGGCTATTCGCGGCCGCTGGTCACTCCCGACGTCGAAGACATTCAGTTCAGTGACCTGCGACGCGCCTACCCGTTCGGCCTCGATATCGCCGAGGGAGCCGGCTCCAGCCATACGCACGGAGAAGCGTTGACGTTGCGCTTCGCGGCGGGGTAAGAGCGGCCGTCTCAGGCCCGCCGCGCCATACTTCGCCGCTCCAGTTCCTCGCGTATCGCACTGAGGAGTTGCGCATCGTCCGGTTGCAGGCCGTGTTGCGCGGCGTGCTCCTGGATCAGTTGCTGCAGCGCCGGTGACGGCGTGGCTCCGTCGGCGCCAAAAGCGCCCTCCAGGTCACTCTTGTTCTGTTGGTCGACAAATGTATCCACGATCATCCGCGCCGCCTGCGCTACAGTCTCGCCAGCCATCCTGTCCTCCGTCCTGCACTATTGCGTGCCGTTCAGCGCGAGAGATGTCGCAAGTTGCACGCCAGTATGGCTGCAGCCTAATCCAGGTTGATGCGGGGCCGCCTACACTGGGCGGAAGACCTCCAGGCAGGAGATCAAGCGGCGGACGCCAACGGCGCCCGCAATCCCTTCCGTCAGTCAAGTGGCCAGGGCCTCTAACGTGGGGCTTTCCACCTCCAGGATGAGGTCGTAGGGACCGGTGCAGGCGTGAACGGCGACAATCTTGGAGTCGGCCAGTTCCATCTGGTCGAGCTCCTCTTTTAGATCGCGGACGCGGGCCGGTTCCGCCTCCACCAGCACAAACGCTTTGATGCCTGACGCCATAGGAGAAGTCCTTTCTGTGCGGGAGCGCTTCGCTCCCCTAGCGGGGTCCCCAACGGGGACCAGATCTTAGCCTCAAGTGAAGGTGCAGCGCGGCTTGCTGGCGCGGTCGGGATCGGCCAGCAGCTCGTAGACGCGATCCAGCGACGTCTTTAGCGGCAGAGGCGACCTGGCGATGAGCATGTCGCGATCAGTCGAGAGCGGGTGCCAGTAGACGCCGTCCACGTTGACGGTGAGTTCCGGCACGAGGTCGTCGATACCGAGGTCAATGCCCTCCTTGGAGAAGCCGCGCTTGGCCAGCGGCCGGATGAAATGGTCGTCGGGACCGATGCCAAGGTTGTCCAAGAATGAGCGCAAGGCTGCCATGTGAGCGGTATTGGCGGGCGTCTCCGTGGTGCCGATGCGCACGCGATAGCCGCGACCCAGCAGCCGTTGCAGCCCGGCGATGGTGCGGACCCACGTGCCCCGGCCGCGGTACACGTCGTGCGTTTCCGGGTTGGGACCATCGAGGCTGACCTGGATGATCAGGCGCTCGTTGCGAACGGCGTCCAGCTTGTCGAGCTGTTTGTCGTGCAACAGGGTGGCGTTGGTGAGGACGGTAGTCGGCAACCGCGACGAACTGTAAGCGAGCGTTTCGTAGATGTCGGGCAAGAGGAACGGTTCGCCACCGGTCAGGAAGAGGTGGCTGAAGTCGAGGGCGGCTGCTTCGTCGACCAGTTGCCGAATCAGCGGCGCGGCCAGCGCGCGACGCGGTACGTTGGGGCCGGAGCGCGCCACGCAGTACTTGCAGGTGAGGTTGCAGTCGTAGTTGGTATAGAGCCACAGCTTCCAGGAGGTAGTCGGGGCGGGGGGAGTCACCGTCGCCGCGCGTTCGAGGGTGGCGATACTCACAGTGTACTTCTCCAATCACCCAGCGTGTGGGGCCACCAGGCGGGCAGGCGGCCAAGCGCCGACCCTGGTATCGTCACCGAAGTGTAACCCGTATTTCTAACGCGCTGCTTACCGACAGGAGTGTACGGGTGTGCGGCAATCCATCGGCGTTGCTTTCAAGCCATTCCCGCAGCGCCGCCAGTCCCGCCAGATCATCGACGTCGAAAGTGGGCGGCAGCAGCGCCGTGCTAAGACCGAGGTGGTCGGCCAGCGCCAACGTCTCTGCCAGCACGCTGGGGGTGCTCATGGTGATACCGCTGAAGACATCGTGCGCTGCCCGCATGCCGACGAGGTAATAGCCGCCGTCGTCGCAGGGTCCGAGCACCAAGTCGTGCTGGTCAAGCAAGGCAAAGCCCTTGGCAATCCACTCCAGCGGTACATGAGGGGAGTCGGTGCTCATAATGATGACCCGCTCATACGACCGGCCCAGCACCCGGAAGCCGTTGAGCAATCGCTCGTTCAGCGTCGTTCCCTCCTGAGGGGAGGTCGCCTGGCCGTTTGCCAGCCAGGCGGCGAAGAAATCTTCGACCGGGGTATACAGCCAGCACACGCGCCAGGGTCCGGCGGCGAGGCGTTCCGCCAGGTCGCGCAGGAAGGCGCAGTAGAGCGCGTAGACGGGTGCATTGCCCAGCGTCACCGCCAGGCGCGTCTTGACGGCGCCGAGGCGAGGGTAGCGGGCGACGAGCGCCAGCACGTTGCCGTCAGGCGCCACGGCTATAGCGCCAGATCGTACCAAGCATGGCCGTGCCAGCGTTGACGCTGCCGCGCAACGTACCGCCGACTTTGGAGACGCCGATGCGGGCGTGGTAGGTGATCGGCACTTCGACGATGCGGTAGTGGCGACGGGCAGCTTTGACCACCATCTCGACGGGCCAGCCGTAGGTCGGGTGCTGCATATCGAGCGCCAGCAGGTGGGTACGGCGGATGGCCCGGAAGGAGCCGATGTCGCTCAAGCGGACGCCATAGAGCAGCCGGATCAGCAGTGTGGCGACGCGGTTGCCGGCGCGCTGATGGGCCGGCAAGGCGCCCCGTTCCAAGTGGCCCTGGAGGCGGGAGCCGAGTACCAGATCGGCACGGCCATCCAGCAGCGGCGCCAGGATTCGTGGCAGGTCGCGCGGATCATCGGAGCGGTCGCCATCGAGATAGACCAGGATGTCGTGGCCCTCGCCGGCCAGCAGGCCGGCCCGGCAGGCGTTGCCGTAGCCCGGCTGTTCCTCGCGCACAACAGTGGCGCCCAGGCCGTGCGCCACGTCGCCGGTGCCGTCGCTAGAGGCGTTATCGACAACGATCACGGTGTCGACCACCGCTGGCGGCACGGCGCGCAGCACTTCGCCGATGGCCAGGGCCTCGTTATGCGCCGGGATGATCAAGGCGATGCGCGGCAAGGCTCAACCTTCTTCAGACATCGCGTGTTGCAACAACCGCCAGCTCGCGGTGGGACCAGCGGTTGCCAGTATAGCGCAAACGGGTAGTGATGCGGCAGGCCGGGACAATCTACCTTAAACGAAAGCGTCGGGGAGCAGGTAACTATCCTGCAACAGGCGGTTCATTGCCTGACTGAGCGGCAAGTAACCCATCTCCGCCTGCCGGCTCGCACCATTACCATTGCGCGCTAATACTGCCATTCTATAATGGGGTGGAACGGGGACAAAGGCTCCCATCTCGATGGCCCTCAACAGGCAGCCAGGGGGAAGTGCAGTGGATCCTGAACGGTACCTACAGCAGCGCGAAATCATACGCCAAACGGCAACGCGGCATGGCGCCACCCGTATCCGCTTGTTCGGTTCCGTTGCGCGCGGCGATGCCGGACCGAACAGCGATATCGACGTACTCGTAGACCTGGCGACCGGGCGTGGTCTGCTCGACATAATCGCGATCAAGCAAGACCTGGAGGACCAACTCGGCTGTGGCGTTGACGTGCTGACCGAACATAGCCTCAGCCCGTACCTGCGTGACGCGGTACTGCGTGAAGCCGTGAGTCTGTGACACGAGACACGGTGTACCTGCGTCACATTCTTGATCCGATCTTGGGGATGTTAGCCATGGCCATGTAAAAGTACGCACTAGTGGCAAGGACTGGTGATGGCAAAAGTGCAGCTAATCGAGCTACTCGATGGACAGGCACCATGCGATGCATTACATTATCCTCACCAGCCATCCAGCAGCGGCTCGAGTTGGGTGCGCACGTGCAACACGTTTGTACATGACTCCCAGTCGACCTGCTCGATACGGTCATAGCGCAATTCGAACGGATGCGATGGGGGCACTCGATCAATTACCTCGCGCGCCTTCTGTTCATCTTTCAAGGCCAGGGCCACCCATACGTCCTCCAGCGTGTCAGGCAATTGACCGAACATGTCTCGAATCGCTTCGAGCCGGCTGGAAAGCATCTGATGAACTTTATCTTCGATCGATCCTCGGTAACGCATGTTGTAGATGTATACCTCGTCGCGCCGTTGCCCAATGCGCTGGATGCGCCCTTTGCGCTGCTCCAACCGGGTTGGGTTCCATGGTAGGTCAAGGTTGATCAGTGTACTGACAGCTTGGAGGTTCAACCCCTCGGAAGCGGCGTCGGTTCCAACGAGCAATCGAATGGTACCCTGGGCCAGGCCATCCCGCAGCGACTCCCGAGCCATCGGCGTGAAGACACCAGCGCGGAACAGACCGGAGCCGGCAACATTGGCATAGAGTCCAATGGCTTCCTCCGGCAGACGCGCCGACAGACAGGCGGCCACCCAACGCGCTGAGTCGTAGTACTGAGAAAAAATGATGCACCCGCGGTTCAGCCAGCGCTCTGTGCCGTTCACCCCTTCCAGGAGAATGCGCTCGACTGCCCGGTACTTCGGGTCTTCGTCCGTCGCGGCATCAAGAAGCGCCAGCACGCGCCGCAAAAGCGCATCCTCGATGGGAGTGAGCGGGTAGAGCGAGCCTCGCGGGGTTTCCTCAGCGTCGTCCTCCTCCGTGGTGTCCTCCTCATGGCCCAGCATCTTGAGGGTCGTGGAGCGGCCCGCCGTGACGGTGCTGCCAAGGCGACGCAACAGGACCGTCTTCAGGAATCCCGACTGTAATCCTGGCCGCTTGCCCACCTCTTCACAGAACTTTTCTGCCGCTTCGTACGCATCGCCCAGGAAGCCCCCGAGCACCACCGCGTCCTGTTTACTCTCGCCGAACAGCCGAACTCCCACCGGTTGCAGGTAGGGCTCATGCGTCTGCGGGTCAATCGTGCTCTCGAGAAAGGCGCGGGTGCGCCGCACAATGTGGCGGATATACGGGTTGTGATTGGCGAAGAAGCCGCGCGCCATACGGGCCAGCCGCTGCCGGTCGGGCGCCGACAACGTACCCAGCGCCTCCGAGGCTATCCACGCCGTGCCTGGTTGTATCGGCAGCCGCGTGCGGAGCAGATCGTAGTCCTGTCCTTCCCCGGGAGGGGGATACGGATCGCGCATCCACTCCCAGGCCCCCGCCAGGTCTCGAGGAGGTTCCTCGTCGCCGAGGACGTAGTCGAGACCCTCCCGACTACGGATTTCCCAGGCGCTGTAGGCGCTGCCCAGCACTGTGCCGGACCCAACGTTCAGCGCGTCGAGCAGGTCCCACGCCTCGATCGGGTCCAGTTGCACCGGGGTCGCGGTTGCCAGCAGGAGACTCTTTGTCTTCGGTGCGATACCACGCAAAAAACGGAGGAGGTTGTTCGGCTCTGCTTTCTCCTTCCGATGCGTCGGGCCGAGGTTTCGCCGCCGTGCTCGGTGCGCCTCGTCCAGGATGACGCACTCGTAGTCGAGCCCCTTGAGGATGTCAGCCGCCGGGCCGCCCTGGGTGATCAGACCGGCGGACACCAGCCCCACCCGCCGAGGGCTTTGGCGCAAACCATCGAGGCTTGCCGCTGGATAGAACGCCCCCTGCTCATCCTGCCAGCCGCGCCCGGTCCAGAACGCCGAAGGCAAACTGAGCAGCGTCCAGAGCTCGTTCTGCCACTGCCCGAGCAACGTCTTGGGAACGACAACAAGCACCCGCCCTCCCCCCCATAACGCCATCAACTTGGCGGCCAGCGCGAGCTGCACCGTCTTCCCCAGGCCCACCTGGTCGGCCAGGACGAATCGTGCACCGCCGCGCCGATGGGCCGTGAAGGCAAGATTGACAAAGTGCTTCTGGTGCGCCCACAGGCCATTTTCGCGCCGGTAAATTGGTAACTCTACCGCCGCGGCGGCCGGCTCGGGTTGTAACTCCTCCCGCCACTCTGAGATGCCGGGGAAGTATGACCGGCGCGCCAGCCGGCCAATATCCTCCACGACCGCGTCGGCGAGGTCGACGGCCGAGGGATCGGACCAGAGCGTGTCGAATTCCTCCTGCACCCACTGGACGCCCTCGGCGCTATCGTCGCTCCAGAGCAGTTCGTAGTTCAGCGTCCAGGCCGTCTTCGACTCATTCGTGCTGCCGATAAACGACAGTGGCGCGCCGTTCGCGCGGGTGAGCACCCCCGCCTTGCCGTGGACGAAGCCGAACCGAGCATCGGGCAGCACGCGAACGTGCAACCGCCCACTCGTCAGGAAGCCGTGAAGCCGCACGAGGCGCGCCTGCATCGTGGGACTGATGTCCTCGGGGAGATCGCGGCACCATTCGCGGTACATGGCGTTCTTGGCGGCTCGCGCCGTGACGACATCCAATGGATGCAGGTCGGAGTTGCAGATGACACGGGCACATGCGCCGCCGGCCATCAGTTCCAGCGCGTCGCCCGCGACTTCCAGCATCGAGGAGCGGAAGTAGCCCGCGATGCGGTCATACCGTGTGGCGCCGGGCAAGAGGTCGCTGAGAAAGCGGCCAAGCGACTGGCGGCGCGAGGAGTAACGGGTGATCATCGGGGAGATCGTTGTACCGAAACGGTTGGCAACACACAAGCGCTCACGCGGTGGAGTTTTCGAGACGGCCCAGGAGCAGTTGTGCTGCCTTCACGTCCCCGGCCCAGTGCGGCAAGCCGGACGCCGCATGCTGCAGATAGCGTAGCAAGCCGATCATCGTCGCGCGGCTGTTCCAGTAGTCGGGCCACTCCTGGCGCAGATAGGTGACTGCCGCCAGTGGCCCTTGCTCGGGATCTTTCGCTACGGTGTAGATGGCATAGAGCATGTAACGCAGTAGCGAGCCGGCGAAGCCGCTCTCAAGCGGCGTACGCACGTCCCGTGCCGCAAATTCCGTCGGCGTCTTGAGCCGCGTCTTATTGGCAACGCTGCTCGCCAGCATCTGCCGGTACTCCGTCGCACCATAGCCGCGTGCCAGTTCCGTATAGACGCCTTCACGGCTGTCGCCACGCGCCTCCACAGATATCCCTTTGAGATAAAGTCGCTCTTCCGGACTGAGCTTTCGCCACACTGGAGCGTCAAGTCCAGCAGGGATCAGTTCGTCGGAGGCAATGCGTACAGCGCGCTCGATCAGCGCGGTCACGGGCGATATCTCGCCCTTCACAGGCGTCCGGTGCAACTCGCGATCTACGTCAATACCGCCTATAGTGCTATACGATGTGAGGACGCGCATCGCAGCGGCATACGCTGCGAGCTGGTAATCGGCATCGCCAAAGTTGGGATCTTCCTTTGGGTCAAGGGCCAGCATGCTTCGCACCTGTTTGCGCACCTCTACCTGGATTTCTGGATAAATGTCACTCAGATCACCGTACTCGTTGCCGACTCGCTTTCGGAGCACCAGGATCACCGTACCCTGGACATAGTTACCTTGCTTCACGCCACTGGCTCCGGTCTCCGTGGCGATAGTCCAGGCGGCGGAGACGCGCAAGCCGGCGGCCCAGAGGACCAGCGCTACATCAGCCCAGACGGCCGCATCCTGATGCGTAAACATCACGACCTGGAAGCCATCATCCCGCATGTAGTCGGCGGTGCGTTTGTAGCATTCAGCCAGCGTACTTCGGAAGTGCGCGCCCTCCCCTTTGACGCTCAACGCACGTTTACTGTCGCTGTACCAGCCGGGAAAGCGCTTCAGCAATAGCTTGTCATACCAGGCGAGGAAATATTCGGAGAGTTCATCGTAGAGGATCACATCGCCGTAACCGGGGTCTGTAATCCAGACATCTGCGGTCCAATCTGCCACGCGAGCGTCAGTGAGCGCGATGGTAGACCGACGCTTGATGGGTACAGAGGGGAAGGTGATCTGGTACGCCGAAGAAAGCGTTGCCATGGGCCTGCAGCTGTAGTTAAAGAGGGTATTGAGTGCCTGGTTGTAGAATGCCTGCATACCGCCGCCGATGCCACCTCCTTGACCAGTCTTCCATCGGGAAAGCCGACTATTATTGTCGATAAGCCTGCCTACGAGCAGGAGTAATGCGCTGGCTTCCTCCGGTGGCTGCATTGCAGTCTGCTCCATAAAGAGTCCGTTCAGGAGCAACTGGCGAGGATTAAAGAGGTGGTGCCAATGGGTCCACCCACGCTCCCGCAAGAGGCGGTCCGTTTCTTGCCCTGACTCTATCCTTCGGCTCGGAATGATGCCACGTCGCTGCCAGTCGGTAAATCGCTCGCGTAGCAAGTCGAGCACCTGCTGCTCCCGTGCCAGATCGGCACTGGTAGGAGCCCGGTAGTGGCGCTTCCCCGTCGTAGGATCCGCCCAGCGAATGCAGTACAGCCGCTCGCCGAAGACGTCGCCGGCGCGCGGGACGAGGTCGTCATTGTCCCACGCCCGGAGACCAGTGGATCCCTTTAGCCGTTCAAGGCTGGTAGCCTGGCGACGTTCAGGCGTCAGCCAGTTACCGTCAGTATCAACTGGACATACTACGCCGCCGCGCGCCGTACCTTCGTCACCGGCGGCTTCGAATTCCGTCGCACTTACGCCCTCCATGATCTCGATCTCAAAACGTCGGTGCTCATGGTCTGGAACTAACCGTGCTACTACTCCTGACTTTGGCGCGACCTGCCACGATGGAGCCAGAGGTACCCTCCAACCAGTGGCGGGGTCGGGTACCTCAGCGCAGTACAGATAAGCGTCGGCCACCCAGCCGTGTTCGTTCCGCTCGACGCCCCACGCATCGACCTGTGCCTGTACTTGATCAAAGACTCGTTCCTGGGCGGCCCTCACGCACTGAGCGACTTCCTCGCTGCCGCCCACGATGTTCAGCGCCCCCCACGTCAGCAGCGCCGCCACCGGGCTCAGGTCGGAGCCGTAGGCCTCGCACCCAATGCGGGCCGCCTCAAACGGGATGCTGCCCCCGCCACAGAAGACATCTCCCACCCGTGGTATGCCTCCAAACCGGCGCTGGCCTAGCTCCGAAACCAGGTCCGGCAGGTTTGCCGCCTTCGTTCCGAGATGCGCATTAATCCGCTGCCACGCTGCCGGGCTCGGCCCGGCCACTTCCTCCGGCCGCTTAGAGAACTCAAGCCGCTTGTCGTAGCTCATCCGCAGAAAGGCGCGGCGTGTCAAGCTCTGCCTGTCTGTCTTACTTGTCTCGCGCTTCCACGCGGGTTTACCTTTGTCCGTCGCAAAATGCTCCGCCCGTTCACGCGGTGTACACTGCTCGTACACGGTCGAGGCGGGCAAGGCACCGTCTAGCCGTTCCAGCATGCCGTCGTCATCCATTGTCATGAGCCCTAGGAACGTTTCGCGGTCCCGGTCGGGGTTGTCTGTCGCTGGAAGCAGCAGGCCTAAGATGATCGCGCGAACCAGTACTAACGGCTTGCGACCCCACCACTTTCCGAGCGCGGTGAGCGTTTGCCCGGCGACGGCCTTGCGCTCGTTGTAGCTCTCCTTGGAGAGCTTGCTGACGGGGAACTGCACCTCGATGAACGACGGGCCGACCGCCGTTGCCATCTCCGCCTGCCCTACGGCTGCCGTGACTGTCTCGGTCATGTCCGCTCCTCAACGATTAACACCGGCCATGGCGTTGCGTGATCCGCCGGAACAGGTAGTGCGCTAGAACAACTGCATCTGTTTCATCCCAGGGTCGATCGCCGCCTTTTTTGCCCGTCGCTGGACCGGTCGCTTGTCGCCAGCGATCTGTGGAGTGGTCAGCAACACTGAAGGAGGAGCGGACGACGTCGGGTTCTCGGCAAAGGCGATCTTGATCGCTTTGCGCCAGCCGCGATCTCGCCCGTGTTCTGGGTGACCGCTGGTGGCGTTGATCGTCGTGTACAGCCACCACCGTTCTTCGGGCGCCAGACCTACCCAGTTGGCGAGCATGGCCGGTAGTAATGTCGGGTCGGCATCCTCCACCGCCCACGCGAGCAGGGTCAGTTCCTTGCCGAGATGGGGCGCTAGCGGCGGAGTGGCGCTAAAGCTCGCGGTGGGCAGCCCTGCCAGGCGTAGCCGCGCATTAAAGACGTCAGTGACGACCGGCGCGATGCGTGCCCAGCGATAAGCGTCGAGAATTGCCTTTGCGTTTGGCTCAGGCGCATCCGCGTCGCTCTCGTTACCGTCGTCCCAGACGAAGCGCTCGATAATGGTCACGTCACCGACGTCATTCCGGCCGTCAACCAGAAAGTGGTGGGGTGACTGTGCCGGGTCGAAGCCAAAGCCGTATGTCGTCTGCGCTTTGCGCTTCGCCATTACGTTTGCATGACCTCGGGCTGCTCCAGCGTCTCCTTCAAGTCACCCGCCAGGTCGAGGAGGTGTTGTCCCTGTGCCAGCTTGAGCGTGCGCACTTCAAGTGTCACGTTGGCCGCTCCCAGCAGTTCCCTCAACCGCGTCGTCAGGTCGCGCACGATTTCCCCGGCGAGAAAGGTGTCCTCATCAAGCTGCAGTTCCGCAAAGTGCCCCTCTTTCGCAACGACGATCTGCACCGATCCGAGGGTAGCATCGTGATTGATGGCCTGATCAAGGAAGGTAAACACCTCACTGGTGGAGTCGAAATTATGGCTCTTGCGCCACGTGACCGGCTTCGCTGGGTCAACCCGCCAGACGGGGCCGCCACCGGGTGCTGCCTTCGGCACCGCGATGCGGAGCGCCTCTGACACAATGCCCGCCTCTGCGGCTTGCGCCAGAATCACGCTGCAGGTGCCAGGGACCTGGAACGGTTGACTATACACCTGACCGGCATTCTGCGGGCTCGAGCCGTCCGTGGTGTAGCGAATGGCGCCCGACGGGATGGCCCGCAGTTCGCACATGCGGCCAGCCGGCCCGTCGTACAGCCGCTGCTTCACGGCGATCGTGTTCGTCCACGCCGTGCTGTCACCCTCAAGGTTGCCCTCGGCCGCGTTGACCGCCGTAAACGTGAGCTTGAGGTCGCTGGTGGTGACGTCGTAGCTTTCCAGCTTCTCCCGCACACCGCCGTTTGGCCCGCTCTTCTGCATGTAGATGGTGTCACCGTGCAATGGCCTGATCCGCAACGTCACCTCACCGGTGTTGTCGTCGCGGCTCAGTAGCTGGACCTGCGCTGCCGGGCGCGGCGGCGGGAATGGTCCGCGTTGCACGAAGCCATTGCCAATGTCGCGCCATAGATCCCGGCCCAACAGGTCTGCCTTGACGTCTTCGAGCGCCCTCGGATGGTGCCAGACCCAGGAGGGATCGGTGGCGGCGCGCGATTTCACCTCGTTCCACGGCACTTCCTTGGCGTTGCCCCACAGTTTGGCGACGATCCGATCCACGAACGCCGTGTGCTTGGGACCTGCCTCCGGCTCGTACTTGTAGGCATCAGTGAGCGCGCCAACAATCGCCGTCTCGCCATCAAAGTTATTCCCCGCATACTGTGGTTCTACCGCAAGGTCGGTCAATCCGGTCCTGCTGGGGTAGAGGAGCTGTCGAAACGTCTCCCGGCAGGCGAGGTAGAAACTGGACTGCTCGCGCGTCTGGAGCGTCTTCGCATCGAGTAACTGCGGGTCGGTCTCGCGTGTCCCCGCCTGCTGCAGTTCGTTGATGATCAACTGCACCGCCCGCAGGTAGGCCGACCGTTCAAGTACTCGTTCGTACGTCGATGTGTCGCCCGTGAGAAACAGCACGCGGTTCTTATACTGGAGGTGCTGGTAGAACTGCTCGATCTCCTGCCGCGCCAGGGGCGATGGGCGGAAGATCACCAGGGTCGTGGTCTCCTGGTTGGGCTGCACCTGGTCGAGCGCTGGCAGTGCCTGCACCTGCCCGTAGCACGCCTTGAGCTTCGGGGCGTACATCTCCTGCAACCGCGCCCGCAGTTCCGTCTCGCGCTGGTCGGACAGCATTCCCTGGGCGTAGCTTTCGAGCTTGGCATTGAGGTTCTCATTGCTCTTAAAGAGCAAGGCCCCGGCGTTGGTCGCGTGGAGGTACCACGCCTGCTGTTGGAGCTTATCCAACGCTTCCCGCACACCGGTCACAGTACGCCCAGGCGCCGCCAGGTACGCCGCGATGTCGGAGCGCGTCAGACCCAGCGTCGGGTTGACTGCCTGCGATAGTGATGAGAGAAAGATCAACGTCGCCGCGTCAACGGCGTCGGTGGAGGCTCCGCCGTCGATTCTTTGCGCAACGGCCTGACCATTCTCGCTGGCAACATCGTGGGCGACCGCCGCCTCCAGCGTGTTATTGATCTGGCGGATCTCGCTCATAATGTCCGCGTCGAGGAGATTGATGTTCTCAGGCCCAATCAGGGTGCGTTGATCCACTCGGTTGCTTGTCCACAGCTCCGCTACCACTGTGCGCATGATGCGGATCAACGCGCGTGTCTGCTGGAACCGGGGGTTCTCCTTAAACCGCGCGAAGAGGTCCTGAACACCCGGATGGAACGGGTAGGAGTTCTTGACACTGGCGCGCTCCTGCGCCTCGGTGACCGTTGTGATCCCCATCGCGTGCGCTTCGGCAATGGCGTTGCCATACGCCGCGGCAACCTGGTCGATATCATCCGCCGTCGGAACGCTCTCGAACAGTCGGGTGCGGAGGATATGGTAGAGCTCGTCCGAGTTGAGCCGCACGGGGTCGATCCGCACAGCAACTCGGTTCGCTTCACCCTCCAGGTTTTGCAACGCAGCGCTCACCGCGGCGTTGCCTGCTCCGTAGGCAGAGGCGCGGAGATCCGTCACCACCACGCAGGCGTTGGGCAGCTTGCCGCTGGCAATCGCCACGAAGAGATTTGCCAGCGCCGTGGTCGTGAGGACATCGAGCGTGGTCGCCCCGACGTTTTTCGCGCGCATGGCTTCGAAGTACGGTGGGAGTTCATCGAGTAACAGCAGCACCGGTTCGCCGTGGAGCAGCTTCACCCAGTCACCGTCGCTCGGCGCCATCAGCGGCTGGTAGTACTCCTTGAAGACATCTTGCCGGTTCAGTCCCTTGGCGATCTCGCCCCATAAGCCAAACGGAGTGTTGGTGTTCCGGCCAGAGAATACCACAACACGCACGGCGCCCAAGGGCCCTGGGGTGTAAAAAGTGTTCATCACCGGCCCGCGAAGGTTCGGTTGCTTGGCCAGGAGACCCAGCGCGATGAGGTTATGGGTCTTGCCCCCGCCCATCGCCTGGCTCAACAGAAAGGCCCCCGAGCTACTCTGCGACTTCCCTTCCAGCCGCTTAAATGCCTCGGTCAGCAGCAGGCGCATACCCTCGGTGACGTAGTTTTCTTTGAAAAATCGCTGGGCATCGATCTGAGGCAAGTCATCAATGTTATAGACGGTATCGCTAATCGACGGATCGAACACCGACTGTCGCGGCGTGCCTGCCTGAGCCAGCGTCTTGAACATCTCGTCCTTTCATACAGGCGTGCGGCCCGGATCAGTCGTGTTCCCCGCTCGAAACTGATTTCACTGTAGGCGGTTTCGGCCAGCTTACCATAGACTGATTGGCCCCTTATGGCTGCCTAAGGCATGCACGAGCAGGCAGCGTATAGTGGCGAATACGGTCATGCTCTGCGCCATTCAACCCGCGCCGTGAAACCGAGAGGGCTGTCTAAATCCTGACAGTGGCTATTGCTCGCCGTTGATCGGTGAACTTGGTGCGCTATGACCGGACGCCCGTCTGGCCGGCGTCTTACACACTGTTGCTGTGACCTGGCGCCGGAGAGGCGAACAACAAAAATTTGGACCTGACTCAATACTCAAATGCATGCGCGTGGATAGCTGAAGGAGTCGAACGCAACGCCCGCGACGGTAGGCTGTTCCCACCGGCGCATCCGGGCTGCCGGCGCATCCTGTGGCTAATTGTGGGCGCCAACTACAATCCGAGCGACCGGGCGGACGGCACAGATGAGAACCGCGACTGTATGCCGGCCTGTAAGTCCAGCCCGAGGCATGGCGGGGAAGCGATATCATGTTGATGCTCGCAATTCAAAGGTTCGGTGCGAGGCCGGCCGGGGCGCCGGTGGCTGAAGCTTTGGACCTGGCGGGAACGTCACCAGAGGTGGCGGCAGCGGTGCGGCTCATCGGGACAGTGCATGGCGATGGCGAGTTGCCCCGGCTTCCAGTCCGAATGGTTGCCGATGCTCCGTTCAGCGCGGCATACGCACGCTCGGAGGACGGCGAGCCGCAGGCGATCCTGGTCAATAGCAAGAGCGCCGGTCAGCGGTGGGCCATGACCCATGAGGTTGGGCACTTCCTCGACCAGCAGACGCTTGGCATACGGGGAAGGTACGCGTCGCACAGCAGCGAGGACCTGGAGGAATGGCGCGCCGCCGTGGACACGAGCGAGGCGGTGCGGCGCCTACAGCAGATTCTCACGCAAGGCGGTATCACCGTCCTCGACGGTGGCCTGGAGCGACGGGTACCGGTGGATGCCCGCTTCTTACAGACGCAGATCAGCTATCCAGAGATCTGGGCACGCAGTTACGCGCAGTACGTCGCAGTCCGCGCCAGTGATCCGTCACTGCTGGGTCATCTGGCCAGGTTGCTCGGAGCGGACGATCCGGCTGGCGCGCCACCGTATACTTTGCAGTGGGACGCGAGCGACTTCGAGCCCATTCTTGGGGCAATTGATCGTCTCTTTGCTGCGAAGGGTTGGCGGACGTGAAAACAGACTCGATCAGGGAACAGGCCATTTGCGAAAAGATGCGACTGTTGCGGGTGGATCGGGAGACGGCGCGCTTCATTTGCGCTGTGGAGGCCGGGGAGATTCCGGGTGATGTCGTATTTATGCGAGACGGCGCGATTGTGCGCGACGTCTCGGCGATTCCCCTGCGCGGCGACAAGCAGGAAACAGCGAAAGAACCGTTGGGCGTGCAATAGCCGTCTCAGCCCATCCCCCCCTTACCCCAGCAGGCGCTCGTCGTACATCTGCTCGGGACTCACCAACCTCACATCTTCCAGCCGGGCAATCTCGATCAGGGAAGGATCGAAGCCCGAGCGCGAAAACATGACGTAGCGCGTGTCGTCGTCGGGGCCAGCGCGGTGCGCCACGCGACGGAGCTCGTTCAGATCGCCTGGCTTCGTGAACTCGTTGCGCCACTCGCAGGAAGCGACGAGCGTGATGCGCCTGCCGTTCATCCCAACGGCGTCGAGCTCGCTGTGTCGGTTGGCGCCGCGCCCTTCCCACCACCAGCCGAGGCGATCAAAACCCGTCTCGTCCAGGAGGCCGCGGCGGAAGGCACGCCAGAGGAACTGCTGGCAGGCGCGTTCCCAGGGTCCGTGCGGTCTCGACACAAAGGCGTCAAGGTCAGGGAGGATGCGCTGCTGCATCACCCAGTCGTCAGCTCCCTGCTCCAGCGCGGCCTCGGTCGGTTGGACGTAGCGGAACCAGAACGCCAAGAACAGATCGGTGAGCAGGTACGACGAAGCGCGATTCATCACGCGGCAAACTCGTCCAGGGTCCCTAGCTAAAACCCAGCCCGCGCTGTTTCAGGCTCACAAACCTGCCGTGGCCGACGACGATGTGATCGAGGACAGCGATATCGAGCAGTTTGCCGGCCTCCACGAGCTGGCGTGTCACGCCGACATCCTCCGGCGAGGGGGTTGGGTCGCCGGAGGGGTGGTTGTGCGCCACGATCAGTTGTAAACAGTCGCGGCGCACCGCCTCCCGAAAGACTTCGGCGATGCGCACGTTGGCGCTATTGACCGATCCCTCGTACACCGTGTTGATCGCGACCACCCTATTCTTGGTGTTAAGCAGCAGCGTCTTGAGATGCTCTCGCGTCAGGAACTGCATGTCCGGCTGCAACAGGCGGAAGGCGTCGTCAGGCGAGCGAATCTCCGGCTGCTGCTCCGGGCCGAGCGCCATCAAGCGCCGGCCCAGTTCCAGGGCGGCCTTGATCTCGATGCCCTTCACCCTGCCGATGCCCGACACCTTGCCCAGTTCCTCCAGGGAGGCGCGGTCCACCCCGGCCAGGCCGCCCGCCTGCACCAGCAGGCGCTGCGCGACAGCGAGCACGGACTCGCCCGGCCGCCCCACGCGCAGAATAATCGCCAGCAACTCCGGGGTGGCGAGACTACCCGCGCCGAACGCCTCCAGCTTCTCCCGCGGCTGCTCGGAGGCCGGCCAGTACTTGACGGCAAGATAGGCGGGAGTGTCGTCAACGGCATCACTCGCCAGGGCGACATCACGCACGACGCGGCGCGGCGGCACCGGGTGTCCCTCCCTCAACTGGGGCCGCTCCGGCGCCCCACGTCGGCTAACTCAGGCGACGGCAGCAGTCACCGGCGTGGTGCAATACGGGCAGGTTGACCAATCCAGGTCGATCACGCGCTCGCACTCGCTGCACTGGCGTTTCAGGCGCATGCGACAGCGCGGGCACATCTGAAATTCCGGCAGGATGATGTGCTGGCAACTCGGGCAAAGCACGTCTTGCTTGATGTCTTGCAGCAACGTCTCTTCTTCCAGCGAGCGCTCGTACTGCTCGGCCAGCGTCTCGTGCGGCCGCAAAATCAGGTACAGCACCAGGCCGGGCAGGTTGAACAGGGCGACGAAGAGCGTGGCGACGGTCTGCACGAAAATGTCGGTCGAGCGCGCCTGGATATCCCGAAAGGTCCAGATGACGAGCGTCAGCCAGAGCGTTGCCACGTAGGCAAGGACGAGACCGACGAAGATCTCCACGAGGCGCGGGGCAACGGTCAGCATCCTGGCTCCTGCTGGAACAACCTATCGACCGGGAGTATACCACCCGGCCCGGCAGGAGCAGCCTCCGGGGAGCTGCCGTTGGGCCTACGCTCGGCCCTTGGGACGCCGAACCGCTATACTGGAGGCAGCGTTCGTCAATGCCGCCGCACGTACATCTGTGACAGAGAGGGATGGTCTTGCCCCACGTCTCTCCGGCTGCCCATGCCATTTTCGATCTCATGCGTCAGCACGATGTCCTGGCGCTCAGCGTACTGGTGTTCCTGGAGGAGATGGGCATTCCCTTGCCGCTTCCCGGCAACTTCCTGCTGATGTACCTCGGTATGCAGAGCCACAGTCGGCTCAACATGGTGCAGATCGTCACCGCGATGACGCTCGCCAGCATGCTGGGCTCGGTCGTGCTCTATTGCATCGCCGAACGCGTCGGTCGGCCGGCGCTGCTGCGCTGGGGGCGCTACTTCGGGCTGGAGCACAAACGCGTGGCGCGCATCGAGGCCTGGCTGGCGCGCTACGGCAGTGTGACGATTTGCGTCGGACGTTTGTTGCCGGGCCTGCGCACCCCGACGAGCGCGGTCGGCGGCATCTTCGACATCCCCCTGCGCATCTTCGTCCCTTTCACCACGCTGGCCGGCTTCCTCTGGACGGTGTTCTGGCTGGCGATGGGCTCCTACCTGGGCCGCCAACTGCATCTGACGCGCTACGCCTCCGGTTCGCATCTGGTCGGCACGTTCGTCGTCGCCGGGGCCTGCCTGCTGATCTTGCCGACCGTCGGCTTCATCCAGGCGCGCCGCGAACGCCGCAAAGAGCAGGCACTCCGCATGATGATCGATGGTCCTGACCCGGCACTGTCGGCGCCGGCGGGCGATGCGCCCCGCACCACGCTGGCCTCGACTGTGGAAACAAGCGGTTCAGCACCCGTCAGCCGACCAACACGCTAAGCCGGATGCGACCGGAGACGGTGCGCCGGCGGGAGTTCCTCAGCCTCCCACTACTGCTGCCGCTGTTGAGCAGTTCCCAGCCGCACCCGCCGC
>DAIMXP010000020.1:0-78267 GCA_036734945.1 Chloroflexota bacterium
GGCGGTCTGCGCCGCCGCCGAGCCGGACAGCGGACCCACCCAGCCAAGGACTAAGAACACCGCCGAAAACAGCATCATCAATCGTGTTCGCACAGTTCTCCTCAAACTCCTCGCTCAACGCACACGCTATCACACCCGCCGCAACGCGCGGACTGCTGACATTGCCCGTATAACGTAGCACGGTCGCAGCGGTGATTGCCGCGCAAGGGGGAGAATAGTCAGGGGCGAGGCGACGCGAGGGGGGAGTACAGGGCCGCGATTGCGATCGGCGGCCAAGGACGAGGGGCGACTGCGGTCGCCGCCCTGTCCCCTCTCGCACTCGCCGCCCTGCCCCTCCGTCTGCTACCCTTGCTCTTTAACTAAAGGGAGATCGCAGCCCATGTTCGTTGTCGGCACCGCCGGGCACGTGGACCATGGCAAGTCGACGCTCGTCTACCGGCTGACCGGCATGGACCCCGACCGCCTGGCCGAAGAGAAGCTGCGCGGCATGACGATCGACCTTGGCTTCGCCTGGCTCGCCTTGCCCAGTGGCCGCGAGGTAAGCATCGTCGATGTGCCGGGCCACGAGCGCTTCGTCCGCAACATGCTGGCCGGCGTCGGCGGCATTGATGTGGCTATGCTGGTGGTCGCCGCCGACGAAGGGATGATGCCGCAAACACGCGAACACCTCGCCATCATCGACCTGCTGGGCATCCGCCACGGCCTGGTAGCTGTGACCAAGATCGACATGGTGGAAGCGGACTGGCTGGAACTGGCGAGCGATGATATTCGGCAGGAGCTGGCCGGAACCGTGTTAGAAGGCGCGCCGCTCCTGCCGGTGTCGTCCGTCAGCGGGGCCGGCCTGGCGGAGTTGCTGGCGACGCTTGATGCGCTGCTGGCGGACATCGCGCCGCACGCGGCGTCCGGCTCACCGCGCCTGCCGATCGACCGCGTCTTCACGCTCAGCGGGCACGGCACCGTCGTGACCGGGACGTTGCTGGATGGCGCGTTGCGCGTCGGGGAAGAGATCGAGGTATTGCCCGCCGGGCTGCGCAGCCGCGTGCGTTCCTTGCAGACGCACCGCCAGCGTGTAGACACCGCCCAACCGGGCAGCCGGGTGGCCGCTAACCTGGTGGGGTTGACGGTCGACCAATTGCGCCGAGGGGATATCCTCTGCCGGCCCGGCGCCCTGCAGCCGACCAGCACCATCGATGTCTCCTTGCGGCTGTTGGCCGTCGCCGGGCAGCCGTTGTTGTCGGGCGACGAGGTGTTGTTCTACAGCGGCGCTGCCGAGATCCCGGCCACAGTGCGCGTCCTCAACGACCACAGCATCGCCCCCGAACAGACTGGCGCGGCCCAACTGCGCCTGGCCCAGCCGGCGGTGCTGCGACGCGGTGACCGCTTCATCGTGCGCCGGCCGTCGCCGGCACAGACGATCGGCGGCGGGGAGGTGCTGGACCCGCAGGCCCGCCGTGCCCGGCGCGGCAAGGCGACCGTCGTGCTGGGCAGCGACCTGGATGCGGCAGCGCTGCTGGAGGAGGTGCTTCGGTCACGCCGCCTCTGGGACAGCGCTGAACTGGCGGAGCGCCTGCAACTGCCGCTGGGTGAAATAGCCGGGGCCCTCCAGGCCCTGCAGCAGGCCGGGAGCGCCATCATTGCCGGGGAGGCAGTCGCCGCCAGCGAAGGCTGGCAAGCGCTGACCGGCAGTACCCAGCGCGTGCTCACGGCTTATCACAACGCTCAGCCCTTGCGCATGGGAATGCCCCGCGAGGAACTGCGCGAGCGCCTGGGGATTGCCCCCGCCCTCTGGCCGGCCGTAGCGGCGCACCTGATCGCCGATGGCGTGCTGGCCGAGCAGGGCGGCCTGGTGCATGCACCGCACTTCCAACCGCACCTATCAGCGGCCCAACAGCGGCAGGCCGATAGCATCCTCACCGCGCTCGCCGCCGCCGGCTACAGCCCACCGGCACTGAGCGACCTCACCGGCACGGGTACTGACAGCACGGATATCATGGCCTTCCTGGTCGAGCAGCGGCAGGTGGTGCGCCTGAACGACCAGGTGGCTTACCCCAGCGCCGTCTACCGAGAGATGGTCGAACGGGTGGTGCGCGCGCTGGAAGGCGGCCCGCTCACCGTCGCGCAGGTGCGCGATCTGCTGGCGATCAGCCGACGCTACAGCCTGGCTCTGCTGGAACACCTTGACCTGCAGCGCGTCACCCGCCGCATCGGGGACGAGCGCACACTCCTGCGGCGGCCGGACTGGCTGGCCGCTGCCCCGGTTAAGGCGTGAGCCTCCACCGCCGCACCGCCCTGCTGGCGACCCTCTGCCTGCTGCTGGCCGCCGTCTGCCGCTTCGCCCTCTTTGACCTTGTCGAGTTCAAGTACGACGAAGCGCAGGTCTCGACGCTGGCGCTCGACCTCGTGTACCACCACATCGTCCCGCAGACCAGCATCCTCACCTCCGGCGGCTTCCATAACCCGCCCATCATGGTCTACCTGGCCGCCCTGCCTGTGCTGCTGTCGGCGTCGCCGCTGGTCGTCACCGGCTTCTTCACGGCATTGAACACGCTGGCCGCCGGCGGCCTCTATCTGGCGGGCCGCCGGCTGTTCGGCGAACTGGCGGCGCTGGTGGCGACCATCCTCTATGCCGTCGGCCCATTGGCCGTCCATTACTCCCGCAAAATCTGGGCGCCCGACGCCATGCCGCCGTTCACCGTGCTGCTCTTCGCCGGCCTGGCCCTGGGACTGGCCGACGGGCAGGGCTGGTGGCTGGCGGCGGCCCTGGTGGCGCTGGCCGTGCTGGTGCAACTTCACCAGGCGGCCATCGTGCTCATCCCAGCGACGGTGGTGCTGCTGGCCGTCTTCGCGCGACGCCTGCCCTGGCGGCGCGTCCCTGCCTGGGGAGGCTTGCTGGCCGGACTGTTGGGCTTCGCCCTGCTGTTGCTCCCCTACGCCGTCTACGAGCAACAGCACCAGTTCGCTGATGTACGCGGCATGGCCAACCAGGTCGGCGCGCAGCCGTCGCTGGCCTTCGTACCCTGGCGCGACCTCTGGTGGTTGACGGCCGGCTGGAATCCGCAACTGTTCTTTTCCGCCCTCGCCGCGCAGGAGCGGCCGCCGCTGTCCGGCAGCAGCCCGCTGGACTGGGCAGTCCTTTTTCTTGGCCTTACCGGCATCGGCGCGTGCCTGTTCCAGCTCGTGCGTCCGAACAGCGAGGAGCAAGCCGTTGTGTCATCCGGGGCTACCAGACGGTCGGCATTACGTTCGAGCAGTGGCGAGCAAGCGGCAGCCGGGCGGAAACGCGGCACATCGCGAGTTGCCGCTGCCACGCTGCTGCTGCTGGTACTCCCGCCACCGCTGGTCATTATGCGCAGCGCCGCGCCGGTCTACCCACACTACCTCGTCTTCCTGCTGCCCCTGCTGTTGCTGCTCGTGGGTATCGGCGTCAGCGCGCTGGGGCGCCTGCTGCGCGCCGCCCGTCTACCGGCCTGGGTCGTGTCTGGGGCGCCGGCGGCCCTCGCCGCAGTGCTTGCGCTGGCCTCGCTGCTGCGCTTGCTGTCCTTCGACCACCAGTTGAGCGTACACACGACAGGCGGCGATTACGGTACGCCATTACGATATAGCTTGCAGGCGGCGCAGGCCTTGCGCGGCAATTCGCCAACCGGCAGCGACCATCGCGCCTTCGTCATGGCCACCGACGGCGACGTGCTCGCCGTGTATGGCTACCTCGTCGCGGCCGGGATCGCCCCGCTAGCGCCGCTGGTCCTGCCGGACCAAGCCCTGCCATTGCCGGCCGCCGCCCGAGGCGCAACCTATCTCTTCACCAGTTCCAATAACCCCGCCTACGCAGCCCTCCATGGCGCTGGCGCGACCAGTCAGCCCCTGCCCGTCACCGCGCCGGCCTACACCATCCTCAGCCTGACGCCGAACCAACTGCAACGCGATGCACGAAGCCTGGTCCCGACACTGCAGCCGGTCGGCCCGTTCCAGGTCGGGTCGGGGCTGGCGCTCACGGCGGCGCAGACCACGCTTGCCGGCCCCTCTGGGCCCCTGACCGTGAACCTTGCCTGGTCCGTCAGTGATCCAGCGCCCTATGCCAGGCAGCCGATCAAGATCTTCGTACACCTTTATGATCCGGCGCGCAAAACGCTCGCCCAGCAGGACGCCCTGGGCGAGGCCGCCGGCTCCTGGCAAGCCGGCGACCGCCTCCTCACCTGGTTTACCCCCCAGTTCCACGCCCCGCTGGCCCCCGGCCGCTACACGCTCGTCACCGGGGTCTACATCGTGGCCGGCTTTCAGGTGTTCCCCGTGCGCGGCCCGCACGGCGAAAGCCTCGGCGGTGAGATTCCGCTGGGGAGCGTGAGTGTGGGGTCGCCATGATAGCAGGGCGTCGGGACGTTCCGCGTCGCGGCCCTGTTCCCCTACCCCACCAGCGCCTGGCCCGTGAGATCCTCCGGAACAGGCAACCCCAGAGCCGTCAGGATCGTGGGGTAGACGTCCAGCACGCGAATGCCATCCCGGCGGCCGTTCGGCCCGTGCTGGGGCCAGCGCAGCATGAACAGGCCGCGGTCGCTGTTGTTGCCGCTGGAAACTCCCGGCACGGCAGGCAGGAACAGATCCTGGTGACCAAGGTTGCCGGCGGCGCGGAAGGCCATGCTGCCCAGGGCGCCGATGAGGTCCGGCGCCACGCGACGCGTCAGGCGGTAGACCTCCTCCGGCTTGTAGGCGCGGTTTGCCATCGTCCTACCGTCCGGCCCGATCAGCGCCTCCAGCTTGCGCTTGATCTCGTTACGCACTTGCTCGTAGCGCCGAGGCGCAACGGCGCCCGCCGGCTCGCGGCCCTCGACGTTGAGCATGATGCGCACCGCCGGTCCGCCTTCCGCCCAGGCCTGGGTGCGGCCCCAGTCGACGCCGGCCTGATCCAGAGGGGTCACCGCCGCCGGTCCACCGTTCGCGAACGCGAGGTAGCCCTCGCGCTGGAGCCAGTCGTTGATGGCGAAACTGCCGCGCGACGCGCGCCCCCCGTGGCTGGAGACGATGGCGACGACAGTCGCCGGGTCGAGCTGCGCCAACAGGCGGCCAATCTCGGCGTCGATGACCGCATAGTGCTGCTGCACCACTTCCGGCTCCTGCCAGTGTGTGCGCTGCAAACGGTCGAGCGTCGGGTCGACCAGAATCGCCAGGCGCCAGGGCTCCGTCACCAGGAGCTTCCGCAGCAGGCTGAAGCGTTGCCGCGTCACGTCCGCCGCGTGCAGCAGCAGCAGCGCGGCATCGCCGCCAGCAGGCTCGCGCAGGTCGAACTGGAACCCGTCGGCCCGTAGCCGCGTGCTCAGTTCCGGCGGGTAGGTGAAGACGCTGGCGTCCGGCGGCGTCATGGCGCAGGCGACGGCCACGCCGCGTAATGGCCGTGGCGGGTACCCCGGCGGGGCGCCGATGACGATCGAGGTGTCTCCAAACTGCCCAACGACATCCCAGAGGGCGATCGGCGGGACGGCGCGCGACGTGACGGGTACCGGCGCTACGTAATTGTGGGCGACTCGCTGCCGGGTGCCGTAGATGCCAAGCTCGCCCGGGTCGCGGCCAGTGAAGAGCGCCGGCCAGTCGGGGAGCGTCGTGGCTGGGATGGTCGACTCCAACTCGCCGTAGATGGCGTGGGCAGCAAACTCGGTCAGCGCCGGCACGGACGCTCGAAAACGGTCGAGCACCAGGGACGGGGCAGCGCCGTCCAGGCCAATGACCACCAGCCGAATAGGACCTTTATGCACCACGGCGCTCCCCTTCCCGGCAAATCGTTACGTTCGCCACAACGTTGGCGTAAGACGCCCGGTAACTCAACGGACCTATAGTTTCAATGTGGACGGAGGATACGTCCAGACGAGGGAGCAGTCTTCGATGAGTTCAGCAGTGACAACGGCCACAATCACCGCTGTCACTTCGAGCATTTCCTCGCTGTCCGCCGCCGCCGCCATCGGCATCGCCGCGCTGATCCTCTTGATCGTCTTCCTTCTGGAGAAGGAAGTCCTCATCAGCAGCGCCCGCCCCGAAATCGCCTCCGCCACCCGCTACCTCAACGTCGTGATCGTGCCGTTGCTGCTGGCCTTCGCCCTGATCGCCACCTTCCGCCTCGGCATGGCCTCAGGCATCGTCCTCTAACAGCGCCCATCCAACCCGCAGCTAATGCGGCAGTAGTCGGTCAACCACCATCGCCCCATAGAGCAGGGCCAGGTACATGTTGGAATACTTGAAAAGCCCCCAGGCTCGCGCCGTGTCGGCTCCCCGCAGCAACTGCCAGGCCTTGACCAGGAAAATGCCGCCGAGCACTGCCGCAGCGACGAGGTAAAAGACGCCCATCGAGTGTGTCCAGAATAGCGCGACCGTGGTAGCGCACAGCAACACCGTGTAACGGACGATCTGCCGCCGCGTCTCCGCGCGGCCACGCACGACCGGCAGCATCGGCACGCCGGCCGCACGATAGTCCTCCTCGCGCACCAGGGCCAATGCCCAGAAGTGGGCGGGCGTCCAGAAATAGATAATGGCGAAGAGCAGGATGGCCGGCAAGCCGATCTGGTGCGTCACGGCGGCCCAGCCGACCAGAGGCGGTACCGCGCCGGCCGCGCCGCCGATGACGATGTTCTGGGGCGTAGTACGCTTCAGCCAGAGCGAGTAGACCAGCACGTAGAAGAGGTTGCCGGCGAGGGCCAGTGCCGCTGCCAGCCAGTTGACGGTAAGCCCCAGCAGGACAATTGCGGTGAAGGTAAGACCTGCCCCAAAAGCCAGGGCAGGGACGGTGCTCACCCGCCCGGTAGGGAAGGCCCGTGCCCGCGTGCGGCGCATCTTCGCATCAAGATCCCTGTCGATATAGCCGTTGAACACGTGCGCGCCGCAAGCGGCCAGCGTACCGCCGATCAAAGTCAGCACGAAGATGCGCATGAACAGCGGCATCGGCACCGGCTGCACCCTTTCGGCAATCAGCATGGCGGCGCCGGTGGGGATGAGCAGCAACGGGATGATGCGCGGCTTCATCAGGCTAAGGTAGACCGCCACGGACCGCCGCCAGGAGGCCGGGCCGCTCGGGCCGCTCGCCGGCCGTCGATGGGGACGGAAGGTGAGATACCAGAGGGTAAGCGCGAAAAACAGCAGCACCACCGCGCCAAAGGCAAGGTCAGCGAGACTCGATCCGCCCCCGTAGCCGGCCGGGATGAGCCAGTGCGCGACTGATCCTAGCAAGCGACTGCCCTCTTATGCCAATTCTTCACGTTGCAACCATTGTGCCACGCCGCTCTCTTAGCCGGATCGCTCTGCGCGTCCCGTCCTGCCTGGCAACAGTACCACGAACCGCCGCCGCCAGGTGCATGATCATGATACAGACCGAACGACGTGGCGCGCGTATCCTGCACACGGTATTCGCGGGGTGGGGAACGGATTAGGCCAATAGACACGCGCCCACCCTTGGTACAATACCCACCGCAGCGGGAGTACCTCCCCGTCAACAGCCTCCGTAGCTCAGGGGATAGAGCGTCCGCCTTCTAAGCGGCCGGTCGCAGGTTCGAATCCTGCCGGAGGCGCTAACCCATAGCCACCTATGACCGCAGTCGCAGCCCGCAACACCTACTGTAGGTGCATCGGCATGATCAGGTGCAGCACGTCTTCCGTACCGACCGGCTTCAGCAGCACCGGCAAGGTCTGGCCGGCGGTAGCGGAGATAGTGACTTGCTGCGTGTGGATGGCGTCCGCCGCATCCGTCAGGTACGTGTTGTCCAGCGCGATGCGCGCCTCCACGCCGTCCACGACGGCATCAATGTCCGTCGTGTTGTCGCCAACCTGAGCCGCCGTCGCCTGCAAGGTCACGACGCCCGGCCCGACGACGCCATCGGACGGCTTGATTTCGATGCGCAGGCCGTTGTTGGCGTCGCGCGACACGAACGACGTGAAGCGGGCGGCGCGTTGCAGGTCGGCGGTCGTGACGGTGGCCCTCACGTTGTGGCGGGCTACCTGGTCGAGCAGGCGCTGGAACTCAACATAACTGCCGTCGATCAGCCGGGAGACGATCTCCACGCTCGACGTGTGGAAGAGGATCTGGCTGTGATTCGGCTTGATGGACACCGTCACATTCTCGTCCAGCGCGCCGTGAATGCGGGCAACCTCCGCCATGGTGCGCGCCGGCACGATCAGGTCGACGTCCTCGGAGACGGGGGTATCCAGCGGCAGGCGGCAAATGGAGAGCCGGAAGCCGTCGCAGCCAACCAGGGTGAGCGCCGACTCGCGTGCCCGGAAGAGCAGGCCGGCCAGTTGCGGCCGCGTTTCGTCCTTGGCGGCGGCGAACTGCACGTCTTCGATCGCCTGGCGCAGGTCCGCCGCCGCCAGCTCCAGCAGCGCTTTTTCGGCGACGACATCAATGCGCGGGAACTCGCTGGCGTCCAGTCCTTTGACATTGGCCGAGAAGCGCACGCCTTTCACCAGCAGCGTTTGCGTCCGGCGGCTGAGGTCCAGCTCCACCTTGTCGTTCGGCAGCGAACTCACCAGGTCAGTGAACAACCGCGCGGGGACGCTGACGCTCCCTTCGTCGTCGATCTCGGCGTCGATCCAGGAGACGATGGCGATATCCATATTCGTAGCAGCCAGTTTGAGCCGGCCGTTGTCCGTCGCCAGCAGCACGTGGCCGGTGACGGGCAGGCTGCTGCGCGGGGCGACCGCGCGGCCGACGATACCCAGACTCTTGCTGAGTTGACTCTGTGAACAGGTGAGATGCACGCGGCAGTCCCTTCCCGACGACGGTACGCGATCAACAGTTCGTGTATGGTCATGCTAGTGGACGGCGCTGCGCACGTCTATGAGACGATCACCCTACGCTCGTTGCCGTCGCTGCGCATCATGCGCCGCCCACCGAAGACGGCCAGCACGCCAAAGAGCAGGCAGCCCACACCGGCGGCGCCCAGCGCGCCGCGGATCGAGATGGCCGGGATGTCGGCGGCCACGCCGATGAGCAGGCTGCCGATCGGCACCAGACCGGAGTTGACGATCATCCAGAGGCCCAGGGCGCGGCCCTCTGTTCCCGGCACGGCAGCCAACTGGATAGTCGCCCCGGCGATGGCAAGGTAGCCAATCAGCGCAGCGCCGAACAGGATCAGGCAAGCCACGCCGGCCGCGATGTTCAGCGACCAGGCAAAGCCTGCCAGCGCCAGCCCGGTGGCGACCTGGAGCAGTGCCAGCGAACGTTGGGGGAAGCGGGCGACGATCGGCAGGCCGGACACAAAGGCGCCCATCAATGCCCCCACGCCCGTGGCCGTCAGCAGCACGCTCAGGCCGCCGGCCCCCTGCTGAAACACGGCGTCGGCCATCTTCGGCAGAAAACTGCCGTAGGGGAGGGCCAGGACGGTCAGGCCGATGGCGGGCAGCAATACCGCTCGGATCTGCGGGTTACGGCCGATCTCGAGGGTTGCCGCCAGGCCGCGCCGCCGGCTCCCCGCCACCGGCGTGCCGTGGGTGCGAATCAGGAGGAGCGCCACGATGACCGCCAGGAAGCTCAGCGTATTGACGCCGAAGCAGGCGGCCGCGCCGGAAGCCACCAGCAGCCAACCGCCCACCGCCGGGCCAACGATGCGCGTCAGGTTGAACCGCACCGAGTTAATGGCGACCGCCCGTCGCAAGTGTTTGGGGCCCACCAGTTCCTTGATGAACGCCTGCCATGACGGGCCATTCAAGGAGTTCACCACGCCGTTAGCCGCCGCGATCAGCAGCAACGTGACCACGGTGTTGCGTCCCGCCGCCTGGAGCGCCGTGAGGACAGCCGCCAGCATCAGAGCCGCCGACTGCGTCACCAGCAGCACCCGACGACGATCCACCCGATCAGCCAGGTCGCCGGCGGCCACGCCGAAGATGAGCACCGGCACCGTGGAGACAAAGCCAAGTAGCCCCAGGACAAAGCTGGAACCATGCCCCAGTTGCAGGGCCGTCCAACTGAGGGCGACCGCCTGCATCCAGGAGCCAAGGCTCGATACGAAGGCGCCCACCAGGAAGAGCACGTAATCACGATTCGCCAGCGGGCTGTCCTGCCGTCGCTTCGCTGTCCGCACCGCACTCCCTGCTGGTTGCCGCAGGTTATTGCGCAACAAGGGATTACCGTAGGGGCGGCCCCCTGTGGCCGCCCTGGTCCGGTTGCAAACATCGACCGGTTGTCGAAAGGCGAGCAGGGCAGGCACAGGGGCCTGCCCCTACGGAACGTACTCAGACGGCATTGCGAAGACCATCAGACCGATGGACTGCACCCAGTCTATCCTGGTCCCCAGATTACTATTTGCTGGAGTCCATCTGCAGTTGCGCATTGACATCCTGCACCACAAAGTCCAGGGCCGTCTTCGGGTCACTCTTCAGGCTCATCACATCTTTCTGCGCTGTACCGACGTCGTTCCAGAGGGTCTGTGCCTCAATGCTGACCGGGCGATTCCATGCCTTCGGCAACTGGTCGTAGAACAGGTTGTGGTTCGGATCGGCGCGCAGCTTCGGATCATTCGTAATCGACTGGAGGGTGGGGATATGCGACGTGCCGAGGCAAAAGGTCAGCAATCCCTCCTTGCCCGTCGCGTACTGGATCCATTGGTAGCCCAAGTCGCTGTTCTTCGCGCCAGTCGGGATAGAAAGCGACCAACCGCCGGCCATCGATGAGCCGGGCCCAGTCTTACCCGGGATGGGGGAGACGGTGAACTTCAGGTCCGGCTTGTACTTCTTGATAGTTGCCAGATCCCAGTCGCCGTTGACCCAGGAGACGAGCTTGCCGGTGTAAAAGGCAGTGTTTTCCGTCCCCTTGGGTTGCGCAGCGATGAAGGCGTCGACGTTCTTCTGCCCCCAGCGCTTGGCATACGACTGCATATAGGTGAAGGCGTCGATGTCGTTGGGATCGTTGGCGGTACACGTGTTGGCCTGGCTGTCGAAGAACTTGCCACCAAAGTTGACCATCCAGATCTCGTGGAAGCAGTTGCCCAACGTCGGCCAGTAGCCGAGCTGCGTTATATTTCCACTGGAGTCGGCCTTGGTCAGCTTGGTCGTCCAGTCCAGCAGATCACTCGTGTTCTGCGGCGGCTTGGTCGGGTCGACGCCGGCCTGCTGGGCGGCGTCGACATTGATGTAGAGCATGCGCACGTCGGTATCTAAGGGCAAGACCCACTGCTTACCGTTCCAACTGGCTTCGGCCCAGGCAAAGTCCAGGTAGTCCTTGGCGGTGATCCCGGCCTTGGAGTTCAAGGGGGTCAAGTCGGTGAAAATGCCCTTGTGCGCCCAGGTTGCCGTCAAGAAGCGATCGGCATAGTAGGTGTTCGGCGGCGTACCGGCGGCAATGCCCGTGAGCAGCTTTTCCGATAACTGGTTGTTGTAGTCCACCTTGATGTTCTGCACGACGACCTTGGTGTTCTGAGCCTGAAAGTCGCTGATCATTTGCTTGATGGCCGTGATGCCTGTCTGGTTCGTGTCAGCCTCACCGAAGCCACTCCAGAACTCGATCAGCGTCTGGCCGGTCTTGACGGGGATGGCCGTTGGTACCGCCGTGGCAGAAGCGCTGGCCGTTGCCGCAGCGGCGGTGGTCGCTGCCTTCGTGGCGGCGGTCGTGGCTGCCGCTGTCGTCGGCGCCGCCGCCGTTACTGACCCGGTGGCGTTTGCCGTGCTCCCGTTGCTGGCGCCGCAGGCGCTCAGCAGCGCGCTGCCACCGACCCCCAAACTGCTCACCGCCACCAGGCGGAGGAAGGAACGTCGAGAAGGATTGACTGGCGATGCCATCATTGGTACCTTTCGCTTATTACGCACGGCGGCAAGGAACAACTCACCGCCCCGTGCAGTCCTATGCGACCGCACTGCCGCATATGGGGAGTATAAAGCATAATGGCGCGCCGTGCAGGGCAAGCGAGCATTCGATGCGCAGCGAGTAACAGGGCCGCGATTGCGATCGGCGGCCAAGCGACGAGGGCGACTGCGGTCGCTTCGCGTTTCCGCCGACGGTGCGAAACGCGACCGCAGTCGCCCCGTTAACTTGGCCGCCGATCGCAATCGCGGCCCTGTTACCGGCGCAGCGCGCTAGCGGTTCTGATCCATGGCGTTGAACATGCGACCGCCGACCACGGCGCTGCCCACCAACCCGGCGGCTTCTCCGACGCCGAGGATTGC
Organism: Chloroflexota bacterium; assembly: GCA_036734945.1. Classification (GTDB taxonomy): domain Bacteria; phylum Chloroflexota; class UBA4733; order UBA4733; family UBA4733; genus UBA4733. The sequence goes on from DAIMXP010000020.1 coordinate 12,130, forward strand.
CGCTGCACCGATACCCAGCAGGCCGTGCCCCGTGAGTAAGGCCAGCAAAGCGACGATGGCGGCGATGCCCAGGGCTATAGGGAACACCCGATCAACCGACCGCCGCCGCGACCCTGCCACGACGATCGCCGCGATGACGACGCCAAGGATAATGCCCAGCGCAAACATAACTCCGACCATCACATCCTCCTCGGTGATCGAGAACAGGCGGTCGTCAGCGGCCGTCAACACGTTCAGTATACGACGCCCCCATTCGTCAGCGCGCCGCCGCTTCCACCTCCGCGGCATCCGCCGGCGCGTGCTGTTCCAACAGGCGGAGTGCGGCCGCGGCGACGGCCGCCGGCGGGACGGCGGCCAGCGTTGCGCTGGGTCGTCTGATGGCGTCAAGCTGCTCCCAGATCGGCGCGCCGCCAACAAAGTGGATGACCGGCTGCACACCCGCCGGCTGGATCGTGACGACCTGCCCCGGCGGCGCCCAGGGGCCGAACACCGCCGGATCGGTGGCCCCATAAATTCCGACCGCCGGCGTGCCGACCGCTGCCGCCAGGTGGAGCGGCCCGGAGTCGTTGCCGATGAACAGGTCGCAGGCAGCAAACAGCGCCATGCTCTGCCGCAGTTGGAGGCGACCGGCCAGCGAGACGGCGGCGGGTCCGATAGCACGGCTCAGTTGCGTGGCCAACGCCTGTTCGGCAGGACCACCAGCGACGATGATGTGGGCGCCCGTCTGCTCGGCCAGCGTGCGACCTACCTCGACGAAATGGCTCAGCGGCCAGCGCTTCTGCACCGGGGCGGCGCCGCTACCGGGGTGCATGACAATGCGCAACGGCGCTCGGTTCAGCCGCAACTGGTGGAGCAACCCGGCAATACCAGCATGTTCGGCCGGAATGACCTGCACATGGGTGCGCCGCTCCAGCGGCGGGATGTCCAGCCGCCGCGCCGCCGTGGCGTACAGTTCCACTGCATGGCAGCTGTTCCATGCGGCAAAGTCGTGCGGGAGGAGCCACCAGAACGGCAGGTAGTTGAGAAATTCCTGCCGCCGGATGCCGCATGCATAGGAAAGCCAGCCAAGGCCAGGCGTGTTGAAGCAGAGGGCAATGTCGTAGTGGCGCTGCAGTAGCACGCGCAATTGCGCCGGCAGCGTGCCACCGCCCCGCCAATCCCCCCAGAATGGCAACACGAGCGTGTCGTCCAGATCGGGGTTATGGGCCAGCAGCGGCGCGTTGGCGCCGCTGGCCACAGCCGTCATCTGCGCCCCCGGATAGCGTTTGCGCAGCGCATGAATGGTCGGCGTCACGAACAGTGTATCGCCGAGCGGCAGGCGCATCAGCAGGAGGAAGCGGGGTGAACGACCCGGCAGCAGCCGGGGGCCGGCAACGCGACCGAACTGACGCGCCACAGCGTTCCTCCATCACGGCCACGATCACCAGTTAGGCTGGACGGCGCCGACCAGCCTAGCGTACCCGCTTCGGCGTTGCCGCGCGACAGCGACCTGACAGGTACCGCGTTGGCGGCCAACGCAAGAATTGCACCAGTACGGGTCTACCGCTTACAATCGCGCATCATCATCGTGTGAGCCAGGTGAGAGGCGTAGACATGGTCACGAACGACGCACGGGTGGTGCTGCTGGGAATCGACGTAGGCACGACCGGCGCCCGCGCCTTGCTGGTCGCACCCTCCGGTACCGTGGTGGCCACTGCCTCCGCCGACTACCCGATGGCGACACCCGAACCCGGCTGGGCGGAGCAGTACCCGGCCGATTGGCTGACGGCGACCAGGACAGCGGTGCGACAGGCGCTCGCGGCTGCCGGCCAGCCGACAGTGCTGGCAATCGGGCTAACCGGTCAGATGCACGGGCTGGTGCTGCTGGATAGCACAGGGCAGGTGCTGCGTCCCGCTATCCTCTGGTGCGACCAGCGCACCACCGCCCAGTGCCGCCATATCACTGCGACGGTCGGCGCCGAGCGCCTGATCCAGTTGACCTGCAACCCCGCCCTGGAAGGGTTCACGGCGCCCAAACTGCTCTGGGTACGGGAGCACGAACCGGCCGTGTACGCTCGTATCAGCCAGATTTTGCTTCCCAAGGACTACCTGCGCTACCTCCTGACCGGCGATTACGTGACGGAAGTCTCCGACGCTTCCGGCACCCTGCTGCTGGACGTGCGCCGTCGCCGCTGGTCGGCGGAGATGCTGGCGGCCCTGGACATCCCCCGCGCCTGGCTGCCGGAGGTCGTGGAGTCGCCGGTCATAACCGGCCGGCTGCTCCCGCAGGTCGCCGCCGAGTTGGGCATCCCGGCCGGCACGCCGGTGATCGCTGGCGGCGGGGACCAGGCAGCCGGCGGCGTCGGCAACGGCATCGTCCGGCCCGGTCTGGTGAGCTCGACCATCGGCACGTCGGGCGTCGTGTTCGCCCACAGCGGCGAGATCACCCTGGACCCCGGCGGCCGGGTCCACACCTTCTGCCATGCAGTGCCCGGCGCCTGGCACGTCATGGGAGTGACGCAGGGAGCAGGCCTATCGCTGCGCTGGTGGCGCGAGCAGTTCGCCGCTGCCGAGACGGCTGTCGCGCAACGCCTCCAGACCGACCCCTATGCGCTGCTCACCGCCGAAGCCGCCACCGCCCCCGTCGGCGCCGATGGCCTGCACTGGCTACCCTACCTCATGGGTGAACGCACCCCTCATCTGGATGCCAACGCGCGCGGCGTGCTCTATGGCATCACGGGCCGCCACACGCGAGCGCATGTACTGCGCGCCGTCCTAGAAGGCGTCGTCTACAGCCTGCGCGACAGCCTCGAAATCCTGCGCGACATGCAGGTGGCTATCGCCGAAGTGCGCGCCTCCGGCGGCGGCGCTCGCAGCGACCTCTGGCGTCAGATCCAGGCCGACGTCTTCGGCACACCCGTCGTCACCGTCCAGTCCCAGGAAGGCCCCGCCTACGGCGCCGCGCTGCTCGCCGCGGTCGGCCACGGCCTCTATCCCACAGTCCCCGCCGCTTGCGATGCCTGGATTCACCTGGACAGTCGCACTGATCCCATCGCCGCCAACGTCGCCACCTACGCCGCGCAATACCCCATTTATCGCGCGCTCTACCCCGCCCTGGCGCCGCTGTTTGAGCACACAGCGGAGGTCGGCTACCCGGCCTTCAAGGAGGGCGTCTCGCCATTCACTTGAGGAGGCCCGCCTCACTATTCAGTTGGGTGGTCATGACGAACTGCAGTTGCTGGGCGGCCGTTTTCGGGTCGATCTTGTGCTGATTCACCTGAGCAGCCAGGCCGCGCCATTTCGATCCCAGGTACTCGTCTTCGGGGTCCATGTCGGCGGTCCAGATCTCCTTGGCCTCGTCCAGCGACGTGGTGAAGAACCGGATGCCCTGCTGCACGTCCGCGGGGAACTTGCTGAGGTCCATGGACTTCTGCCAGGACTTGCTGGGACCGACCCAGCCGACCTGATCGAAGAGGATGTCGCAGGCCGTTTTCCCTGTCATATATAGCGCCAGTTTGAAACCAGCGTCGGTGAGCTTGCTCCCCTTCACCAGCAGTTGGGCGTGCCCGGCGGCGCTCTGCATCTTGATCCCCTTCCGGCTCGTCGGCATGGGCGGCCAAGTCCATTGGTACTTGCCGTTCGGATTGATTTTGTGGATCACGCCCGGGCCGGAGGGGTAGGTGATGCCCATGGCCTGCTTGCCGATGCCAAAGGCGCCGTAGCTCTTGGTGTAGACCTTCTGAAAGGCAGCCTGCTTGTCGGGGGCCGAGAGATCGTAGAACTTCTGAATCGTCGTGTAGAAGTCGATGGTCTCGGCACGGTCAATATCGTACTTTAAGGTGTTGACGTCGAAGTAATGGAAGCCCCACATCTCCGGCCAGAGCCAGGTATCGCCGTCGCTCGTGGCATTTGCTCGGCTGAACAGGGGATCCATGCCCAACTGCAGCAGATTCCCCGCTGCGTCCTTCTTGGTGAGCTTCTGGTGCCAGAGATAGACGTCGTCCCACGTCTGCGGCGGCTGGTTCGGGTCCAGGCCCACCGCCTGCACCAGATCGACGTTGTAGCCGAACGCCCCGCGACCGGCCGTGTCCACCGCCGGCACCCCGTAGTACTTGCCCTGCCAGTGGAAGGCATTCCAGTTGGCCGCCCGAATGTCGCCGTCGGTGGTCGAGATCTTCTCCGCCTTGAGCATGTCGTCGACCGGCAGCACCGCACCCCGCTCGATGAAGTTGTAATAGCCGATATCCGACACAACATCCGGACCGGTGCCCGCAACGACAGCGGCGATGAGCTTGGTGTTGTCCGGGTAGAACAGCACCGGCTCTACCTTGATCGTCGGATTGTCCTTCATGAAGGCATTGGCCACATCGCGCATGTAGGTACCGGGCCAGCCGGGCCACCAATTGAGCGTACCTGGCACCACCTTGATGGACTCTGGAGCGACGCTGCTCGTCGCGGTGGTGGCCGCCGACGCGCTCGCCGTGGCCACCGACGCATTCGCCATAGCTGTCGTGGTGGCGCTCGAAACGTTCGCGGCGGTCGTCGTGCCGCTTGCCACGACGGCGGAACTGCTCGCCGCGACGCTGGAACTCGCGGATGCCGGCGGAGCCTGAACCGACGAGGCGCCGCAGCCGGCGGCAACGAGGCCCGCCCCGGCGATGACCGCCAAACGCCCGAGCAGTTCGCGTCGGCTCAGGGTACCCTTTGCCATGGGCCCATCTCCTTATCTCAACGGCGCCAATGCCCGACCAACTGGCGCGCCGTCTCGCTCCGTATTCTACTGCCCCAACGCCGGTTGTCAAGCCGCCGCACTACTCGGGGCGCACCGTGTAAGGCGGGTGCGGAGGGAGGGTGCCTGCCCACGCGCCTCGCCGCGCTTCGCCGCGGTTGGTGGCATCGGCTACCTCGCTTACCCGCTGGCGAACTTCCCCGCTTCCGTGCCCCCGCTGGTACCATGCAGCAGAGGCAGGTAGCGTTTGCCCGCTGCGGCGGGCTTGGTGAGAACTGAGCATGTTTGAGAGCCTTTCCGAGCGCCTGCAGGGGACCTTCGAGTCCATGCGGGGCAAGTCGCGCCTGACGTCGGAGGACGTGGATGCCGCGCTGGCCGAGGTGCGTAGCGCGCTGATTGCCGCCGACGTCAACTTCCGCGTCGTGCGCGACTTCACTGGCAAACTGCGGGAGAGCGCGCTGGCGCTGGAAGTCGGCTCCGGGCTGACACCGGCCCAGAAGGTGGTCCAACTCGTCCACGACCAACTTGTGGAGCTGCTCGGCTCCACGTCCTCCCAACTGGAACTGAAGGGGCCGGGGCCGCACGTCATCATGATGGTCGGCCTGCAAGGGGCCGGCAAGACGACCAGCGCCGGCAAGCTGGGCCTTCTGCTGCGTCGCCAGCATCGCAAACCGTTGCTGGTCGCCGCCGATATTTATCGTCCCGCCGCCATCGAGCAGTTGCAGACGCTGGGCGGCCAACTGAGCATCCCGGTGTTCAGCGAAGGCGTTAACGTCCGGCCGGAAGATATCTGCGTCCACGCCCTGGAGCGCGCCCGGCGCGACGGCAACGATGTGGTCATCCTGGACACCGCCGGTCGCCTGCAGATCGACGAAGAGCGCATGCAGGAAGTGCAGCGCATCCACCAGCTCGTCCACCCCAACGAGACGTTGCTGGTGGTCGACGCCATGACCGGGCAGGAAGCGGTCAAAGTCGCTCAGGAGTTCCACAAGCGCGTGGCGGTGACCGGACTGATCTTCACCCGCATGGATTCCGACGCCCGCGGCGGCGCCGCCCTCTCCATCCACGCAGTCACCGGCATCCCCGTCAAGTTCCTGGGCACCAGCGAACGCCCCGATGGCCTGGAACCCTTCTTTCCCGACCGCCTGGCCTCACGCATCCTCGGCATGGGCGATGTGCTCACGCTGATCGAGCGCACCCAGGAGGCCTTCACCGAAGAGCAGGCCAAAGAGATGGAGCAGAAGCTGCGCACCGCCAGCTTCAACTTCGAAGACTTCTATAACCAGTTGCAGACCATGAAGAAGATGGGGCCGCTCTCCCAGTTGCTCGGCATGATCCCCGGCCTCGGCAGCCTTGTGAAGAACGAAGAACTGACGGCCGCGCTGGACGGCAAGGAGATGACGCACATGGAGGCGATCATCACCTCAATGACGCTGCTGGAACGCCGCCATCCCGAGGTGATCGACGGCAGCCGCCGCCGCCGCATCGCCCGTGGTAGCGGCACCACGCCCCAGGAGATCAACCAGCTCGTCAACCAGTTCGAGCAGATGCGCAAGATGATGAAGCAGGTGTCGACCGGCAAGATGCCGCGCGGCATGATGAACGGCATGGCCGGGATGCCCGGCATGGAAGGCATGACTGGTGGCATGGCCCTGCCGCAAGGGCCGGCCCGCCGCACCGGCGCCAAGCAACAGCGGGAGCGCGACAAGCAACGGGCCCATGCCCAGGCCCGGGCCAAGAACAAGAAGCGCTGAGGCAACGGCCATTCCCGAGAACGACAGCACCCCGGCTCGCCTCCCCGGCGTCGCTGACCTGCAACAGCGGGTGCAACAGTGGTGCGATGCCGAGTGGGGCGGCGAATACTGGCCGCCCCTCGGCAACCTGGCCCGGCTGATGGAAGAGGTCGGCGAAGTCGCCCGCCTCATCAACGACCGCTACGGCTACAAGCCCAAGAAGCCCGACGAGCCAGCCCAGGAGCTCGCGCTAGAGTTGGGCGACGTCCTCTTCGCGCTGATCGCGCTGGCGAACGCCACCGGCATCGACCTCGACGCCGGCTTCGACGCGGTGCTGGAGAAGTACCGGCAGCGGGATACGGGACGCTACCGGACCTAATCGTGGGGAGCGGCAGAGACACATCGCCGCGCTCGGTCCGTATACTGTGCGTCACGATTGAGCAACGGGTGGAGGCGCGAGTAGGTGCAAAACCGTCCGGCTACACGTTCCGGCATTGATTGGGCACGTACGCGCGACGTCCTGATCAGCGTGATTGCCCTTGGCGTCATCCTGTCCGCTGCCGGGCAGGTGTTGCGCCACGTCCTGCAAACGGTGCTGATCTTCATCGTGGCGTCGTTCGTCGCCTTCGCCCTGGTGCCAATCGTCAACGGTCTCACTAACAGGGGCGTCCCCCGCTTGCTAGCAATCACCATCGTCTACCTGAGCCTCCTGGTCATTATCGTCTTCGGCGGCTACTGGATCGGTGGGCAACTGGTGACGCAGATCACCGTGCTGGTGACCCAGTTGCCGCAGTCGGCGACGGCAGTCGAAGGCTTTGTCGGCCAGGTGCAGACGCAACTCTCGGCCCATGGCATCACCATCAACCTGCAGGATCAGATCAGCGGGGCAGTGGCCGGGCTACAGACGCAGCTTACCAACGTGCTCAGCCAGAGCCTGAAAATTGTGAGCGGCCTGACCACGGCGATCATCAGCATTGTGCTCGTGATTTTCTTCAGCATCTACCTGGTCGCCGACGCGCAGCTCATCAGCCAGAACGCGCCGCGCCTGGTACCGCGGCGCTACCAGCGCATCATCCGCTTTATCCAGGTCACGATGACGGAGAAGGTGGGCGGCTTCATTCGCGGACAGGTGATCATGGCCATCATCATCGCCGTCAGTACCGGCGTCGTAGCGACCATCCTGCACGTGCGGTATTCACTGATCCTGGGCGTGCTGGCGTTCTTCTTCGAGTTGATCCCGACGATTGGCCCCATCCTGATCGGCCTCTCGCTGGCGCTGGTGGCCGTGTTCCAGGGCGTCGTGGTGCTGGTCGAGGTGCTGGTGTTCTATGTGGTCTTGAATACCATCGAGAGCAACGTGCTGGGACCGCGCATCGTCGGCCAGGCGGTGGGCTTACCGGCGTTCGTCTCCCTGGTCGCCATCGTGGCCGGCGCCGAAGCGGGCGGCATCCTGGGCGCCCTCTTCGCCGTGCCGGCCACCGCCCTGGTCGTGACCCTGGCCGGGGCCGCCATTGAAGAATGGAAGGAACAGTCGGCGGCCATCCCCGAAGCGTTGCCGCCAGAGGTCGTGGCCGCAGCGCCAACGGTCCCCTCACCAGATGCCGCTCCGCAGCCCTGAGCGCTGCGCTATACTCACTCCCCATGCAAACGCCACTCGCCATCGTCCTTGCCGGGGGCGCCAACTCGCGCTTCTGGCCACTGCACGAAAAGTCGCTGCTGCCCCTGCTGGGGCAGTCGCTCTTGCAGCGCCACATGGCTGTGCTGGCGGCGGCGGGCATCACCGAAGGTGTGATCGTCGGTAGCCCCGCTAACGCCGCGCAACTGGCGGCAGAAGCGGCCAATCTGCCGACACCGGCGATGCAGGTGGTGGTGCAGGCGGAGCCGCTTGGCCAGGGCGACGCCATCCTCACCGCCTTGCGCGGGGCGCCGGGCCGCGCGGACCGGCCACTGCTCATCACCCAAGTCCATGATCTCCTGTCCGACGACCTGCTCACGCGCATCGTGGCCGCCTACCAGGCGGACCCGCAGCGATCCTACCTGGCGGCCTACCGCGCCAGGGACTACTTCCCCGGCGGCTATTTCCAGATGGCTGGGGAACGTGCCATCGGCATGGTGGAGAAGCCGGGGGCCGGCAATGCGCCAAGCGACCTCGTGAGCATCGTCATCCGGCTGCACCGCGACGCCGCCGGCCTGGCGCGGGAGCTGGACACGGCCTATGCGTCCGGCGGGCCGGACGACCACTACGAGCGGGCGATCAGCGCGCAGATGCGCCAGCACGAGCACGCCCTGGTGGTACACGACGGCGCCTGGGCAGCGATCAAGTACCCCTGGCACGTCCTGGACGCTGTCGATCTCTTGCTGGCCGGCATCTCCGCGCCGCAGGTCGCGCCCGATGCCGCCATCGACGCCAAAGCCACCGTGAGCGGTGCGGTCATCATCGCGCCCGGCGCGCGGCTCTTTGCCGGGGCGACGGTGGTGGGACCAGCCTACATCGGGCGCAACACCATCATCGGCAACAACGCTTTGGTCCGCCAATCCTGCATCGAGGCGCACTGCGTGGTCGGCTTCGGCAGTGAAGTGGCCCGCAGTTACGTCGGGCCGGGCTGTTGGTTCCATACCAATTACATAGGCGATTCGGTCATTGGCCCGGAGTGTACTTTCGGCGCCGGCATGGTCACGGCCAACGTGCGGCACGACCACCGCACGATCCAATCCGTGGTGCGCGGCGAGCGCCTCGACAGTAGTCGGGAGAAGCTCGGCCTGATCTGCGGCGCGCACACTGCCTTCGGCGTGCAGGCCGCCTCGATGCCCGGCGTCAAAGTCGGCGAAGGCAGCCGGATTGGCCCCGGCATCATCCTCTACCGCGACGTGCCGGAGCGGAGGCAATTGCTCTTGCGCCAGGACGTAGTAGAGCGGGAAATCGCTACCTGACCTCCTCCTTCACCAGCAGTGTCGCGCCGTCCGCCCCGCGGCAGGCGCGGATCAGGCCGCCAAAAGAGGGATGGACCTGGAAGCGGTGGGCGGCAAAGTAGAGGACAACCCAGCCGAGGGTGACGCCCATAAGCAGGTTCACCACGCGGAAGAGCAGTGTCGCCGCCGCCGCCGGTCCGGCCGCCAGCCCCATCTTCGTCAGCACCAGCGTGCTGATGTCCTCGTTGGCCCCCACGCCGCCCGGTAAGGCGGAGATCGTCCCCACGGCGCTGCCCAGGGCATAGATGGCCAGGGCGTCGGGCCAGGTGAGTTGCGTCGCGCCGACGGCAAAGAGCGCAATGTAGAAGCCGGTGCCGGCGGCGGCTATGGCCAACATGTCGAACAGCGAGCCCCAGATCGCCGCCTTGCTGCTGGCGACCAGCACAAATTGCCGTTGGACCTCGGCAAACTTCGGCACATGGTTGTGCAGCACCGGCACGCGCGCCGCCAGACCGAGTCCGAAACGGCTGATATCGCCGTGCAAGAAGGCCGCCGCCGTGCCGCCGGAAAAGATGAGGGCGAGGAACAGCAGCAGTCCGGCGTAGTGGTAGGCGGACAACCCTGGCAGGGCCGCCGGCAGCACCAGCACGCCGAACACCAGCTCCTGGACGAGGATGGTGGCAGCGGACTGGCGGATGAGAGTGCCATGTTGACTCCGCTGCAAGACCGGCAGCAGGAATTGCCCCCCAGGAATAAGCATGACGGATTGCGAGGCCGTGAAGAGCAGGATCGAATCGAGCAAGGAGTTGGGGGCGTCGATGGCCGAGAGCAGGAGGTGCCAGCGGATGGAGCGCATCAACAAGCCGATCAGGCCGCAACCAAGGATCGGCAGGATGAGCCAGAGGTTGGCTTGCCGGAGGGCCTGCGCCAGGTTGGCCGGGTTCACTGCCTGGACCAGCAAGCCCAGCAGGGCCAGTGTCGCCAGCCAGGGAAGCCAGGCGCCGAAGTGTCGCCAGAGGGTACGAAGCATACTGAACGTTTTCCCCCTCCTGTTGCGGTAATTCCAGTGTACCGTTCTGGCCATGGCAATCACCTGAACGGTTGGGGCTTGCACAATGGGAGGACCTCACCCGCTCGCTTGGGCCGGGTGAGGTCCTGTGCCTGTCAGGGAAGCCGTGCGACACAATATCTGGTATGAATCTCTCGTGCCGACACAAGATATAGTGCGGTGGCCGGTATTTTAGGCGCCGAGCCTGAACGCAGCGCGAAGGGGCAAGTAGCATGGTCCTGGCAGAGTATCCGACGATGGTGACGAGGCGCGCCCCGGCGACAATCGCCGTTGCCCCGATTGCCGGCTCCCATTTTCCCAACGAGCTCGCTGAGTTCGTGTTCGTGCGAACCTACGCCCGCTGGGATGCGGAGCAGGGCCGGCGGGAGACCTGGGAAGAGGCCGTGGACCGCGTCGTAGCGTTCCTGAGCGAAACGGCTGGTCCGGCCATTGGCCCCGCGGAGTGGATGGCCGCGCGCCAGGCAATGCTCGAGCACGGCCTGCGCCCCTCGTCCCGCCTGCTCGCAATGGCCGGCAAGGCCGCCCGCATCAACCCGATCACCGCCTATAACTGCAGCTACCTGCCGATCGACTCCATCGAGTCCTTCGCTGAGGTGCTCTATATCTTGATGGCCGGCACCGGCGTCGGCTTCAGCGTAGAGCGCCGCTACGTCGAGCAACTGCCGGTGGTGCAACCACAACGCGGCAACGCCGCCCTGGATGTGCCCTGTGAGCACTCCTTAATCTACACGATCCCCGACGACACCGAAGGCTGGGCCGACGCTCTCAAGGTCGGTCTCAGCACCTGGTATGCCGGCGGCAACATCCAGTTCGACTACCGCCTGATCCGGCCGGCCGGCGCACCCTTGCTGACGAAGGGCGGCCGGGCTTCTGGACCCGAGCCGTTGCGCGGGCTGCTGGATTTCAGCCGCGACCTGCTGCTCGGCGCCCAGGGTCGCAAGCTGACCAGCCTGGAGTGCCACGACATCGCCACCAAGATCGGTGACGTCGTCGTCATGGGCGGCGTCCGGCGCAGCGCCGAGATCTCCCTCTCCGACTTCGATGATCTGGTGTTGCGCCACGCCAAAGACGGCGAATACTGGAACACCGCCCCACACCGCGCCATGGCCAACAATAGCGCAGTCTACGAGCAGCGGCCCACGTGGGACCTGTTTCAGGAAGAGTGGCAGGCGCTAGCCGCCTCCGGCACCGGCGAACGCGGCATCTTCAACCGCGCTGCGGCCAACGAACTGAGACCTACCCGACGCAAGTCTGCCGAATTCGGCACAAATCCGTGCGGCGAGATCTCCCTTCGCCCCTACGAATTCTGCAACCTCAGCGAGGTGGTGGCGCGGGTCGAGGATACTCCGGCAACGTTAGCCAACAAGGTGCGGCTGGCCACGCTCATCGGCACCGTGCAGAGCATGCTGATCGACTTCCCCTACCTGCGCCCGCAGTGGCGGGAGAACTGCGCGGAGGAGCGGCTGCTCGGCGTCAGCGTCACCGGGCAACTGGATTGCCCCACATTCTGGCAGCATCCGGAACTGATGGCGGAGTTGCGCGACCTCGCCATCGCGGTCAACGCCGACTACGCGCAGCGCCTGGGCATCAACGCCAGCGCGTCCATCACCTGCGTCAAGCCCTCCGGCAACGCCAGCCAGATGGCCGACTGCGCCTCCGGCATGCACCCGCGCTACAGTGACTACTACGTGCGCCGCGTGCGCGTCTCCACCACCGACCCGCTCTACCGCCTGATGCGCGACGCCGGCGCGCCGTTGCACCCCGAGGTGGGCCAGACTGCCGAAACGGCGACGACCTGGGTGGTGGAGTTCCCCGTCAAAGCGCCGGATGGCGCCATCACCCGCCACGCCATGACCGCCCTGGAGCAGTTGGAGTACTGGCTGACTGTCAAGGAGCACTTCACGGAGCACAACCCCTCCCAGACGATCTACGTCGGCCCGGACGAGTGGGAAAGCGTCGGCCAGTGGGTCTACGATCATTGGGACCGCATCGGCGGCCTCTCCTTTCTGCCCCGCTCGGAGCACATCTACCAGTTGGCGCCCTACGAAGACATCACGGCGCAGGAGTACCAGACCCGCCTGGCTGCCTTCCCGGAAATCGACTACAGCCTGCTCTCGCTCTACGAGCTAGAAGACCGCACCGAAGGGACGCGGGAGTTCGCCTGCACGGGGGATCGCTGCGAGTTGAATTAGTGGCGGCGCCCGTCAACGACGAGTGGTACACTGCCCGAACTGGCAGTGTACCTCCGTAGCTCAACGGTCGCCCTAGCCAACCTGGCCCGGCTCTCGGAAGGGATCCTCCGACCATGGTCGCAACGCTTTCTCCGATGGCTCCGGCAGTTCGCTACACTGTTGACGACCTTGCAGCATTTCCCGATGATGGCAAGCACCGTGAACTGAGCGATGGCCGGGTCGTGGAGTGGGAAGTGACAACCGCGCAGCACGCCTGGCTCCTCGTGGTCCTAGGCGGACTCCTTGACACGTTCGCTTTTGAGCATCAACTCGGGATGGCCATGGGTGGTGATCCTCTGGTCCGCATTCTGGGCAGCCGGTTCAGCGCGCGCGGACCGGATGTGGCCTTTTATGCCCGCCAGCGGCTACCGTCGGATCTCACGGCTGCGACCATGGCCGAGGCGCCCGACTTTGTCATTGAGATCATCTCGCCCACTGATCGAGCCGGCGAAGTGCAGGAAAAGGTGCGCGATTGGCTGCGCGCCGGGGTGCGCTTGCTCTGGTACATCAACCCGGAAACCGGCACAACTGTGGTCTACCACGCCGGCACGATTGCCTATGTTGACCAGGACGACGTGCTCGATGGCCGGGACGTGCTGCCCGGCTTCACCCTCGTTTTGCGCGACCTCTTTGCTCGGCTGACCAGCATTCAGAGTGCGCCGGAAGGGCGGAGCGAGTAGTCCGACCGGCCGTTTGCTTTGACGTCGTTCGCCCAAATATACTCGCGGGATAGCCCTGCCGTCACACCGATGCCACCCGGCGCATCAGGCAGACGCACAGGGCATCAATAAGCGTCAGTTGCACGACGCGGCCCGGTACCGCTTCGCGGTGCCAGTCGGGCTGGCGGGAGACGGTGTGCAGGCAGATGTCGGCCAGGCGGCCCAGGTGCGACTGCGGGAAGTTCGTGATCACGATCAGCGGCGTTCCAGCCAGTTTCACCGCGTGCGCAGCGTCCAGCGTCTGGGCATGCTCGCCCGAAATCGACACTGCCAGCGCCGCATCCTGCGGCGTCAGCAAAGCGGCGCGAGCGCTCTGCAACTGGGAATCGCCTTCCCCCAGCGCCGTCTTCCCGATCCGAATCAGGCGGTAGGAGGCGTCGATGGCGACCAGCCCGGAGCCGCCTGCCCCGAAGCAGTACACCAGCCGCGCACCTGCCAGCACCTCGACCGCCTGGCGAAAGCCGCCACTGTCAATGACCTGCAGCGTCTCGCGTAGCGACTGGATGGAAAGGTCAAACACCCCGGCCAGGATGTCGGTAAAGTCGCCGGCTGAGGCCAGGGCCGCCGTCGTCGCCCGCATAGAGGGGATACCGCGCAGGTCGGACCGCGTGAGGTCCTGCACCAGCCGGCGCCGGAACTCGGCGTAACCGGAGCAGCCCACCGTGCGACTCAAGCGGCTGACCGTGCCGATGCTCACGCCCACTTGCTGCGCCAGCGCCGTGATCGGCATGTGCTGGACGCGCTCAGGGTAGTCCACGACGAACACCGCAGTTCGCCGCTCTGCCGGCCGCAACTGCGGCAGCAAGCTGCGCAGGGTGAGGAGAAGCGACGGCAGTTCCGTCTTTCTGCTAGCCGCCGACGCCTGATCGTCTTCCTCGGTCACGCCCGCCCCTCTTCCTTCGCGTGATATGCCACAACGCAACGGTCCAATAACGATTGACTTCGATTGGTCGGTTGCGTATAATCCCTTTCACACAGTGCCGCCCGTTGACCTGTCCGATAACTGTCAAGTCCGGCGGCGGTGGCACGACCCCATGCAAGGGGAATATATACCAGGCAGAGAGGATGGTGCATCGTTGAGTCCGTCCACGTCACGCCGAGTGCTGCTGCGACACGCCGTGGTCGCGGCTACCGGCCTCTCGGCAGCCGGTCTGCTCGCCGCCTGCGGCGCCAGCGCCCCAGCCGCGACCACCACGGGTAGCGCGACCGCCGCCGCCGTAACCAAGGCCCCTGCGACCGCGAGCCAGGCGAGTGCTGCGACCACGAGCCAGGCGACCGCTGCTGCCCTCGCCACCACGACCACCACGGCCACGGTCAGCGCCAAAGCCACAACCTCGGCTGCCCCCAAAGCAAATGTAGCCAAGGGCAAGGTCTGGATGACGTACTGGGGCAGCACGGCCGACGACCAGTACATGAACGCCATCGGCGGCAGCTTCACCAAGGCCAGTGGCGCGGCGGTGACGGCGCAGAACGTGCCCGGCGACTATGTGGGCACGATCACCACCTTCCTGGCCGCCGGCACGGCGCCCGATGTTGCTGTCTTCACGAACGACATGGTGCCGGAACTGCTGCGCCAGAGCGCCTTCACCGACATGCAGCCGCTGATCGGGCGTGACAAGCTAGACACCTCGGACTTCGTGCCGGCTGCCCTGAAGGCCTACCAGTACAAAGGGGGCCTCTTCGCCCTGCCCAAGAACTTCCACAGCTACGCCATCTGGTACAACATCGATAGCTTCCAGCAGGCCGCCCTGCAGCCACCGACGGCTGCCTGGACGCTCGATTCCTACCTCGAAGCTTCCCAGAAGCTGACCAACACCTCCCGCGGCACCTTCGGCACCACCATGCCGGTCAGCCAGTTCACCGAACCCTGGATCTGGTTGGACAGCGGCGACATCGTCGATAACCCGGACAACGTGACGAAGATCACCTTCAGCAACGCCAAAACGGTGCAGGCGCTGCAATGGCTGGCTGACCTGCGCACGAAATACCACGTCACGCCGACGGCGGCGGAGTCGGCCGCCGACAAGGGCGACACCAACATGTTCTACAACGGCAAGATCGGCATGTATCCCTACCTCTACGTCGAGGGCCGCGTGGCCGCCTTTGCCAAGGGCTTCACCTGGGATGTCGGGCCAATGCCGACCGGTCCCGACGGGCAACACGCGACGGTCATCGCCACCGGCGGCTACTTCTTGCCCAAGGGTAGCGCCAACCCGGACCTCGGCTGGCAGTTCGTGAAATCGGCGACCAGCGTCGACAGCATGAAGCAAGACGCCAAGATCGGCATCGGCATCCCCGCCCGCCTCTCGGCCGCCACCTGGCCGGAATTCCAGGCAGGACCACCCAAGAACAAGAACGTCTTTATCGACCAGGCCAAGTACGGCCGGCTCGGCCCCGTCTTCCTCGGCGTCGGTCCCGTCCTCGGAGCAGCCTGGAAGGCGCTCGCTCCCCTCTTTGCCGGGGCCTCCACGGCTGCCGACGCCGTCGCCAAAGCCGACGCTGCGGCGAACGCGGAGTTGCAGAAGTACGTTGGGAAATGACGACGGAGGCCGCGACTGCGGGCCCAGAGGGCGCCCCCGGCCAAGAACCGGGGGCGACTGCGGTCGCATGTCCCATTCCATACCACAGCATCCGCCGTACTTGGCCGGGGGCGCCCTCTGGGCCCGCAGTCGCGGCCTTGTTCCTCGCGCCGTTGATGACTCAGCCGAATGGGACATAAATCGTGATCGACCCCACCCTCTTTGCCGCCCCGCCGCGCGAGTTTCGGCCGGTACCCATGTGGTTCTGGAATGGTGATCTGGAGGAGGCGGAGATTCGGCGGCAGGTTCAGGCTTTCGCTGATGGCGGACTTGGTGGCTTTCAGATTGCTGCGCGCACGGGCCTGAGCACCCCCTATCTCTCGCAGCGCTGGTTCGATCTAGTGGAACTGGCGAGCCGGGAGGCGGCGCCGCACGGGCTGCAGGTCTGGCTGGCCGACGAGTACCCCTATCCCAGCGGCGCCGCCGGCGGGGAACTGACGGTGCGCCACCCGGAGTGGCGGGCCTGGCACATGCGGCCCCGTTCCGCCAGCGTGCAGCCCGGCGAGCGCCTGGAAGTCGACTCCACGCGCAACTCGGTGCAGCGCCACGCCCACGTCGTCGGCAACGATCCCGGCCACGAGAAGGTGGGCGGCACGCTGGACGCCCTGCACGCCGAGACGCGGCCCCGCTTCCGCGCCCATCCGCGCTTCCCCGCCTCTCTGGCTGCTCAGGTCGGCCTGAACCGGGTACTGGTGGAGAGCTACCACAGCATCGGCTGGTCGCTGACCTTTCAGGACATGAAAGCGCTAGCCGACCGCCTCGCCGCCCAGGGGGCCAATCTCTTCGTCTTCCACGCCTTTCTCTACTCGCTCGGCGGCCTGCGGAAATGGGACGCGCCGCCCTCTCAGTTCTTGCAGAACCCCTACTGGTCGCAGTTCCCCGCTTCACCGACTACCTCGGCCGCCTCTGCTACGCCCTCAGCCGCGGCCGCCGCGCCAGCTCCGTGGCACTGCTGGACCCGATCACTTCGCTGTGGACGCACGGTAGCAGCGCGGGCAGCAGTATCGGTTCGGGGCCGGACGCCGTCGCCAAACGGGTGGCCGGCGACTGGCAGTACCTGCAACGGGAGTTGGAAGCGGCCCAGCGTCCCTTCGACAGTCTGGACCCACTGTTGCTGAGCGAGGGTCGCGTGGAGGACGGCGCACTCCGCCTGGGTGAAGCCGAATACCGCGTCATCATCCTGCCCCCGCTGGCATCGCTGGAGGCAGCCGCGTGGGACAGGCTGGAGGAGTTTGCTGCCGGCGGCGGGGTGGTGATCGCCTGCGGCCTGTTGCCCTACGAGCAGATCGAAGGCGACAACACGGTCAGCACCGCCTGCGCCGCCGGCCGGCAGCACAGACCGGCCGCTCGTCGAGCCGAAACCGTTCGTGAACGTTCTGCGCGGACTCGGTCAGCCCGCGCAGGCGGGCTTCGCTTCGTGTAGCCGCGACTTCAGTCGCCGGGCACGTCTCCGAACGGGCGCCGGCTATGCCCGGCTGTACCCGTTAGATCGCCGCGCGGCGCGTACCGCCGGAGACCAACCGGACGATGAGCAACAGGATCACGGCGCCGACGAACGACACCGCCAGGCTCCAGATAAAGCCGCCGTTGTTGGCGCCGTTGCCGTAGCCGAGCACCGCGCTCATGACCCAACCGCCGATGACGGCGCCGATCAAGCCGACCACCATATCACCGAGCACGCCGAAACCTGAGCCGCCGACAACCAATCCGGCGAGCCAGCCCGCGATAATGCCGATGATGATCCAGCCGATAATCGCCATGACCATGCGCACCACCAACCTTTCCTACTAGCCGGGCCGGAACATCCGGTCCGTGCTTTTTAGAACCGTCTCCCGAGAGGCGGCCCCCGTTGCTGAGCTACATACGCAAAGGGCGTGCCAGCTTGGGGGAGTTGGAGGCTCTAATTCCCGGCGGCGTGATCGCCCCAGCCAGCCATAGCCTGGATGAGCACCGGCTCCGGATTGATGTCGCCATCGCTCTCCACGGTCATGAGGTAGCTCAGCGGCGGACGGTTAAAGGCGCCATCTGCGATGGTGACGCCGTTCTGCCGCTGCAAGAGCGAGGCATAAACCTGTCCACCGCCGCCGTGCCGGGTGACACTCCCGGCCGACTGGGGCAACCCGATCAGATTCATGAACCGCCCATCCACCAGCGACACGGCCTGAACGCTGAGCGACAGTTGCTGCCCCTGCACGGTCAGATGGTATTCGTCGAACAGCACCGGCGCACCGCAGTCGGGCATCGCCACCGGCTGCACATGCCAGGCGCGCGGCAGGCGCAGCGTATACGGAATGCAGGGCGAGGCAAAGGTGGTATCACCCGGCGACAGGCTATGCAGGCGAAACGCGCCGGTAATGAGCAGAATGACAACGCAGCCGACTGCCAGGCCGCGCCCCGTGCGCACCGCACGCCCGATGCGCCAGGAGAGGATACGGGCCTGTAGTTGCCGCTCCATAGCTGTTCCTTAGCGGATGACATCCGCCCCCATATACGGTCGCAACACCTCCGGTACCACCACGCTGCCATCTTCTTGCTGGTAGTTCTCCAGGATCGCGGCAAAGGTGCGGTCGATCGGCAGACCGGAGCCGTTCAGGGTGTGGACGAACTCCGGGCGTTCGCCGGCCGCCCGCCGGAAGCGAATATTGGCCCGTCGGGCCTGGAACGCTTCGCAGTTGCTGATGGATGATATCTCTTTGAACTCCGCCACGCCGGGCAGCCAGACTTCCAGGTCAACCTGCGCGGCGGCTGTAAAGCCGAGGTCTCCGGTACAGATGCGCAGGCCGCGGTAGTGCAACCCGAGCGCCTGCAGGAGGTCCTCCGCGTCGGCAATCAGGCGGTCATACTGGGCGTAGGACTCTTCCGGCCGGCAGAAAGCATACATCTCCACCTTGTGGAACTGGTGGACGCGGATGACGCCGCGGGTGTCGCGCCCCGCCGAGCCGGCTTCGCGGCGCCAGGAGGGGCAATAGGCGGTATAACGCAGCGGCAACTGCTCACCGGCCAGGATGTCGTCGCGGTGCAGGTCGGTCAGCGCCACCTCCGCCGTCGGGTTCAGCCAGAGATCGTCCTCACGCAGGTAGTAGGCGTCCTCCGCAAACTTGGGCAGCTTGGCGGAACCGAGCATGGCGGCGCTGCGGATCAGGTAGGGCAGCGATACCTCGCAGTAGCCGTGGCGGGCGACGTGGAAGTCCAGGAAGAAGGCGATCAGCGCGCGTTGCAGGCGGGCGCCGAGACCACGGGCGACATAAAAGCGGGCGCCCGCCAGTTTGACGCCGGCATCCTGGTCAAGGATGCCAAGTTGCTCACCGATCTCCCAGTGCGGTCGCGGCGTGAAGGCGAACTGCGGTGGCTCGCCCCAGCGCATGTACTCGACGTTATCCTGGTCCGACGCCCCTGCCGGCACGTCAGGGTGCGGCAGGTTCGGCAGGCGCAACGCCAGGTCGTTCAGTTGCCGCTCGATGCTCTCCTGCTCACCATCCAGCACTTTGATGCGGTCGGACAGCGCGCGCAGCGTGCTGCGCTGCGCTTCGTCGGGCCGACCGGCCCGCTTGATGCCTTCGTTGGCGACGTTGCGCTGCTGCCGCAGGGCCTGGGCCTCGCTCAACAGGGCGCGACGCCGTGCGTCCAGTTGCAGCAGGTCGTCCAACGGCCCGGCACTCTGGCGCAGGCTGAGGCGCTCACGCACTTCTTCGACGTGCTCACGGATGTAAGCAACGGGCAACACTATTCGCCACCTCCTGCGGTCTCGGTACTGCGGTGATGCGGGAAGAGGATCACTTCCCGGATGGAGTGATTGTCGGTCAGCAGCATCACCAGGCGGTCTACCCCCAGGCCGATGCCGCCGGTGGGTGGCATGCCGTGCTGTAGCGCCAGCAGGTAGTCCTCGTCCAACTGGTGGGCATCCGTGTCGCCCTGGGCCGCCGCCCGCTGCTGGTCAAGGAAGCGCTCCCGCTGGTCGTCCGGGTCGTTCAACTCGCTGAAGGCGTTGCCTAGTTCAAACCCGGCGACGAACGGCTCGAAGCGTTCCACCAGTTGGGGGTCGTTCCGGTGCCGCTTGGCCAGCGGGGACAACTCCCAGGGGTAGTCCAGCAAGAAGGTCGGCCGCACAAGCGTCGGCTCAACATAGTTTTTGACGAGCTCGTCGATCATCTTGCCCCAGGAACCGCCCTCACCACAGCGCAGCCGGCGCTCTTGACAGGCGGCGGCCAGCGCTGCCGTATCACGGTGCCGACTGAAGTCCAGGCCGGTCGCCTCCAGGATGGCCTGGCGCATGGTCAGGCGTCGCCAGGGTGGGGCGAAGTCGATAGTGTTCCCCTGGTACGCCAGCGTCGTGCCGGAACAGACCTCCTGTACCACGGCCACCACCAGCGTTTCATAGAGGTCCATCATGTCGTAGTAATCGGCGTAGGCTTGATACGCTTCCAGCATGGTGAATTCCGGGTTGTGCTTGTAGGAGATGCTCTCGTTGCGGAAGTCGTGGCCGATCTCGTAGACCTTGTCGAAGCCGCCGACGATCAGGCGCTTCAGGTAGAGCTCGTCGGAGATGCGCAGGTAGAGTTGCTGTTCGAGCTCGTTGTGGTAGGTCGCAAAGGGTCGCGCGCTCGCGCCGCCGTAGAGCGGCTGCAGCACGGGCGTTTCCACCTCCAGGAAGCCCCGCGTATCCAGGCTGCGCCGCAGGCAACTGACGACACGGCTGCGCAGGCGGAAGACCTCCCGGCTATGCTCGTTGCTCATCAGGTCGAGGTAGCGCTGGCGCTGGCGCAGTTCGACGTCCTTCAGCCCGTGGAACTTCTCCGGCGGCGGCTGCAGCGCCTTAGCCAGCAGCGTCAGCGTCTGCACTCCGACCGACGGTTCGCCGGGGCGGGAACGCAGCGTCTCGCCCGTAGCGCCGATGATATCGCCGGCGTGCAGGTCGCGCAGCAGCGCCGCGCCGGCCTCGCCGAGCGCCTCGCGCCGCAGCAGCAGTTGCACGCGGCCACTATCGTCGCTGATATGGACGAAGGCGATGCGCCCCATATCGCGCATGACGCCCATGCGCCCGGCGACAGTGACACCGGTCGGCGTATCGGCCAGGGCTGCAGCTTCGGCGCAGGTGTGGCTGCGCCCAAAGGTCGTCGGAAAGGGGTTGATGCCCCGCGCCCGTAGCCGCTCCAGGGCCAGTCGTCGCTGGTTGGTCTCGTCGCTCGCGCTGGGAAGTTCGGTCCCAGTATGTTCGGTCCCAGCATGGTCAGTCATGGACGGTCTACTTTCAGCCGGTATGTCGGACCAATGCGCCGCTGCCGGCCGACACACGAATGGTACCGCCGGTCGGCGTTTTGACGATAAGGGCGCCGGAGCCATCCACCGCCGTGGCCCGCCCAGCCACGGTATCTCCATCGCGTTCCACCGTCACCGAACTGCCCACGGTGTCCAGCAGCAGCCGCCAGGCCTCCTTGACGTGGTCAAGCCGACCCGCCAGGAAGCGCTCCAGCAGATGGTCCAGTTCGCGCAGCAGGCGCACCGCCACGTCGTTGCGCTCAGCCGGACGCAGGGCCCAGGCCGCCAGCGCCGTCGCAGCCGCCCCCACGTCATCCGGCGCTGCATGCACGTTCACGCCGATGCCCACCACCGCCAGCGCCGAGCCGGCGGGGATCTCCGTTAGGACCCCGGCGACCTTCAGGCCGCCCAGCAGGACATCGTTGGGCCACTTCAGGCGGGGCGGCACGCTGGTCAAGCCGCGCAAGGCTTGGGCCGTGGCGATAGCCGCCAGCGGTGTCAGCCAGGGGATCGCCTCCGGTTTGACGGGGACGTGTACGAGCACCGACAGGTGTACACCGGCGCCGGGCGACGAGCGCCAGTCGCGGCCCTGCGTGCCGCGTCCCGCCGTCTGGTAGCCGGCCACGACAGCAGTACCGGCGGCGGCGCCTTGCCGGATCAGGTTGCGGGCGACATCCTGGCTGGACGCCGTCTCCGGCAGATAGAGCACCGTCGCCCCGTAGACCGCGCCGGCGTCGACCACCAGGATTTCCGCAGCGTCACATTGCATCATCATGTCTGGGGATAGAAAAAGGCGGGGAGTGGAGGTTTCCCTCCACTCCCCGCCAGGTAGCTGCCGGGCAGCGACCCTAAACCGAGGACACCCCTTTGGAGTCCCGCATAGAAGCTGTGCCGCTGCCCGAGCAACTTGCACTACCCACTACACACCACCTCCTTTCTTACAACCTGAGCGTACCATACTCCTGGCAGAATGACAATGCCGGTCGGAATTAAGTCAGGGCCGAAAGGCGAGGTTCGCTGCACCTGCTATCATCTACGGAAAAATCGCAGGCAGGAGAAGTCATCAGGCATGATCATTGATACACACGTTCACGTCTGGGAACTGGATGCGCAGCAGCAACCGGCCCCTGGCGCAGGCCTTACGCTATGTCCAGCATGACCTGCCGGGTCTGACCGAGGAGGACCGTGCCAAGATCCTGGGCACAGTCCCCAAGACACTCTTCGGTTTCACCGCCTGAACTGGTTCCTCAATTCAACCATTCGAAGAGGCCAGAGGAGCGGGCGCGCTACGGCTTGATCGGCACCTGCATACCGGCGTAGGGATTACAGGAACCGTACTGCACGAACGAATCGTTGAGCAGCTTATTCAGCGAGCGCAGCGTCGTCTCCATCGTCGCCTGGCCGGTGAAGACGGGAGCGATTTCCTTGGCGTACTCGTTATAGGCGTCCAGCGTCCGGTACTGCCGGAAGTGAATGCCGTAAGGGTGGTTGTAGGTATCAGACATGACCTTGATGTGGGCCGGCGGTGGGTTGGAGCCATACTTGGGCTTCAGCGCGTTCAGACTCGGCACTTCCACTTTATTCTGGGCGAAGTACGTCTGCACGTCGGTGCTGGCCAGCCACTTGATGAAGCTGTAGGCTAGGTCCGGCTGTTTCGAGGCGACGGCGGCCTCGTTGGGGTTGCCGGACACGATAGGCACGCCCATCACGCCCTGCGTCCGGCCGGGGAAAGGCGCAATATCCCAGTCGAATTCCCCTTGCATCTGCTTGATGTTCTGTTCAACGTTGGCGGAGGCGCGGATGTAGAGCGCGGTCTTCCCTGCGCGAAACGCATCCGTCACGCCGGCCTTGGTGAGCGCATCGCTGTCGGCGGTGGTCAGGACGCACTGTTTCGTCCGGACCAGGTCGAGCACGTAGTTGTGGGCGGCGATAGACTCGGGCGAGTCGAGTGTGAACTGCATCTTCTGGAAGTCAGCCCACTGCCCACCGAAGGTCCAGACGAACATGCCGTTGCTCTCGCTCATGCCCGTGTATCCCATCTGCAGACCCCATTGCGTCGCCTTGTTATCGAGGCCGCGCTTGGTCGTCTTGACAGCGATCTCCGCCATGTCGTCCAACGTCCACTGGCCCTTGAGGTCATCCCACGGGTCTTTGGCGCCGGCCGCCTTGATGAGGGTCTTGTTGAAGTACACCTGACGGGGGTCGTTGTCGAAGGGCATGGCGTAGTTCTTGCCGCACCAGGACTCCAGGCCGATGAGGCCGTAGTCGTGGGCGAGATCAATCTTATCAACCTTGAGCCGACTACCAAGCTCGAGGAAGACGCCTTGATCGAACAGCTTGACGTGGCCGAAGTTGTTGGCGTTCATCGTGTCTGGCGGGGTGTTGCTGGCGAACTCCACCGGCAGCTTGGCAGTCCAGTCGTTGTAGGCGAAGACTTGTACGTCGAGCTTTGCGCCGAACTGCTGTTCAAACGAGGGGAAGAGGGGCTTCAGGTTGGTCATCATCTCCGCCCACCAGGTCTGATAGACCAGGGTGGGAGTGCCTTTGGCTACCGGCAGGGCGGTCGCGGCGACCGACGCCGTGGCCGGACCGGCGGATGTCGCGGCAATACGGGTGGTCGCAGCCGCCGTTGTCGCTGCTGCCTGAGTGCTCGCGACGGCACTGGTGGCCGGACCTGCCGCTGCGGAGGTGGCTTGCGCCGCCGTTACCGCCGCCGAGGATGCAGCGGCGCCTCCGCAGGCGGCCAGCACCGAAAGCGCGGCGGTGGCGGCGCTCCCCTGACCGATCGTCAGGAGCAACTGTCGCCGGGAAAAGGCACGAGGCTGCACGGTCTAGTCTCCTTCCTGATTGTTACCTACGACGAAGCGTCCGCCCGTCCCGGCTGCATGGCGCTAAAGAGGAACCGCGCCGGCGGATCCGGGTGACTCGCTGCCCGTGGGGAGCGCCGATGGTGGAAAGGACGGGAAGGAAAACGTCGCTTACTAGTACCAGGTGTCAATGCCGGTTGTCAAGCCGAACCTTCGGGTAATGCAAAGACCCTGGTATCACGTCGGGCGGTACGTCTCGTTGCCGACGCTGGAAACGACGCGGGGCCAGGCGGCCGGGCAGAGGTACTCGGTGGTGGTGCAAGACTGGTGGACACCCGGCTGGACGTGGGGCTGCCACGGTGTCTTGAAATAGGCCTCGTAGATGGCGCGGCTGATGGGCCCAGCGACATCGGCCCCTTCACCTGCATGTTCCGCCATCGCCACGATGGCGATCTCCGGCTTGTCGGCCGGCGCGAAGCTGGCGAACCAGGCGTGCGGCTGCGCCTGGCCACTCTGCGCAGTCCCGGTCTTGCCGGCCACGGCGATCGGGAAGTCGCGGAAGGCCCAGGAGCCGGTGCCGAGCCAGTTATCGGTCTCGTCGATCACGCGGCGCATGGCCGCCCGCACGGACGCCAGTTCATCGGCGCTCACCGGCAACGTGCCCCGCTGCTTGACCGGCGCCGGCATGCTCTGCTCGCCGGTGGGGGCCAGCACCTTGTCGACGACGCGCGGCGTCCAGAGCGTGCCGCCGTTGGCGATGGCAGCAATCCAACTCACCATCTGCAGCGGCGTCACCAGCAGCGATCCCTGCCCAATGGCCAGGTTCACCGGATCACCCGGATACCAGGGTTCGTGTTGCGTCTGCTGCTTCCAGGCCGGACTGGGCAGGAGGCCGGCCGCCTCTACCAGGCCGACGATGCCGGTCGTCTCCCCGACGCCGAAGCCCTTGGCGAGGTCGGGGAAGACGGTGTGCCCCTTGCCGTC
Organism: Chloroflexota bacterium; assembly: GCA_036734945.1. GTDB lineage: Bacteria > Chloroflexota > UBA4733 > UBA4733 > UBA4733 > UBA4733. The sequence continues at coordinate 37,126 of DAIMXP010000020.1, forward strand.
CAGGGTATGGCCGACCTCGTAAAAGACGATGTCGCAGGACTGCGCCAGTCCCTCGGTAAGATTGATGTGGCCGTGCCCGCTGATCTTCCAGCAGTGCATTTCAATGCCGAGGGCGTTCCAGACACCGGTGCAGGTGAACATGGAACTCGGGCTGAACATGGAACTGCCCAGGGCGGAGGACATGGTGACGGTCTTGAAGGTCGAGCCGGCCGGGTAGGCGCCTAGCGTTGGCCGGTTGTTCAGCGGCTGGTTGGCATTCTGGAAGAGCGCCTGCGCCTGCGCCTGGGACAGCCCCAGGATGAAGCTGTTGGCGTCGAAGCTCGGCGCGCTGGCGAGCGCCAGCAGCGAGCCGTCGCTGATCCGCATGACGGCCACACTGCCGTTAAGCTTGCCGAGGGCATCCTGCGCCACCTTCTGCAGCGCCATGTCCAGGGTCAGCACGATGTTGCTGCCGCGCAGCGGCGCGCGCTGGGCGATCACCGTGAACACTGTGCCGTCCGGCGTCACCACCGCCAGTTCGCCGCCGCGTTTGCCGGCCAGCGTCGCCTCGCCCCAGTGCTCCAGGCCGGTGCGTCCGATCCAGTCGCCGCTCAGGTAGCCGTCCTGCCACTTCGTCGTGAGCTCGTCGGCGCTGATCTCGCCCAGGTAGCCGACGGACTGCGCGGCCAGGTCCTTCAGCGGATAGCCCCGCAACGGTTCGTCGGAGAAGAGGATGCCCGGCGTGTTCTTCAGCGTGGTCTGGATGGCAGTAAGCTGGTCGGGCGGCACGACCTGCACCGGCTGCAGCCAGGTCGGGTTCGCCTTGGCCTTGTCGTACAGCGCTTGCAGCTTGGGCAGCGGATAGTTCAGGGCCTTGCTGACGGCGGCCAGCGTGCCGGGCACGTCCTGCATCTTGCCCGGCGCCAGTCCCAGGTTGGTATAGGTCGTCTGGGTCGCCACCTTGACGCCGTTGCGGTCCACAATCTCGCCGCGCGGCAGGCTCTCCGGCGTCATGTGGATCAGGTTCGCCCCGGCCAGGTCTTTGAAGATCAGCGAGGGGAGCCACTGGACCAGCCAGCGGTCGCCTTCCTGGATTAGCGCCGCCGTGTTGTCTTCCTCGATCGTGCCCACCAGCGCCGTTTGCATGGTGACGTGGTAACGCTGCGTCGGGCTATGGACATCCTCGGTCGGCAGGACCTTGGCAACCAGGCTGATGATGCTGGCGACATCCCAGATGGCGGTGTAGCGCGTGACAAAGGCGTCCTTGGTGATTGTAGCCTGCGCCTCCTGACTCAGGAGGGTGTACATTGTCGGGTAGTCCTGCGCCGCCCAGGCGGTCAGGAAGGCTGTCGTCGCCCCCTGGGGGGTGTTCGTGGGCAAGGGGGTCGGCGTGGGTGGTACCGGAGTCACTGTCGCCGGCACAGGAGTGGGTACCGCTGGCGTAGCGCTGGCGGCATTCTGCCCGACGGTCGCCGTGTCTGCCTTCAGCCCGACGCCGCCGGCACAGGCCGCCAGGGAAAGGGCTGTGCTGCCGAGCGCCAGGAGGCCGAGCAACTCCCGCCGGCCCAGCCGGCCCGCCAGGCGTCGCGTTACATAGGTTGGCGCTGGTGTGGTCACGCTGCATCTCCATCAGGATCACGTCCAAGCCGACCGGACATGTCCAGTGTACCAAGGACGGTTTCCGCCGGTACCAGTGATCCTTCAGCAAAACTTTAGTTTGGCCGCCCCGCAGTTCAGCCGGGGCACGTAGTCTCAAGGCTGACGATGGCGTGACGCGCTGGATGGAATGAGGTACTACAGTGATCGGTCGCCGACTCCGTGCTCTGCTGGTGGCGACGTTGGCGTTCGTCGGCCTTGTCTGGTGCCTCGGTCGCCTGGAAGCGCTGGGAGCGCCCTTCCTGCCGGCGTTTCTTACCGGAGCGATCCCGCCTGCCATCCAATCGGCCGTTGCCAACCTGGGGCAGGACGTAACCGCGCTGGCGCTGCAACTGGGCGCTTTGCTGGTGACAATCCTCCAGATTGCCGTGGCCGCCCTGGCGCTGGTGGCTGTCCTCGCGCTCCTGGTGGCGATCCGCCGCCCCCGCCCAACACTCCGGGGCAGCGTGACGACCTTTCAGGCGCCCCGCGCTGCCGCGAGCAACGCTGCGCCGATCGCCCTCCTGCAACGCTGCCCCGGCTGCGGCCGGCCGGTGCAGTCGGATTGGGTAGCCTGCCCCACCTGCATGGTGAGCCTGCCGGCCCGCCGCGTCTCCTAACCCGATGGCTTACCCGCCAAAGAACGGCGCGAACCGGGCTTCGGGCAACTCCCCTGCCGCATCAGCCGCGCGGTACCCCGGGCAGGCTGTCCACCAGTCCCCCACAGAAGTAGATGACGTCGCCGTTGGCGCGCCCGACGGCGTAAATCGCCCTGGGGTGGTCGTGCTGGGTGCTGGTGGTCTTGAAGTCCCGCAATGCGACTTCGTCGACCTCAATGCCCAGCCCCGGCCCCTCCGGCACGCCCGCCGCCTTGCCGGCCAGGTCGAACAGCGCCATCTGCAGACCGGCGCCGAGGCTGTCGTCCCACATGCACTCGGCGGGGGCTTTCCCCTGCACCCGCGCGACCGCCGCGTCCGTCACGCGGCCCCAGGTGTAGTTGGGCAGCGTCTCGCCATAGCCGACGAGATCGCTGTCGGTCGTGATCCGGCAGACCTCGCTGATGTGCCAGCCCGAGATGTCGCGCGCCGTGTTGCGGTCGGGAACCTCGTAGAAGGGCACGTCCACCAAGAACCGCTCAACGCCGGTAATGCGCATGGTCTCCTCCTCCTGGCCTACTTGTATTTGTCCATCACCGTCTGCGCCGCCTGCTTGAGTTGGGTGAGGGTCGTCTTGGGATCGGCTTTGCCGGTAAGCATATCGCTCCAGGGCTTCCCAAGTGCTGCGGAGACGTCGGCCGACCCCGGAGTGGGCCAGTAGGCATAGGCCGTTGCCTTCCCCTCACCGTCGCCGTCACCGTGGAGGCAGTGGTCGCCATCGCGGCCGCGCCGCAGGCTGCCAGCAGAACTGCTCCGCCACCCGTCAGGGACAGCGTGGAGAGAAACTGGCGACGCGTCAGGCATGTGGCATCGGGTACGGTCGTCGCCTGTGTGCTACCTCGGCTCGTCGAGGATCGCCTGGCAGACCGGCTGCGTCTTCGAGGACATGGCGTTGTAGTTCTCTTTGGCGTTGAAGTAGTCTGCCGTCAGCTTTGGCCAGGCGTCCAGCCACTCCTGGAAGTGCAGGTTCCAGGGTTGCGGGAAGGGATCGATGCCCGACGCGAACCAGTTTGCCCCTTCCTTATCGATCGGGTACTTCTCCCAGAGCTTCGGGTTGAACCAGACCGAATGGCGAGCAAAGGGATTGGCGTAGCCTTCGTAGCCGGCCCAGAAGCCGATCTCGGGCCCTGTGAGCTGGTTGAGGAGCCTGAATGCCTCGTCGGCATGCTTCGTTTGCGCCCACATCGCCTGCGTGTTGTACGAAAGGCAGGAGCCGCGGTAGCCGTGCGGTCCCTTCGGCCAGAGCACCACCTTGGTCGCGAACTTATCCTTGATGATGGTGTGGTAGGCCTGGGGCCGGCCGATCTCCCCGGAGATAGCGATCATCTGCCCGGCGGTGAAGTAATCGAAGCCCTTCGGGGCTGGCGGCGAGTCCGACTTGGGCACGAAGCCGTCGCGGACCAGCTTCCAGTACCAATCCAGCGCGTCCTGTACCGGGGGCGAGGTCAGTTGCTCCTTCTTGCCGTCCGCCGAGAGAAGCCAGGCATCTTCCGACCCCTTGTTGGGGTCGAGGCCCCAGGATCGCGTGAACTGCTGGACGTACAGTGGGCTACCCGGTCCGGCCATCTGGTAGCCCCAGATCCCTTGGGAGGGGTTCGCGGCCTTCCGGGCAATTTCATCGAGCTGGGTGAGCGTCCAGTCGGAACTCGTCGGCGGCTCGACCCCGACCTTCTTCAGCAGGTCCAGGTTAAAGATCACGATGGCGTTGCCGCCGGGGTGTACAACGGTCGGGAGCCAGAAAAGCTTGCCATCGGTGCCGATGCCCCGGGCATCGGCGATGACTGAAGGGAAGAAGTCGTCGAACTGGATCTGCTGGCGCTGCTGGTTGACCAGAGAATCAATCTGATAGGTCACGCCCTTGAAGGCCAGCGAGGGCATCCACTTATTGTGGCCGGAAAAGACGTCCGCCAGCGTGCCGCCTGCCGCCAAGGTGAGGCACTTCTGGAACATGTCGCCATAGGGAACGTCCTGCGGCTGGACCACAATGTTTGGGTTGGCCTTGTTAAAGTCATCCACGAACTTCACGTCTTGCTCCCAGCCGGATCCAGGGAAGCGCATGAAGGTCAGTTGCGTCTTGGCCGCGGCCACCGATGGAGCGGCGCTACTCGGAGCAGCGCTGGCAGAGGCCTGCTGCGACGTTGCTTGGCTGGTGGCAATCCGGCTCGCTGCGCTTTGATTGGTCGTGGTCGGGGCGGCCGCGCTGGCCGTGGTTGGAGCTGGCGCGCTCGCCTGCGTCGTGACGCTGGCGCCGGCGCCACAGGCGGTCAGCAAGGGAAGACCAATGCCGAGGCCAAGACCGAGGCTGAGGGTCTGCCGTCGGGACAAAAGGCGTGGCATGCAGTGCAACTCCCGTTCCTAACTCCTTCCGGGTCCGCTCTGGTCCCGGCTTAATGCCGCGCAGACCAGCTGCACAGCGACGATGACGGGGATAGGGACAGGAAGCGTACTTCCTCCATAGTACTATACAGGAAGGATGACGCATTGTCAAAGGGGACGGGGGGACGGCGCTCGATGGTTGTGACGCGGCGTTACGCGTCGTAGGCCGTCGGCGACGCACGACCTTGCGGTACACTCCTGGCTCGACCTCGTCACGCGCCTGCCCGCCATTTCCGCGGTCGCAGCGGAACCGGTCGCTTCGGCGTGACGTGAGCTGACGCGATGGCGGTCTGGCAAGTCTGTCGAAAAATAGTCATAAGGCGCCCAGCGACGTTTTGCCCTCCTCGGGTTAGAGCGCCGGGAGGTCGGGCGGGTAGTAACCGGTCATCGCCTGGGAGTTCCTGGCCAGATTCGGGTGCAACGGCGGCTGCGCCATCGTCTGCCACGGCGTCCCACAGCGGCGGCTGATCACCGCCCATTCGCCCGGTGTCAGGTTGCCGTGGTGATGGTAGATGAAGCGGCGCAGGCCGGCCCGAGCCGTCGCGTCCAGCAGCCGTCCCAGGTCTCCTGCGCTCACCGGGTCTCCCTCGTGCGGCCGCCGGCCCGCGTCAACCCAGGGCACGACCCGGTCCGGGTCGTCGGTCGCGGCCAGCACCCGCGCGCTCTCCCGGGTCACGACGCGGTCGAAGAACTCTTGCGGGAAACCTTCATCGAAATCCGCCAGGGAGGTGACGCCGGGCAGGTCAAGACCAAACAGGGCGCCGACGACATCCAGCGCCGCCACCTCGCTCAAACCCGGGTTCCACCGCGTCAGCGTCGCCACGTAACGGGCGACTGTGCCGTACATCCCGTCGAAGCCGCGGTGCCAGACGTAGTGCTTGGGCAGGAGCACGTCAAGGATCGCGGCAAGCCGCCCGAGATCGTACCCACACAGCGGGGCGAAAGCGGCCGATCGCGGGCCGGCGGCCAGCAGAAACTTTCGCGCACTGTTCGCCTCGACGGTCGCGCGGACCGCGGCGTAGCAGTGGGTGAGCGCGTCCATCCGGAAGGCGATCCACCGCGCGAGATCGGGATCGCCCCCCAGCAGTCCGAAGGCGCCCAAGAGGCCGCCATCCCGACCGCCGTGCAGCCGCACCTCTCGATCACTCAGAGAGTGCAAGCGCGCGTACAGTCGATCTTTCACCTGCACCAACGCCGGATAGTCGTAGCCCAGCGTCGCACAGGCAGGCGCGGCTAACTCCGGCAGGTCGCTGAAGAGGTAGGACCGGGGGCCGGCAGGACCGACCATGTGCTCCGGGCTGATCTCGTATCCCCACTCCGGGCCGTCGAGGACGGCGCCGTCGACCATCGGGTAGTGGCTCATCGTGTCGACGATCCGGGCGCAGTACGCCGCGCGAGCGCGATCATCGACGATGATCGATCCGTGCGCGCCCGGAACCGGCGGAGCGCCGCTGCCCGGCTGAAAAATCCAGACCTTCCAGCCACGGTCTTTCGCCGCTTGCAGGGCGCGATCGAGGAGCGCGCGCTTCTCCGGCAGGGACTGGGATGGCGGCTCCGGCGGCTCGAGCCCGAGGCGCCGGTAGATCCGCGCGTCAGGGTCGAAGGTCGCCACGTTCTCCTCGAACGCCATCGGTCCGATCACCAGCCCGTCAACGCCGCCGGCTGCCCAGGCGTCGAACAGCCGCTCGTGATCCGCGATCACCGGTTCGAGGTGGCGCATCACATCCATCCAGAGATTGAGCGTCGTTTCGGCGGCCATCATCCCTCCTCTTTTTCACCGATCGATGTTTGGCGGCTAAGCCCTCGCCGATGTCGTTGGCTGGGCGCTGATCCAGATAGAGGGACGCGATCGCGATGCGTGGTGTGGTCTACCTGCCTATTGCCGCTGCCGCTGCAGTATAGTATGTGGTCGGCGAGAAGTCCCCGGGCCAGAAACCGCCGGCTTTCGCCCGGTCTTCTCCTTGGAGGAATCATCAGGCATGATCATTGATACGCACGTTCACGTCTGGGCTTTGGATGCGCAGCACCAACCGGCCCCTGGCGCAATGGTACATCCACCGAAGGCTGCTGCTCCCGTTGAGTGGCTACTGGAGGATATGGCCACCTATCGCATCAACCACTGCGTGCTCGTTCAATCTAGCGCCTTCGGATGGGATAACACCTACATGGTCGAATGCGTCCAGCGCTATCCCGGTCGCTTAAAGGCAATTGGCCTGGTGGACCCGCTCAGTGCCTCCAACGCCGATGACCTGCGCTATTGGATCGGTCGTGGTCTCTCCGGCGTGCGTTTCCATCCGCTCTATTACCCCGACGAACCGTCCTGGATCGACAGCGCTGCGAACGATCCCCTCTGGGATGCAGCCGCCGAAACCGAAGCTATCCTCCAGTTCCACATATGGCCAAAGCATGCGCCGGCGCTAGATCGCATGGTCGCCCGCCATCCGCAGGTGCGCGTCATCGTCGATCACCTGGGCAAACCCGACGTGACCGAAGCGCCTCCTTATCCCAGCTTTGCGCCGGTGCTCCGGTTGGCTCGTCACCCCCTCATCTGGGTGAAAATCGGCGACTATCAGATCGCCTCCAAACAGTCCTATCCCTGGCCGGATACCTTCCCCTTTGTTGCGGCACTGAAGGACGCCTTCGGGGCGGATCGCATGGTGTGGGGAACCGGCTATCCAAACGGCGCACGTCTGGTGCCGCTGGCGCAGGCCTTACGCTACGTCCAGAATGACCTGCCGTGTCTGACTGAAGCGGACCGCGGCAAGATCCTGGGGACAGTTCCTCAGACGCTCTTCGATTTCACCGCCTGATGCTGCCGAACAGCCGCAGCGGTGCGCGCCGCAGCCCCCTGCGCCGATCGGTCGCGTTGGGTGGTATCCGGTTCTCCGGCATCGACCTCGCCGGCACAGGGGCCACTGGCGACGCCACCTCTGGATATGTGGGCGACCGTTGACGCCCGCCGCCGTGAGTTCTGCTTGCAGGCGGCGGATATTGGCTTCCAACACCGTGAGATCGACGAGCATCACGGGCGTGTCGAGTTCGCTGATGTGCATCCGGTTCTCCTTCGCCGTTTCGCCTTACGGTACGCGCAGTATATACTTTCAACGCCTGCGGCCACAGGTGTCCGCACGGCAGGATGTCCATGGTGAAGGAGGCGACACATGGCGATGGTTACACCGGAGGAAACGCTGCGTCAGCTCGGCGTCGCCCTGCGGACGGTGGAGATCGGTGATCGTCCGCTTGTTCCCTGGGTGCGGACCGGGAACTTGCTGTTCCTCTCCGGCGCGGGCCCGAACCCCAACTCGGAGGGCCGCAATTGGAACGGGCAGGTCGGTAGCGACTACAGCACCGCGCAAGGCTCTGCGGCAGCGCGTGACTGCACCGTCAACCTCCTGGCGGCGACGAAAACGGCTGTGGGCGAACTGTCTCACGTCCGGCGCGTCGTGAAACTGCTGGGCATGGTGAACTGCGTCGCAGGCTTCGCCGAGCAGCCGCAGGTCATCAACGGTTGCTCCGAACTGCTTGTCCAGCTCTTCGGAGAGTCTGGCCGACACGCCCGCTCGGCCGTCGGCATGGTCGGCCTTCCCGGCAATATCCCGGTCGAGATTGAGATGATTCTCGAAGTGGACTAACGCGGCTTCGCGCCAGGCCTCCTCTAAACCGTATTGATCCTAAGCCACTGGGCGTATGGACGCTACATTGACGATCCGACCATAGCGTCGGGCTTTCATACCAGCAACGACAGCCTGGCAGCAGAGGATGTGTACAATGGTACCTGCCTCCGCTCCGGCGGGGGCGACATCCCCAGCGGAGATTTCGGCTGCCCACGTTGGGCGTGGCAGCTGCCGCTGGTATTGTTGGAGAGGGTATTGCATGCGATTTGGTGTTTCCGGTGATCTCTTACCGGCGAATATGGATGACCTGACGCCGGCAGTCGCGGGGCGGGTGCAGGAGCTCGGATTTAGCGGCGTCTTTACCCGCTTCCGGGCGAACGATCCCTTCACGACCACGGCGGAGCAGTGTGGTCGCTGTCGCCAGGTCCTCAACGATGCCGGCCTGCGCATGTACCAGGCCACCGGTTACTGGCAGTGTCTGATTCATCCCGAGGAGGCCCAGCGCAGGCAGGCGGTGCGCACGCTCCAGCAGGCGTTACGCGTGGCCGGCTGGCTCGGCGCGCGGGGCATCGACACCGGCCCAGGGTCGCTGAACCCACGCGGCCCCTGGTTCCCCCACGCCGACAACTGGACCGAGCGTGCACGCGACCAGCTTATCCGCAGCCTCCGGGAGTGCGCAGCAGCAGCAGAAGATGCCGGGGTGTTCCTGAGCCTGGAAGGGCATCAACTCGTGACCCTCGACAGCGCGGAGACTACGCGGCAGGTGTTGGACGCCGTCGATTCCCCGTTCGTCCGTTCCGATTTCGACCCGGTCAACTGGCTGACGCTGCGCACTGCCTATACCAGCGGCCCGGCGGTCGAGCGGATGCTCGACACCCTGGGACGGCACGTGGTCAGCGCGCATGCGAAAGATCTGGTCGTCGAGGACCGTCTGACGCTGCATTTGACCGAGCGCCCAGCAGGCCAGGGCTGGCTCGACTACTCCACCTTTTTGGCGCGCATGGAAGCCCTGGATCCGGACTATCCGGTGATCGTGGAAGGGGCGCCCAAAGCAGACCTGCCGGTGGTCAAGGCGTTCCTGGACGGTGTCGCGGCAGCTCTGGGGATTGTGGTACGGAGGTAGGGACATGCTGGAAGGGCGCCGCGTTGCGGTGGTGACGGGCGGCGGGCGGGGCATTGGCCGAGCCACCGCTTTACGGCTGGCCCGCGACGGGCGGGACATTGTGATCGCCGACATCGGCGAGTACAGCGCGGCAGTGGTCGCCGAAGTCGAGGCCCTTGGCTGTCGAGCGATGTTCCTGCCAACCGATGTCGCCAACCGCCCGTCCGTCGAGGCGATGGTGGCGCGAACGCTGAAGGACTTGGGGCGACTCGACATTCTGGTCAACTGCGCCGGAGTTCTCGGCAAGGAGAAGCCGTTCCTGGAGACGACCGTCGAGGAGTGGGACCGCATCCTTGGCGTCAACCTGACTGGCGTATTCCACACCTGCCAAACGGCGTTGCCGGCGATGCTGGAGCAGGGCTGGGGCCGCATCGTGACGATCTCCTCCGGCGCCCGCCGGGGGGCCGCGACGCTTGCCCCCTACGGCGTGTCGAAAGGCGGTGTGGTGGCGCTCATGCGGGCGATCGCCAATGCCTACGCTCGGCAAGGGGTCCTGGCGAACTGCGTCGAGCCGGGACGGGCCTTGACCGAGATGGTGGTGCCGCGGTTCAGCAAAGAGTTTCTCGCCAATCCGCCCGTCGCTATCGGCCGCTATGCAGCGCCAGAAGAGATCGCCGAGGTTGTCAACTTCCTCTGTTCGGAGGCCAGCACCTACGCCACCGGCGCCGTCTGGAAGGTCGCCGGCGGCGCCGGGTAGCGTGCCGCTAGAATCCTTCCCAGGTGTACCCGTCGTGCTCGCCCTGTTTGTAGGCCCAGGCGGAGCGCAGCATCGGCCCGAGGTCGCCGTGGGGCTCGTAGCCGATCCAACTGCGCGCCTTGGCGATGTCGTGGTCGTAGCGCCAGCGCACCGGCAGCGCGATGCGCAGCGGCTGCCGCCCGCTCAGTTCACTCAGTAAGGCGGCGCCTTCGGTGTAGGGGAAGACCCGCGGCGCTCCCAGGTTGAAGGCCTCACCTAACGCCTCCGGCCGCTCCAGCGCGCAGACCAGGGCGTGGGCGACGTCGCGCGCATCATTCGGCTGGTAGTACCAGGGGCGCCCCTCCAGGTCGGTCACGATGCAGGGTTGGTTACCGTCCTCGGCGGCGGCTTCGACCTGATGCCACAACTGCGTGCCATCCGCCATATACAGCTCGCTGGCCGGATTGGCCTGGCCGGACTTCAGGTTGCCGACGACGCGGCTCACCGTGAACTGCTGTAGGACCTTCTCGCCGGAGAGGACGTGACTGGGCCGCACGATCACGGTGCGCAGCCCCGTGCCGCGCGTGGTCATCTCCATGATCTGCTCACCGATGATCTTGGAGAGGTTGTACTCGCTGGTGACACGCTGCGGGTGCTGCTCGTCGACCGGATGATAGGCGCAGGCGAGGACGTGGCTGTCGTTGGGGAACACGCCGGAGGAGCTAATGTAAATGAGGCGATCCAGGTGGTTCGCCGCGGCGCCGCAGGCGCGCGCGACCTCCAGGGTGGTCGCCACGTTGTTCTGGAAGTACGGCCCCACCAGGTTCGCCGTGTGGATGACGGCATCAACCCCGGCCACGGCGCCGCGCACGAAGGCGGCATCGGTCAGGTCTCCTTTTTCCAGTTGGATGTCAAAGCCGGCCAGGCGCTGCAACTCCGCCTCCGGCGCAGCCCCCCAGACCGTGCCGCGCACCTCGTGGTTGCGCGCCAACAGTTGCCGCACCAGCCGGCTGCCCACCTGCCCAGTTGCCCCGGTTACCAGTACCTTTGCCACATCGTCTCCCCTTTCGGCGCTCCTGTTTCATCGCCGGGCGCCACACAAGGCGTCCCGACCGCCGGCTCTGTTGTAGCGCGTGGGTGACGCGATGGCAAGTGGCGGTGTGTCGGTATCCACGCCGGGCAGACGTCCGAGGTCCTGTTGCTCCACCGGAAGGGGTCCTCCCCGCAGCGACCGGACGCAACGTTTCCAACCGCCTGTAGTGTCCCAGATTGCAGGACAGATACAATGAGGCTTTCTACGGCGGGCATGAAGGGAGTGCGCAGTGCGAGCACGAGCAGTGGTCGCGGTGGCTCCCCGTCAGGTCGTCTTCCAGGAGGTTGAGGTCCCTGAGCCGGGGCCGGAGGACGTGGTGGTGCAGGTGCTGCACTCCTGGATCAGCAACGGCACCGAAGGGTCGTTCCTGCGCGGTGAACGCATCGGCGGTGATACGCCGTGGCGGGAGGGTGATGCGCTACCCTTCCCGCTGGTACTGGGTTACCAGAAGGTCGGTGTCCTGCGATGGGTCGGCGCCGACGCGAGCGATCTCAGCGTGGGCGACGTGGTGATGGCGGCCACCTCCAGGGTACTGGGCATGGCCCGGCCAACTGGTGGTCACGTCTCGCCGGCCGTGACGCACCGCTCGCAGATCTGGAAGTTGCCCCTCGGTCTGCCGCCGGAGGCGGCTAGCGGCATGGTGCTGACGCAGGTGGGCTACAACTGTGGGATGCGCCCGGCGGTCCAGCCGGGCGATGCCGCCGTGGTGATCGGTGACGGCCTGGTCGGCCACTGGTCGGCCCAGACACTGGTCCAACGCGGCGCGCGCGTGCTGCTGCTCGGCCGGCACGACGACCGGTTGGAGCGTTTCGTCTGCCGCGACGCGGATCGTTGTGTCAACACGATGCGTCATGACGGCCTGGCTGCAGTCGCTGCCTGGACGCCGGAGGGAGTACAGGCCGTCATCGACACAGTCGGCTCGGTGCCCACCATTGAGTCGATCTATCCGCTCCTGCGCCGCGAAGCGCACATCGTCTCCGCCGGCTTCCACGGAACGAATGGCCTGATCGATATCCAGCGGCTGCGCGACCGCGAGCTGACGCTACACGCCCCCGCCGGCTGGACACGCCCCCGCATGGATGCCACCCTGGCCTGGCTCACCGCCGGCCCACTGCAGACACTCCCGCTGATCAGCCACCGCCTGCCGGTAGAACGCGCCGCCGACGCCTTTGCGCTGATCCTCGGCCACCAACCAGGCGTGCTTGGCGTGGTATTGCAGTGGACATAAACGCCGCGAGTGTCAATACGAAAGGGATGCTTCGATCATGAAAGCATTGCAGATCATCGCGCCTGGTCAATCCGTCATTATAGATGTGCCGATGCCGCACCCTGGCCCCGGTCAGGTGTTGCTGCGCATTGAAGCCGTGACGACCTGCCCGCAGTGGGATCTCCACCTGCGCCACAACGAGCCGATGTTTGTCGGCCACCGCTTCGTCTTCCCCTATCCGCCCGGCCAGCCCGGCCATGAGGCGACGGGCGAGATTGCAGCGATCGGCTCCGGCGTGGTGGACCTGAAGCCCGGCGACTGCGTCAGCGCCTGGCGCGACGCTGGTCAGACGATCCCCGGCTGCTACGCGCAGTATGTGGTACACCATGCCGAGAACGTCATTCGAGTGCCGGCGAAACTGCCGCCAGAGGCCGTCGCTCCTCTGGAACTGGCGATGTGCGTCGGGTCAACCTTCCTCATGCTCCGTTCCATGGACGCGGTCAAAGGCCGCCGCTTTGCTGTGTCCGGTCTCGGTCCGGCTGGTCTCATCGCCCTGCAGATGGCCCGCGCGGAAGGCGCCAGCACCGTCCACGGCTTCGACTTCAATGCCACGCGCCGGGAGTACGCATTGACAGTTGGCCTGGATGCCGCCTCCGACCCGCGTGAGCCTACTACCAATGTCTTCCCAGCGCGACCCGCCGCGTCCGCCATCGACTGCGCCATCGACTGTGTCGGCGGCCGCTCCTCGGCGCAGTTCCTGATGGACCACACCGCCGACGTGGTGGCGCTCTTCGGCGTGCAACGCGAGGACTACACGTTTAGTCCACGCCACTATCGTGGCTTGCGTCTTTGCGGCTACCCCGGCCACCACCGCGCCGCCGCCGAATACGCGCTGGACCTGATCCGTCGGGACCTGCTCGACCTCTCGCCCCTGGTGACACACCACCTGCCCCTGGAACGCTACCAGGAGGGCATCGACCTGCTGGAACGCCAGGAGGCGATCAAAGTCTGCTTCTACCCCTGGCGGGACAGTTAGAGCGCAGGTCCAGTATTGACCTTGTTTGGGACGACGCAGGTTAGGGCGTGTCTTGTCCGGCCGTCCACGCCGAGCCGCCTGCCGACAGGGCCACGCTGCCGATCAGCAATGACGTTATTACCGGACTGGCGCGAACGCGACTACAGCGCAGCGTGTCCTCACCGTCTTGCGGTGCGACCTTGCTTCTTCCTCGGGACATCGGCAGCACCTTCTGATGACCGCAATTCCTCCTCACGGAATACCGCCCTCTTGGCGAAAGAAATAGGAGGGACGCCCCTATTGCGCTAACCCTTCGCGGCCCGCACCTCTATGCTTTACACTTGAGGAATGAGTGACCAAACAACGGCGCCGGCAGCCGACTATGACAGCCCATGGAAAGAGGCGCTCGCCCGCTACCTGCCCGACGCCTTCGCCCTCTTCTTCCCGGACGTTGCCGCGCAGATCGACTGGAGCCGCAAGTACGAGCTGCTGGACAAGGAGTTGCAGCGGGTCACACGCGACGCCGACCTGGGCCGCCGCCTGGCCGACACCCTGGTGCAGGTCTGGCAGCGCGATGGCAGCGATGCCTGGGTGCTGATCCATATCGAGGTCCAGGGCCAACCGGAACGCGACTTCGCCCGGCGCATGTTCGTGTATTACTACCGCATCTTCGATCATTACAACCGTCCCATCATGAGCGTGGCTATCCTCGGGGACGAGCAGCCCGATTGGCGGCCGGCCCGCTTCATTCAAGAGTTCTGGGGCTGTCGGGAGGAACTGCGCTATCCGGTGGTCAAACTGCTGGACTGGCGAGAACGCGATGATGAGTTGGCGGCGAGCGCGAACCCCTTCGCGGTGGTGGTGCGAGCCTACCTGGCGGCGCAGGCGACCGCTGGGGCGATGGATGCGCGGGGACGGGCCAAATTAGGACTGATTCGGGGGCTGTATGAGCGGGGCTATGAGCGAGCGCAGATCCTGGAGTTGTTTCGCCTGATCGACTGGATGCTTGCCTTGCCGCGGGAACAAGAGGCTGTCATATGGCGTGAGATTACGCGGATTGAGGAGGAACGACGGATGCCGTACATTACCAGCGTGGAACGGATCGGATTGGAGCGTGGCGAACAGATTGGGTTGGAGCGCGGCGAACAGATTGGGTTGGAGCGCGGGGAACAGATCGGTCTGCGGGAAGGGCGGTTAGAGGGGCAGCGGGCCGTGTTGCGTCGGTTGGTCCAGGCGCGCTTCGGGACGGTGCCGGAGGCGCTGGGGCGGCAGATCGACGCCGCCGCCGAGCTGCGGCTTGACCAGTTGGTCGACCGGATCGGCGCCGCGTCAACGCTCAACGAGCTTGACCCCGAGGCGGAGCCACCGGGCTAGGGAAGGCGGCTCTCCTGCTTGGTATGCAAGAGCGTCGGTCCACTAATCGCAGCGGGTAGCCGCAAAGCACCGTAAACGGCGCTGCCAGGGCGCTTCAGCGTCCTTTGTTAACGTAGCCCGGCGCTTCAGCGCCGGGTGAATCGGCCCGACATATGCCGGCGACGACCGCAATGACAGCCGAATACTGCTGCCTCTCGCAAAGTCGGGTTCAGTGGACCGGCGCTCTAGAGCGCGTCGGCTGCTACCCGATTCGCCTCACTGCAATCCCTGCTGGCAACGGCGCAGGTAGCCGCGCGTTTCGGCGGCGATGCCCATAGCGCGGGACAGGGGATAGCTCTTGGCGCCGATGCATTCCAGGTCCAACGCGCCGCGGTAGCCGCCGTCGTCCAGCGCGCGCAGGATGCCGGGGATGTCCAGCCGGCCGCGACCAGGCACTTGCTCCTCGGGCGGACCGGGAGGGCCGCCGAGCTTGTCGGTGAGGCAGTCGCGGAAGTGGGAGTGGACAATCGCCCCGGCGGCCGTGAACTGCCTGGCCGCCGCAACCACGTCCTCGCCGGCCCGCACCAGGTGGCTCGGATCGAAGTTCAGACCGAGGCGCGGGGAGTTGATCTCCCGCCAGGCTAGCAACGCCGTCTGCGTGTTGTAGACGGCGGCGCCGACGTGCGGCTTGAGCGCCAGTTTCACGCCGGAGCGACCGGCGATCGCCGCCAGTTGCCCGGCCAGGTCAATCGCCTGACGAAGGGAGGCCTCGTCCCCCGTCTTGCCGCCGGAACCGATGGCGACCACCGGTATCTGAAGGTCGGCGGCGATCCGGCAGGCTGCCTCGACGCGTTCCGGCGTGTTGGGCGTCACTTCGATGGCGTAGAGTTCCAGCCCAAGGTCGGCGGCGCTGCGGCGAATGCGGTCCGCGTACTCCTTGCCCTGGCCGGGCTGGACGTGCTCGACCATGCCTGGGATGTAGGCCAGTTCCGCGCCATTGTAGCCCGCCCAGGCAATGTGCTGGAGGGCGGTCTCCAGGTCGACCATGCTGAAGAGCACGGAGTTGCAGCCGATTTTTGCGAGTGCCATGTCTCCCCCTATGCCAATAGCTCGGCGACATCAACGATCCGCCCCGTCTCGTGGGACAGGATGGCGGCCTCCACCACGGCGTGCGCCTTGAGGCCCTCCTCACCGGAACCCTCGATAGCGTCCGGCGCCGCGCTAGCACTCAGTTGCTCCAGCCAGCGCCCGATGCGCGGCGCGAAGGTCTCGTTGAACGACATCATGCCGCCGCCGTTGAGGACGTGGACCGATTCCTTGCTGTTGTGCGGGTACCAGTGGAAGTCCACCGTGGAGTTGTCGATGACAACCCGCCCCTTGTTGCCGCCCACTTCCGTGCGCTCGATGCTGTGCCGATCCGGGCCGTGCATGTCGTAGCTACCCGTCAGGTGGCCCAGGGCGCCCGACGTGAACTGCATGTTGATGCTGGCGTTGCTCCAGATCTGCCGGCCCGGGCCTTTGAGGAAGAACGCCTGCACGCGGGCGACATCGCCGGCCAGGTGGCGCATCACGTCCACCGAGTGCGAGTGCAAGGCGCGCAGGTGGAAGTATTGGGGATCGTCCTTCGGGTTGCGGATCCAGAGGTTCATGTTGACGAACAGCACCTCGCCCAGCGCGCCGGAGGTGATCTTCTCTTTGGCCAGCCGCGTGGCCGGCGTGAAGCGATGGTTGAGGTCCACAGCCAGGCAAACGCCGCGCCGCCGGGCTTCCGCCACCATCTCTTTGGCTTCGGCCAGGTTATTGGAGATCGGCTTCTCCACCAGCACATGCTTACCGGCCGCCAGGGCCTGCATCGCCGGCTTATGGTGGTGCGAACCGTTCTCCACGCCGGCCGTGGCGACCGAGACCATGTCGAGTTGCTCGCTACGCAACAGGTCGTCGACGTCGTAGTAGGCTTTGACGCCGAACTCCTTGGCCGCCGCGTCGGCGCGCGCGTGATCCATGTCGCAAACCGCCAGGAACTCGGCCAGCGGATTGGCCTTGTAGACCCGCCCGTGCGTCTTGCCGATGTTGCCCAGCCCAATGATAGCCGTCCGTATCGCCACGTCGCTCTCCGTCCTTCCCGAACCCGCCACACGACCGCGGGGCGCGTTGAGGCTAGCAGAAGAACTGAGGCGCGTCAATGTCTGGCGGAAGCGCGGCGGCGTGGGCGTGACGCACAGTAGGATGTAGTAAGCGAACCGTGTTTATACACGAAGTACAGGGCCGCGATTGCGGGCCCAGCGGGCGCCCCCGGCCAAGTTACCGGGGCGACTGCTGTCGCGTTCTAAACCGTCGACGGCATACCCATGCGACCGCAGTCGCCCTCGTCGCTTGGCCGGGGGCGCCCGCTGGTCCCGCAGTCGCGGCCCTGTACTCTTGATTACACCGCGTCGCTCGCTGCAAGGCACGGCCTTTCGGTACACCTTGGCCAGCCCTTGGGTGCAAGCGAAGCGCGCTTGAAGAGGTCCCGCTCACCATGCGTATAATCAATGGCATGCATCACCCCCGCCCGGTATATGTGGCATTCACGAAAGCAGGACCACGATGGCACGTTCCCAACTCCGTGGCGAGACAACCGGCTCTCGTCGACGATTTCTGGCGCTCATTGTTGGCGGTCTCGGCGCCGTGTCGCTCGCGGCCTGCGGGGCAACACCGGCAAGCACCACAAGCACAGCCGCGGCAAGCACGAGCAGCGCCACGGCGACTTTTACGGCCTCGTCTGCGGCGAGCATCGCCACCGCCGCGACCACCAAAGTAGCGCTCGCGACCACCGCCAACACCACAACCGTCAAAGCCGCACCAGCGGGGACCGGCCAGGCAGTGAAGATCACCTTCAGCAATCCATCAAACGCTACGTTCCTGGCAGTCGACAACTGGTGCATCGACGAATTCAACAAGACCAATCCGGGTATCCAGGCCGCGTATCTCAACCCGCCGGCCGGCAACGACTGGACGACGTGGTTGCAGACGCAGATCGCCGCCGACCTTGCGCCGGATGTCTACTACACCAACACCAGTCTGTTCCTGGACTTCGTCTCCAAACAGAACTACCGCCCCCTCGACGCCTACATCGCCAAGGACAGCCAGTTTAAAATCAGCGACCTCTGGCCGGCGATGGTGAACGTCTTCCAGTGGCAGGGCAAGCAGTATGCCCTGCCCAAGGACAACGGCAGCTCGATGATCTACTACAACGTGGACGCCTTTCAGAGCGCCGGCGTGCCGTTGCCCACGAAAGATTGGACCTGGGACACCTTTCTCAGTGCGGCCCAACGGCTCACGAAGCAAAGCGACCCTGCTTCAAGTCAGTTTGGCTTTCTCCTAAACCCCGCCATCAACTACTGGCTACCGTGGGTCCTCCAGGCCGGGGGAACGCTGTTCAGCAGCGACCTGAAGCAATTCCTGCCCAACACGGCGGCAGCGGTGGAGGGCATGCAATACTACGCCGACCTGGTCAACAAGTGGCACGTCGCGCCGACGGCCGCCGAACAGAAGGTTTTCCCTCCCGGTAAGCAGCCGTTCGACGTGAGTAAAGTTGCTATGTACTTTGGCTGGCCCGGCGACATTGCGCGACTGCAGGCACTGACCCTCCATTGGGACGCCCAGACGCCTCCCATCAAGGTCCAGCACGGTACATACGTCGACGGCGCCGGCTTCTTCGTCGGCGGCAAGTCCAAAGCGCCGGACGCCGCCTGGCTGATGGTGCGCTGGTGGGCGGGGCCGGTGTTGCAGACGTACCGCACCCAACACGGCATCGGCGTGCCTTCCAACAAAGCGGTGGCCCAGACCTTCCTGGACCTTGGCAAGACCGCGCCACCTGCCAACCGCCAGGCCTTCTTCGACAACCTCGCCCAGGGCATCTCACCGCAGTTTCCGCTGGGCTGGGCCAAACTCAGTTCTGGCCTCACGCCAATCTTGAACAGCCTGTGGGCCGGCCAGACCGGGGCGCAGGAGGCCGTGAGCCGCATGCAGGCACTGCTCAACCCACAACTCCAGGCGCAGCAGGCGACATGACGGAGAGGAAGCCCTCTTCCGCCCTACAGCGCCTGCTGGTAGAGCGCCACGATCTCCGCCACCGACGCCACGCGAGGATTATTCGCCGGGCTGCCGCTGGCGAGCGCATCGGCCGCCATTTTGGGCGCAACCGCTGCCAGTTGTTGCGGCGACACGCCGAAGGCAGCGAGACCGCCGAGGCCCAGCCGGCCACATAACGTGCGCACACAGTCCACGGCAAGTGCAGGGGCCAGGCTTTGGTCGGTACCGGGCGGCGCGGCGCCAAGGGCCTCAGCGATCGCTGCGTAGCGGGGCAGGGCATGCGGCAGGGAGAAGGCCATGACGTGGGGCAATAGGATGCCGTTGGCAGCGCCATGCGGGATATGGAAAAGGGCCCCCAGCGGCCGGGCCATCCCATGCACCAGCGCTACCGAGGCATTACTGAAGGCCAGGCCGGCCTGCAAGCTGGCGTCCAGCATGCTCGTGCGGGCGGCCAGATCATCGCCGTGCTCATAGACGCGCAGCAAAGCGCCGGAGACGAGCCGGATGGCAGCGAGGGCCAGGGCATCGGTCAGCGGCTGGGCGTGGCGAGAGACATAGGCTTCGATGGCATGCGTCAAGGCATCGATACCCGCCGCCGCCGTGACCGCCGGCGGGCAGGAGAGCGTCAGTTCCGCGTCCTCAATGGCGACGTTGGGAATGAAAGCATCGCTGGCAGCGAGCATCTTCACATCGCGCTCGGTATCTGTGAAGACGGCGAAGCGCGTCACCTCGCTGCCGGTGCCGGCCGTGGTGCTGATCGCCAGGTGTGGCACGCTGCCACCCAAGATACGGTCGTAGCCTTCGTACCGCGACATGGGCCCGGCATTGCAAGCCCGGACGGCGACGCCTTTGCCGGCATCCAAACAACTGCCGCCGCCAATAGAGACGACGCCATCGGCATTGGCGGCGACGTAGGCCCGGTGCCCGGCTTCCACATGCGCGGTGGTCGGCTCGGCATCCACCGCCGCGAACACGGTTGAGGCCACACCGGCAGCCTGGAGGGAAGCAGCGAGGCGCGCCACGTGCCCCGCCTGCTTCACCTGCGGCGAGGTCACGATCAAGACGTGGCGCAGGCCGAGCACAGTCGCCTGCTGCCCGGCTTCAGCAAGGCAACCCGGACCGCTCAGTAAGCGCGGGGGACAGCGGAAGATGTGCGTGCTCAAGCGGAGCAGCCCCTCCAACATCTACTCTGCGGGGACGGCTTCGCGCTCCTTGCGCCGGGCATGGCTATCGCCCTGCCCGTAGGGTTCCATCGGCATTCGCGCCTCCCGTCCTGCTCCTTTAACTTTAGCACGCGGAGGGCCGAACGTCGATGGTCCGGTCCGCCTGTCCGCCTGAAGTGCGCCACAAGTTTTCGCGCCGGTCGGTTGCTGCCCAGTGGAGCGATTCAAGGCGATACAGTGCATGCGGCCGATCCCCCTGAGGGAGGCAAGCAGGCACTGCGAAACTCTGTGGCGCACTTTCCGCCTGTCCGCCTCCCAGGACCTTTTCATTACTCGTTAGGAACGGGGTGACGGGTACGAAGCGCGCCTTGCTCCGGCCGGAGCGCGGGACTGTTCCCGCCACGGGCAAAGCTTCAACCCGAACGGCGGCGCTATTATCTGACGCTGGCGGAAGACAGTCGTTATGATGACAATACTCGGTAGTCGTGAGGGACCCAATGGTATTAGCAGATCAGGCCAAGGCGGGCAGCGCGGCCAGTGGGAGTGCTGTGCTGCGCAACTATTTGAACGGCGCCTGGGTTACACCGCAAAGCCGGGAACGACTTGATGTCACCAACCCGGCCAGCGGTGAGGTACTGGCGACGGTACCGCTCTCCAGTGCCGGCGACGTGGACCTGGCGGTGCAGCAGGCGCAGGCGGCCTTTCCGGCCTGGCGTCGGACGCCGCCGATCGAACGGGCTCGCGTCATGTTCACCATCAAGTCGCGCCTGGAAGAGCACTTCGAGGAGCTTGCACTCCTGGTCACGCGCGAGCACGGCAAGACGTTGGATGATGCCCGCGGCTCCGTGCGTCGTGCCATTGAGAACGTCGAGGTGGCCGCCGGCATCCCGTCACTGATGATGGGCTACGGTCTGGAAGACGGCGCCGCACGAAACATCGACGAAGAAGTCATCCGCCAGCCCCTCGGCGTCTTCGCGGCGGTCTGTCCCTTTAACTTCCCAATTATGGTGCCGTTCTGGTTCTGGCCCTATGCTGTGGCGACAGGTAATACCTTCATCCTGAAGCCCTCGGAGCAGGCGCCGATGACCATGACGCGCGTCTTCGAGCTGATCGCCGATGCGGGATTGCCGCCGGGCGTCCTCAACCTCGTACATGGCGGACGGGCCACCGTCGAGGCGCTGCTCGACCATCCCCTGCTCAAGGGCATCTCCTTCGTCGGTTCGACGCCCGTCGCCAAAGCGATCTATGCCCGTGCAGCGGCCAACGGCAAGCGCGTACAGGCGCAAGGCGGGGCCAAGAACATGATCGTAGTGATGCCCGACGCCGTGCTGCAGCCGACTGTCACGAATGTGCTTGGGTCGTGCTTCGGCTCCGCTGGGCAGCGCTGCCTGGCGGGGTCGTTGGTTATCACCGTAGGCGATGCCCATGACCGCTTCGTGACGGCTCTCCACGAAGCTGCTTCGGCGATGCGTGTCGGCGACGGAACCGTGGCCGACACCGACATGGGCCCGGTGATCTCGGCGCAGGCAAAGACGCGCGTCACGGGCTACATCGAGCGCGGCGTTGCTGAAGGGGCGAGGCTGGTGCTGGACGGGCGGGTCCACCCGTCGACCGGCGGCGCCGGCACGTTCCTTGGCCCTACGATCTTCGACGACGTGAGTCCCGACATGGCGATTGCCCGCGACGAAGTCTTCGGTCCACTGGTGGGGATCGTGCGAGCCGCGTCGCTGGACGAGGCCATTGGCATCATCGAGAGCAGCCCCTATGGCAACGCCGCCTCGATCTTCACGCAGAGCGGCGCCGCGGCTCGGGAGTTTCGCTATCGGGCACCGGTGGGCAATGTCGGCATCAACGTCGGTGTGGCCGCCCCGATGGCCTACTTCCCCTTCTCCGGCGCCAAAGACTCCTTCTTCGGCGCCTTGCACGCCCAGGGCCGCGACGCCATCGACTTCTACTGCGAGCGCAAGGTTGTCATAACGCGCTGGTACTGAGGCCGGTCAAGGAACAAGAAAGCCTGACTCCGACCGTTCCCCTTACGGCTCGACCACCGCACCCAGCCGCCTTGAGCACTTCTCTCCACCAGGCCGGCTGAGCGCTCAACCGCCGTCCGTACCAAACGCCGACCCGTTGGGACCGCTACCGGAGGCGCTGCGCAGCTATCTCGTCCAGACCGGCAAGCTGCTGCCTGGCAGCTCGAATCAGGCGAAACTGCTTGGCTGGCTTGAGGTAACCAATTAGCCTGCATCAGGACAAAGACGACGACGGCTGGCCCGAATGGAGGGCTGTTGCGGCACGGCCGTTCTTGGCGAGACAGGCGAGCTCTTTGGCGTGAGAAATGGCCTCTGAACGAGAAATAGGAGAAAGGTGGTTGCGCGTATGGCTGAGCGGCGAAGGGCATGCTTCGCTCCTCGTAGCATCATTGGCAGTGTTACTGGCGACCAACTAATCCCAGGACTTGCTTCTGACGTTTTATCAGGGCGTCCACACGCCCTTTCCCGACAGCCGCAACAAGTGGCGCATCTTCGGACGCGTCCTCGAGCGCACGGAGGAACCGCTCGTTATCCCGAACACTCGTTTGGGGCAGGCGACGTTGGCGGCCGAACGGCACGGGGTGCGTCTTGTTCGCGCCAACTCGCTCGGCGAGCTCTGCCAAACCGGCCTTGGCGTAGGCCATCGCCAGCCGACTCTGAACATCGGCAGCGGGGTCAAGCTCTAAGGCTGCAGAATAGGCGATTATCGCCTCGGCCCATTTTCCCAGTTTGGTGTAGTAGTCTCCGACGCCCGCAAGCGTGCTAACGCAACCGGCGTGCCACTCCCGCTTCAAGGTTGCGGAACGCAGCATGTTGTAGAGTCGCGCGAAGTTGAGACGTGCCTCGCAACTGAGCTGGCTGCCGCTGGCGTTGAGGGTGGAGAGCGCCGGTTGGACTGCGCGCCAAAGCCGCTTCATCGTCGCAATGCAACTCTCATCAACCAGATCCCAACACGAGCTTGCATTGTCTATTCCCTCCTCGTGCTGTTGCAAGAACGCACGGACCTCTTCGATCTCCTGAAGAGGATCCTTGTCCTGTGGCCTCCTGGCCGCGACGAGTGGGCTGGCCAGGCGAGCTTCCACGATCCCCCGAACGACGATCGAATATCGCTGGTGAGCTCGTTCATGATCAGGATTGCAGCGCAGCGCTTCGGTGAGCAAGCCAAGCTCCTCTTCCGAACCCTGCGCTGCTGCAGTAAGCTGCCAGTACTCTTCAGCCTGCGCCAGGTTCTTGATTTGGGCAAGCTCCTGCTCGTTCGCTTCGCCCAAACAACCCGCTTCAAGTCCGACTAAGGCTGCCGCCGCGGCGAAGTTGCCATGATCCTTCGTCGCTGCCCGGCGCTCGCGGATAATGGGGATGGCGCGGTCTCTCAAGATGAAGTGGTTGACGTCCTCAAGAAGCGGCGCGAGGGCCGGAACAGCACCTTCGTCACCGGCAATGGCCTCATCGAGCAGTTCAGCGAAGAGCTGGCGAAAGTCGGCGATAAGGTCGCCATCGCCTGGGTTGCGCGTCATCTCGTCGAGAAGGCGCCGAGCGATCTCGCGACGCTTCATCTCAAGGGATTCCACGACGACGGCCGGCGCGTCGGCAGCGTTTGCTCGGGTCGGCAGCGGCGTCACAAGAAGGCCGTGGATCGCCTGACGGAAGACGTCGAGCGTGGTCAAGAGGGACGAGAGCTCAACAGGTGGGCTGCCATTCTCACCCGTGAGCGCGAGAAACCGATCGCGCAGAGCAAGGACATCACGCGACAACACGTCCACCCAAGAGCCGCCACCCACGACCATAGTCTGTGTGCCAGCTTGTCTCATAATGTCGCCGGATAGACCGTCATTGGGCGTTTCGCGGTGCGGCAGAGTATTTCGGCTGGTAGCGATCGACGGCTTGTCTTCGTGCCACTCCCACTTCAGCCCACGCTGTGGATCGAAGCGCCAATTCCCGCTTCCCTCATGGACGAAACAGGGACGGGATCGGAGTTCCTGCCGCACGGTAGACGCCGCAATCATCCGCTGGTTGTACACCAGATGGAAGAGATCATCCTCGTGCAGCAAGGATGCCGGGTTGGTCTCGAAGAGGGTGCAGAGCGTCTCGAAAACGGACTTCTTTCCCACCGCCTCGGCGAATAGGGCGGGACGGTCTTCCAGCCGCTTTTCGGCCAGGAAGACCATGCCGTCAGTCTCGCAGCCAACCTTCATCTCCTGGACTACGGTGTAGATCACCTGGCCATCATCGCCCAGCTCGGCCAGGCGGACATTGCGCACGATGTGCGGTTGGGCGCTGAAAAACAGACGGAAGGTCGAGCCATGCTGCCGGCCGAGGTACACGATCCCGCCTGCCGGAATGTTGTTGGCCGCGAAAAATTTGGGAAGCTCTGCCTGGTTGTAGATAATCTCCCGATCGTGATCGAGGTAAAGTGGGAATGATTGCCCAAGATCGGTTATGGCGGTAATGTCGTTCTGAGCGGCTAGCAGAAGGCCAGCCTGTTTCGTTAGCGGCAGGAATCCCGCGTAGCGCGCCATGAAAGAGAGGACAAAGCGGCTCTGATCAACGTGGCGCGCAGTTTCCTCTTCCTCCTTTATGTCGCCGTCGGCCCCCCCGGCGGCTCGGTTGGCGTCAACACTGCCTGATACTGTTCCGTCTCCTCTGAGGCCGTAACGTGCTGCCAGGGCGTAATAATTCGTGGAGATGCGCGGCACCTCCGGGCGGGTGTCACCCTTGAACGGCGGACTATCGCCTGCTGGAGATTGTCCAGCAGCCACCTCTGCCAGCGATAGTTCCGCGCCCTCCACCGACCAGACCCGTTGTGCACTGGTATTGGAAGCGCCGCCGCGCGTCGTATCCATGACGGCGTACGACGTGGGTGTCTCTTGCCCTGGTGGGGAAGCCCAAGGCGCCGTAGCGTCCGCTGCTTGGTCCCATTCCCCTTGGTCCCCGTTCCCGCTCACTGTATCGGACGCTGCGTCCTTGTCTCCGTCCTGGATATCATCGACCGTCCGGACACGTGCAACCGCCTGTCGCTTCGCCTCCTCATCCACCTGGAACTCGTCGTTAGCGAAGGTCGGGCGGGCAATCTCCGCGTCATCGAGAACTCGCTCGATCTCTTCGGCGTCATCATGCTCTGCCGCTCTGAGGACATCGCGTACGAGGCTCATCAAAACTTGGGGCTTGATCGTTGGATTGAGGAAAGAGACGATCTCGCGAGCAAGCGCTTTGGAGCCGAGGGTGTCGTCCGGCGTCGCTACGTAGAGAATACGCTCTCCTGCATCGTAATAGGCCCCTTGGGAGACTGGGGATGTGCCATAAATTGGAGGAACAGCAGTCGGAATAACGTAACGAACCTCAATGTTGCTGGCCCGACGGACCTTGACTTGCTTGAAGTCGTTAGCATCGCACCAACCATTGGGGTAGTCTTGGTGAAATGACCATATAACACGAGCGAAAGGCGCAGCCAGCCTATGAATGCGGTAGGCCGTAATGCCATCATCACATTCATTCAGGATCTCCGATCGTTCACGCTTGACGGCCTCGCTCAGTGAGCATATGCCGAGCGATTGGCGAAGGGAATCCGCTCCCGGGGGAATTTGAGCGAGCCGGACAACGCCATCTGGGAAGTGCGCCAGTAAATCGTCACGATCCTTGAAGAAGACCTGAGAAGCAGCTCGGAGGTGCCCCTCCTGATCGGGTATCACAGAGACACCAACCAGCCGATCCAACCATGCTGGCGTCTCGTCTCCCGCCATCGCGGCGTCGAGGGCGCGAGCGAGGCGTTGGAGCGCCCTCAGAACCAGCTGCCGGTCCTTTTCGTCCAACGGCTTTGCGCCGTACTTTGTGCCGATCTCGTGTAGGAGTTTGACATGGTCATCCACCGCGTGTGGCTGTTCACGCACGCCAAGACGGGTGAACAGCTTGCGCCAGCCGTCGGCATCGTCAGCCAGATAGCACCGGTAGTCACCGAATTCGTCGAAGAGATTTCCAAAGAACACGTTCTCAGGCTTCCAGAAGCGTTGATGCCTCTGGTCATAGACGACGGCTTCCCCACGCAGGTAGGTAATCTCTGGTGCGTCAGCGGCGTCGTTCAGGAAACGGTACACCTGATTGACGACTGGCAGCTGACGTGCGCTCATCGACTTCAGGTGGTTGACCACGTCACGGATTTGCGCCGTTGTTTTGATGCCGAGGAAGGAGGCGATCTCCTGGCGTGGAGTACGAAAGGCCAGCAGTTTTACCTGGCTTGCGACCAGTTGGCGCAGGCTGATCGAATGTAGTTCTGCGGGCCGATACCAGCGCGAGACATCGCCGTCGGCAGGAAGCCAAGGCAATGTAAGGAGCGGCTTGAGCGCATCAGCACTTTCCTGGTAGCGATCACCCCAACGATCGTCGAGCAACTCATAAATCTGGCGAAGGTGCGCCATGGCCTCTTCCGAAGGCGCTGTGTACATCTGGAGCGTCTGCCGTACCGTGGTCACGATGTCGGCTGCGCCGGGTTCTTCTTGCATGCCAAGGGCCTGGAACAGCGGGTACCAGGGCGACCGTACGTGCGGCGGACCTCCTCGCGCGGCGTCACGCTTCGCACGAACGTGTTCGCTAACCAAGCCATAACATATGTGCGGGACGTTATATCCATGGGGAAAGACGAGACTCAGCACATCGAGTGGAAAGTAGGTCTCGCGCGCCCGGTGGTATTGGCTATCGGCGCAGCGAATGAGCCGACACGTTTTGAGCGCCTGCACGATCTCCTCACGCTGGCCTAACGAGCCCTTATGGTAGGTGCTGGAGACGAGACGAAGGAGGCGCAACCGCGCTTCGTCGGTGACGTTGGCGTCGTTGTAGCGCGGCCCCAGATAGTTCTTGACGTAATCAACCAGATCGATCGTGTCCACGGCCAACGTTCGCTCGAAGAAGTCGCGGAGCCCGTCG
Source organism: Chloroflexota bacterium (assembly GCA_036734945.1). Lineage (GTDB taxonomy): Bacteria > Chloroflexota > UBA4733 > UBA4733 > UBA4733 > UBA4733. The sequence goes on from DAIMXP010000020.1 coordinate 64,073, forward strand.
CCGAGCGCTTGGTCGCTGATCAGGTTATCCAAGCGAAGGATGTCGTCAAAGCGCCCTTCTTGTGCATCACGCGGTGGCAAACGTAGTGGCAGCACTGGGTCATCGATCGCCTTGAGGTTTCCCTGAGCACTGAGGACGAAAGAAAGCTGGCGGAGGCGGTTCCGGTCAGCGTCCGTAAGGTCGACGGCGTGATCGCGAAAGAAGCCGTAGAGGCGCCGCAGCCTCTCGACGCTGGCGAACGGTGCGGAAGCCTGGTCCAGATTGATGGCTTCACGGCGCCTGCTGCCGAGTGCCGTGGTCAGACGCGACGGCGTGAGTTCTTGGATGCCAACCGCATCAAGGAGCACGCGGTGGTTCGGCTGGACCTGGAGCTGCGGATGCACAAACAGAAAACCGGCGTCACCGAGCAGATTGCGAACATCGTCAGTGGCTGACCAAAGATTGTCGGCAAACGGATGCAGTTGACCGTGCTGATCTGGGCAGAGCGGAAGCATGGCGAGGTCGGCGAGTTCCTTTTTGCCAAGTTGGCCAAGGGCGGATGGTATGTAGTCATGAATCTTGCCCAATCGCTCCCAACCTCGGACGGGAAGCGCCGCGTCGTCTACATGCTTTCCGACGCACTCGCCACTGAGCGTTGCAAGGTAGCTAACGACCTCACCGAGACCGATCGTTGGAACACCGCCAAAACGCAGGACCTTGTCATACTGCTGTTGAAAGGACCATTCCAGGAGGCGAAAGGCTTCCGCAGGCAGTATCTCGCGTGCGGACTTACCGGCAGCCCAAATGGCGGTGATGCCCGGTGCGGCCAGGCGGCCGAGTGTATCCAGGCAAAGCGGAGCCTGGCGGAAGGCCTCACGAAGCCTCGGTTTGATTTGCTCGCTCGCGCCCTCAGCATATTCGCTGAGGTATGCCAATGCTCCATCGAGCTTGAGGCGGCTATTAAGGATTGCTGGGGCATCCGCTAAGGTAGCATCGGGTGGCACGCGAAGGCGCAGGTGTTCCAGATAATCGAGTACGTTCAGCGGTTGGGCTCCCAGTTTCCTAAGGAGGGGGGAGAGACTGTCCGGCAGGTCGTGCGGGCAGATGCCTGGTAGGTAGTCTTGCGTGAGCGCGTGTAGCCTGTCGCTTACCACTGTACGGACGCTTGGCGGGGTAGTCCATTCGCCATCCGTGGTCTGGATGATGGCCGTTTGCCGCGCCTGTTCCTGGAAGACATCGACAAGTGGTCGGAGGAAGGGATGTTCGTGGTTCGTTTCGACGGGGAACAGGTGATAGAACGCGGCCGGCGATCGGCTCGCATCGCGCAGTGCTTCCAGGCTCGCCGCGAAGAGCGTCCCGATGCCGCCTATAACCTCGCGATTCCAAGCCGCTTTGGACGATGAATCGGTGAGGATGGACTTACGGTTGGCATCGGGATGAAAGTCGCCGTTGATGTGGAACGGAAGTCCTGTATAGATTTGTGTGGGCAGATAGTTGTAAAGTAAGCCTCCCTCGTCGCCGAAGAGCACTGAGTTCTCGGGTCCGAAGGCGAAGCCATACCCAGCGTCTTTCTCCTCGCCGCCATCTCGGTTACCTGAACGCTCCAGATCCACCCGGTAATTCATCCAGACTTCGCTCACCGGGTCCCGGTCTGGCGCGCGAACGTCAAATTTCCATTGCCTGCGCGTACTACCCTCAGCCAGATACTCCTCTAGCACGAGATGGCGCTCAACTTCAGTCACGAGTAACGAGTTTTGGAAGACGGCGATGCGATCGAGATGGCGGAGAAAGAACAGGACACGCGTGGCTTCCCGGCAGACTTCCTGGCAGAAGCTCGCGATGCGGAGGTTGTCCCAAGGATCGGCCCCTATGTGTCTTGAAATCTCAGAGGGTTTGCGTCGCCAGGGAAAGTGGAACTCAGTGTGATGGATAACGTCCGACGGCAAGGCTGGAAGGTCGCTGACCGTTGGGTCAAACACGAGCCGTTGACCCGAGGAGTGGAGTTCCGGGCAGTCCGTGATCTGATACACCGACAAGAAACCGGTGCCCCAGGTACCAATCGCGGACGCATCGGAGCGCTTTTGACCGGAGGCGATATCACAGATCGCGTCAAAGTTCGCCTCGCTAAACGTGCTGCCGTTTTTAACAACGAGCTGGTCTGGCAGGAAGTGAAATTCGAGCCACGTGGCGTGTGCATCATCGGCGTTCTGGACGAGTTCCCTGGCGATGGCGCCACCGCCCGCGTAACCGGCAATCTGCGTGCGGATGATGTTAAGAGTGCGAGCGCCATATCGGTACACGCTCCGAGGTGCGACTGCGATCATGAAGGGATCCTTTGCTAGTCCAGTGCCCACTGGAGCAACTCGCCGTTGAGCAACTGCTCACGCCCCTGGTCGAGGAGATCCGGGTACGCATAGGTCACAGTGCCCGCGTCACCTACGAACTCCGCTGTCCGCTTGGCAATGTAGCGCTCTCGTTCCAGGCGGTCCAGGCAGCGCTCGATCACCTGGTCGCGGCGCGGTAACGCATCGAACACGCCCCACTGCGGACAAGCACGCAAAGCTCGCATTCGGCTCCGGTTGCCCCCTGAGCGCTGAAAATCACTGCCTTTGAGCACGTTAATGAGCGTCGAGGTACTGAAGGGATTGCGACCCTCGCGAAGCTGATCTTGGTTCCACTTCACCACTTCCAAAATGGTGAACGCAGGGTCGAAGTAATCGTAGAGGTTGGCAGTATCGCGCGCGGTTAGCTGGCTCCAGGGATACTCTGCCTCCGGCGTGCAGTGATCGCATCCGCCGCAGTTCCCATGCTCCCAGCGTTCCCCGAAGTAGCGCAGAATCAACGCGCGTCGGCAGCCCTGTCCGGCGGTGGCCTCTGCATAGCCAACCATTCGGTCGAGTTTCCCGTGGAGTCGTTCTAAATGGGCCACTGAGGCGACCTCCTCGCGAAAGGCTTTCCCGGCGGCCAATTGCCGTCCTTTCGTAACAATGCTTCCCTTCTCCCACGGTCGGTAAATGGCGAGGTCGGCCACTGCAAGCCGGACGAGCAACTCATCCAAAGCTCCGGGTGGAATGCCCAAGCGATCCGCAGCCTGGGCGAGATCCAACTCCAGACGGCGGAAAGGTTCCCAGCCGAGCGTCGTAACGATGGATCGGAAGAGGCTGGCCGATAGTGGCTTGGTCTCTGTCAGGTGACGCTCAATGACGTCTGGCGTTTCGCGCAACGTGAGGGAGCCACGCAGGGTAAAGTCGGCGCCGCGTTCGATGAAACCGGCTTGCTCCAGCAGATGGAGTGACACTTTGAGCTGCACCTCATCCATGCCGAGCGACTCGCCAAGCTTGATTGTATCGAGGTACAGGGTCTCCCCCGCCATCGCTGTGAGCCGCTCGATGAGTGCGTTGAGCAGCTCCTCGTCCGGCATGCCCGCCTCGATAAAGAAGTCGTGGACATCGCGATCAGAGCGGTGATACAGCAGAATGCAGTACGACTCCTGGCCATCTCGGCCCGCACGACCGGCCTCCTGGAAGTAGGACTCCAGATCACCCGGCATATGCATGTGAATTACATACCGGATATCCGACTTATCAATGCCCATACCAAACGCTTTAGTACAGACCACTATATTGATGTGGTCGTCCATGAAGAGCTCCTGGACGCTGTCGCGGTCGGCGGCACTCATCTTGCCGTGATAGGGCCGCGCATCGTAGCCGGCAGAGCGCAGACGGCGAGCAAGTAATTCGGCCTCAACGGTGGTGGCGACGTAGACGAGTACGGACTCTCGCGTGCGATCGGCGGCCTGGACAAGCTTCAGCAGCACCTTGAAGCGATCATTCTTCGTGCGAATGCTGTTGTACCGCGAGTGCGCATTGCAGACAACGAACTTCAACTCGGGCCGGTCGAAGGAAGCGACCACCTGGACCATGTCCTGCATGGCCAATGCGTCCCGAATGACGGTGCGGACCTCCGGTGTGGCGGTAGCGGTGAAGGCAGCGAGCGGCGGGCGCGAGCCGATGTGCTCGAACAGGCGAGGCAGGTAGAGGAAATCCGGCCGAAAACTGGGTCCCCACATCGCGACGCAGTGGGCCTCGTCAACAACAACCTGAATGATGCGCGTGGAGCGCAGCGTCTCCAGCAAATGCGGATCGCGCAGGCGCTCTGGAGAAATATACACCAACCGGACCTTACCCGAACGCATACGGGCGAAGGTTTCCTCGCGCTCGTCGGCCGGTTGGCCGCTGTAGATGGCGGCGACGATCTCGATCCCTCGTCCTTGCAGCGCCTGCACCTGGTCGCGCATGAGGGCGATAAGCGGCGAAAAGACCAGGGTGACCCCATCGCGCAGGAGGGCAGTAAGCTGGAAACAGAGCGACTTCCCAGACCCCGTGGGGAGGAGTGCCAGGACATCGCGCCCGGCGAGCATCTGTTGGATGACTTCCTCCTGCTCGGCGCTGCGAAACCCGGAGAAGCGGAAGACGTCTTGTAATGCCTCCAGCAGCGTCGGCCGCCAGGCGGCGTAGTCTTCTGCTGCAATGCGCTCCGGTAACGCGAAGGCGCGCAGTCGCTCGATAAGGTCGGGCGGCAGATCTTCGGGGAGACTCGCCAACAGGTCCGCCTTCGACTCGGCGTGAATCAGACCCGGCATGCGCTCGATGAGCGACTGGTAAAAGAGCCGACGACTCCGCTCGGCCTGTTCGTCGCGCGGAAGGTAGCCCGGGAGCGACGCCAGCAGTTCATATTTGTACTCCTTGCGGTGGATGCGCTTGTCCATGAGCAAGACGGCGCCCCGGTCCGATTTCCGACGGATCAGTCGGCCGAAGCCCTGCTTAAAGCGGATGGCCATCAATGGGAAAACGAAGTCATTGAACTCGTGCTGGCCCTGCTGAACGACATCTTCGCGGCGGGCCTTGAATACTGGGTCGAACAGGAAGGGGAATGGGAGCTTTTCCATGACGACGAAGGACAGCGACTCGCCCGGAACGTCCACACCTTCCCAAAAGCTCTGTAGTCCGAACAAGACGGATTCAACCTGCTCCGCAAAGTCCTCTTGTAGTTGACGGCGCGATAGGCCGGGAAGCTGACAATACAGAGGGATCCCCTTACTCGCCAGGGCATCCATACAACGCTGGTAGGCAAGCACCGCACGGTCTCGAGCGGTGAACAAGACCAACGCACGGCCGTCCGTGAAGTCGAGCAGCAACTGGAGCTCCTTGGCGAATTCCTCACAGAAGCTCTTCATCGTGCGCTCGACGGGCGTATATTCGAGGTAGTTGACCAGGCCAAGCAGGGCATTGTTCCCGTAGTCGAGGTCGCTCTCCACCGCGTGGATGTTACCGCTGCCAAGGAAGGGACCCAAGCCCAGGCGATCAACGAAAAAGCTGAAGTCTCCGCCACGGATCGAAAGCGTTGCCGAGACGAACACCGCCGTGTCGAGCTCAGCATAGTGCCGCGCCAATGCGTTGTCTACTCGGATCGGGGCGCATTTCATGGCCCAGCGCCCGACAGGATTGCCCTCTGTGCCAACGCCACCCTGATCGTTAGCGGGTGTAGTTGCGGGCTCGACTTCCAACCAGTAGACGTGCTTTCGATTGCTGACACGAACAATGCGCTGCTGCAGTTGCTGCTGCTCCAGTAGCGCCTCTAGCGCTCGTTGTAAATCCTCCAGCGTCACGTCCTTATACGGCAGCATCGGCAAGGCTTGAGTGACCTCAATAAGCCCGCTGAGCGCCGCAATCAACTCCGCCAGATGGACGTCAAAGAGTTGCTTTCGCGCCTGCTCGACACGGGACCAGCGCGTGGCTTCCACTCGCGACGGATCGCCTTCCAAACGGAACGCTGCCCCGTAGCGCGGATCGATCTTCCCTTCGCAGGCGCGAATGAACGCCGCCAGGTGTCGCCCAAAGTCGGGGACGAGGACGCGCAGGCGATCCAGCGCGCCGAACACACGACGGCAGAGCAATGCCACCATACTGTCGCGCGACTGAGCCATGAGCCGGGGAATAGCCCCTTGACGCGTATGTTCATCGTGCAATTGATTAAAGATGACTTCGAGCGCCTCCTGTGAGACCTCTTCGGTCAACGATTGCGTCGCCACGTCCTCGAGTGCATGGGCTTCATCGACGACAAGGCGCCGGTATGGCGGGAGACGCTTCGGCTCAGCCAAGAGAAGCGCGTGATTGACGACCAATAGATGGGCCGTTTTCGCGTCGTCCGTGACGCGCACTAACGGGCAGTACAGTTCTCGGCAGCGTGGCGAGCGGCATCCGTGTTCTGCCGACGAAATTGCGGCCAGTACATGCGCCAGGATGGGAAACCTGCTGCGACACCAATGGCTGACATCGAGGGTCCCCTCCTGGGAGGCAAGCGCCCAAGCTACCAGGTAGGCGACCGCGAAGCGCTCCTCAACCGTCGCCCCACTGCCAAATTCCTCGACGTAGCGAGCCAGGCGGTCAAGACAGAGATAGTTAGCAGCGCCCTTTAATACCTGATGGCGGAAGGGCAGGCCGGTGATCTCCCGCACCTGGGCAATTTCGGCGAGGAGCTGGTCTTGCAGGTTGCGGTACGCAGTTGACAGAACCACTGCCTCACCACTGCAAGCGGCCCAAAGCACTGCTGGGATGAGATAGGCGAGCGTCTTGCCCGTGCCCGTCGGAGCCTCAACAAGCTTGAAGGAACTGTCGGCCAGCGCGTCCCAGGTAAGCTTCGCCATGGTGACCTGACCAGGTCGCTCGGCATAGCCCTTGGCCAGACGGTAACGATCCAAGTACTCGGCAACGCGGTTGGCATCGGCATGCTCTAGGAACTGCTCCGGCCGTTCGCCCGGCTGCGTGGGCATCCGTCGATGGAGATGGAATAGCGAGCGAACGGCTGGAGCTGCGCCTTCCCAGGATCCACCAAACACTTCCGGTAAGAGGCCAGCATGCACCTCGCGCAAGACCCGGTCTGGCGCAAACCAAGTGGCAACAAGCCGATGATACAGTGCGGCCAGGAGGCAAACGTCGGTCACGGCGTTATGCAAGGCACCCCAGTCAAAGGAGGAGACGTCACCGGTTCCGCCCGCGTCGAGCCAAATACGCCTGGCTTCGTCGAAATCAACGCCAAATGCCTCAACCAGATCCTCCAACCGATGGCGGGAAAGGTCCGGTCGGAGCAGCACCGCAAGCTCAAGCGTATCGACGATCGGATTCGCCAGGCTGCCAAGAGCGGCCGTGAGGAATCCAAGGTCGAAGCGAGCATTATGCGCCACGATTGGCAAGTCAGCCAGAAAGGCGCGCACGTCTCCCGCTACCTCGTCAATGCGCCGGCCGTTCCTCACCGCGTCAGCAATGTGTGGAAAGCGTTCGAAGCCGAGTTTGCGTTGGACCGGATATGGAATGGTAACGGGCGATGGATCAAGGTAATACTGGCAACAGGCAACCGGCTTTCCTCGCAGGAATCGAACCGCTACTAGCTGGATGATGCGGTCCTGTTTTGGGTCGAGTCCAGTCGTCTCAACATCCAAGGTGACGAAGTCTTGGAGCGCCAAAGGCAGGTTGACGATGAGCGGTCCGTCGCCACTGATAGGCGAGGACTCGTGCTCCGTACGCGCCACTTCGGGTCTCGTCGGAGAAGCCTGGCCCCGGAGGCAGTAGCAGTCGCCGGACATGGCGATGAACACGTGGGGATGGTTGAGCAGTTCTCGTAGGTTGTGTTCCTCGATGAACTTACCTTGCTGGCGGAGGGCACGCCGCAACTCGGGGACCGTCATCCCGTCTGCTGCTTGCAGCAGGAGCTCCTGCACCTCGATGCCGAGCGGACACTCGGGTGTGAAGAACGAAGTCATCGGCAACCGGGGTCCCTTGATCCTCGCAACAGGACAACTCCACATCCGCAGTCGGTTGACCCGCGTCTCCTGTTGCCAGGGACGACTCTTGCCACTGCCACGACGCGCACTCCGTCCAGTCGTGGCGCGTCATAAACCAACGTGCCTCAGCCGACTCTACCAATCGTAACCTTCCTGCCGGTTAGTATGGACCGGCAAGACAAAGAGGCTATGCCCGCACAGGGTTACGCCGCATGCGGTACTGCGGTTCGTCAACCTGGTACCGATCAGTAACGCTCCACCTGGATAGGAAGGGCATTGGTCCGGAGCAAGCAGTTACCACACTCGAAGCGGGTATCCACCCTCCGGGTCACGATAACGCACATCGAACCACCCATTTGGCGGCAAATCGAGGTGCGTGCCAACGTAACCCTCTACCGACTGCACCAGATTTTACAGCGGGCACGCGCATCGGCATCTGGGACCTGCGCCTGCAACACGCCGATGGGCGGTCGGAATCCCTCCTGCTGGACGGCGCGATCCCGACCAGCGGCGGCGTCCGCTTCATACCGTATGCTCCCAGCCGCCTGGAGCACTACTCACCACCCGGTTGGCTGGCCGCGCAACCGCCGTCCGTACCAAACGCCGCCCCGTTGGGTCCGCTACCGGAGGCGCTGCGCAGCTATCTTGTCCAGACCGGCAAACTGCTGCCCGGCAGTTCGTATCAGGCGAAGCTGCTGGCCTAGCTGGACACTGATGCCCGGTAAGCGACACGGCCACCGGGCCGCGACCGTTCCTCCTACCCCTCAACCACCGCACCCAGGCAGGCGTTCAGCACCTCGGCGCGGCCCTGGTTCTTCCAGTCCCAGCGGTTGGCCATGAAGGCGATCACCATATCGGCTGCGGGGGCGACGCAGAGGAAGGCGCCGCTGGCCCCGCTGTGGCCGAAGGAGCCGGGGGCCGCCAGATCGCAGGCGCCCAGGTACGGTCGCGCCACCAGCCAGCCGATGCCCCGATGCACCAGCGCGGAACCAGCATCCTTCAGGCCGTCGGTGCGGTCCAGGCCGTTCTGGCCGAACTCCGGCAACACGGCGGCGATCGGCGTGCGCAACCCGAGCAGGCCGCTGCCCGTCCCTCGTTATTTGTGATAGGTGCCATACGTCGTGCTCAGCAGCGCGTCGACCGGCCCTTTGGCCGACGTCAGAGCCGTCTGGGCATCGGTAGTGCCCGCCCAGATCGCCCCCGTCGCCTTGTTCATCGTGCTGTTGATGTCGGTCCAATCCACGAAGAGGTGGTTGACGTTCTCGACCGAGTTCTTGTTGGAATCGAGGATCACCGTCCTGATGTCGGCCGCCGTCATGCCGGTGGGCGCCTCGAAGAGCTTCAGCCAGGGATCAACCGCCGATGTCAGGGGCACCAGGAAGCCGGTGGCAGCGCCCATCTCGGCTGCTGACTTGTCGCTGTCCAGGTACTTGAGGAACTCCCAGGATGCCTCGACGTGCTTGCTGTCTTTCTCGATAAACCAGCAGCCGTTGAAGACGCTGTGCTTGTTGCTCGCCTGTCTGGGCAACGGCGCCAGGCCCCACTGAAACGGCAACGTCTTGAAGCTGCCGTAGGCCTGGGTGGGCAGGCTGATGGTCATGGCGATCTTGCCGGTGATGAAGATGTTGCCGCCCACCTGCGAGAGCGACTTCGCATCGGCAGCGGTCGGGGCGACATGCTGCTTGAAGTAGGCATCGGCAACGGCCTGCGTGGCAGCCACCACTTTGGGGTCGGTCAACTGGCTCGCCTGTGCCAGTCCCGTCTGGTATAGCTCGGTCGGCCAGGCGTCGCCGCCCCAGAGGTAGGCCGCCATGTAGATGTTCCTGATCGTGCCGAGATCGGCGCCATACTGCGCGGTGGGCTGCCCGGGGTTCCTGGTGAGTTTCTGTGCAGCCTGCATAAAAGCGTCCCAGGTCCAACTGGTGTCGTTCCAGGAGGCTGGCGGATGGGGCACGCCATTGTTGTCAAAGAGAGCCTTGTTGTAAACGATCATCTCGCCGAAGTTGGCCACTTGCGGCAAATGAAAGTACTTGCCAGCCCGTTGATAGAGTTGGGGAACGCCGGGCAGGAACTTCCCCATGTCGAAGTGGTCGCGATTGATGAGCGGCGTCAATTCGGCAAGGACACCGCGCTGATAGTAGTCGCCGAAACCCAGGGCGCCGAACTCCGAGAACACGTCGGGTGGCACGCCGCCAGCAATCATCGCGGTGAGCTTGGGGTCGACTTCAGCAAACGGTACGGCGATCAGTTGCACCGTAATGCCGGGTTGCGCCGTAGCAAAGCCGGGGATTGCCTGTTTCTCTTCCCAGGGGTTCTCCTTTGGGTCGGTGCGCATGAGCCACTGGAGGGTCTGGGCACCCTGGGCGGGCGCAGCGGTGGCAGCTGCGGCGCTCGCTGTTATCTTACCGGCAGCAGTCGTGGCGGCAGTGATAGCGACCGTCGGCGCAGTGCTGGCGGCGGCCTGCGTCGTGGCTGCGGGTGCAGCACTGTTGGTCACCGCTGCTGCGCTCGCTGTTGTGGCGGCCGTCGCGCTGGTCGTACCAGGCACGGCAGCACTGCCGCCGCAGGCGGCCAGGGTGAGGCCGCTTAGCGCCGCTGTGGCAAGCACGCCGAGGATTCGCCGCCGGCTCACGGTGGCCGGGAAATCGCCAGGGATTGGGCCGGACATGGTGTACTCCTTTACTGCGCAATTGCATTGCATACGGCTACCGTGCCCAGCAGCGGTAGGTCAACATTGACCACACTTATCGGTTATCCGTCCGAGGCGGTCCCACCGAAGCCCGCTGCACCAGTTCGCAGGGCAGCATCACCCGAGTCTCGGCGGGTTGGCGGCCCTCGATCATGTCGCGCAGCAACTCCACGCCCAGTTGACCGGCAAGTTCACGCGGTTGGCGGATGCAGGTCAGCGGTGGCGTGGTCACCGCGGCGACCGGCAGGTCGTCGAAGGTGACGATACTGAGATCGCCGGGAATGGCCACGTTGGCCGCCTGGCAACAGGTCAGCAGGCGCAGGGCGACTCCCGTCTCGGTGGTGAACACGGCAGTGATACCCAGGCGCCGCAACCTGTCCAGCACCGGCTCCATCGGCGTCTGGCCATCGACGTCGATCTGCTCCAGTAGGGCCGCGCCGGCGACCGCGGCAAAGCCGGCGATACGGCGTCCGCTGATCTCCGGCGCGTCGGGGTGGGGGCGGGCCAGGACCGCCAGGCGCTGGTGACCGTTGGCGAGCAGGTGCGCGGCCGCCAGCTCCCCTCCCTGTGCGTAGTCGGCACTGACGCAGGGCAGAACGATATCGGCAAGGGAGCGGTCGCCCAGGTGAACGACGGGGTGGCCGGCGCGCACGAGCGCCGTCAGCCCCGGGCGATCCAGGGGGTCACCAATGAAGAGGGCGCCATCCGTCTGGCGCAGCTCGGGGAAGCGGTCGATCGCCGTCTCTTGCAGGCGTTCCTCCGTGGCCAGCAGGAGCAGCAATTGGTAGCGAGCGGCGAAAGCGGCGCTCGTCCCGCCCAGAATGTAATCGGGGCAGGTCCCGCGCAACTGATCGTCGCTGCTGCCCCAGAGGACAAAGGCGATGGTGCGCGACGTCCCCAGGCGCAAGGCTTGCGCCGCCCGGTTGGGCACATAGCCTACCCGCTCCGCGGCATCCCGAACCCGCTGGCGGGTGGCCACCGCCACCCGTGGGTGATCGCGCAGGGCCAGGGAGACTGTAGAAAAGTCGATGCCAAGCTCGCGGGCAATGTCTTTGATCGTGGCCACGGCATCCCCGGCTTGCTACCAACGTTTGACATCCAACGTTTGGAATGGTAGCATCGGGCGGAAATGCCGTCAAGGAGCCCGCTCGGCGGTTCTTGGCGCTCAGGGTGCGCACGCTTCGCGCTTCCTGCTCCTTCGTCATGGATCGGAGGTAGGTCATGACAGCAATGAGCCAATCTCGGCAGCGCTGGTCGCGCCGCACGCTCCTTGCGCTCATAGCAGGCAGTGCCACCCTCGCCCTGGGGGCCTGCGGCGCGACTAGCCCGACCACGGCAGGTTCTTCGGCCCCGACCACAAGCGCCGGCACGCTGGCGACGAGTACCACCACCGTTGCGGCGACCTCCGGCACGGTTGCGACGAGCACCACCACGGGTGCATCGACGCTGCAGTCCACCAGCCAGACATCCGCGCAAGCCACGACCGCACCGACGCTGGCCCAAAGTGCCGCGGTGGCGCGCGGCCAGACGGCACTGGCCTTCTGGGGACCGTTCAACACCACCGGCGCCGACATCACCGCCTACACGTCGATGAAACAGGTCGTGCAGGACTTCCAGACCCAGCAGCCGGGGATGGCGGTCGACCTGGTGTTCGTGCAGTACACCAACCAGACTGCCCAGAAGCTGCTCTCCGCCATTGCCGCAGGGCAGCCGCCCGATGTCTACTACGCCGATCGCTTCCTCACGGCCACCTGGGCCTACAAGGGCATTTATACCGAACTCACTCCCTACAACGCCAAGGCCGGGATTACCGCCGATCAATATCTGCCCTTCGCCTGGAACGAGGCCACCTGGCAGGGCAAACAGTGGGCCTTGCCCCTGGAGACCGACTGTCGCATGCTCTATATCAATAGGGATACTGTGCAGGCGCGCGGCCTCGACCCCGATAAGCCACCGCAAACCACTACCCAGTTGTTGGATTGGACGGACAAGCTGGCCCAGGTCAACGCCGACCAGAGTCTCCAGCAGATCGGTTTCTGGCCGACCTATGGCCAGGCCTTCCACGAAGGCTGGATCAAGGACTTTGGCGGCAGCTTCTTTGACGAACAGGCGGGCACGTGTACGGCCGACAATGCGCAATGCGTCGACGCCTTCACGTACATGCAGACCTACGCCAAACGCTGGGGGGACACAGACGAGCTTCAACACCTTCCTGAAAGCGCAGCCAACGGCGGGCCTGGGGCCGTTCGGCGCCGGCAAGGTCGCCATGCAGATGAATGTGGACCACGGCCTCATTCAGATCAAGCAACTGGCGCCGCAGTTTTCCTTCAGCCTCGCACCGCTGCCCGGCCCCGCGGGCCCAGGCGCCCCCATGGCAGGCGGATTTGCCCTGGCGCTCCCTAAAGGTGGCCGCCAGGTCGCCGACGCCTTTACCTTCGCTCGCTACGCCGGCGGCCCCCAGGGCATGCGCACCTATTCCGTCTTGCACGGCAATATACCGGTGCTCAAAGCGGTCGCGGCCGACCCTGTCTTCCGCACCGATCCTCACCACGCCCAGTTCATGGATCAGTTACCCCACGCCTGGAACCGCCCGGTGACGATTGAAGCACAACTGCTCTGGGACGGTATGGGCACGGCACAGGCCGACGTCATGAACTTGAAGGCCGATCCGAAATCGGCGCTGAGCGACCTCACGCAGCGCGTCAACGCGCAACTACAACTGGATGCCCAACAGCACTGAGAGGGGGGCAGGTCTCAGTCATCATCACCGCTCCTACGACGGCTTCAGCGTGAGCAACTGATCCATGAGCGGTTTGATCGTGAGCATGACGTTGTGCGCCGTCTGCGTCCCGGCCCACACCGGAGCCAGTTGTTTCGTCCAACCGGGGCGTATGCAATACTACCAGGCGACGTTCCTCTGCGAGAACGTAAGCCCAACGCACGGTGTAGGGGCGTATTGCATACACCCTCTTGCCTAGGCAAAGAGTTGCCCCTGGTGGAGCAGGCTCTGTAGCGATTGCTTGGCGACCGCCACCGCTTCGGTTGCCGTCTGTTTGCCCAGCCAGACCGGAGCCAGCGCCTTGCCAAGCGCTGTCAAAATGTCCGCCCAGTTCGTCAGGTTGAAGTCCTGCGGGATCACCCACCGTTTCCCCTGGCCGCTCAACTGCCGAATGGTATCCGGCGCGGTCGTCGCTGACGCAGTTGCGCCGGTCGCTACCGTCGACGCTTTGCCGCCACAGGCAGCTAGCAACGGCACGGCAACTGCCATGAGTCCTATACCGGCGAGGAAACTGCGCCGAGTGTGTTGCCGAATCACCAGATTACCGGGACCAATCTTTTGCATACAGGCTGTTGACCGGCGAGAGGCACTGGCGCGGTGACGATCGGCGCGGCGTAGGTTCGTGCTCGGTCTACCGCTGGACCAGCCTCACACGTCAGTACGAACAAGCAGATGGTATGGTGTCCGAACCTGATTGTCAAGGTGAGGGAACAAGCGCAGCCTGTCCTGTTACCATGCCAGTGTACCGGCTCGCCCTTTTCCGCAGACCGTTGCGCAACTCAACGAAGGAGCTGGCGGATGCAAGCGCCGATTGTCCAAATTTCGCTGGACCTGACCTCCATCGAAGAGGCGGTCCACACGGCGGAGATCGCCGTGCGCGCCGGGGTGGACTGGTTGGAAGCCGGCAC
>DAIMXP010000021.1:0-53824 GCA_036734945.1 Chloroflexota bacterium
TTCACACCAGGTACGACGCATCAACTATGCCAGGTTTTAGGATAGGCTCTTAGGACGAGTCGCACCAGCCCCAGGAGCGCCGCGCCGAGGACGACGAAGGCCGGTGTACGTTCCAGCGCAGCAGGAGGAGGAGGCTTGCCAGCAGGATGGCCGCCGCCCAGGGGCTATCGATGGCGGTGCGCCCCAGAAGGACGGCCGTGGTCCCGATCATCCCAAGCACCCCAACCGTGCGGCGTTAGGGCGCTACCTCTTCCTTCGGCCTCAGCCGCCGACGGTGGCGGCCATCAGCTTGTAGAGCACGAAGCAAAGGGTGCCACCGGTGATGGGACTGATCGCCCAGCCTTTGAAGATGCCCAGCAACGTCTTCGTCTGCACCGTCTCCCGGCCCCTGGCCAGGCCCGTACCGAACATGGCGCCCACCAGCGCCTGGTTCATCGAGGTGAAGAGACCCTGGCTGACGGCCAGGAGGACGACCAGCGCCTGGACGAACTGGGCGGCGCTGGCCATTGCCAGGTCGACTTTGACGATGTCGAAGGCAACCCGGTTGAGGATGCGCCGGCCCCAGGTGAGCGCGCCGACCGCCATCGCCACGCCACCCGCCAGGCCGGCGATGAGCAAGGTGCTGAGGTGGATTGCCGACCAGACCCCAACGGCGTTGGAGACGTCGTTGGCGCCCAGGACGAAGGCGGCAGCCATGCCCACCAGCACCAGTAAGCGCGGCAGCACCACGAGCGGCTGCCCGGCCACCGCCTTGCGTGCCTCCGGCACGAGGACATCCAGCAGCTTGGTGAAGACGAAACCCAGCAGCGCCGCCAGCGGCGGGGCGAGCAACCAGGTAACGGCGAGCGTCCCGACGGTCTCCCAATGCACCGTCACGCTGGCCGCGAGCGCCGTGCCGACGACGCAGAAGACTAGAATCTGGATGGTCGAGGTGGGGATCTTGTAGTAGGTATAGATGGTCGTGAGCAGGAAGGCGCCGAACTCGATGATGACCAGCATCTGGGCATCCACCCGACTGGTGTCGACGATGTGCAGCCCGACCGTCTGCTGGACGCCGTGGCTGGCGAAGGTGGCGCCCAAAACGGTGAGGATGGAAAGGGTGACGAGCGCCGGCCACATGCGGATGCTCTTGGAAGCGTAGGGCATGCCCATGACGGCACCGGTGTAGTGGGCGCCCATGCTCCAGGCAAAGGCCAGACTGAGGACCACCAGAACGATGACCGCGCCGCTCATTGGGCCGCCTCCTGATCAATCGGGTCGTCCATGGCGTCCTCCTCTTCCGCGTCCGTTGCCGGTTCCGGCAGGGTCGCCGGGCCGTGTTCTTCCAACACTTCCTCCATCAACTGATGCATGCGTCGCTTCGCTTCATCCAGGGCCGCGCGCCCCTCCGGGGTGATCGCGTAGTACTTGCGCACCTTGCCGCCAACCAGACGCTCCGACCGCGTCAGATAGCCCGCTGCCTCCAGGCCGTGCAAGACCGGGTAGAGCGTGCCCGGGCTCAGCGCGTAACCGTGCCGGCGCAGTTCATCAATCAACGCAATGCCATACACCGGCGCCTGCGCGGCGTGGTGCAGAATATGTACCTTGATGAACCCGAGGAAGAACTCTCGGGTCAGGTTATCGGCGACCGCCGGCATCGCGGCTTCCTCCCCTGCAATGAACAGTACAGATCTTGACCGGATATTAACGCCACCCGATATTGGCCGATGATATCACACGCGGATTCGCGTCGGCTGGAACAGCCTGATCGGGTTGCTCGAAAAATCCTCGCGCGCGAGGCGCCGGTCGCCGATGTCTTGCTCACCTGGGCAACGGCCGCCCACTGGCCTGGAAACCTGGTATGCTACTGATCTAACGGCGGTTATATGAGAGTCCGTGCATGGCTTGGTTGTTCCTCATCTACACCGTGCCCAGCGAGCCCTCCCGCAAGCGCGCCTTTATCTGGCGCGAACTGAAGAAAGTCGGGGCGGTCTATCTGCGCGACGGCGTCTGCGCCTTGCCGGAACGAGACGAGACGGCCATCGGCATGCGCGCCATCGTCGCCAAGATCGAGGAGTTCGGCGGCCAGGCGACGCTGGCGATGGGTGCGCAGATCGATGAGGGCGCGACAGTGGCGCTGCGGGATCAGTTTCGGCTGGCGCGAGCGCGGGAGTACGCCGAGGTGGCTCAGGCGGCGGAAGGGCTCCTCGCGCACATTCGGCGGGAAACCGACCACCGCGACTTCAGTTACGCCGAGGTGGAGGAGCTGGAAGCCGATCTCGGCAAGATTCGGCGCTGGTTCGGCCAGGTCCAGGCCCGCGATTATTTTGGCACACCGGAAACCAGCCGGGTAGCCGACCTGCTCTCGCGCGGTGAAGAGGCGCTCGGCGCCTTCTTGGAGGAAGCGTCCAGCCAGGCGGAGACAACGCGGTGAAGTGGCTCACCCGCCGTAACCTGCACGTGGATCGCACCGCCTGCGCCTGGCTGATCCGCCGCTGCATCGATCCCCAGGCCGACTTCGTCTTCGTCGCTTCGGGGACGGACCCGGCGATGCTGGACGGGCACACCTTCGACATGCGCGGCGGCGAGTACAGCCATATGGGCGAGCACTGCACCTTCGAGATACTGCTGGAACGGCACCACCTCCAGAGCGACCCCGCGTTGGTGGAACTGGGCCGGATCATCCGCGAGGCCGACGTACCGCCCCGACGTCGCACCCGTGTAGAGGCCGATGGTCTGAACGCCTTGATGCGCGGCTTCCAACGCTCCACCTCGAATGACGACGAGAAACTGCGCCTGACTGCTCCCGTGTATGACGCATTGTATGCCTACTGTCAGGCCAAGGTGGCCGAGCAACCGCACCCCCATGGCACGCCCCGCCCCGCGTTGCAGTACCAGCGGTTGGTCGCTATCCATCTGGAAGAGGACGAGTAGCCACATGCTGGGGCGGCGACCGAGTTGGGCCGGCGACCTCACGGCGGATGGCTGGCTGCTCTTTGTGACTAGCGGCGTGCGCACCTTCGCCTACGGCTTCCTCTCCGTCATCCTGGGTCTCTACCTGGCCGACCTAGGCCTTTCGGCGACCGTCATCGGCGTCATCTTCTCGGCTGCTCTGGCGGGAGGCGCCGCGAGCACGCTGCTCCTGTCGGCAGTGGCCGACCGGTTGGGGCGTCGGCGCGTGCTCATGCTGGCGGCGCTCTTGATGGCGCTGGCCGGCGCCGTGTTTGCGCGCGCCACCAACCCGGTACTGCTGATCGTGGCGGCGATCATTGGCACGATCAGCCCCTCCGGCAAGGAAGTCGGTCCATTCCTGTCTATCGAGCAGGCGGTTCTCCCTCAGGCGACGACGAATTCCCAACGCACCGGCGTCTTCGCCGCCTACAACATGGTGGCATCGCTAGCCGGTGCCTTGGGGGCACTCATTACCGGGGCGCCTACCTTCCTCGGCATGGCTCCGGTGCCAGGCGACCGGGCACTCCTCTGGACCTATGCGGCGCTGGCGCTGTTGTTGCTCGTCCTCTATTCCCGGCTCTCGCCTGCGGTGGAAGTGACCCACACAGGCGGTGGCGAATCACGATCAAAGCTGGGACTGCAGCGCTCGCGTGGCGTCGTCGCCAGGCTCGCCATCCTCTTCGCGCTGGATGCCTTCGCCGGCGGCTTTGTGGTGCAGGGGTTGGTGGCCTACTGGTTCCACGCCCGCTACGGCGCCGACCTCGAACTGCTGGGCGCCCTCTTCTTCGGCGCCAACCTCTGCGCGGCGCTCTCCTTTCTGGCCGCTGCTCCCCTGGCCCGGCGCATCAGCTTGCTCAACACCATGGTGTTCACCCACTTGCCGTCGAACGTTTTGTTGCTGCTGGTGCCGCTCATGCCCAGCCTCAGCCTGGCCATTGCCATGCTGCTCACCCGCAATCTGCTGTCCCAACTGGACGTGCCGACGCGCCAGTCTTACACCATGGCGGTCGTCGATCCGGCGGAGCGGGCGGCCGCGGCCGGCCTGACCTCCGTCGCGCGCACAGCGGCGGCCGCACTGGCTCCGGCCTTCTCCGGCGCCACGCTCGCCGTGCCCGCGCTCGGCCTCCCCTTCCTGCTGGCCGGCGGCTTGAAGATCGTTTACGACCTCGCCCTGCTCGCCGTCTTCCGCCGGGTCCGGCCGCCCGAGGAGCGGTTCGTCCCACGCGGGCCTTGACAAGTGGGCAATGACATGTAACTGTAGTTATATCGCTACAAGAACGGCGCGGACGTTCGTGCAGAGCAAGGAGTTGTCGCAGATGAAATGGGTCACGCGGGCACGGCCAAAGGTAGATCGTATTGCCTGTCCCTGGTTGATCAAGCGGTTCGTGGACAAGGACGCCGAGTTCCTGTACGTGCCGGCCGATCAGGTCAACGCTGTCGCAGAGCGCGACGGCGCCATTCCCTACGACGCACCGGGTGTGGAGCTTGGGCACCATGGCGCCGAGTGCAGCTTCGACGCCATCCTCAAGAAGTACCAGTTGACCGATCCCGCCTTGCAGCGCCTCACGCTGATCGTGCGCGGCGCGGACACGGCGGACAAGGACCTGACGCCGGAGTCACGGGGCCTGGAAGCGATCGCCGACGGCTTCCGCCGTCTGCACGAGGATGATCTCCAGCAGTTGGCGGCCGAGTCGGTCGTCTACGACGCCCTCTACGCCTTCTGCCAGCAAAGCGCCGGGTAAGCCAAGATGGCGTTGATCCTGCAAGGGTTCGTGGACCTGCCGGCGCATGCCTCCGGCGGCTTCGACCACGGCGATGTGCATTGGGCGAGTGGGACGCTGTATGTGGCCCACACCGCCAATGACAGTATCGAGATCGTGGATGGCAGTACGCTCCGGCACCTGGCCACGGTGCCCAATTGCCCAGAGGCGAGCGGTGTCCTCTGCGCTCAAGAGGAGGGCCTGGTCTTCGCTGCTGCACGCGGCGGCGGTACGGTGCTCGTGTTGCCGGTGGGAGCGACCCAACCGCTGCGGGCACTGCGCGTGGGTCCCAGGCCGAATGGCCTCGCCTGGGACCCCGACCGGCAGTGCCTCCTGGTGGCCGACGTTGGCGACCGGCAGGCCCGGCTGCTCGACGCGGAGACGGGAGGGCTCATCGGCGTTACCGCACTGCCGGGACGCCCGCGCTGGTGCGTCTTCGATCAGCAGAGCGACCGCTTCCTGGTCAACATTCTCGAACCAGCCTGTGTGGTCGCCCTCCACGCGCTGACCGGGCAGGTGGAGGGGACATGGCGCATCTCCAGCCCGGGGCCGCACGGCCTGGACCTTGACGTCGCCGGTCAGCGTGCCTTCGTCGCCTGCGACAGCGGCGCGGTTATCGTGCTCGATCTGGCGACCGGCCGCGAGCTGGCCGCCGTGCCCATCGCCGGTGAGCCGGATGCCATCTGGTATCACCCCGATCGTCACCTGCTGTATGTCGCCATCGGCACGCCCGGGGTCGTTGATGTGATCGATGGTGGAGTGCTCCGGGTGGTGGAGCAGGTCGTCACGGAGCCGGGGGCGCATACCACGGCCTTCGATCCGGGACGCCGACGCCTCTACGTCTTCTTGCCCCAGAGCGGCCGTGCCGCCGTCTACGAGGAGCACTGACCCGGCATGGCAGCGCACTATTTCCGCAGCGTCCTTCCCCAGCCGGCTGGGAGAACCAAGGACGCCGGGTCGGAGCCGGAGTTGCCGAACCGCTCTGCCGCGCCGATCGGCGCACACCGCACCCGGGCGGCGACCGGGCGCGACGATGTCGGTGTTTCACCAAGGAGGGTAGCCCCATGGACACAGATGCAGCAGTCGAACCGCAGCCCCTGGTCTTCGAGGATATGCACCGAGAGACGGTGCGCCAGGCGGCGCGAGCGATGGCCGCCGCCGCCATCACGGCGCCGAAGTCGGGCGGCCAGCTTTTCCTCAAGGGGGCAGCGCTGTTCGTGGAAACGGTCTACGTGGAGGATCGCGCCATGTTGCGGCGTCTCGCCGCCTGGATGCGGGTGCGCGGGCGGGAGCGCCAGGAGGCGATCTGGTTCCGCGACGCCGCACTGGCGGAGGTACTCGATGGCGTCCTCTTCGTGGGACTCCACGAGTGGTATCCGCCGGTCTACGATTGTGGCGCCTGTGGCTACGCCACCTGCGCCGAGTTCCTCGGGGCGACGAAGGCGCTCCGCCAGGCCTCGCAGGACCTGGAGTTCGCCGGACCCCAGTGCAACTTGCGGGACATCGACCTGGGGATCGCCGTCGGCTCGGCCGCGAAGACCGCCACTGTCTTCAATGTCGATTGCCGCTGTCAGACACGGATCGCCGTGGCCGCGCGCAAACTCGGCCTCATCAAGGCGGAGGTCGCTGTGGCCTTGAGCTTATCGGTGACGCACAAGAGCCCCGGTTTCAACCGGCCCATGCCGCAGGTGGATTTCACCACGCTGGAACCGGAGCCGGGCGTCCCGCCGGACACCGGCACCTTCCCTCAGGCGGGCGAGCACAGCCAGCGAGAGGGAGGACGCGCCCGCCAGCAGCGGCGCGTCCCCTCTCCACCGTCGAGGAGTTGACGCGGCACTCGTCCAGGCGAAGCAGCGATCCGAAGTAGCGCGGGCAGGAGAGGAGCGGTGACCTTGGCAACGTGGCGATCCGACCGACGCGACTGGCTCCAGATCTGGGGGTCGCTGATCGCCAGTGTGCTCATCGTCGCGGTCGTGCTGTTCCTGGCCTGGTATGCCCTGGCCGGTCCGGCGAGTGAGCGCACGGCTTCCGGCGGCAACGTCCCGTCCCTCGAAAACCAATACGGCGAACTCGCCCGGCAGGCGAAGATCTCCATCACCGAAGCATCGCAGGCCGCTACCACGGCGGTGCCGGGGACCATCACACGGTACGACCTGGCGAAACAGGGCGGCGCCATCGTCTACGAGATCACGGTGCAGCCCAAGGCGGGCGGCGCACCGGTCCAGGTCCTGGTGGACGGCACCACCGGCAAGGTTGTCAAGACGCAGCCGGCGCCGGCGACACCGCCGGAAAAGTAACTGGGCGGTGGCTTCATCGCCCCCTCGAGTTGAAGGAAGGCACGCTGATGTACAGCCTCTCGACCAGCATCGTATTCGGTCTCCTCGGCGGCGTGCTCGTGGGGGCAATCCTCGCGGCCAGTTGGCCCTGGACACGCTCACGCGGTCGGTTCGCCATCGCCGCTGGGGCGACAGCGGTCACCTTTGTGGCCTGGCGGCTTGTGCTTGGCGGCGCCAACGCTACCGGATTGAACGTGGATGCGCCGCTGATTGGGGTGAGTTGGGAGGACGTGGGCAGCGGCATTCTGGCCGGTACGGCTACCGCCCTGGTGCTCGGACTTGTGGTCGACCGGCAGGAATCGGCCCGCCGCGTCGTGGGCGCCGCCGCGCTGGCCGGGGTCATCACCCTGATCTATGACATCTTTGCGCCGTGATGGGTGTGTCGCGCGGACCGGACAACCGGCGTTCGCGGCCCTCGCCACGACGGCCACAGCGCAAGGGACGGTGGGACGGACAGGGTTCCTGGCGCTGGTGGGCGGCGGTCGCTCTCCTGCTCGTTCTGGCCATCGTGCTCGGCTGGGCGCTCGTGCAGTCGAGGCGCCAGGCGACAACCCCAGACGAGGTCGGCTGTTCCGCAATGGAGCAGCTGACATACCATGTCCACGCCCACCTGGCGATCTTCGTCGCCCTCACATTTGGCATGGCGTATGTCGTGCAAGAGATGACGGTCCGCCTTGGCGCCGCCACCCATATCCTGTACCTGCCCCTCCAAAACGTCGGTGGAACACCGGTGCTGCGCGTGGCACGGCTCAGCGGTCACGGATGAGAAGACGTGAGGAGCCCGCCCGCGGTCCGGTGGGGGATGCCCCCTGGGAGGCAAATGTGGGACCGAGCGACCCTCCCCTCAAGATCCATCTCGATACCGACCTCGGTGGCGACACCGACGATCTCTGCGCCCTCGCCATGCTGTTGCGCTGGCCGGGTCTGGAGATCACCGGGATCACAACGGTCGCCGAGGACCAAGGCCGCAGAGCGGGTTATGTGAAGTACGCCCTCGGGCTGGCCGGCCGGACAGAAGTCCCGGTCGCGGCCGGCGCTGACGGGGCCTGGTACCAGTACCGAGATGCGCTTGCTCTTCCAATAGAGGCAGACTACTGGCCGGAGCCGGTTCCCGCCTCGCACAATCCCTTCGCCGATGCGCTGGAGTTGCTCCGGCAGAGCGTTGCAGCGGGCGCCACAATAATCGCCATCGGCCCCTACACCAACCTTGCCCTGTTCGACCAGGCGTACCCCGGTCAACTCGCTCGCGTGCCGATCTTCCTGATGGGTGGCCATGTGCGGCCTGCCCCTCCCGGTTTTCCCCAGTGGCAGAACGAGATGGACTTCAACGTGCAGTACGACGTGGCATCGGCGTTGCACGTGTTTCAGCACCTCCAACCCACCATCGTGCCGATGGAGATTACCGGGCAGACGGCATTGCGTCGCGCCTACCTCCCGGAATTACATGCTGCCGGCTCGCTTGGGCAGTTACTGGCCCACCAGGCTGAGGCGTTTGCGCGGGACGAACGGTACGAATCCAGGTATGGCCTGACGTGTAGCGGGCTGCCCGACGACATCATCAACTTTCAGCACGACGCGCTCGCCTGCGCGGTGGCGATGGGTTGGGATGGGGTCACTATCGAGCAACTACCACTGCGGACGGAAGTGCGCGAGGGCTGGCTGCTGGAGCGTGTCGAACCGGCGGGCAGGCCGTTGCAGGTCGTCACCGTGGTCGATGGCGCGCGGTTCAATGCCTTCTGGCTCGACCTTGTCAGTGGCCAGTAGCCGGCATCCTCTCGGCGCTTTATGACGTAGAGCGCCGCATGCCGACACTGTCGGCCGCGTCTGAGCCTTACTTGGAGTCGGGGTTATAACGGTGGATCCCTGGATCTTTCCTGCACTGCACCGGATCGTCAGGCCACTTGTTGGCGATCACCAAGGAGGAAGTCCCCGATCTCTTCCAAGTGGCCACGGAGCCTTGCTAGCGCTTCGCGCAGAGTTGCTGCGCGTTCTTCACTGGCAGGATGACTGCTGTTCGCCGCTGCTTCGATCAGGCTCGCTCCAGCCAGTAAGGCGGCCTGACCGTGGGCTCGCACGTCGGCGTAGTGCAGCCGGACGGATGAAGCCTGGTTCATTGACTTCAAGCCGATGCTCGACAGATAGACCCCGGCATCAAAGTACCCCAAGGTCTCCAGCAGGCGGGAAAGTGACGCCATGAACTGCAATCGACCGGGATGGTCCGCAAGCGGCGCCTCGATCTGCGCGATCTCGGCCGCTGCTTCCCAGCACGTTCCCACCTGCGTACGGGTATCAGCTATCAGAGCGGAAAAACAGGGTGCTTGCCGCCCTTTTCTACCCTTCGGACTGTCCACCGTTAGGTTGAGGAACATTCAGCACCTCCGCATCTGCTCTGTTCCCGCGCGAACAGGGGCGCGAGATATCCCACCGCGTCTGACCATAAGGGTACCATCAGATGTCAATGATAATGGTAACAATTGGTGAATAGTCAGTACACGCGGACCGCTTGCAGAGGAACGCGACCGACGGCTCTCGGGTCAACCCAGGCAGGCGTCCTTGTTGTGTTGGGCGCAGACGCTGCGTTATGCCTTCGCCAGGCAGGCGGGACCCAGAGCATCTGGCAGGACGCGGTGAGCGCCGCAGGCGCATTGCATGGCAACAGGTATACTCCGCACGCGGAGGACACCGGCTGGGTATTGCGCTTCGCTGCTGGCCTCCCGAGAGCGTGATTCATTGCTGTACTATGCCTGTGCTTGGCCGGGGCAGCCTGCGTCGCGCCTCTGCCGGTAACGGGCGGACGCCTGGCCTACATGTTTCATTTCATGGAAGGGGTGTGGCACTGGTAACGCTCGCAACACGGCTCGGTACCTTGGCATCCTCCTGGTCCATCGAGGCTGATCACCTGCTCGTCCAGCGCTCCATCCAGCGAGGGGATGTCATTTCCCTTGCCCCGGTGACGCCGGACTTGCCGCCACCCCCGTCAGTTTTGGCGGCGCTGGCCGAAGCAGGGGCATCCCCGGTCGTCCACCCGCCATCGCCTGCGATGCATCTTTCCTTGCGGGCAGCCATGGCAGCGTGGTACGAGCGCCGCTTCAAGGTCAGCCTCAGCCCGAATCAGCACGTGTTGCCCCTGAACGGAGCGAGGGACGGGTTGGCGTCCATCCCTACGCTGGTCACGAACCCGGGCGACGTGGTGCTCGTGCCCGACCCTGGCTACCCGCTCTACGCGGCGGCGGCCCGGTTTGCCGGGGCCGTCGCCGTGCCGATACCGCTGCACGCCGACAGCGGTTTCTTACCGGACATGGCAGCCATCCCCGCAGCCGTCGCCGACCGTGCCCGGTTGCTCTACCTCAACTACCCCAACAGCCCCACCGGCGCTATCGCGCCTGCCTCGTTCTACCACGAGGTCGTGGCCTTCGCCAAGCGCCACAACCTCGTGGTCTGCCAGGATATGAGCTTCGCCGGCGTCACCTACGAGGGATACCGCCCGTTGAGTTTCTTGGAGATCCCCGGCGCGCTGGATGTCGGCGTCGAGATCCATTCCCTGTCGATCGCCTTCAACATGCCCGGCTATGGCATCGGCGTGCTCCTCGGCAACCGGCAGTTGGTGGAGGCCATGGGTCGTGTGCAGGCCGTGCTTGGCGCTCCCCTGCCGGAACCCATCCAGCGTGCCGCCAGGGCCGCCGTCGAGGCCACCCCGCCCGACTGGTTCCAGCAGCGCGACGCAATCTACCGAGACCGACGTGACCTCGTTGTCCGCACGCTCGCGAAGGTTGGCCTGGTCGCCGAGCTGCCGAAGGCGACGCCCTGTATCTGGGCAGCCGTACCGGCAGGCCAGGCCGCGGAGGAATATGCTGCCGGCCTGCTCAAGGACTGCGGCGTCTGGGTCTTGCCGGGCACCCGATTTGGCACGCACGGTGAAGGCTATATCAGGGTCTCTCTGACCGTGCCCGACGATCGTCTACAGGAAGCGCTGGGTCGCATCGCAGCGCGCCCGGTCGGCTCCCTACCGGCGCCGCCCGCCTGAACAGCGGGCTGCGTCTAAGCATGTAACCATAACTTTGGCATAGACCGCTCCAGAGGGGATTGGCTGCAAAAGCATGCCTTTGTTCTGGCTACGTGCTTAGCAGCTTTCGGCCTGACCGTGCTCTGCATACCGGACGCGCTGCGCGATGCGGTCCATCGCCAGCAAGAGTCCCTGAATGATCGCCTGCGGGCGCGGCGGGCAGCCGGGGATGTAGATGTCGACCGGCAGCACGGCAGCCACACCGTCACCGGCCGCGTAGCCGGCGGGAAACACGGCGCCGCTGCAGGCGCAGACGCCCACGGCGATCACCAACTTCGGTTCCGGCATGGCGGCGTAGGTGCGGCGCACGGCAATCTCCAGGTTGCGCGTGACCGGACCCGTCACCAGCACGGCGTCGGCGTGGCGCGGTGAGGCGACGAAGTCGATGCCGAAGCGCTGGATATCGTAGATGGCGTTGGTGGTGGCGGTGATCTCCCAGTCGCAGGCGTTACAGGAGCCGGAGTCCAGGTGACGCAGGTGGAGCGAGCGGTGCAAGATCGACTGGCTACGACGGGTCAGTTGCTTGCCTAACTCCTCAGCGGACGCGGTTGACACTGGCGTTTCGCCCAGCAAGGGCAACGGTATACGGCTCACGACGCGCTCCCCTCCGGCAGGTGTGCCACCACCAGCAGGTCATGCCGGCTGCGGCTCGCCAGCGCAAACTCGCGGCTGATCGTGAGCGCTCCCGGCGCACAGACCTCGACGCAGCGGCCGCAGCCGATGCAGCGCGCCCGGTCGATTGTCAGGATGGCACCCCTTCCGGCAGGCTGCATGGTGATGGCGCCGGTGGGGCAGACGGCGGCGCAGGCGCCGTTGGCATCGCAGCGCGTCGGAGTAAAGTCCGGTGTGCCCCGGAAACCCTCGGGCGCCAACTCCGCTTGAGCCGGATAGCTGGTAGTGACGATGCCAATCCTGGCGCTGCGCCGAAAGATGTGGAACATGGGGGGCCCTTCTTTTACCGATCCAGGCAGGCGTAGCAGAGCTCAAAGCTCTTGTTGATCAACGGGAAGTCCGGCAACATGTTGCCCGGCACGGCGAAGGGCACCACTGCCCAGTTGTAGGAGGCCGAACGGACACGGTAGCGGTAGATCTCACCCTCCCGGCCAGTCATCACCCAATGGATGTTCTCGCCGCGCGGCGATTCCGTGAGACCAATGGCCCAGTGTTCTGCCGGCAAGGGACCGAGGGGAACCGCCAGCTCCCCCGGCTCTAGCCGCGTGAGTAGGTCGCGCACGAGGGCGAAGGAGACCAGACTCTCGTTGGAGCGCACGCGGACGCGGGCTTTGACGTCGCCTTCTTGGTAGACCGGCACTTTGATGTGGGCAGGGTCATAGGCGGCATAGGGGTGCAGGACCCGGCTGTCGCGGTCGACGCCGGAGGCGCGCGCCGCCACTCCCACCGCCCCCAGCTCTCGAGCGATCGCCGGCGCCAGCACGCCGGTGCCGGTCAAGCGTTCCATGAAGGAATCGGTGTCCAGCAGCGTCAGGATGTAGTCGCGGAAGTCGCGCTCGACCAGACCGATGGTGTGACCGATGTCGACGGTATGCGCCGCCGTCAGGTCGCGCCGGACGCCGCCGGGCCAGTTGACGCCGAAGAAGAAGCGACTGCCGGTGACGCGCTCGATCGACTGCTGCAACAACTCCTTCAGCCGGCCGCCCTGATAGACACCCAGTTGGAAGCCGGTCCCGGCGCAGAGGTTGCCGATGTCGCCGATGTGGTTGTAGAGCCGTTCCAGTTCCAGCAGGATGGTGCGGATCACCTGCGCGCGCAGCGGCACGGCCACGCCGGCGAGCTGCTCCAGCGCCTGGCAATAGGCGGTGGAGTGAGAGAGCGAGCAGGCGCCACAGATGCGCTCCGCCAGGAACAGCACTCGCTCGCTGCTCTGGCCCTCCGCCGCCTTCTCGATGCCGCGATGGGTGTAGAACAGCCGCGCCTCCAGGTGCAGCATCAGTTCGCCCACCGCGCCGAAGCGGAAGTGGCCCGGCTCGATGATGCCGGCATGAATAGGGCCGACGGGAATCTCCATCACCCCTTCGCCGTGGACGCCGGTGATCGGCCCATCGGCGTGCTCGACGCGCGGCAGCCGCCTGGCCGGATCGAAGTCCTTGCGCAGCGGGTGCTGGCCGCGCGGCCAGTCCGGGTGCAGCACCAGCCGGCGCGGATCGGGATGGCCGACCGGATCCAGCCCGAGCATGTCCTTGACCTCCCGCTCGTACCAGTGGGCCGCCGGGACGACGGGCGTGACGGAGGGGTAGGCGGTGTGCGCGCCATCTAGCATCGTCTCGACCGCCACGAACTGGTCGGCAGGGTCCATGGAGAACAGGTAATACAGCCCGAAGCCGCGGCCGAGCGGACGCTCGTCCGTGCCGGTCATGACCGACAGCGGCGCCTGGTAGGCGGCGGAGAGGTGGGCGCAAACGGCTGGCAGCCGGTCCGGGGGGACGCCGACGTGGACGATCCGGGCGGCAGGCTCGGGCCAGATGCGCACCCCTTCCCCGAGTTCATCTGCCAGCCGCGCTGCCAGCGCCGTCAGTTCCATCACCCTCCACCTCCGCCCAGCACCAGGGCTACCTGGCCCAGGGCGTGGGCGAGCGGCGGCGGCAACCAAAACTCCGCCATCACCAGGAATAGGATGGGGACGATGAGGACAGCGCCCAGCAAGGTGGAACCCTGATCGACCTTGAGCCGGCTCGGGGCGTTGCCCAATGTGAGGCGGATCGTGTGGCGGAGCAACCCGGCAAAGACGAAGGCGAGGGCGACGAGCAGGACAATGCTGGCGATGATCGTCCACGGGCTGCTCGTCGGGCCGCCGAAGCCGGCGCTGATGATGCCGAACTCGCTGGCGAAGGTGGCAAAGGGCGGCGTGCCGGTGATGGCGAAGCCGCCGAGCAGCATGGCCCCACCGGCCAGCGGCGCCGCCTGCACCGCCCCGCGCAGGCGGGAGAGGCGCAGCGTGCCGTAGTGCTGCCCGAGCCGGCCGGCCGCGAAGAAGAGCACGGCCTTGGTCAGGGCGTGGTTCAGCATGTGGAAGGCGGCGGCGAAGAGGGCGAGCGGACCGCCGATGCCGACGCCCAGGGCGATGATGCCGATGTGCTCGACGGAGGAATAGGCGAGCAGGCGCTTGAGGTCGTGCTGCACAAGGATGAAGGGGACGGCGATGACGACGGACAGCATCCCAAACACCAGCAGCAGGTGACTGGAGAAGTTTGGTCCCAGTGCGCCGGCCGCCAGTACGTGAAAACGGAAGATCGCATAAAGCGCGCAGTTGAGCAAGGCACCGGAGAGCAACGCGCTTACGGGGGAAGGCGCCTGGCTATGGGCATCGGGCAGCCAGGTGTGCATGGGCGCCAGCCCGGCCTTGGTGCCGAAGCCGATCAGGACGAAGACGAAGCAGAGCCGCATCACGCGGGGATCGAGCCGTCCGGCCACGGCCTGCAAAGTATCCCAATTCAGCGGGTTGGCCTGCGCCGCTACGACCTGCTGGCCGGCGTAATAGACCAGCAGCACGCCGAAGAGGGCGAAGGCGATGCCGACGGTGCAGATGAACAGGTACTTCCAGGCAGCTTCCAGCGAAGCGCCGCGACCGTAGAAGCCGACGAGCATAGCGGTCATGAGCGTGGTGCCCTCCACCGCTGCCCAGAGGATGCCCAGGTTGTTGGCCATGGGGACGGCAAGCATGGTGAAGATGGAGAGGTGCAACCAGCAGAAGTACCAGCGCAACTGCGGCGGCGTCACGGTCCCTTCCTGTACTTCGTGGCGCATATAGTCAATCGAGACCAGGGCAGCGGCCGGCCCCACGAGGGAGACGATGAGCAGCAGCAGCCCGCTCAGCGCATCCAGGTAGAGGTGATCGTCGAACAGATGGAGCGGCTGGGCGCCGAATGCCTGCGCCGCCGTTGCCACGCCCAGAGCCGCCGTGAAGAGCGCGCCGACGGCGCTGATCCGCTCCGGCCACTGCTGCGGTCGGGCAAAGCGGCAGAGCAGGGCGGTCACAGCGGGCGCCAGCAGCAAGAGGACCGGGAGCATACGTTTACCCTCGCAACTGGCGGAGGCGGTCGGTATTGACCGTCTCAAAGGTCTGATTGATGCGGAAGGCGAAGACCCCCATAATGATGACGCCAACCAGCAGGTCGAAGAAGAGGGCGATCTCCACGAACAGGGGCAGCCCGAGCGTGGCGATGATGCCGGCCAGATAGAGGCCGTTATCCATACTGACCAGGGCGATGACCTGCATCAGCGCCTTCTTGCGCGTCACCATCGTGAACAGGCTGATCAGCATGAGGGCGATGGAGACCGGTAAGGCCTCGTGGCTGGCGATGGCGTTGGGCAAGGTATTCTGGCCGACGACGCCGAAGGCCACCAGCATGAGGCCGGCGGCGACGACGAGCGAGAGGCGTGTGGAGACCAGCGGATTCGTCTCCCGTCGCACCTCCAGTGTGCGCAGGACGCGAAAGAGCACGGCCGGGATGGCGACCGCCTTGACGGCGACCGTCAGGACCACCACTGCCCACATGTGTGCCGCCCCGGCGCCGACGGCGACGACCGCCGCCACGGCGGCGAGCAGGCCGGACTGCACGGCCAGCGTCCAGATGGCGAGGGACAGCCGGCGGGTCCCCGCTACAGCGAAGCCGGTAGCGAGCAAGAGTAGCGAGAGCGTATCGACAACGGAGACGGTCGTGGTGTTCATCGGAGCACCCCATTGGCGATCACGGCAAGCAGGGCGATGGTGAGACCGGCCCCCATGAGGTCCGGCACCTTGAAGATGCGCAGCTTGGCAAACGTCGACTCAATCACGGCCATGAGGGCACAGAGCAGCAGGAGCTTGAGCAGGTAGACGCCTAAACCCAGGGCGAGGGAGAGAAGGGAAGCCTCACTCGCGATGCCCCAGGGGAAGAAGACGGCGGCCAGCAGCGAGAAAATCACGGTCTGCTTGAGCAACGCAGCCCAGACCAGGATGCCCAGGGGACGGCCGGAATACTCCAGCAGCATGCCCTCGTGTACCATGGTGAGCTCCAGGTGCGTGTCCGGGTTGTCCACCGGCACGCGGCCGGTCTCCGCCAGGACGACGATCAACATGGCGACCAGGGCCAGCACCTGGCCCGGCGTTACGGCGGCGAAGCCGCGTGTACTCAGTTCGGCGGCGATGACGGAGAGGTTGGTGCCACCGGCCAGCAAGGCCACGGAAAACAGCGCGAGCAGCAGCACCGGCTCGGCCAGCGCGGAGATAGCCACCTCCCGGCTGCTCCCCATGCCGCCAAAGGCGCTGCCGGTGTCGAGGCCGGCCAGCGCCAGGAAGAAGCGGGCCAGGGCGAAGAGACCAATCAGCACGATGGCGTCACCCCAACCCGCCAGCGGCGCCGGCAGCCAGATCGCCGGCACCAACAGCGCCGCTGTGGCGAAGGCGCCGGCGTAGACCGGCGGCGCGGCGCTGCTGAGCCAGGAACTGTGCTCGGAACGCACGCTGTCCTTGCGCAGGTACTTCCAGAGGTCTCGGTAGGCCTGCAGGACGCTCGGTCCCCGCCTGTTCTGCAGGCGCGCCTTAAACTGCTTGATGACGCCGTTGACGCCGGGCGCCAGGGCGACCAGCAGCACGAGTTGGGCCAGGGCGGCGAGCAGGGTGTGCAGAACAGACGTCATCGGGCCACCACCAAAACGATCAGGAGGGCGACGAACAGGTAGGCGAGATAGGTCTGGATGGAGCCATTCTGCAGCCGGCGCACCAGATGGGCGCCCCGCACGATGTGGTCGCTGAGGCGGCGGTAGACGTACTGTTCGAACACCGGCGTCACCGCGGCCTGGTAGCGGATGGACGCGACGAAGCGCGTGCCTTTCTGATAGACGTGGTCCACTGTGCGCCAGGGCCGGATGACGCCGGCAAACATCAGGCGAATGGGCTTGGCGAAGCCGGTGGCGCTGTACTCGTTGATGGGGAGGAGGGTGTTCCCGCAGGTCCATGTCTCACTCAAGCGGGAGCGCACCGGCCCGGCCAGGACACGCGCCAGCAGCCAGGGTAGCGGCGCCAGCACGACCAGGGCCAGCGCGATGCCCGGCGAACTCAGCCGCGCCCCGGCGGTATACGGCAGCAAGGTGAAGCCAATAACGGGCGCCGGCGCGCCGGTGAGGGCACGGGTAATGGGACCGAGCGCCGCCACGACCGGACCGGCCAGCAGGCCCAGCGCAACGCAGCCGGCGCTGAGCAGCCCCATGCCGACGAGCTGCAGCTTGCCGGTCTCCCGTACCTGCGTCGGTGTAACGCCACCCGCCTCGTGGCCACGCGGCAGAGCCAGGAAGGTGAGGCCGAAGGCCTTGACAAAGCAGGCGACAGCGAGCGCGCCGGTGAGGGCGAGCATGGCGCCGGCAAAGAGCAGCGGGACGGTGAGCAGCGGGCTCGCGCTGCGCATGCCGCTGAGCAGCAGCGCCTGGAAGGTGAGCCATTCGCTGGCAAAGCCGTTGAGCGGTGGCAACGCGGAGATGGCGGCGGAACCGACCAGGAAGAAAAGTGCAGTCACCGGCATGACACGAATCAGTCCGCCCAGGTGCTCCATGTCGTGCGTGTGGGTCACCTCGTCCACCGCGCCGGCCCCCAGGAACAGCAACGCCTTGAAGGTGGCATGGTTCAGCACATGAAAGAGCGCGGCAGCGAGACCGAGGGCGGCAACTGCCGGCTGACCGACCGCGCGCCCGAGCAAGGCCACGCCCACGCCGAGCAGGATGATGCCGATGTTCTCCACGCTGTGATAGGCGAGGAGACGCTTCAGATCGTGCTCCATGAGGGCGTAGAGCACCCCCAGCACGGCCGACACGGCGCCGAGACCCACCACCAGCAGGCCCCACCAGGCCGGTCCAGGACCGAGGATATCCATGCCGATTCGCACAAGGCCGTAGATGCCGGTCTTGATCATGACGCCGGACATGAGCGCGGAGATCGGTGTGGGCGCCACCGGATGGGCACGCGGCAGCCAGATGTGCAGCGGGATCATGCCGGCCTTGGTTCCGAAGCCGACGAGCGCCAGCAGGAAGACGAGGGTACGCATGCCGAGCGGCAACGTCTGTGCCGCAGCAGACCAGTCGGCGAAGGCGAAGGAGCCGGTGGACCGGTAGAGCACAAGGAAGGCCCCGAAGATCGCGGCGGTCGCCACGTGCGTCATCACAAAGTAGACCCAGCCCGCCGAACGCACATCCCGGCGTTGATGCTGGGAGATGACCAGGCCGAAGCTGAGGAGCGACATGCACTCCCAGGCGACCAGGAAGGTGAAAGCGTTGGCGGCAGTGACCACTGCGAGCATGCTCACGACGAACAGGGTGTAACCCGCGCTGAGGAGCCGGGCCGCCGGCGATCCGTGGTGCTCGCGGCGACCGGGATGGCTGTCGTGAGCGTGCTGGTATGGCGGCCTGCCGGCCTGCCCCGCCGCATAGATGGCGACACAGCAGGAAATGGCAGCAATTACGACGACGAAGTAGGCGCTCAGGGCATCAATGCGCACTGCCAGGGCTACCCCAGGTAGCGGCCCCGGCACGGTCGCCGTGCTGTCCGGCCGGCCGAGGGCCAGCGCGCCGCCAGCGAACACGAGCAGGGACGCCGCCGCCGACAGCAGGTACGAGACTCTGGCTGTGCGCACGCTCAGTCCCGCGGCCACCAGGTAGACGGCCAGCCCGCCGAAGAGTTCCTCGCCCATGGGCAGCGCCGACAAAGCGTTCTCCTTCTATCGTCCTTGCCTGCGGCCCGGCGCGCCAATAGCATAGCCACTGACCTGACTGCAGGGAAGGGACGCTGTAGCTCAGTGCCTGGCGGGCCTCAGGCGTTCGGCAGCACGATCGGGCAGGCAACCACCACCGTGGCGTCGTCAGTCGTGCGGCCCCAGTTTGCCAGGATTGCGTTAGCCAGCACTTGCGGGTCGGATGAGTACAGCACGCATTGCTCCCGCAGATTAAAGCGGGCACTGACACCGTCGGTATGGAGCAGGAGCAGCCAGCCGGCGTCCAAATCGGTTCCATACGCTCGGATCTGCCGTGTAGCCCCGCCGACGATGCCTCGATCACTGACGAGGTGTGTGACGCGTGTGGCGCCACAGAGGTACCCGTCGATGTTGCCGATGCCGGCATGGGTGAGCCGGTGCGCTGGCGAGTCGATTTGCACGACGGTGATCACGGCGCCGCGGCTGCCGACAAGTGCCCGGTGGCACACGGTAAGCGCTTCTGCCGGCGCTAACTCGGGAAGGGCATCGAGCGCAGCAAGCGCCAGTCGTGCCGCCGCCGCCGCCAACGGTCCGTGGCCCAGTCCGTCGATAACCGCGATGCGGCACCGCCCTTCATGCCAGTGGACGGCCCAGGCATCGCCGTTCTCCGATTCACCCGGGTAGGTACGGCTTGCGGCAGCAACCGCTATTGGCCGCGCAGCCACTTCCGCGTCATCACATACGTGCCTCCCGGTCCGCTCCTGATAGCGAACTCGTCCATCAGCCGGCGCACCCCAGGTAGACCGCTCCCCAGGCCGCCCCCGGTGCTGTACCCATCTTCCATAGCCCGCTCCAGGTCCACGATGCCGGGGCCGTCATCCTGGCTTTCGACCTCGATGCCCGAAGCCCCTTTGGCAGCCACCACCGACATGACGAGCCGCCCGCCGACAGCGTAGCGAACGAGGTTCGTCGCCAGTTCTCGGGTTGCCAGGGTCACTGCTTCCGTATCGGCGCTGTTGAACCCCAGACTTCTGGCCATCGCGCGCGCCTCTTGCCGCGCTCGCTCGGTGTCACTTTCTCTCACTACGGGGAGGCGCAGAAACTGTGCCATCCTAACTGCGCCATTTGCGGATGGTCACGGTCGTTCCTCGGCCGAGCGTACTGTCGATCTGCATCTCGTCCATCAGGCGCTTCGTGCCCGGCAAGCCCAGACCCAGCCCGGCTCCTGAAGTGAAGCCGTCGCGCAACGCCTGCTCGACGTCGGCGATGCCCGGCCCATTGTCTTTCACGACGATCTCGATCCCGGTTCCAGCGGGCGACACCGCCAATTCTCGGATCGTCACGTCCCCTTGCCCGTTCACGGCGTAGCGCACCACATTGCGGGCCAGTTCCGAGACGGCGGTCGCGATACGGCTCTGGTCAACCTTACCAAAACCCAGGCGCTGGGCGGCATCGCGAGCGCGCTGGCGGGCCGTGACGATGCCGCTTTCGTCCACCAGGGCGATTCGCTCTTCAATGATGGGCATGGCGACCCCGGCGATCCTGGACCGCAATTTGCCGACCCAGGATGACCAATCCTTTTTCCACCGTCAGCGCCGTGCGAACACCTTGCAATTCTAGTCCGAGCTCGACGAGCGTCATGGCTACCGCCGGCTGAATCCCGACAACGATCGTCATCCCGCCCAGCAACCCGGCCATGACGGCCACGTCGTGAAACAACCGGCCGAGAAAGGAATCAACCGTCTCGACCACGGTGAGGTCAAGCAAGACACCGCGGGCACCAGTGCGCTCCAGCAACGCCCCCAACTCCTGTTGCAAGTCCAGGGCATCGCTGTCGCGCAGCTCTTCCAATACCGTCGCGATCAGGGTTCCACCGATCTGGATGACGGGGACGCGTGCCATCTAACTCTCGCTCGCCTCGAACGCCTCGTCCCGATCAGTACCTCGCCGCCGGCGGACAACCTCCAGCCCTAAGTGCGCGAAAGCCAGTTCTAATCCCCTGGCCAGGGTGGTCCGCGTGGTCACACCAGCCAGGTCCAGACCAAGATGCACCAGGGTCATGGCGATACTGGCCGAGAGGCCGACGATCAAGACCTCGCAGCCCAACAAGCGGGAGGCGCCGACCATCTCCAGGAGGTGCCTGGCCACAGCAGTGTCCACGACAGGCACACCCGTGATGTCCAGGATTACGATCTCCGACCCGGTCTCCACGATCTTCTGCAGCAGCGACTCGGTGGTTGCCCGCGTCCGGGCAGTATCAAGGCCGCCCACGATCGGCAAGGCGAGGATGCCCTTCCAGACCTGGATCACCGGCGTCTGCAGTTCGCTGATGGTCCGGCGCTGCTGCTCGAGGTCCGCCGTCAGTTCGCTACGACTTTGTTCGTTCATCAATCCCCTCCGTCTCCAATACTGCCATGGCCGATGCCAGCGGGAAGGCGGCCTTGAACGTGCTCCCGACGCCCACCGTACTGGCGACGATGATCTCCCCGCCATGTGCCAGCACCAACTCGTGCGCCAGCGTCAACCCAAGGCCCAGGCCACCGGCTTCCACGCGCCGCGCTTCCGGCGCCCGATAGAACTTCTCGAAGACGCGTGCCTGTGCCGCTGCCGTCATACCGATCCCGGTGTCCGCGACTGTGACCCAGACCCGCTGGTCGTCCCTGCCGCCGCTGATCGTCACCCGCCCGCCCGCCGCGGTGTAACGGATGGCATTGGAGAAGAGGTTGCCCACGATCGTCAGCAAGGCGTCGGCGTTGCCGACAATCGGCAGGGGTTGGGGGGCGCCACCGAGCTGGTTCTCCAAATCGACGCCCTTCTTCAGGGCGGCCGCATTCGCCCAGGTGGCAGCCCGCGCCACCACTTCCGCCAGATCGAGCGGTTGCAATTCCAACTCCACCGACTCGCCGCGGCTGGCGCGCACCAGATCCCCCGTGAGTTGCGAGAGCCGATCGATAGCTTCGCTGGCGGAGCCGAGCGCCATCGGCACCGCCTCGAAACGACCGCGCTTGACCAGCCGTTTCGCCACGTCTACGTAGCCCTTGACCGCAGTGAGCGGCGTGCCGAGTTCGTGGGCGATCACGGCGAGCAATTCAACCTTCTCGCGCTCGGACTGCTCCGCCAGATCGGCACGCTGCCGCTCCAGCGCCGTCTGCTGTTCGGCCCGGATGCCCAGCTGATCAAGGCGCAGTTGCAGGTAGTGCTGGTACTGCACGCCGTAGGCGATCATGACTTCCAGCAGGAACTGCAGTCCATCGGTGGTCGCTCGCGCCTGTTCGCGGTAGGATCGACCGGTAATAACGACAGCGACCGCATCGGCGTGCAGCGCCACGATCTCCTCGGGCCCGACCCCTTGCTCCACGAAACGTTGGCTGAGCATCGACGCCTGATACAACGGCTCTTCGCTGCGCGTCTGCAGATACCTAATCAGGGCGGCACGGTAGGACTCGACCAGCGACTGCTCTGGATCGACCATAGCCTCCTCCGTCCCAGACGGCTGCACGTTCACCTCCCTGGCGACCACTGCATCATACAGTGCCGCCTTCGCCGTACACTAATCTCATGCGATGCCCCAGCGTTCATCAATCGGCCGCTGATACGCATCATATGTGCCGTCGATCACGTCCTGCACGCGCACGACTTGATCGGCGGCGGCAGCCTCGTAGATAGCGCAGGCGATCGCCTTGGCCTGCAGCCCCATTTCGCCGGTAATCTCCGGTGGCCGACCGTCGCGAATGCTGTGCAAGAAGTCGCAGACTTCCAGGGCGAAGCCGTCGGTCAGGCCATAGGGGAAGACGCGCTCCCGCTCCTCAGCGCTCATGCTGTCGAGGTATTGCTGGTAGAGATCAGACAGCTTGTACTCGCTGCCGTCCAGTCGCTTGAGGGTGGCCGTCAGGCGCGGGCCGTGGAAGGGATCGCCAGGGTCATTGAGCGAACCCTCGCTGCCGTAGTACATGACGGTATTGAAGGTGTCTGCCAGTGGCCGGTTGATCACCGTCCAGGTGCCGGTGACGCCGCTCTTGAAGTTGAGGAGCGCCGTGAAGGTGTCCTCCCGCATGTCCGGCACGCGCTCGTCACCCTTGACGAACGTGCCCTCATAGAGCCGGCGCACACTGCCGTAGACGCTCTCGCAATCGCCCCACAGGTAGCGCATGGTGTCGCAGAAGTGCGCGCCGCTATCGAGCACCGGCCCGCCGCCGGAGAGGAAGCGGTCGAAGCGCCAGGCCCAGAGCATGTTCGGGTCTACCTTGCGGTTGGTGGCGCGCTGCACGAAGAACACCTGCGGTGTGCCGAGCATGCCCTTCTGGTGGATCGCCCAGTGGGCAGTGCGCGGGCCCGGCTGCCGGCGAATCTGCTCAGCGGTGGCAAGGGTGGCGCCGCTGCGCTTGCTCGCCTCAATGAGTTGGCGCGTCGCCTTGATCGTCACGCCGACCGGTTTCTCGATCTGCACGTGGACGCCGGCTTCCAGGCAGGCGATGCCGATATCGCGGTGCAGGAAGTGCGGCAAGCAAATGTCGGCGGCATCAACGTTGCCGTCCCGCAGCAGTTGCTCGGCGTCG
Source organism: Chloroflexota bacterium (assembly GCA_036734945.1). Classification (GTDB taxonomy): domain Bacteria; phylum Chloroflexota; class UBA4733; order UBA4733; family UBA4733; genus UBA4733. The sequence goes on from DAIMXP010000021.1 coordinate 23,323, forward strand.
GCGTAGACGCGTGGCCGCTCCTGTCCCCAGACGACAGCGCGGTCGGCCACCGCCTCCGCCCGCTCCACAGCGGCGTCGCAGACGGCGACGAGGTTGAAGAGGTCCGGCGCTTGCTCCTTGATGAGGCCGTAGCCGGTGACGTGCTTGTTAGTGGCGATACCCCCACAGCCGATGAGGGCGAGTCGGATTGGTTTGGTCATAAATCTGGTATTCCTTCTTCAGAGAAACAGTAGGAGGAGATACTACACATGAAAATCACCGCTGTCGAGCCGCTGTTGATCGACCGCTACCTTTTCGTTCAGGTCCACACCGACGCGGGGTTGGTTGGGTTAGGGGAATCGGGAACCTGGGGCTACCTGGAGGCTTCTGCTGAAGCAGTCAAGAGCTTTGCCGTCTATCTGGTGGGGCAAGACCCGCTGCGCATCGAGCACCACTGGCAGTACATGTACCGATCGAGCCACTTCCGCGGCGCCGCCATTATGGGTGCGATCAGCGCTATCGACATCGCGCTATGGGACATTGCCGGCAAGCACTTCGGCGTGCCGGTGTACCAGTTGCTGGGCGGCAAGTGTCGGAACAAGGCCCGCGTCTACTACCACGTTTTCGGGCGCACCACCGAGCAACTGGTGCAGGGCTGCATCGACGCCAAAGCGCGTGGCTTCACCGCCGTGGGGCACTTAACGCCCTTCCTGGACGAGCCGCACGACGTGCCCTACTTCAAGACCCACGCCGCCAAGATCAGCGACGCTATCGAGACGGTACGCCGCTACCGCGAAGCGGTGGGTAACGAGGTTGATCTCTGCGTCGAAATCCACCGACGCATGGCCCCGGCGGAAGCGATTGTCCTGGCGCGCGGCATTGAGCAGTTTCACCCCTTCTTTTATGAAGACCCTATCCTGCCGGACAACTTCGACGCCATGGCGCTGGTGGCGCAGAACATCCATATTCCGATCGCCACCGGTGAGCGGCTGCACACGATCTACGAGTTCGAGATGCTGCTGCGGCGCGGCGCCGTGCAATACGTGCGACCGGACGTCTGCATGGCCGGCGGGATCACGCATAGCAAGAAGATCGCGGCGTTGGCGGAGGCCCACCACGTCGGCGTTGTCCCCCACAACCCGCTCAGCCCGGTCAGTACGGCGGCCTGCCTGCAACTGGCGGCCTGCATCCCCAACTTCGCCCTCCAGGAATACCCGATTGGTGAGGATCAGCCGCCCAAGAGTGAGATCGTCAAGGGGGCGCCGCAAGTGGAGGACGGCTTCCTGACCATCTCCGATGCGCCCGGCATCGGCGTGGAACTGGCAGAAGATGCCCAGCAACAACACCCGTATCGGCGGCGCGGCCTGCACACGCGGCTGCACGTGGATGGCTCCGTCATCGACCAATAGGAGCGGCTGCGCACTCCGCTGTGCCGCGCCGGCTAACGGCCTTCGGGGCTGTGGTAGCATGCATATTCAGTGCTGTGTACACGGTAGTAACGTCATCTGGGCAGCGTTGTATTGACTATTGATACCCATGTGCATCTTGATGCCGCTGCTTTTGCCGACGATGTCGTATCGGTAGTCCAGCGCGCTGTCGCTGCCGGTGTGACGCAGATGATCAGCATCGGCACTGACCTGTCATCCAGCCGGAAGGCGGTAGAATTGACGAAGCGTTTCTCGGGCGTGTGGGCGAGCGTCGGCGTTCATCCACATGAAGCGGCGAACTGCCCCGACACGCTGGAGAGTGAACTGGCGGCACTGGCGACCAACCCGCGTGTTGTAGCAATAGGGGAGACTGGCCTGGACTTCTACCGTAACCTGGCGCCGCCGGCAGCTCAGCACGAGACCTTCCAGCGACAGATTGCCCTGGCGCACCACTTAGACCTGCCCCTTGTCATCCACTCCCGCAACGCCGACGACGCCGTCATGGAGGCGCTGGTCGGCGCGAACGCCCAACGAGTCGTCATGCATTGTTTCAGTGGCGATCGTCCGCTCGCTCGGCGCTGCGTAGACCGGGGTTGGTACCTGGCCTTCGGCGGCGCCGTCACCTACTCGCGCAACGCCGAACTACGCGCCGTGGTAGCCGAAGTCCCTGTCGAGCAACTGCTGTTTGAAACGGACGCCCCCTACCTGGCGCCGGTTCCCCACCGCGGGCGTCGCAATGAACCGGCCTGGCTCAACGCCACCATCGCGCTCTGCGCCGAGGTCCGCAACACCACTGCGGAAGCGCTGGCGGAGCAGGCCGCGCGGAATGCCGCCTCGCTCTTTTCCCGCCTGATTACCGCCCATATAGAGGAGGCCTAGTTCCCCTTGCCTACCTTGCTTTCCATTCTCGGCTTCAACCCGTTGGCTGTGCGGATCGTCGCCGACACGCGGCTGGTCGACACGGAACTGGAGCAACTGGCCCAGCAGGCGGGAGACCCCGACCTGCGCCGCGCGCTCCAGCAGCTCTTTTCCAGCGGCGGCAAGCGCCTACGTCCCGCGCTCGTCTTGCTCGCCGCCCATTGGGGCACGTATGATCGCGCGCGCGCCGTCGTTGCCGGCGCCGCCATGGAGATGATCCATGCGGCCAGCCTGATCCACGACGACATCATCGACGAAGCGAGCATGCGCCGCGGTCGCCCGACTACCAACAGTGTCTTTGGCTCCAAGGTCGCAGTATTGGGCGGCGACTACCTCTTCGCCGCCGCCGCCGGCGCTGTCGCCTCCCTTAACGACGTCAGACTGATGGCCTCCACCGCTCGCACCATTATGTCGCTCTGTGCCGGCGAGATCAGCCAGTCGGCCCACGCCTACGATTGGCAGATCAGCGAAGCCGACTATTTCGGGTATCTGGAGCAGAAGACTGCCAGCCTGACCTGGCTCTGCTGCCGGGCCGGCGCAATGGTCGCTCAGGCTTCCGAACACGTGGTAGAGGTGCTCTCCGAGATCGGGCGCAACCTCGGCATGGCCTTTCAGATCGTCGACGACGTGCTGGACCTTACGTCGGCGCCGGAAGAGTTAGGAAAGCCAACGGGGCACGACCTGCTGGAAGGCATGCTGACCTTGCCGGTCATCCACCTCCTGGAAGGGCCGCACGGCTCCACGTACCGGAGTCTGTTGCACCAGGGCCAGGCCCCAAACGAAGAAGTGATCCGCAGCATCGTCCAGGCGGTGCGCGCCAACGGCTGCATTGACTACGCCTACGGCGTTGCCCGGCGCTACATGCGCGAGGTGGAGCGTCTCGTTGCCACCCTCGGCAACAGCGACGCCGGCAAGACGCTGGTCCAGGTCATGCACTACGCCGTCGAACGCCGCAGTTAAGGGGACTATCCTCCTACCGGCAAACGCCACAGCCGCGCCGCGGTATACGCTCCTATGCGGATGCGGGACCAGGGGGCGGCGGCGTGTCAGTACAGGAACTTTCCCTGCTCGACGGACGGTATCAACTCATCCGGCAGTTGAGCGGTCCGGCGCGCACGCCACTGATGGTGGCGTCGGACCTGCAGACCGGCAAGGTCATCTGCGTTCGGCTGCAACGGTTCACCACCGCTCTGGCGAATCTGGCGGCTGTACCGTTGCTCACCGCTGAGCCACAGTCGGCGGGCGACGGACCCCTCCTGCCCTATGATTTCGGCGTCGACGAGGGTACGACCTATCTGGTCCGCGAGTTCGTCACGGCGACCAGCCTGCAGCAAATGCTCGCCGCACCAAAGCCCCACTCAGCCCTTGATGTGGTCTCCGTGCTGCGGCGGGCCGGCGAGGCGATGCTCACCGCCTCGGCGCAAGGCTTTTACCACCCCGGGCTGGCGCTGCGCCACGTGCTGATAGCAATGGACGGCACTGTGCGGGTCTCCGGCTACGACGCCGTCCGACCGGGGCGCCAGCGCGGAACCGCCGGAGAGGGCGCGATGCTGGCGGCACTCCTGACGCAGGCCTTCGCTGGCCGCGCTGCTGCCCCACGGCTGAACATCGACCGTAATGGCCGCCCCTTCGGCGCCGCCGGGCGCCATCCGCCGGCGGATGGCGCCCAGGCAGTGTACACGCTGCTGCTCCGCAACCAGACCTGGCAGGCGACGACCGTGCCGGATCTGGCGACCGTTGTCCGTGAGTTGCGCCGTTGCGAGGAGCAACTGCTGGGCTACAGTCGAGCGCGCGAGGCACTGAAGGTCACGGCGCGCACATTGGCGGCGTTGTTCCGCCGGTTTCGCCACCTCGGTCCATTGCTGCACCCGTACGTGGTGGTGCTGGCCCTGGTAGTCGCCGTCTTCGTCCTGGCGGCACGCGCACTCAGCACGTCGGCCAGTCCGGGTCGCCTGCTGGTGTACCCCGTGCCCACACGCGCCGCCGACGCACCTGTCGTCGGCTATCCGTTCATCAACCCACCGAGCGCCGCAGTTGCGACCGCCATACCGAAGCAAGCAACAGTTGTCTCGAAAGTGACCACGTACGCCTCACCCGTGCTCCCGATGAGCAGCACGGCGGATGCCGGGGTGGCTGCACACGTTCCCGTCACCCCGCCCGCTCCACGGGCTCAACAGGCAGCTCTCCCGCCGCAGGCACGGCAAGCGCCGAGCCTGCCGGCGACCCGGCAACAGGCGTCGGCGGCGCCCGCCCACCCTGCCGCCGCGCGCACTGTCGGCGGCACAGCCGTTCCACCGCAAGACGCCGCGCCTCGGCCTGCTCCCGCTGCCGCCACTGCTATGGTGATCGTCACTCGACTTACGGCCCAGCAGACCACCGCGCGAGTCACGGTGATCGGCGCGACCAGTACCGAGAGTGGCAGTGCCGTCGCGGTGATGTCGCGTGCTACTTCAACATCGGTAACACACTCCACCACGGCCTCGGCCCATCCTGCGCCGACTAGCAGTGTCCGCGTCATCGCAACGACAGCGGTGAGCAAAGCCTCCGCGACACCAGCAAAGAGTGCAGTGACGCGGGTGATCGCAATCCTGCACTAGAGTGTGCCGAAGCCGTTATTCCCGGTCGAGCACCAACGCGAAGACACGGGAAACCGACATTGATACCGTCGGGAACAATGGGCTGGTCAGAACATCGCTTGCTCGCAGGACGACGGGTTCACTGTAGTGGCCGCCCACATACTGTTCCCCGATGAGCGTGTACTGGAAGATTGTCCGGCGGGCCGTATCGACCAGCCAGTAGTGGGGCAGACCGTGGCGTTCATACGCCTGCCAGAGATCCCCATCAGGTCGGTGCTCCGCTCGCGTCGTGCGGGAGAAGACCTCAATCACCAGATCAGGGACGCCTTCCAGGGCCCGGCGTCCGCGCAACGACGCCACGCGGTCCGCCAATACGAAGAAGAGGTCGGGATGGGTGACATCTTCTGCCGCGTATCCGCGCTCAGGAAAGTCAAGCGCGACGGCGCGCGTGGCCGAGGACACCCGTCCGTAGCCCGCCTCCATGGCCCAACTCAGGAAGGTGAACAACTCTGTGACTACGACGTCGTGGTTGTCATCCGGCACGTTGAACACGACGAGTTGCCCTTCCAGGATGTCGTAGATCCGGTCCTCCGGCGACTCCGGCAGGTCGGCCAGGGTGTACACCCGCTTCGCTGTGATCATCGACGCTCTCGCCTTCGCTCTGCCGATTCGCCCGCCTGATGTCTCCGTAGCATACCGCACGGTCCCGCCGTTGAGGCCACGCGACACGTCGAAGGCTCTCGTCAAGCGGCCACGGGACGGGCGCTGCCAGCGGCGGCGATGGCCAGCCCTTCCGTGACACCGGTCAGCAGTCGGTGCTCCTGGACTTTCTCTCGACCGAATCGCTCGCCGAGCAATTGCACCAGGGCAGGGATGGCGCTGGAGCCGCCGGTGCGGATGACGGCGTCAATCTGCTTCGGATGCAAGCCGGAGCGAGCCACCGCGCCATCGACGCATGCGCCGATCTGGCGCAGCTCGTCGGTGATCATGCGCTCAAACTCCAGGCGCGTGAACGGCTCATTGAGGATGATCGCCTCGGCGATGAACTCCAGGCGGGTTGCCTGCTCGTCCGAGAGGCGCACCCTGGCGCCTTCAATGGCTTCGAATACGGGGAGTCCATAGTTGCGCGTAACCAGGCAATCCAGCGCGCGGAAGCGGCGGGCGTAGGGGCCGCTACGCTGCGCGCAGGCGCGCCTCCGCCAGCGCATCAGCTTCCGCATCGTCGGCATAATGCACCGGCCGCCCGAGTACGACATGCTCGATTGTCTCACCACCGGCGGCCTCGATGCGTTCGCGCAGCTCGATCAACAGTTGGGCAACGAGTTCCTCCAGCGTGTAGCCCTTCCCATAGACGCCGGTGCCGCGAAATGTGCTGTTCGGCAGTTCCATCTTGAGCGACTTGAACAGCCTGCCCGGTTCGTTCTCGTCGAGCCAGACGAAGATGTCGGTATAGACGCGGCCGACCTCGGCAAAGACGTTCTCCAGCACGCCAACCTGCACCCGCTTCAGCTTGACCGTGTGGCCGACGTTATCCGTGTTGAAGCGATCCAATGCCTGCTGGCCGGCGACCCAGCCGCCATCGCGAGCCAGGTAGAGCAGGGAGCGCATCACCTGAGGGTCGCGGGCTACCGGGTCGAGCGGCAGCAGCCGGCTCTGCCGGCCGTCATAGACCGCTGCGCTCGAGTTGGAAGTGCCGAAGTCGATGCCAACACGCACGTGTACCTGCCTTTCCTGAGCGGCGCGACGCTCCCGGCACAGCGGGAGGCACGACCCGAAAGAGGGGGGCGCTTGTTATACCAGATAGGGGACGCACTTCATTATGACGGATGCCGATATGCAGGTATGTTCGCGCCATCCCACTGTCGCTGGGGTCTGAAAAGAACGCGCCTCGCGGCGTGAGCACGCGATGCTAGCCGCCGATGTGCGACATCTCCACCTTTGGCCGGGCGGTGGTCAATGCAGTCCTGACCTCGGAGTACCGGTCGCCGCGCCGATGCCAGACCTGACGGAGCGCGGCGGCCAGATCCTCGTCGGTGCCGCCACCGCGCAGCAACGCCCGGAAATCGTGACCGTGCGCCGCGAAGAGACAGGTGTAGAGGCTGCCTTCCGCCGAGAGACGGGCCCGTGTACAGGTGCGGCAGAACGGCTGGGTGACGGAGGCAATCACGCCGATTTCGCCCGCGCCGTCGGCGTAGCGCCAGCGCGTGGCAACCTCGCCGAAATAGTTGGGATCGGCCGGCTGCAATAGCCAGACGCGGTTGATCCGGTCGATGATCTCCCTGGCCGGCACCACGTCGTCCATGCGCCAGCCATTGCTGTTGCCGACATCCATGTACTCGATGAAACGCACGATATGGCCGCTGCCCCGGAAGCGCTGCGCCATCGCCACGATGCTGTCCTCGTTCAAGCCGCGCTTGACCACCATGTCGATCTTGATGGGCGCCAACCCTGCCGCCGATGCGGCGTCGATCGCCGCCAGAATGCGGCTGACCGGCATGCCGACATCGTTCATGCGCTGGAATACTGCATCATCCAGCGAGTCCAGGCTGATCGTGATGCGCTCCAGACCGGCTGCTTTCAGCGCCAGCGCCTTGCCTGGCGTCAGCAGCGAACCGTTGGTTGTCAACGTCAGGTCCTGCAGGCCGTCGATCGCCGCCAGCATGGCAACCAGGCGCTCCAGGTCACGACGCAGCAACGGCTCGCCGCCAGTCAGTCGGATCTTCTCCACACCCTGCGCCACAAAGACACGCGCCAGCCGGGCGATCTCTTCAAAACTGAGCAGTTCCGCACGCGGCAAGAACTGAAATCCCGGCCCGAAGACCTCTCTCGGCATGCAGTAGACGCAGCGAAAGTTGCAGCGGTCCGTCACCGAGATGCGCAGGTCGCGTAGTGGACGGCGGAGGGAGTCGGTCAACTGCATACGGCATGATACCCGTGCGGCTGAAAGCCGAACATATTCTCGGAGGAAACGCGAGGTTACCTCCCGTGTAGGCACGTCGGCTCTTTCTCTTGATTAGGCCTACTCACGCGATGAAATGCTATCAAGGTAGGCCAGGAACTCCTCATCGCTCTCAAAGCGGCGTAACCCGCCGGCTGCAATCTCGGCGTCGACCTCACGCTCGCCCTCTTGCCACTCAGGCGTCCAGTACCAGGCCTGGTCGGGGTCGATGACGCGGATTAAGACCCCGGCGGCTGTCACCTCCAGGGCTACATGGGCGCCATCACAGAGGCAGGCTGCCTCCCGAACCGCCGGAGGTATGACGAGACGGCCATCTGGGCCAACCTGCGTTGTTTCAATGACTATTGCCATGGAGCCCTCACTCTGTACGGAACGGCGAACTCGCTTCCTGTAGTGTAACCGGATCACTTCGCCCAGTACTCGCGTGCCCGGCTCCGCCGGCTAACGCACCATTTGTTGCGCGTTTCGTCGTAGGATGGTGGTGCGTTGGCGCTTCGATGGCCAGCAGAAGGAGAATTCCCAGTGCGTGCATTAGTTGTCGATCCGCAGGCCGCCGGCCGCCTGAGCATCGGTGAGGCTCCCGACCCGACGCCGCAGGCGGACCAGTGCCTGGTTCGGGTGGAAGCGGTCTCGCTTAATCGCGGCGAAGTACTCCAGATCTTGCGCGCCGCCCCTGGCACTATTCTCGGTTGGGACGCTGCTGGGACCGTCGTGCAGGCTGCGAGCCGGGGTGGCCCGGCAGTGGGTTTGCGCGTGGTGACGAACGGCCCGAGCGGCGGTTGGGCCGAACTGCGGGCCGTACACATCGGGGACCTGGCGGCGCTCCCTGAAGGGATGGACATCGGTCTGGCCGCTGCCCTGCCTGTCGCCGGTGTCACCGCCTTGCGCGCGCTGCGCATCCCCGGCAACCTCCTGGGGCGGCGCGTCCTGATCACCGGCGCGTCGGGCGGCGTCGGTCGCTTTGCTGTGCAGTTGGCGCACCGAGCGGGGGCGCACGTCATCGCCATCGTCGGCAGTGAGGCGCGCGGCGCCGGCCTGGCTGACCTGGGGGCTGATGAGGTCGTCGTCGGCATCGACAGCATCAACAAGCCTGTGTTCGCAGTCATCGAAAACGTCGGTGGCCCGATGCTGGCCACAGCCTTCCGGCTGCTGGAACAGGGAGGCAGCCTGGTCTCCATCGGCGCAGCTTCCGGCGAAGTAACGACGTTCCCGCCCTATAGTACGGTGGGGCCGCGCCGCAGCCTGATCAGCTTCCAGATGGGCGCCGAAGGCGGCCCGTCGGGCGCGGACCTTGCCTACCTGGCCGGACTCGTCCATGCAGGCACGCTGGATCCTCAGGTCTCCTGGCGCGGAAACTGGCAACGCGCCGCCGAGGCGGTGCAACTTCTGCTGGATCGCAAGATCAACGGCAAAGCGGTACTGGAGATCAATTGACAGTGGAATCGACTCCCCGACTGTTTCAGCCCTACTCGATTCGCGACGTTACCCTGCGCAACCGCCTGGTGGTGTCGCCGATGTGCCAATACTCCTGTGACGCCCGCGACGGCCTGGCGACCGACTGGCACCTGGTCCATCTGGGCAGTCGCGCCGTTGGCGGGGCTGGTCTGGTCTTCACGGAGGCTGCAGCCGTCCTCCCGGAGGGGCGCATCTCGCCGGAAGACCTCGGCTTCTGGTCGGAGGCGCACGGTCGAGCGCTGGTGCCTACCATCACCTTCGTGCGCGGGCAGGGGGCTGTTATGGGCATCCAACTCGCCCACGCCGGCCGCAAAGCGAGTACCTCTCGCCCCTGGGACGGGCATCGCGGCCTGGCCGATACGGAGGGCGGCTGGACACCCGTCGGGCCGAGCGCGCTCCCCTTCAATGCCACCTACCGCGAGCCACTCGCCATGAGCCAGGACGACATTCAGGAGGTGGTGGCCGCCTTTGCAGCAGCGGCGGCGCGGGCCGATGCGTACCACTTCGACGTCATCGAGATCCACGCCGCCCACGGCTACCTGCTGCACGAGTTCCTGTCGCCTCTGAGCAACCGGCGCACCGATGGCTACGGCGGCGCCTTTGAGCACCGCATCCGTTTGACTCTGGAAGTCGCCGAGGCCGTCCGGGAAAACTGGCCGGCCGGCAAGCCGCTGTTCCTGCGGCTCTCTGCCACCGACTGGGTAGCCGGCGGCTGGGACATCGGTGACAGCGTGCGCCTGGCCCGCACTCTGGCCGAGCGCGACGTCGACGTCATCGACTGCTCCAGCGGCGGCCTGGATCAGCACCAGCAGATCAACTCCGGGCCGGGCTACCAGGTACCGTTCGCCGAGCAAATCCGCCGGGAAGCCGGCATCGCCACGGCTGCCGTTGGCCTGATCACTACCGCCGAACAAGCAGAACAAATTCTACAGGCGGAGCAAGCCGACCTGATCGTGATGGCTCGCGAACTCCTACGCGATCCCTACTTCCCGCTGCATGCGGCGAAGACACTTGGTGCGCCGGATGCGGTGCGCTGGCCGATTCAGTACGTGCGGGCGAGGTAGGTGGCACGATGAGTGGTGCATCCGGCAAGTGTGGCCCGGTTCGTGTGACGAAGGCTGGCGACTAAAGTCGCGCCTACAAGGAGCCAATGGTCAGCCTGCGGCTGCCGGCACCTGCGCGGGCTGAGACCGAGTCCGCGAAGGCGGACTTTGCTGGCATTAGGCGCGACTTTAGTCGCCGGCCTGTCTATTCCCGAACTGGGCCATACTTGCTTTGCTCCTTCTCCGCAGCACTCCCCGCGCCGGGCGCCTTGACCGTTGCTTCCTGCTCCCCTGCTGCGCGCTGGCGGACGAGCCAGAGGGCCAGCACCAGCAGCAGGACGCCACTGGAGTTAATGGCCAGATCAATCACCAGGCCATGTTGATCGGTATTGCTGGCGGCGAGGCCGAGGCCGTGGCGCACGGCTGCTGTGATGCCGATAGCCAGAAACTCCTGCAACTGCTGACTGATCGGCCCGTGCGAAAGGATGGTGTGCAGGAGTTCCAGCAGGATGATCACCAGGAAGGCGGCGTCGATGCCATCCGTAACCGCCCGGATCGCGTCGTGCTGTTCGCTCAGCAGCGGCCCGATGACGCGAACGAAGGTGTCCAGCAGGGCAAGCACCGCTAGGGCGATGAGGACGATCGCGACCGAGGCGGTCAGGACGGTTTCGGCCTGTTCAAACGAGCGGTACAGGCGCTGCTCCGCCCCATCAGGTCGTGCGCTAACCTCCGCTTCCAGTGGCGCCGGATTCATTGGTCACTCCCCTCCTGGCCCTGCCCTTCCGAGCGGGCAGTGTACCAGCGTGACGGTCCGTGGCTGCGACCGACAGGCGGGCGTTGTTGGGAGTTATTGTACGTGGTACTATACTGGCACTTAGGTGGCTGTCGACGCCGCTGCGAGTGGCAGAGTGAGTGCGGGATCTGGCGACGCGAACCGCATCCATCGGTATACAGCGTCGTTCCCGGTAGGGCCGGAGCCAAGCCGGCGACCGGCGTCGATCCATTGTGATTGCCCGCGGGCTGGTACCTGGCATTGCTGTACCAGCCGCTGGTAGGGGCGGACAGGGCGTCCGCCACTGAGCGGGAGGGGTGAGCCTGGTGTCCAGCACGAGCCGTACCGATTCTCTGCGCAGCCAGGGCTTGCCGGTTGCCCAGGGCCTATACAACCCGGCCTTTGAACACGACGCCTGCGGCACCGGCTTTGTGGCCCGCATCTCGGGCACGCCGAGCCACGACATCGTGGCCTTCGCCCTGGAATCGGTCATCAACCTCACCCACCGGGGGGCGGTGGACGCCGACGCTCGGACGGGCGATGGCGCCGGCCTGCTGACCCCTCTTCCCTACGGGCTCTTTCGGCGGGAGATCGCCAGGCTCGGTAGCCGCCTCGATGACCCCGACGATCTGGCGGTGGGTGTTGTCTTCTTGCCGCGCGAGGATCAAGCAGCGAACACCCTTGGCCGGTCGATCGTTGATCGGGCGCTGCTGGCGGAAGGTCTCACCATTTTCGGTTGGCGCACCGTGCCCGTGCGACCGGAGGTGCTCGGTGACAAAGGGCTGGCCACCCGACCCGACATTCAGCACGTCCTCATTGGCCGCCGTGCGGGGATGCCTGGCAGCGCCTTCGAGCGGACCCTGTATCTGGCCCGCAAGCGGATCGAACGCGACGCCGCCGGCGCGGGACTCCCCAACCTGTACGTCGCTTCGCTGTCGTCGCGCACCATCGTCTATAAAGGCCTCTTTGTGGCGCCGCAACTGCGCGGCTTCTATCGTGACCTGCGCGACGCCGACTATGAAGTGTGTCTGGCGGTCTTCCACCAGCGCTACAGCACCAATACTTTCCCAACCTGGCGCCTGGCGCAGCCCTTCCGCATGCTCGCGCACAACGGCGAAATCAACACACGGCAGGGCAATGTCAACTGGATGCGCGCACGCCAGCCGGAATTACGCTCTAACGTGTGGGGCGACCGCTTGCCGGACCTCTTTCCGATCACCGCACCGGGCGGCAGCGACTCAGCCGACCTCGACAACGCGCTGGAGCTGTTGACGATGTCGGGGCGCGATATCCGGCATGCCCTGATGATGCTGATGCCGCACGCCTGGGAACACACCAACGACATCGACCGCCAGCGCCGCGCCTTCTATGCCTACCATTCCTGCCTGACGGAACCCTGGGACGGCCCGGCCGCCCTGGCCTTCACCGACGGCACGGTGGTCGGCTCCGCGCTCGACCGCAATGGCCTGCGTCCTTCCCGCTACATCGTGACGCGCGACGGGCTGGTGGTGGCCGGTTCGGAAGTCGGTATGCTCGAACACCCGGAGATCGATGATTACAACGTTGCCGAGAAGGGGCGGCTCGGCCCCGGCCAGATGATCGCTGTGGACACCGGGCGCGGCGAGATCCTGAAGAACCAGGAACTGAAGCGCTGGGTCTCCAGCCGCCGCCCGTACGCCGACTGGGTTGACGCGCAACAGGTCCGCTTGAAGGCGTCCAAAAAGGCGACGGCCGAGGAGACGGATACCTACGCAGCGGCGCCCGACATCAAGCTGGAACGGCTCTTCGGCTATTCGCGCGAGGACGTGCTATACGTCTTCCCCCCCATGGCTGGCGAGGGCAAGGAACCCACCTTTTCCATGGGTGACGACACGCCCATTATGCCCCTCAACACGACCGAGCGCACGTTCTACAACTACTTCCGGCAACGCTTCGCTCAGGTAACAAACCCGCCGATCGACCCGCTGCGTGAGCAGTTGGTGATGTCGTTGGACACCTTCCTGGGCCGCCGCCTGAGCCTGCTGGAAGAAACCGAAGTACACGCCCATTTGATCCATGTGCCGTCGCCGGTACTGACCGGCGCCGAGCTGGAGGAGCTGCGCTCCCTGGATGACCCGGCCTTCCGCTCGCGCACCCTTTCCACGCTCTTTCCTGCGGGTGTTGTCGATGGGCTGGAACAGGGCCTGGAAACTCTTTGCCAGGCCGCAGAGGCGGCGGTCGGCGACGGCGTCCACCTGCTCATCCTCAGTGATCACGACGCCGGGCCAACGGTGGCGCCCATCCCCATGGCGCTGGCAGTGGGCGCTGTCCATCATCACTTGATCCGCGCAGGCGTGCGCATGCAGGCCGACCTGATCGTCGAGACCGGGGAAGCCTGGGATATTCACCACTACGCCGTCCTGATCGGCTATGGCGCCGGCGCGGTCTTTCCCTACCTGGCGCTTGCCTATGCTCGATCACTTGGGGGCACCCGCAAGTTTGAGGAAGTGATGCCGGACGTCGCGGAGCGCAACTACCGCAAGACGGTCGAGGCAGGGTTGCTCAAGGTGATGTCCAAAATGGGCATCTCGACCATCAGTAGTTACCGCGGCGCCCAGATCTTCGAGGCGCTCGGTCTGGCGCGGCGCGTGGTCGATCGCCACTTCAGCGGGACCGCGTCGCTGATTGACGGCGTCGATCTTGACTGTATCCAGGAGGATGTCTTGATCCGCCACCGTGAAGCGTTTGGCACGGCGCCGCTCAAGGTGCTGCCCGACGCCGGCTTCGTGCGCTTCCGGCGCGAGGGTGAGAACCACGCCTACAGCCCGTCCGCCGTGCGCGCCATCCAGAAGGCAGCGCGCGACAACGACCGCGCGGCTTACGACGAGGCTCGCGCCATCTTCGACGCCCAGCCGCTCTCCTCGCTGCACGACCTGCTTGCCTTCCGCAGCGAGCAACCGGCCGTTCCCTTGTCTGAGGTCGAGTCGATGGAAGCGATTCGCGCGCGCTTCATCAGCACCGCCATGTCGCTGGGAGCGCTCAGCCCGGAGGCCTACACCACCCTGGCGCGCGGCATGGCGATGATCGGCGGCCGGAGCAACAGTGGCGAAGGCGGCGAGGACCCTGCCTGGTACCACTCCGAAGATGGCGGGCCGGCCAAGCACAGTGCTATCAAACAGATTGCTTCGGCACGGTTCGGCGTCACGGCACAGTACCTTGCCTACGCCCGCGAGATCGAGATCAAGATGGCCCAGGGGTCCAAGCCGGGCGAGGGTGGACAGTTGCCGAGCCACAAGGTAACAGCGCTGATCGCCCGCCTACGCCACGCGGTGCCAGGCATCCCGCTGATCTCGCCGCCGCCGCACCACGACATCTACAGCATCGAGGACCTGGCGCAGTTGATCTACGACCTGAAGCAGGTCAACCCGCGCGCCAAGATCGGCGTCAAGTTGGTGGCGGAAGCCGGCGTCGGCACCATTGCCGCCGGCGTGGCCAAGGCCTACGCCGATTACATCCTCATCTCCGGCCACTCCGGCGGCACCGGCGCTTCGCCGCTGTCGTCCATCAAGAACGCCGGCTCGCCCTGGGAGATCGGCCTGGCCGAGACCCAGCAGGTGCTGGTCCTCAACGACCTGCGCGGGCGAGTGAAGCTGCGCACCGACGGTGGCTTGCGCACGGGTCGCGACATCGTGATCGCCGCCATGCTGGGGGCGGAAGAGTACGGCTTCGGCACGCTGGCCGTCGTTACCATTGGCTGTGACATGGCGCGCCAGTGCCATCTCAACACCTGTCCGACCGGCATCGCCACCCAACGGGAGGACCTGCGCGCCAAGTTCACCGGCAGGCCGGAAAATGTGATTAACTACTTCACGTTCGTTGCCGAGGAAGTGCGCGAGCTCCTGGCATCCCTAGGCTATCGGAAGCTGGACGACGTCGTTGGCCATACGGAGCTCCTAACCCGGAAGGAGTTGCCCGGCGGGTCGCGCGCCGCGACGATCGACCTGGAGCGCCTGCTGACGCCGATCGATCCCACCGGCGCGAAGCCTCGCCTGCACACACAGGAGCGCAACGATCGCGAGGACACGCCGCTGGATGACCGCATCATGCACGACATTGAGGCGGCGCTGGACGGTGAAGGTCGGGTCACGCAGACCTATCGGATTCGCAACAGCAATCGCGCTGTCGGCGCCCGGATCGCCGGGGCCATCGCCCTGCGCTACGGCCTGAGGGGACTGCCCGACGGCACGATTGACTGCACCTTCCTGGGATCAGCCGGCCAGAGCTTCGGCGCCTTCGCCACGCACGGTATGCGCTGGCGCCTCATCGGTCAGGCCAATGACTACGTGGGGAAGTGCATGTCCGGCGGCGAAATCATCGTGCGCCCCTCGGACAACGCCCGCTTCGCCTGGCACGAGAACGTGATTGCCGGCAATACGCTCCTCTACGGCGCCACCGGCGGCGCCCTCTTCATCGCCGGCCGCGCCGGCGAGCGCTTCGCTGTCCGCAACAGCGGCGCTCGTGCCGTGGTAGAGGGCATCGGCGACCACGGCTGCGAATATATGACGGGCGGCATCGTGGCGGTGCTCGGTCCCGTCGGCCGTAACTTCGCCGCAGGCATGTCGGCCGGCATCGCCTACGTCCTGGATACCACGGGCGACTTTGAGGGCAAGGTCAACAAGGAACTGGTCGGTATCGCCCGCGACCGCGACGACGATGACGCCGAAATCTTGCGGGAACTCATCCAGGAGCACTTCGACGCCACCGCCAGCCCGCGCGCCAACGAGATCTTGACCCACTGGAGCGAGTTCCGCCAGCACTTCTGGCGCGTCACGCCCCACCCCTATGCCGAGCTCCTGGCCTCCGGTGAAGTACACATCGCCCAGGCGGCCGAAGGTAGCCGGCGGCCGGTGGGCTAAGCAGATGCATGGCCGGGGCGGCTCTCACCCGCCCGTGAACGGGCGGGCTACGTTCACAAAGCCTGCTGAAGCAGGCTGAGTGCGACGGGCGTTTAATGGCAACGATGAACGGCCCACGCGCTCAGGCAAAAAGGCTGCAGGTCCTGCTCCCTTGCACCATCGTCTTCCTGGGCGCGCTCCTTCGCTGCGCGCAGTTCAACTGGTCACAGTACCGGCGTGACGATGCGATTGTGCTGGGGATGGCCCAGGCCGCGCTTGCCACGCACCGGGTACCGTGGGTCGGTATGATCTCGACGCTCGGCATCGACAACGGACCGGCGCAGGTCTGGTTAGTGATGCTCGGCACGCTCGCCGGGCCGTCACCATTCGCCGCCGAGTGGATCGTCGCGCTCCTCAACATCGTCGGCATTGCCGCCTGTTACGCCTTCGGCCGCTGCGCCTTTGGCCGGCGGGTGGGGCTGATCGCCGCCTTGCTGCTGGCCGTGTCGTCCTGGAGCGTGCTGTATTCCCGGCGCCTCTGGGGCAACGACATGACTGCGCCGTTTGCGGCGCTCTGTCTGTGGAGTCTTGCCCGCGTCGTGCAACGGGGTGATCGCGTCCACCAGGTGCTGGTATTCGTCTGGGCCGCACTGCTGGCTCAGGTTTACGTCGTCGGCATTGCCGAGCTGCCGGCCATCCTTGTCGGTCTGATCGGCGCGGCGCTCTGGCGTCGTTTGCAACTACTACCGGCTGCTCTCGGCGTCGCGGCCTTCCTGGTCCTTACCGGACCGTATATCGCACAAACAGTCCTGCCGGAACTTGGCAGCATGCACCGCCTGACCGGCGGCCAGCAGGCGGTTACCGACACGACCAGTCTGCGTTATCTGGCGGAGACCGTCGGCCTCGATGCCTACCAGACGTACCTGCCCCAGCTAGCCCGTTTTTTTGACGTTGGCGCCAATCCGCTTCGGCTGGTGAGTGCGCTGGCGGCATTGCTGCTGGCAATCGGCGCGCTGCGCGCAACATGCACAATGACTACCCGCCGCGATGGGGGTCAGAAAATTCTCCTGGTGCTGCTGCTCGTCTGGGTGCTGTCACCAGTGGTTGCGACGATTCGGCACGGCGTGTCGCTCTTTCCACACTACGAGCTGGGCGCCGTGCCCGGCACCTACGTCCTGATGGCGATTGGCATTGCCTGGCTGGTAGCCCGGCCCTGGACTGTATGGATCGGGGTAGCCGGGCTGGGGATCGTTGTTGCCGGGCAAGTGACGGCAGCAGTGGTGTTTCTGACGGAAGTGCCCAACTATGTGCGGGGCACGCAGTACGGCGTGCCGCTGGCCGACGTTGAGGCGCTCGGCACGGCGGCACGGACCCTGGTGGGCCAGCGGCGCAACGCCCAACTCGTTGTCGTTGGGCACGACGACGGCTCCGAAATGGGGCAGGCGCTCCAGACCTGGGTGCCGAATGTCGCGGTGGTTGACGACCAGGGATCACTCCGTGTGGGTGGCGACGACCAGCACCTGGTGTTCCTCACCACGCGGGATGACTCGCCGTTGGTGGACTTTCTGCGGCAGACGGCTCCCGGTCGGGCAATGCGCTTCCCCGGTGACGACACCGTCTTCCGCCTGTTTGCTGTGGACGATGCCCAGTTGCGGGCTGCAGCGGCGACCATGATGCCGGCGACGCCACCGCAGACGCTGGGCGGCGATGTTACGTTGCAAGGGACTTCCCTGACCCCGGAAGTGCGCGCGGGCGGATCATTACTCTGGGCAGCGCGCTGGGGCGTGACGCCTGCGGGCGCCAGGGACAAGCCGGTCGCCAGCATCTTCGTCCACCTTTTGACGCCTGCCGGCGTCAAAGTCGCCGCGCACGATGAAGCCTTCGACAACCACGCTGTGCTCTGGCAGCCTGGCGACGAGGTGCTCAGCTGGGTCACCGTGCCGATCACTACAACGACACCGGCCGGCACGGATACAGCGGTAGGCGGGCTCTACCGCCTCGGGGAGGGAGGCAGCATTGAGCCGCTCAACGGGCCGGCTGGTTCGCAACTCGATGTCGGACGCGTGACCATTCTTGAAGCGAGCAGCGCGGCAGTGGCGACGGCGCCGCACTGATGGATGCCCCTGCTGTCGATCAACCGTCGCCTAGCCCACAAAGGTCTTCGGCACAGACTGGCATGCCAGTCTGGCCGACCTCGGAACGCGCAGGGATTTACCTGGTTGTACTCGTGGCCACCTTTCTCCGCTTCTACCAGTTGCAGTTTGGCCAGTGGCGCAACGATGAGGAGATCATCTGGTTGCAAGCGTTACGGGCCATTGCCACCCGTCAGTTTCCCTGGGTTGGCATTCCCAGCGACCTGGGCATCGCCAACGGGCCCGGGCAGATGCTGCCGGTCCTGCCGGCGGCGCTGCTCGGCGCGCCGTACATCGCCTATGTACTGGTCGCCTCGCTCAACGTGCTGGCTGTTGCTGCGCTGTACCGGCTCGGCCGGCTCTGGGGTGGGGCCAACCTTGGCCTGGCAGCGGCGGCCGTGTGCGCCACCTCGCCCTGGGCGGTGATCCACTCCCGCCGGCTGTGGGGAAACGACATGCTGGCCCCGTTCGCCGTGCTCTTCGTGACAGCGCTGTGGCTCTTTGTAGCCCGTCGGCGCCGCTGGCGAATCGTGGAAGCGGCCGCCTGGCTGGCGTTCGTACTGCAGATGTACGTCGCGGCGATCGTGCAACTGGCGACCCTGGCGGTGGGGTTGGCTGTTGCGGCGGTGCACTACCGGCGCCGGCTGCATGCCATCGCGCTGCCCGTGCTCATCGCCCTTGTTGCCTTTGCGGCGCTCACCGTCGGCTACGGTGTCAGCGCCTTCCTGGCACACATGACGGACCTGACGCGTGCCGTGCGCGACACGCGGAGTGCGACGCCGCAGCCGGTCGGCTTGCCCAACTGGGGCGGCATCAGCTTCCTGATCCAGAGCGTGCGCAGTGACGGGTACCAGTTCTATGCGACTCACTCCGCCCGCTGGCCGTCAGGGACCATGGGACTGGTGGACGCCGGGGACTGGTTGACCGGGTTCCTCTTTGCCTGCGGCCTCGCCTTCCTCGTCTGGCGACTGTTGTCGGCGGTTATCGGGCGCGGACCGGGCTACCAGGAACGCCTCACCGCTTCGGCCTTGCTCGTCACCTGGCTCCTGGCAATCCCCACGGCGTTGCTGATCCACAATGCGCCGGTATGCGCCTGCTTCTTGCTGCCTTCCTATCCGGCCCAGTACCTCGTGGTGGCGCTGGGCGCGGTGGCCGTCGGTGGCGTGCTGACCCGACTCGTGACCATCGTGACGGTACACGTGCCTAATCGCCGGTTGTCGGGTAGTCCGACGCCAGGGCCATTCGGCCCGGCCGCGGCAACCGTTCATCCCTTGGCCGTACCGTTGGCGCCGGCAGGCCGGTTCCTCGCGTGGCTCCTCCTTGGCAGCGTGCTGTTGCTCCAGATGGGCGCGGCCGGGCCCTTCTTCGGCGGGATCAAGCAGTACTGGCCGTCCGATCAGTATGGCCTGCCCTACGATTGGCACGGCCGCATCGTCGTTAGCGTCGCCGCGGTGTGGCGGCCCGGTATGTCGATCGTCATCTCGGGTCACGGGGAACTGGACGGCGTGCTGCGCGACGAGGTCAACACGCGCCTACCTGCCGGCCACGCACGTCTCGTGGACGACCAACGCTGGCTGGCGCTCCCTGCGGCAGCCCAGCCGCCCATGGTCGTCCTCCTCACGCCGGGGAACTCGGTTGCCCATGACGCCCTCCGTGCGCTCGTCAAAGCACACCCGGAATCGCTCCGAGCAACCCTGACCATCCCGGGAGCAGGGGAACAGTTTCGCGTGCTGGAGGTTGCACCGGCAGATGCAGTCACGTTGGAAGAGCTGCTGGCGCCGGCGAGCAATCGGCACAATGTCGGTGTGCAGTTCGCCTCCGCTGTTCGTTTGGACCGCTACGCGCTGGCGGTTCGTCTGCTGCCCGGGCAGTTGGTTCCTGTCGCCCTGCAATGGACGATTTTGCAAACCCAGCCTTACATTCCAGCCTATAGCTTTTACGTGCATCTGGCTGACGCCAATGGCACGACGGCCGGGTTCGATGCGCCGTTCTTCCCGCCCAACCTCTGGCAGCAAGGGGAACAGGTATGGACCTTCGGGACCCTCAGCGACCCGGGCCAGAGCGGGGGCGTCCGCGACGCCCTGATCGGCCTCTACCAGCTCAAAGGCGCCGATGCTCGTGACGGCGTCATCCCGATCCCAACCACGATCAACGGAGGCAAGCCGATCACCGAACTCCGGCAAGGGCCGTTCGTGGTCCACACGGCTCACGTCACAACATCGGCGGTTGTTGCCCTGAAAACGAATTTTGCGCCGGGTCTCGCGCTCGTCAGCGCCACTGTGCCATCGTCGGTGAACGCTGGATCAGCACTCGCCGTGACGCTGCAGTGGCAGGCAACCGAGTCGGAGCCACCGCGCTACACGGTCTTTCTCCACTTGCTGGATCAGAGCGGCGTGGTGCGCGCCCAGCAGGACGTTGAACCGGACGGCGGTCGTTTCCCCTCGTCATCTTGGTTGCTGCACGAACTCGTGACCGATGCCCACTCGCTCGCCCTACCGCCAACCCTGGCGCCCGGCGACGACACCCTCGTGATTGGCGTCTACCCGACCGGACAACCGGACAAGCCGTACACGCTGACGTGGCCGCAAGGCATCAGGGTCGTGGCAAGGTAGCGAGGAGGTCCGTAGGGCCGCGATTGCGATCGGCGGCCAAGGACGGGGGACACTGCGGTGTTATGAGGGTCGTGCGACCGCAGTCGCCCCCGTCGCTTGGCCGCCGATCGCAATCGCGGCCCTGCTGCGTGCTGTGCTTTGGGTACCCCGTTGTGGGCACGCGCCTGCTGTGCTAGCGAAGGTCCATCGCCACCGTTGTGCTTACCGGTCCGGCGATCTACCCCAGCGAAAACACCTGCTCCAACCTTCCCGCCTCCTCCGCTCGCCGGATCTCCCGGGAGCAGCGACGCCCCATACTCATCGGTTCGTCAAAAAAGAGGGAGGAATAGGGCGAGCCGTTAATGAACAGGTTCGTGCCGCCTACAATCGAGGTGGAGAGTTCCAGGGCGTAGAACTGCTGGCTGGGGGTAATGATGGCTTCCAGCGAGAACGGACCGAAGAGGCCGCGCGGCGGAAAGAGGTCGCGGGAGACGGCAACCAGCGCCTCGCCCATGCGGTAGACCTCACTCAGCAGCGACTCTCGTATCGCCACCGGCAGGTTGCCGACGCGGACAAAGGACGGTTCGATCTGCAAGCCGGCCTGATTCTCGGTGGGGATACGCCCGAGCGAGTCGACGTTCGTCTCGTAGCGGCGGTCGGCGGCCAGGAACTCGATCTGGCCGCTGAGGGGCGAGGCGAAGTAGTGCAGCATGATCGGTACGCCGATGATGTATTCCTGAATCACATACTGCTGGGCGCGAAAGTCGCGCAGTCGCCGCTCAAACTCCCGTTGGTTGCGGGCAAAGAAGTTGTCGCCACGCATGTGTCCCCCCGCCTTCACGACGACGGGTGAGTCGATTTCGTCAATGTGCTGAAAGACGCGGGGCAGGTTCAGACGGGCACGCGCCATCCACTGGCGCTGCCGGCTTTCTTCCCAGGCGGCCGCCTCCCGGCTGCCGAAATACGGTAAGGACAGGGCAGCAATCCCGGCCGAGCCGAGGCGGCTTAGAAACGAGCTGTGCGGCACGATGCAATGCGTGTTCGGCTCCAGCCTTGCACAGATGATAGGCAACTCAGCATAGTCCCCTACGACTTCCAGCCGGTCGATGAAGGCGTAGCGCCGGTACATGTCGGCGTGGCGGGCCAGGCAGACGCAGACGGTCGCCATCCCTTCATCGTGCGCCCCTTTCAGGATCTGCAACGCCGAGTTGATGCCCAGCGTTACGACGGTTCGTGCCATCGGTGTTTCCCCCCTTTGCCTCGCAGTATCTGCTACTCGACCAACTCCGCCAGGCGACCGGCCTCGATGGCACGACGCAACTCGCGGGCAATCCGTCTCCCTGTCGACATCGGCTCGCCAAAGTACAGGTCGGCGTAGGGCGACGAGGGCAAAGCCACGTTGGTGCCGGCGACGATGCGCGCAGAGATCTCAAAGACGGAAAACTGCTCGTCCGGCGTGATGATCCCCTCCAGGCAGAAGGCGCCGAAGAGGCCGCGAGGCGGGCAGATCAGACGCGAGATGGCGACCACGGATTCACCCAGGTGATAGACGTTCTGCAACATCGACTCGCGCACGACCAACGGCATGTTCCCGACGACAACAAAGCTCGGATCGATCGGCAGGCCAACCTGGTTCTCGGAGGGCACGCGGCCCAGGGAGTCGACGTTGGTCTCGTAGCGGATATCGGCCCCCAGGAACTCCAGGCGCTCCTGCAGTAGCGAGTAGAAATAGTGAAGGTAGACGGGCGCGCCGATCAAGGCTTCCTGGACGGTGTAGCTGCCGTCCGCCATGCCGGCGGTGCGCGCGGTGAAGTCCGCGGCGTCCCGCGCGAAGAAGTAGCCGCTGCCGCCGCGCGCTCCGTGTAGCTTTACGATGACGGGACAGTCGATCTCCTGCGCGCTGCGAATCTCCCGCGGCATGCGCAGTCCCGCTCGCTCCAGCCAGCGGCGTTGGGCGTCGCGATCCGTCTCCCAGTCCAGCACCTGCTTATTCCCAAAGTAAGGCGTCCGTAATTGCTTGTTACGTTCGACTCCCAGATGGGCGACAAAACTGCCGTGCGGTACCAGGATAGCGTTGGCAGCCCTCAGCGCATCCTGGCGCTCCACGAGCGACTGGTAGCTGGGGAGCACCAGGACATCGTCGACGAAGGGATAGCGATGGTACAGGGACGCCGCATGCTCGGTGCAGATCGCCAGGGTCCTGAAGCCTTCCGCACGCGCGCCGCGCAGTATCTGCAAGGCGGAGTGGCTACCCAGCGTGGCGATGGTGTAGGCGCCGACTGCGTCACTGCTGGGAGTAGCGGTCACGCCGGACGCCGCCATCCGTGAACCCGGCGACCGTGCATCCGTTGTCTCCTTCCTTGCCGCCATGGTACGCTATGACCCGCTCCGCCGTGGTGTTGGAATAGGCAGACAAGCATGGTTGAGGGCCATGTGCTCGCAAGGGCGTGAGGGTTCAAGTCCCTCCCACGGCACCCCCACTGGTTCGCCTGATTGTTGTCCATCAGGCGGTCCCCTCCAAGACAGTCTGCGCGAGGGCGGCGGCTACTGCCGTGGCGCCCCGTAACAGGATTCCGGTCAATACAAGCCAGGTAACGGGCCGTGGCGCGCGCGCCGCATAGTGGCGACGATAGAACACCACCATCGCCCGGTAGAACTCGTAGGTGGTGCGCAGGCGTCGGCGCCTGCTGCTGGAGCCTTTGACGTGCAGTGCTGCCACCGATGCCACGTACCAGCCCTGCCATCCGGCCCGGCGCAAGCGATAGGCCCAGTCCAGGTCCTCACCATACATGAAGTAGGTTTCGTCGAGCAGGCCCACCTGTGCCGCGGCGGCGCGGCGGACCAGCATGCAGGCGCCGACCACGGCGTCGACGGGTACAGTTCGATCAACGGGCAAATAGGTCAGGTTATAGCGACCGAAGGTTTGACTTCCCGGAAAGAGGGCGGACAGCCCGGAGAGACGATAGAGCGAGACCATCGGCGTCGGAAAGGCGCGCCGGCAGGCGCGGTCGAGGCGGCCATCCGGCAGAACAAGGCGCGGGCCGGCGTAGCCTGCCCTAGGGTGGGCATCCATCCAGGCAACGAGGTCGCCCAGCGCCGCCGCCGGCAAGGTGACGTCGTCGTTGAGCAACAGGAGGTACCGGCCGGTGGCGCTACGCAGACCCAGGTTGTTGGAAGCGGCGTAGCCCCGGTCGGAGCGATCCACGATGAATGCAACCCAGGGGAACGCGGCGGCCACCTGATCCTCCAATTGCGCCGACAGCCCGTGATCAACCAGGATTACCTGACAGCGCAGTACCCCTTGACCGCGTTCCAGCGCCTCCAGACAGGTGCGCAGCACTGCCCAGAGCAGGTTGTGGTGGACGATGATGATCGACACGTCCAGTTGCTGCTCGTCCGGGACAACCGGCAGCCAGCCTCGTTGAACGATGGCTGGAGGCTGGGTGGGCAGCGGTAGCGCCGGCCAGCGCGTCATGGTGCCGAGCCTTGGAGTGGCTGTGCTTCGCTCGCCTGCGGCGATGGCACCGACAAGGGATGGTGCGGCGCGGTGGGGTCCAGCGGGACACTACCGCGCGCACGAATACGCCAGAGGCGGCCGGCCGGGTAGCCGGTCATCTTCGCCACGTCACCGGTGAAGCGCAGCGCTGGCAGCCAGGCCAGGGCCTGGAGGCGGCCCCGCCAGGCGGCCGGTCGAATTGAGGAATCCTCGGGATGTACCAGGCGCCGATAGGGCGCCCGCAAATAGGCAGCCGCCCCAAGGGCAACGAGGGTACACGCCGCCAGACCTGGCGGGCGACGCCCAAACCGGATTATGGTCAGCAGTAAGAGCGCGAGGAGGCTGTAACTGGCGTAACGAATGGCGTGGCGCCCTGGCCAGAGCAAGGCTTTGCCGTCGCCACGGGCGTAGCGATAGTATTGGCCGAAGAAGGCGCCGAGGTTGCGGCGGGGACGAAAGTGAGCACGGGCCTGCGGCGCCCAGACGAAGCGCGCGCCGGCACGGCGCAGCGCCAGATCAAACACCAGGTCTTCGCTGTAATCGAGCCACGCCGGGTAGCCACCCGCTGCCTCCCAGGCCTGTCGGGAGAACAACACGGAGCGGCTGGAGGGCAAGAATCGGTCCGGCTGCACCTCCCTCGCCTGCGGCAAGGTCGTGGCCCCCAGGGCCAACTCAAACAGCGTGGCGGGAGCCATCTGAAAGAAGCCGGAGACCACGTCGGGCGGCGCATGGGGCGTCGCCTGCACTGGGGCAACCAGGGCCTCCAGCCAGCCGGGGTCTAACTGGACACCGCCATCGGTCACGGCGATCCACGGGGTTGTGGTCGCCGCGATGGCGACGTTGCGCCCTTCAGAGCGGCCGCAGCTGGGACGGGAGAGCACCGTCAGATACGGGACCTGTGTCACCCAGCGCTGCAAGGCCGCCATGGTGCCGTCGTGGGAACCGGCGTCGACGATGATAATCTCCTCGGGCAGGCGTCGCCCGGCCAGCAACGAACGCAGCAACTCGTCGATCGTCGCCGCCTCGTTGCGTACGGTAGCCACCACGGCGACCCTCGGTTCAGTCGCCACGATGGGGCGCCGCATAGGCGTGGTCCAAAGTCGGCAGCAGGCGCTCCCAGGTGTAGTGTTGCAGGACCATGCTCCGGCCGCTCGCTCCCAGACGGCTAGCCAGCGCACGATCATCCATCAGGCGCAGCAGCGCTACGGCGAAGGTCCGAGCGGTGGGCGCCAGGAGCAGGTGCTCCTCTGATTGCAGGCCGTAGCCGGCGGCTCCCAGGGGCGTGCTGACCAGGGGACGGGCCATAGCAAGCGCGCTGAGCACCTTGAGGCGCGTGCCTCCGCCGGAAAAGAGCGGCACGGCAACCACACTGGCGCGCGCCAGCGCCCGTTTCTCGGCGGCCACACCGGGCACGTGGCCCGTGACGATGATGCGCGGATCAGCAGCCAGGCGCTGGACGGCAGCGGCCGGGTCTCGCCCAAAGAGCGTGAGGCGCGCCGTCGGCCGGCGCGACCAGACAAGCGGCATCACCTGTTGCGCCAGCCACAGCGCGCCCTCGACGTTGGGCCGAAAGTCCATCTTCCCGCCAAAGAGGATGCTGTCGGCGTCTTCAACGATCTCGGGCATCGGCGCATAGACCGCTGGATCGACACCGTTCGGCAGAACCGCGACTGCTGCGCCTGGCGCTATGTGCTGCAAGTCAGCCTGATCGGTCTCCGAAACCGCCAGGGTCGTGGCGGCTCGTCGCAGCGCCGCCGCTTCGTAGCGAACGAGCTTGTGCCATTGGAGCAAGGAGTAGGCGGCGGCGAAAGGCCGGCGGTCGCGGAGCGCTGCCGCATAGGCGCGCTGCTGCAAGCGCCATTCGGCGTTGTGCGCGTCGAGGACCAGCGGTGCGGTAACCATTTGCGTATACCGGTACAGTTCCAGGGCCTCACACTGCACCACGGCGAAGCGCCGGCGTCGACACAGAGCCGCCACGGTGGCGCCGAACTCCGCCGATCGCAGGCGGACCGCCAGGTCGGGGACGGGCAACACCTGGGAAGCCAGACGCTGGACGGCGCGCCGAGCGGGGGGAGCAACGGCGAGTACTTGTTCGCAACAATCAAGGAGCGGCGCCGCTATCTCGTCGGGCGAACCAAACGCCACGAGCGTCAAGCGGTGGCTCTGCCCAAGGTGCTTCAGGATATTGTAGTTCCGCAGGGCGGCGCCTTGCTCAGGGGGATACGGTAGCTGCGGAGCAAGCAGTAACACGCTGCAGGTGTCAGGCCTCATCGGGGAGGGAGTGTACCACGCTCTGCCGCCGACCCTGGTATCATCGCCGGTGAGGCGGTGGAGGACGCGGGTCGGAGGGATTGATCATGACGGCGGGTCAACCGCTGCTCCAGGCTGTCGCGCCCGTCGGCTGCTGCTCAAGGTCGGCATCTACGCCGGCCCGGCGATCCTCGCCACCGCCCTCACCGCCCAGAACGTCTACGCTTCCGGCCACTCGGGCAGCTAGGTCTTCTGACCAGGAAACGAGGCGTCGAACCTGGTGGTAGAAACCCAAAAAGGGGGGCTTGCTGTGGTTACGTCATGCTGACGCGACCGCAGCAAGCGTCTGGTTTAATCGTCGAAGAGATGGGCGATGAGATAGTCGCCTTTGTTCCATCCAGCGGGCGTACCGTCGTCCTCAACGCGGTCGGTGGCGCCGTGCTGGAATTTTGCGACGGCAAGCGCTCCCCCGCGCAGATCGCCGCCGAAATCGTTGCAGTCTTGCCCGCCGATCTGACGCGAGTGACGGAGGACGTAAACGCCACCCTTGACGAGTATGCCGCCCTGGGCCTCGTGAACGACGCGACGACCTAACACCGCAGCACGTGCTCGTATACGGCCCACGTCTCGTCGGCGCAACGATCCCAGGAGAATAGGGCGGCGCGCTGCCTGCCGCGGGCGATCAAGTCGTCGCGTCGCTGTCGATCTTCCAGCAGCCTTCGCAGCCCGGTCGTCAGCGCCATGACCGACGACTCCACCAGTTCCGCTGCCGACGTGGGACCATCCCCGCACACCTCTGGTAAGGGGCCGCTGCGCAGGGCCACAACCGGCGTGCCACAGGCCATCGCCTCCAGTGGCGGGAAGGCGAACCCCTCGTAGAGGGAGGGAAATGCCAGGACCTCGGCTGTGGTATACAGCGCGACAAGGTCGTGATCGTCGATTCGGCCCAGGCGGTGCGTGCGCTGCTGCAAGCCGTACTCGTGTACGGTCTGCCACACCTTGTCGGCTCCCCATCCGTCAGCGCCGGCCAGGACCAGGTGGACGTCGGGATGGCCGATCTGCCGGAATGCCTCCAGCAGCAACAGCAAATTCTTGCGTTCCTCAATCGTGCCCAGCGCCAGAACATAGGGTTGCGTGAGACCGTACTTCGCGGCCAGCAGGGGCCTGTTCGGCGCCGGCTGAAAGCGCCGATCGACGCCATTGTGTACGACATGCACGCGCCGAGGGTCGACCGGCAAGGTGCGCAGCAATTCGTCACGGATGAAGGCGGAGACGCAGATTACGGCGTCGGCAACAGGCAACGTCAACGCCGCCGCAGCGTAGTGCCGTCGGCTGCGTCGCTCGTGCGTCCAGGGGTAGCGCCAGAAGGCGAGATCGTGGACTGTCACAACCGTCGGGAAGAGGCGCACACCGGTACCAACATGGTCCACGACATGGAACAGTGCGGGACGGAGCCGCAATACTTCCAGCGGCAGCGTCCAGCGCTCCAGAAAGTGGTGGCACGGCGTGGCCGCTCGCCTCACGGCCACCCCCTGGGCAGCGAGCGGCTGCCACCAGTCGCCGGTCTCACGCCGTGCCAGTAAAGCCGTGACATCACCGGCGTGGCGGGCCGCCAGGCCGGCCAGCAGGCCCGTCACATAGCGGCTGATGCCTGCGCCGGTGTACGCGGGCATGCGCGCATCGAGAACGACATGCCGCCGTACTTTAGCCGGCACGTTGGTACCAGGGTCGCCGCACTTGCAAGGTGAGCACGCGGATGGCCGGCGCTGGGATCGTCGGCCGCTCCAACTGCGCCACGGCTGGCGGGGACTGACCAATGCGAACGGCTGCAACCCCCATTCCCAGCAACCACCACATGAGCGCGATGTCCGATTGGAAACTGAAGAAATAACGATCCAGCATCCCGGCGCTGAAGGCGGCAACCGCCGCCGCGACCAGCCCGAATGCGAGATCTCGACAAGGGGGATCGTGGAGGCGGGAAAGGGAGCGCAGGAGCCAGAAGAAA
Source organism: Chloroflexota bacterium (assembly GCA_036734945.1). GTDB lineage: Bacteria > Chloroflexota > UBA4733 > UBA4733 > UBA4733 > UBA4733. The sequence continues at coordinate 51,800 of DAIMXP010000021.1, forward strand.
AAGACGGCTATGATGACCAGAAAGATGGCCAACCCGCCCAAACCGACTTCCTCGGCCATCAGCAAGTAAATGTTCGACACGCCGACGTACAGGTTGAGGTCCGGCGAGCCGCCAAAGCCGACACCGAAGGCAGGATAGGTGCTGATAAGGCGCAGCGCGTCGCCGGCCTCCCCAAGCCGCATGGCTGCCGCCTTGTCCTTCGCCTCCAGGCCGGAGATGAGTTGGCTCGTAAAACGGTGACTGACCGGCAACTGTACGAAGAGCGCCAGCAGGATGAGACCCACCACCAGTAGGCGGCGGTAGCGCCAGATGCCCATGAACAGAAAGGCGACAAAGAGACCAACCCAGGAACTGCGCGAGTAGGTGATGAGCAAACATGGCAACATCGGCGCCAGGAGCACCACGCTCCAACGTCGAGGCAGGAATGGCCGTTCCGCCACGAGTTGGGCCAGCGCGAGAATGATGCTCAACATCAACAGGCCACCCAGCACATTCGGATCTACTGAGGTGGAGATGGCGCGCTCGGCCAGGTTAAAGTCAACGCGGTAGCGCAGTACGTCCGTTCCTGTTGGGTAATGCAGGACGCCGAGCAGGTTGAGGAGCCGGGTCGACGTGGACGGATGCAACAGATAGAGCACAATGCCGATCACTGCCGCTCCGGCCCCGCCCAGACAGAAGGCGGCGTACAGGTATTGCAAGCGCTGGCGCGTGTACACGACATCCACGATGAAAAAAAAGACCAGCGTGGCGAGCACGACTTTGACAAAATAGTGCAGCGTGTCCGACGTCAACGGCGTCCGTCCGGTCGCTGCCAGTAGCGCTACCAGGGCGATGCACAGCCAGGCCCAGACGAGCACATTCAGCGGCGTTGACCGGGCGGCGGCAAACTGCGGGTTGACGCGCCGCCCCAGCCAGCGAACGAGCAGAACGGCGCAGAGCAGATCGAGGAACGTCGGGGAGAGGCCGATCTTGATAGGGAGCGTGGCGAACGGCAGCAGCGTCATGGTCGCCACCAGACCGAGCAGCGCGGCCTCATCGCTTATGGCGACCGCGCCGGCCACGGCGGCAGCAATGATGAGCGCCGATCCCAGAACGGCCGAGGTGCTACCGATCAAGATGCCGGCGCCGGCGGCGACCAGGCCGGCCAGCGGCGGCAGCCAGTGTGCCGGGCCGACGGCCAACGGGGGGCGATGCAGTGTGTGCAGAGTGCCTTTCTCTCGAACGTTGATCCAGTCTACCAGCGCGCCGGAGCCCTCAGCAGGCATCGCCAGGATTGACGAGGCAAAGAGTGGACAACGCCGCCCATGATTGACTACTCTTGTCATGTGGCCGCGCCTGCGGGGGCTAGCGCCCAGGCAGGCCGGCGGCCGAGAGAGTTTTGAGGAGGCAGTCTGTCATGGCTTACGAAGTTCCCGCCTTGCCGTACGATTACGCCGCGCTGGAGCCGCACATCGACGAGCAGACGATGCGCATCCATCACGACAAACATCACGCCGCGTACGTGACCAACCTGAACAACGCGCTGGCGAACTCGCCGGAGCTGGCGAAGCTTCCCGTCGAGCAGTTGATCCAGCAACTGGCCAAGGTGCCGGAGAACGTCCGCACCGCCGTTCGGAACAACGCAGGAGGTCACGCCAACCACAGCTTCTTCTGGCCCATTATGGGTCCCAGCGCTGGCGGCGCCCCCAGCGGTAAACTGGCCGAGGCCATCAACAGCACCTTCGGCGGCTTCGACCAGTTCAAGCAGCAACTGGCTGCCGCCGGCGCAGCGCGCTTCGGTAGTGGGTGGGCCTGGCTGTCGCTTGACTCCAGCGGTGGCCTGCGTATCGAGAGCACGCCCAACCAGGACAATCCCTTGATGGAGGGCCGCACGCCCATCCTTGGCGTGGACGTCTGGGAGCATGCTTACTACCTGAAGTACCAGAACCGCCGTCCCGACTATCTGGCAGCATGGTGGAGCACGGTTAACTGGCATGCGGTCGCCGCGAACTACGCCAAAGCGACGGGCAGTTAGCAGCTCAGCCG
>DAIMXP010000021.1:53924-78199 GCA_036734945.1 Chloroflexota bacterium
CAGCCGTGCCACCTGTCCGTGCTACTTACTGGGGACAAGAAAGCGCAGTACCCGCCCGCCCGGACGGATGGAGGTGCGGCAACACTCACAGTAGCGGGTCGGCGTGGTACCCGCGTTGTGGAGCCGGGCCCCCTGTTGCAGTAGCCGCGTCCAGCACAGATCACATGCCCAGACTAAATGTGCCATCATCACTCCTTCAGGCTCCCAAGGTAAGCACATTCCGTGCCGAACCGGTAGCAAGTGTCAAGGCTATGCGGGACTCTGCTGTGTCCCAGCGGCAGCCAGTGCCGACGAAGGTGTCTCGGCGGGCGTGAGGACCTGCGTGGTGCTGACCCCCCAGAGCGCCTGGCGATAATCATCACGGGTTGCGTGCAAATCTACACCGAAGCGCACCCGCGGTCGGCGTGCCTGTTCTTCGTTCGTACTCTGTTGCATGACTCTCCTTCAACGTTGCTACAGGATTACCGGGTCGGATTGTGCTGCTACTTTTACACTCTATTCTACGATGCGCAACTGAATAGCCCTATTGGGCGGTAACAACAGACAGTGTGCTCGCGCACGGGACTTCTGGCCCATTCGCAAGCTGACGTTAGGTATGGCGTAACGTCGAGTGGCAACAATATAGGTACGTGGCTGGTCGTGGATGGCCTCTCCAGCGCAAGCTAATGGTGAGGGCGTGGGAGGCGTTTGTGCAGCAAGTCCGGTCGTCAACGGCCTTGCCGCTGACCATGCGCGGGGGGAGTCGCGGTATTCCGGCGCCAGTTCAGCACCAACCCACCCGAGTTGGCGATGCTCCGGGCAGCGACCGCATACGCGACGAATTCCTGGCGGTGCTGTCGCATGAACTGCGTTCGCCGCTCGCCACGATCAAGGGGTTTGTTGATCTGCTCATCAGCGACGACAATAGCAACCTGACCGTCGAACAGCGCGAGTTCCTCACCATCGTTGCCTATAACGCGCAACGGCAAGTGGACTCCGTCGAGCAACTCCTTACTTTTGCCGATATCCGTACGGGCCGGGCTGCCGTCAGCCTGGCAGCCGTACACCTTCCTGTGTTGCTGGAGCGCTGTGTGGAGACGTTGCGCGCCACGAGCAACAGCCAGGGGCAAGAGGTGACCTTATACTGTGATCCGGCGGTCCCGGCAGTGCTGGCCGATGGGGATCGCGTTCTGCAGATTCTCACGATCCTTTTGGATTTTGCTACCGAACGTGTTATGGGCGGCGGCGCGATCGACATCACCGTGGTCGTGCAGCAGCCCTGGGTTTGCGTCGAGGTCCACGATACCGGCCCGGAGATGGCGGCACACGAGTGCGAGCGCTTCCTTGCCGGCTTCCATCACGCGACAGGTGACGGCTATATTGACGGCGATCGCCTGGGTCTGAATCTGGCTATCGCTCGCGGCCTGGCGGAGTTACAGGGCGGTGACGTCGAATTGCGCTGTGCCGCCGGAACGGGTACCACGCTCCGCCTGATGTTGCCAATCAATCTGTCCGACGGCGCGAATACCTAAGGAGCGGGCGAGGGCTGCGCGGCCGCTAACCCCGTCGAGCACAATCCGCTCAATGGCAAGAGAGACCAGAGGCGATTCCGCCTCTGGTCCCTCGGTGCAGCGCTGTAGCCTTCAATGAAGGCCTACAGCCAGGGTGGTGGACGTATGCCGATACGGCGACACGCGAAGGAGTCGCCCTTCCGTCACCCGACGATGGCGCCACCAAAGTCGGCCTCGGTCGCCGGTAGCGGCCCCATGACACCGACTTCTTCGCCGTGTACCGCCAGATCACCTACCTCCAGGAGTTTGTCGGCGATACGCAGGGGTACGAAGATGCCGACGACCTTGGCGATAGCAAAGGTGGAGACCGTACACCAGATGATCACGAAGAGGGCGGCAATGGCCTGGATCTTGAGTTGACCGAGGCCGGCGCCGTAGAAGAGGCCGCCAACTGAGACGTTGGCCGTACTGCCGGAACCGAAGTAGACGATCATATTGGGATCAGCCACCAGGCCGACCATCAGGCCACCAACCAGGCCGGCGATGCCATGGGTGTGGACCACACCGAGCGCATCGTCAACCCGGCGGAAGATCGTCACCTTGTTCATCGTCACCCAGGGGATAGCGGCGGCAACGACGCCAATGGCGATGGCCCCGTAACCGTTCACATAACCCGCTGCCGGCGTGATGGCGACGAGGCCGGTGATCATGCCGTTGACGGCGCCAAGCAGCGACGGCTTGCCGATGGCGAATATGTCGATGATCAGCCAGGTCAACATTGCCGTTGCGGCGGCCAGGTTGGTGTTGAGTACAGCAGCCGAAGCGTCGGCGTTGGCGAAGTAGGGGTCGCCACCGTTGAAGCCGTTCCAGCCGAGCCAGAGCAAGCCTGCGCCGGCCATCACCATCAAGAGGTTGTTGGGCGAGGCCGCGCCGCGATCCCGTGCCAGCCGGGGTCCAATGACGGCAGCCAGCACGAAGCCGGAAACACCTGCCGACAGGTGGATGACATAGCCACCGGAGTAGTCAACCGCGCCGAACCCTGACAGCCAGCCGCCGCCCCACAGCGCGAAAGCATCCACGCTGTAGACGATCGTCGACCAGACCGGCACGATGATCATCCAGGCCTTGAAGTTGATGCGCCCAACGACGCTGCCCAGGAAGAGCAGCGGCGTGATGGCCGCGAAGACGAACTGGAAGTAGACGAGCGAGGACTGCGGGAACCGGAAATCGGGCATCAGTCCTTTGAGCAGAGGAATGTTGGCTCGGGCCTGCTCGGAAGCCTGGTCGAGCGACGCGCCAGGTATGCCGATGACATTGTTCAACGGTCCTAGCAACGCCGGGGACCCGAAGCTCATGTTGAAGCCCCAGAGCGTCCAGGTCAACAGCACGATGGCGAAACCGTAGAAGGCCATAAAGGCGCTGTTCACCGCCCAGCGACGCTGAACAATGCCACCGTAGAGGATGGCGAGTCCGGGAATGCTCATCAAGCCGACGAGCGTTGCTGCTGTCAACTGCCAGGCGGTGTCGCCCGGTTGCAGCCAGGATGGATCGGGAGTCATTGAATACCCTTCTTCCAAACAATGCCGATGCTATCGCCCGCGCGACAGCCTTCAGGTCACGGCCCAGCGTTGGGTGAAAGGGCAGCCCCGCCCGGGACTTCGGCGTACCGGCAGATGCGTCTGACCGGTCGTCGATCCGCAACGCTCGCCGTCACTTCCGGCAACAAAAAGCCTTCCGCCTCTGCGGGGAGGACGGAAGGCAACGATGCCAGTGACGCAACCGCGCAACACAGTGAGCATCGTCGCTCACCATGCCTCGACGCTCCGCATGGTACCGAAAGGAACCAGGCATGTCAATACAGGGGAACCATTGGGGTCCTGCCGCAGAGGCGTGCAAGCGACCAACGTTGTAGGGGCAGGTCCCCGTGCCTGCCCTGCCTTCGTCGCTTCCGATGAGCTTGGGTAGATAGCGCGCCAGGGCAGGCACGGGGACCTGCCCCTACGGCGTCCCACCGAGCAACCCGAAGTACACCAACCCGCCGAGCGCCAGCAGCGCCAGGAGCAGGAGGGCCAGTACCACGTAGTTGACCCCGCGTCTCTCGCGCATTCCCCGTTCACCGTACCGCGCAACATGCCGTCCCTTTGGGGGTAGGTCACCGTCCGTCGGGCCTGGCAGCAAGGCATCACTGCTCCCCACGACAGCACTGCGCTCGGGCTCGGGGATGCTACCGGTGAGGTCCGGCAGCGGCCGGGTGACGGCGGCCCGCGTCGGTTCGGCACCGTCGCTGAGGATGCGCGCGATCACGACTGTCGCATTGTCGGGTGCGCCACGCGCTCGCACCGCCTCCACGAGCTCAGCGCTGCCCTGAGATGCCGAGTTGGCACAGGCGCCGACGAGCTCTTCGTCGCTCACCAGGTTGTGTACGCCATCGGAGCAGAGCAACAGGGCGTCACCCACCGAAAGGGGGCACGATCCGCCATCGGTGGGCACTGCGTCTTCCAGACCAAGGGCACGGGTAATGAGATTGCGGCTCCTGGAGTTCCGCGCTTCCACCGCCGTCATACGTCCGGCCCGCACTTCCTCAGCCACCCAGGAGTGGTCGGTCGTCAACTGGCGAGCCGTGCCATCCCTGACGAGATACATGCGGCTGTCGCCGACGTGAACGAACTGCGCCTGCCCGTCGTGAATGATAACGCAGGTAACCGTTGTACCCATTCCTCGGTGGTTCGCCTCGGCCCGGGAGCGCCGGTAAATTTCGGCATTGGCAGTGGCGACGGCCGCCGCCAGCTCGGCGCCCATTTCCACCCCACGCACGACGGCGTCAACCGCCAGCGTCGCCGCCAGGTCGCCGGAAGCATAGCCGCCCATACCATCGGCTACCACGCAGAGCACGTCGCCGCCAGGGAGGTCATGACGAATCGTGTAGCGATCGTCATTATGGGTTCGGACCATGCCGACATCGGAGCATCCATCCACATCGAGCAGCATGGTGGCGAGTATACCGTGCTATGATTCCGCATCCAGCACAACGAGTAGTGGCGGAGGCAGGCATGGCAGAACGAATCAAGAACAGCGTTGGCATCTGGGCCTTTGGGTCGAACGCCACCCGCTTTGTGCCCGGTGGCTATCACCCGGCGGCCAATGATGAAACGATGGAACAGCGCACCGAGCGCGCCGTCACTGGCCTCGGTGACCTCGTCGACGGCTTCGAGTACCACTACCCCACGGAGGTCGACGAGCACAACCTGCCGGCCGTCCAGCGTATCCTCGGCAAGAAGGATATCTACTGTCTGGCGCTGGGTCTCTTTTCTGTTCCTGACTATGCCCTGGGTTCGCTCATCAACCCGGATCGCGCTCTCCGCCAACGGGCGCTCGATACGGCGAAGGCCGGCATCGACATGGCTGCCCAGATATCCGCGCACTTCATCATCTGGCCGGGAGCGGAAGGCTACAACTACCCCTTCCAGGCCGATTACCGGCAGATATGGGAGGACTTCATCGACGGTATGGCGCAACTGGTGGCCCATGCCGCCAGCAAGGGCGTGAAGGTGCTGCTGGAGCACAAGAACAGCGAGCCGGCGATGCGCATCCTGATGCGCGACCTGGGTATGGCCATGTGGCTGATTCGCAAGATCGCCGATCGCGGTGTGGATACCAGCAACGTCCAGGTCAATATGGACTGGCAACACCTCATCATGAATGGCGAGAACCTGCCGGAATACGCCATGATCTTGCATCAGGAGGGCCTGCTCGGGCACCAGCACGGCAACAGCGGCTGGGGCCAGTTCGACGACGACAACATGGTCGGCGCATCGTTTTTCATGCAGACGCTGGGACTGGCAAAGACCCTGCAGGAAGTCGGCTACGGTAGCCACGGTGAACGCATCGGTTACGATCTCTTCCCGTATACCGAGGATCAGGTGGCGGCCGTGCGGCAAAGCATTATCCAATGGGAGTTCATCGACCACCTGGCGCGCAAAATCGACACGGCCGCGCTCCATCAGGCGCAAAATCAGCGCGATGCTGTGCGCGCCTATCAGGTGGTGTACGAAGCCCTTGGGCTGAATCAACGCTTTATCGATGGTCTCAGGCGAGCGTAATTTGGCGAAAATCCGGTTAGGGTAGACAAAGACAGTGGACACTGCTGTCAGTGAACGGCCGCAGGTTGTTCACTCCTCGCCTGGTCGTCTCCGCTTGCACGTCAGTCCCTGGCCTCCTGAGCGCGAGGCGGAACTTGAACGCAGACTACGGGACGTTGAGGGCGTCACCAGCGTCCGGGTGAACCGCATCACGGGTAACGCGCTGGTGCTCTACGACACACAACGTACGGTTGCGGACCGCATTCTCGCTGCCGCGGCAGTCCTTCAAGAAGCGGATGCGCCGTCGGATGTCGAGGAAAATGTCACCCCCCATGCTTCGACGCGGGCGCCGCACGCCCTTGTCGAACGCGAGGGTCTGCCCTTTGCCAGCGTCCTCCGCCTGGGCCGCGTCCAGCGCGCGCGAATCACCGTGCGCGGTATGGACAGAGACCCGGCGCTGGCGCAACAGGTCGTGGACCGGCTGCACCGCCACCCGGGCATCCGAGCGACCGCCAGCACCTTGACCGGTCGGGTGCTGGTGGAGTTTCGCGACCACCAGACGGAGCTGGATGATGTTCTGGCCACGATTGCCGATATCGAACTGCCGGATTTTGGTGTGGAAGACCGCCCCACCCATCCCCTTGATCCGGCGCCGTTGCTGCAAAGTACCCTGCGCCTGACAGCGTCCATCCTGGGTTTCGGTTTCCTGGCAGCTCGACGTACCCTCGCCGGTGGCGAGATAACCGCACTCTCCGCCGGGGCCGCGCAAACCGCCGGCATTGTCTCCATTGTCCAGGCCTTCCCGATAACGCGCTTTGGTTTGCGCGAAGTACTGGGACGAAACGTGACCGACTTCGCGGTCGGCGGGGTGAACATCGTCGCCCTGTCGCTCTCCGCAAACCCGTTGGGTCTCGCGCTCGCCGGAGCTGAGGCCTTGCGCCTGGTCACGGAAGTCGTGGCTCGGCGCGCCGCCTGGCGGCAGCACGAACGGGGTGAAGCTGATCACATGCCCGCACACCGCGGTGCGACCGTTCGCCTGGATGCCGGGGACCGGGTTTCGCTGGATGCCACTGTCATTGAGGGCACGGCAACGGCGCTGGGGGCAGATGGACTGCCGGCGTCACTGACAGCCGGCGCCGCTATCCAGGCCGGCGATCGCATCTACGGCGGTCCCCTGCTCGTGCGGCTGGAGGCCGACACGTCGTTCCCCCTGGAATCGCGCCAGGAGCCACCGACGCCGACGTTGCTGGATCGCTACACGGAAAACCTGGCGCCGGTTTCGCTGGCCTACGCCGCCACCCTCGGCGTCCTTACCCGATCGCCACTGGGTGCACTCGCCGGTCTGGCCCTCGTCAACCCACGCGCCGCGATCATCGGGGCGGAAGCAGCGACAACAGGTGCGGCCGCGCGCATGCTGCGCGCCGGCGTGGTCATCGTCGGCACCAGGCCGGAGCGCGGTGGGCGGACCCCCGACGTGTTGTTGCTCGATGGGCCTCGTGTCCTCACGGATGGCCTGGAAGCGTCAAGTGTCGTTCCCCTGGCCGACGGTTATGACGCCACTGCCGTGCTGACTCTGGCCGCTGCCGTGGCGGCCGCCGCCGGTTCACCCTGGGGCGGCGCGCTCCGTGCCTCCGCCGACCTGGATATGCGCGACGGCTCGTTTGACGGCAGTACAGCGACGGCGGCGCTCGAGGGTGTCCGCTACACGCTGGGGCCCGCCGGCGACCACGATCTGCCGGCAACGGAGCGCCAGCGTGGACGCGGCGCCGTCCTGCTGGCGCTCCGTCGTGACGGTGACGACCGCCCTATCGCGATTGTTACCTTGCGCCCGCGTTTGGCCCCCGGCGTACACAGTCTCCTGCAACTTTGCCGTCGACACGGTACTGAAGTAGGCATGCTGCCACGCGGCAATAACGCTGCCTCTGTCGCCCTTGCCCGGCGTGCCGGCGTGCCGCTGTTGCTGGACGACGACCTGGCAACTGCCGTGCGGAGCCGCCAGGAGCAGGGCGCGGTCGTAGCCGTGCTGTCCGACAGCGCGCAGGCAGCGGAGGCGTTTGCCGTCTGTGACGTGGCCATCGGGCTGTCTTCCGGGCGGAGCAGTCGCTTCGCGGCGCGCGTCGACTTTCTGGCGCCGGACCTCGCCGCGGTTGGAGCGATTATCGCAGCGACGGCGCGGGCACGGTCGGCAACGCGGGACTCCGTTGCCTACTCAGTCCTCGCCAATATCGCCGGCGCCGTTTGGGGGCTGGCCGGGAGACCCGGCTTCGAGCGCGCGTCCCTTGCTGTGACTGGCGCGGCACTTGTAGCGATTGCCGATGGCTGGGCACGGCTGCGCGGCGGCGATCGCCCCCTGTCAGCGCTGGCGCGGGTGGTCGACCCACAACCCGAACGTTGGGGCCGGCGCTCCGCCGACGAGGTTCTCGCCGCGTTCGAGGCGTCGCCCGATGGCCTCACCTCGTTGGCAGCAACGGCGCGACAGGGTGGCGTTGTCGCGCCCGCCAATGAACGGAGGCTGTGGCCAACGCTTTTCGCGCAACTCAGCTCCCCGGTCACCGTGATCTTGTTGGTCGGCGCGGGCGTCTCGGCGGCGCTGGGCTCGCTCCTCGACGTGGTGCTGATCGTCGGGACCATCGGTGTCGGCGTGGCTGTCGGCGCGTGGCAGGAGCGGCGCGCCGACCAATCGGCCGCCACCCTGAGGCGACTCAATGCAGCAACCGGTTTGGTGCTGAGAGACGGCCAGCCGGTTCACCTGGCCACCGGGCAGATCGTACCGGGCGACATCCTGTTGCTGGCGCCCGGCGACCATGTAGTGGCCGACGCCCGGTTGCTCAGCGCACATAACCTGGAAGTTGACGAGTCGGCGCTCACGGGGGAATCCTTGCCGGCAGCGAAGTCTCCCGACGGGCTGAGCGAGGCCGGCCGGATCGTGCTGGAAGGTAGCGACATCACGGTGGGCAGCGGCCGCGCCGTCGTAGTCGCGGTAGGACGAGCCACCCGCCTCGGTGCGACATCGGCCGCCCTCGGCTTCGACGACGGACAGGGGAGCCCGCTCACGGCACGACTGAGCGCCATTCTCAGCCAAATCTGGCCAATTGCCGGCATAGGCGGGCTGCTCGTGGTGGCCTCCGGTGTAGCGCGGGGACAGCCGTTGTTGCCGCACCTGGCCATCGGCGCCAGCATCGCCATCGCCGCGGTGCCCGAGGGCCTGCCCCTGCTTTCCGGGGTCGGGCAAGCCTCAGTCGCAGCCCGCCTGGCCGGTCGCCAGGCGCTGGTACGCCGCCTGGGAGCCGTCGAAGCATTGGGCCGTGTCGACGTCGCCTGCACGGACAAGACTGGAACCTTGACTGAGGGGAAGTCGGCGCTGACGTTCGTGGCAACCCTGACGCAGGGGGCTGCGCTGGGAGGCGGAGCGAGCGCTGCGCTGCCGGTTGGCCTACGCGACGTGCTCGGGGCGGCCGGCCTGGCCAGCCCGCACCCGGATAGTCCATCGGCAGGGGCGCACCCGACGGATACTGCCGTGATCGTCGCCGCCGAGCGCGCCGGGTTGGGCGACCTCCTGCGCCTGGAGCGGACGGCCGAGGCTCCGTTCGACCCGGTTCGCGCCTTCCATGCGTCCGTCGCCGACGGGAAACTGCACGTCAAGGGAGCTGCCGAGATTTTGCTGCCGCGCTGTAGCCGTCAACGCCAGGGCCGCCGCACCGTGCGCCTGGACGAGCTGGCGCAGGCCCGCTGGCAGGCCCGGGCGGAGGAACTCTCCGGGCGGGGTTTGCGCGTGCTGATGGTCACGGAGGGGCCGGCGGACCAGTCTATTGACTCGCCCACCGACCTGACCGCCCTGGGCTTCGTCGGTATCAGCGATCCCTTGCACGCCGGTGTTCGGGAGGCGGTGCAGCGCTGCCGTGAGGCCGGAATACGTCTCATTATGGTGACGGGCGACCACCCGGCGACGGCCACCGCCATCGCAAGACAGGCCGGCATTCTCGCGGATCCGCCGGTGCTGCCTGATTCGTACGTCACCCCCCCCGTTGCCGTGCTCACCGGTCGAGAACTCAGCGACCTGGAGGACGACGAACTCGCAACGCGCCTGGACGAGGTGACCGTCATCGCCCGTGTGACGCCGCTTGATAAGCTGCGCATTGTTGAGTGCCTGCAACGACGCGGCCATACCGTGGCAATGACCGGCGACGGTGTCAACGATGCGCCGGCGCTTCGCCTGGCTGATGTCGGTGTGGCGATGGGCCGCAGCGGCACGGAGGTTGCGCGGCAGGCCGCCGATGTCGTGCTCGCCGATGATAACTTTGCGACCCTGGTGGAGGCGCTCGTTGAAGGTCGCAGCTTCTGGCGCAACATCCGTCGCGCCCTCGCGCTGTTGCTGGGCGGCAACCTGGGGGAACTGGGACTGGTCGTTGGTGGAAGTCTGCTGGGCCTGCCGGCTCCACTGGTGACGCGCCAGATCCTCGCGGTGAACCTGATCACAGACGCGCTGCCGGCGCTGGCGGTGGCCATGCAACCACCGGCACACCGCCAACTCTCAGATCTGGCTCGAGAAGGCGAGCAGGCTTTGAGTGTACCGCTCCGCAACGAAATCCTGAGGCGCGGCGCGCTTACCGCAGTTCCGTCGCTGGTCGCCTTTACCCTGGCGCTGCCTGGCGGCTTGCCGGCGGCGCGGGCGGTTGCCCTGGCCAGCATTGTGACGACCCAACTTGCGCAGACGCTGGACGCCGGACACAGCGAAGGCAACCTCCAGCGGCCGGTCATAATGGCCGTGGCAGTGTCGGGCGGCGTGCTGGCCGCCGGGTTGATAGTACCGGCTCTGCGCACCTTCCTCGCCATCGGCGCGCCAACGCCGCTCGGTGGGCTGTTGATCGGCGGCGCGACGGTGACCAGCATGCTGCTGAACCGTGCGCTGACGGAACGGGCCGAACAGAGGCGGCTACACTAACCGCAAATCAGTTGAAGGGAGTGATCATTGTGGGCGGCTTATTTAGTCTGCTGGCTCGCGGCGCCGGGTTCGTCTTCGGGGCGGATGCCGTGCGCGAAGCCACCACACGCTTGAGTGCGGAGACACGCCCGGCGATGAAGGCCGCGGTGCGAGCGGGACTGACCGTAGGCGATCAGCTTGAGCGGTGGACGGCGGGGGCTCGCGAGCAAGTCGAGGACATCATCGAAGAAGCACGGGCCGAACGCCGCGAAGAGAACAATCAGCGCCGCCCCTAGCCTGGCTTCTGATGGCAAGGTTGTTCCAGGGACACACGTCGACGTCTAAGCCCTCCCAACCATACAGTGCGATCAGGGGAGCAAGAGTGGGACCAAACCCACTACCGCTGTCAGATGCCGTTGCCTCAGGCAGTTACACGCCCATCTCGACGGAAGTGACGTACACGCCGCCTGCGCCGATGGCGATGGCCATGCGGCAGGTGTTGGTTTCTACGGCGAGTTCGTATTCGCCCGGGCCTTTGGCGCTCACGGCCAGACCATCAATGGTCTGGCCATCGAGCGTCGCCAGCGCCTTGTTAACGCCGGCCAGGGCGGCGTTGAGCGCAGTGCCGCGCGGTGTTCGCCCGTACAGGCGGTAGAGCAACTGGGCATCAATCTGGCCACGTTGCTGTCGAAAACGACCAGTCTGCAGGCCCATCTCCAGCAGACCTTCCAGCCGGTCCAGACCGGACGGCGATACTGAACCAGCGTCGACCGCCTCGAGGAGCGCCGCGTAGGCAGCTCGTAAGGTGGGATCGTCGATGGCGGCTGCCAGGGCCGCCACTTCCGGCCGCAGCAACTCACGCTCACGGTCGGAGAGGACGAGCGGGGGCTGAGGGGATGGGTTATCGCCCAATCATCACCTCAGCCTGGTGCTCAAAGCCGCCGGTCTCGATGGCGCAATGCATGCCGCATTCTTTGGGAGCATTCTTCTCCCACCACCAGCGGCCGCTGCGGGCCTCGGCGCCGGGCTGGACCGGGCGAGTGCAGGGAGCGCAGCCGATGGACGTGTAGCCCTGGTCGTACAGGGCGTGGTAGGGCACGTCGTTGGCCCGAATGTAGTCCCAGACCTCCTCGTCGGTCCAGTCGGCCAGCGGGCTGAGCTTGACAAGGCCGCCGTGATCGTTGTCCAGCTCAATTTTGCGAATGTTGGAGCGTGTCGCCCACTGGTCGCGGCGCAAGCCGGTGATCCAGCAATCCAGGCCGTCCAGAATCTTGCGCAGGGGCTGGATCTTGCGGGCGTCGCAGCACTTGAGGCGATTCGGCACGCTCTTGTAGAAGAGGTTGACGCCGTGCTGGAGGATGAGCGGCTCCAGGTGCTTCGGGTCCGGGTAGTACACCTCGATCTGGAGCTTGTACTTCTCCGTCACGCGCTCCATCAGCTCGTAGGTCTCCGCCGGCAAACGGCCGGTATCCACGGTGAAGACGCGGATGTTCGGATCGAGCCGCCAGGCCATGTCGAGCAGGGCCATGCCGTCGCTCTGGAAGCTGGTGCAGATGGCCAGGCGGCTTGGTGCGAACGTCTCGATGCCCCAGCGCAAGACCTCTTGCGGCTCCTGGTCGTCGTAGTCGACACCGAGTTCGCCGATCTCGAACTCGTCGAAGGAGACTCGCTCGTCCTCGATGGTGGCTAGTGCGCTCATGCTTCTCCTGCTTCCTCGCGTTCGCGTAGGTGGGGCCGGCGGGTCTTCATCTCGGCAACCACGTCCGCCAGCGGCCGGCCGCTGCCGATCGAGATCAACTCTTCGTCGCTCTTGCGTCGTGTATAGTCACGGAAACGCTCGCCGGCGCCGCGCTCCCCGACGTAGGCAGCCACCAGGCGTTCCACGTACTCCGGCGCTTCTTCCGACGGTACGCGCCGCAACAGGGGCTTGCCGATCTGCGCGTCTGTTCCGCCGTAGCCGCCGCGTAAATAAATCTCGTAGGCCTCAATCTTGTCACCAGCATCGGTGCGCTCGCGCAGCGTCGTGCCCTGCAGGCCCAGATCGCCGACCCAGTGATGGGTGCAGGCGTGCGGGCAGCCGTCAACGTGGACTTTGAGGTCCTGAACTGCGTCGCCGAACTTCGCCTCCAGGCGGTTCACGATGTCGTGCATTTTGCCCTTCGTCTCGGCAACTGCGTAGTTGCACAGCGGCGAGCCGGTGCAGGCGATGCCGTTGGCATGGATGCGGTTGACTCCCAGGGGGAAGCCGATCTCCGCCACCCGTTGGGCGACCGCGTCGATCTGGGCATCCGGCACGCCGGCCACAATGAAGTTCTGCTGGCGAGTCAGCCGCACGTCGCCGCCGAGCGACTCCGCCAGGTCGGCCAACTGCACCATCTGTTCGCCGCTGATGACACCCATCTTCACCGGGAAGCCGATGTAGTTGAGGCCGGGTTGCTTCTGGGCGTGGATGCCCATGTGATCCGTCTCGCCGGGCGAGACCGGCGTTTCCACCAGGTCCTCCAGCCGCCGACCCAGGCGTTCCTCGATCAAGGCGCGCATGCCCTCCGGGCCGTAGTCGTCGACCATGAACTTCATGCGCGCCTTGACGCGCGAGATCCGGTAACGCAAGTCGCTTTTCCAGGCGTCCAGGATCGCCCGCAAAACGGGGATCGCCTCCTCCTTGGGCACGAAGACGCCGATGTGACGGGACAGGCGGGGCGTCGAAGAGAGGCCGCCGCCCAGGCGCAGGGCATAGCCATCGCGTCCATGTTGCCGGACGCCGATCAGGTTGATGCAGTTGAGTTCCGGCGCATTGCACTGGTGCGGGCAGGTTGCCACCGAAATCTTATGCTTGCGCGGTAGGTCGGAATAGTCCGGGTTGCCGTAGAAGAAGTTAACGGCGGCGTCCAGTGTCGGCAGCGCATCGAAGAGTTCTTCACCGTTGATGCCGGCCACCGGGCAGCCGGTGATGTTGCGCACCGTGTCGCCGCAGCCGCCAACCGTCGAAAGCCCGGCGCTCGTCAGGGTGGCGAAGACCTCCGGCAGGTGCTCGAGGCGAATCCAGTGCAACTGCACATTCTGGCGCGTCGAGAGTTCGGCAAAGTTGCGACCGTACTTGAGCGACAGTTGGCCCAGCGTGCGCAACTTTTGTGGCGTCATGATGCCGCTCGGCAGCTTGATGCGCATCATGAAGTAGCCCAGTTTGGGCTTGTCGTGGTAGAGGCCGTACCACTGCAGGCGAACGATGTCCTCTTCGGACACACTCTCGTAGCCGGCTTCGATCAGTTGCGGCAAGTCGTGAATGACCGCCAGTCCCGGCTTCTCCGCCTTCAGGCGTTCAATCGAGTTGCGCTTCAGGACAAGTTCGCGCGTCGGCGCTGGTGGCAGCGGCCGGGCTGTGGGGATAGCAAACGTGGTGGGCATAGCGAGCCTTTCTTCAGGCGCAGAGCTGCAGTTGCCAGGAGGCAAAGGCGGCGGCGCGCAGCGGCGGCGGCGTTTCGATAGCGATCTGGCTGCCGTCGAGGCCGGCCAGCGCCTGCTGGACCTCGGCGCGCAGCACCGGCAAGGCTTGCGCCCCGACCTCCAGCGACCAGTCGCCGGCCCGCCGTCCCTGGTGGACCTCGCTTTCGGCCAGCCGTTCGATGGTCTCCTGCAAGGGCAACGGTCCGCCTGCCAGCAAGGCGTACAGGCGCCGCTCCAACGACGACAGCGGCTGGTGATAGGGGTCCAGCCAGACCAGCGGCTCCGCACGCAGCACGGCCAACCGATTCAGCTGGTCCGATCCCGGGTGTGTCCAGAACGCCTTCATTGCATCGCCTCCCGTAGCACCGCCGCCACCTCCGGGCGGCTGAACTCCGGCGGCAGGTCGCCACCGGCCCGCAGCAACTCCCGCACCCGCGTGCCACTCAACGAGAGGTGATCGTCGGCCGGGTGCGGACAGGTCTTGGCCGACGCCATCCCAGCGCAGCGCCTGCAGTAGAAGCTGTTCTCAAAGAACAGTGGCGTGATGCCCAACTCAGCCGGCGTGAAGTTGCTGAAGATCTGCTGGGCATCGTAGGTGCCGTAGTAGTTCCCCACCCCGGCGTGGTCGCGCCCGACGATAAAGTGCGTGCAGCCGTAGTTGCGCCGGATCAGGGCGTGGAACACCGCCTCGCGCGGCCCGGCATAGCGCATGGCCGCCGGCATCACCGCCAGCAGGACGCGATCCTGCGGGTAGTAGTGGCGCAGCAGCACCTCGTAGCAGCGCAGGCGCACCTCCGCCGGGATGTCGTCCCCCTTGGTCTGTCCGACCAACGGGTGTACCAGCAGGCCATCGACGCCTTCCAGCGCTACCTTCTGGATGTACTCGTGCGCACGGTGGATCGGGTTGCGCGTCTGGAAGCCGACGATGGTCCGCCAGCCCCGTTCGGCAAAGGTACGACGTGTCTCCTCGGTGCTCAGGGCATAAGGGGCGAACAGCGGATCGATCTGGCGGCGCAGCACCGTCACCGGCCCGGCCAGCAAGGTGTCGCCCTGGGCGTAGAGCGCCGCCACGCCGGGATGCGCGGCGTCGGTGGTGCGATAGACCTCCTGCGCCTCCACCTGCTTGTCGTAGCCGAAGCGGTCGCGCACCTCCAGGATCGCCAGCGGCTCGCTCGCCGTCTGGCCTTCCAGGTGCGGGCAGAGCGCCACCCGGCTGCTCAGGCGGAGCGTCGCGGCCAGGTCGGCGCTGACGGGCAAGGTGACGGGAATGGTCCAGGCGGCCCCGTTCGCCAGATGCATACGCTGGACGACTTCCTGGTAGTCGTCGTGGCCCAGAAAGCCCTCCAGCGGCGCGATGCCGCCCACGGCCAGCAGTTCCAGGTCGGCCGTCACCCGCGCATCGACGGGGATCGCCGGCAGGTGGCGCGCCTCCGCCAGCAGGGCGGAACGGTCGGCGTCGGCTGCCAGCCGGACGGGATTGGGCGCTTCAACGGTTGCGGTCATGGTTAGACCTCCACTGCCTGACGCACGGGCTCCAGGTAGCCCTGCGCTTCCAGGACGGCCAGGATGCGCGCCACCGACGTGTCCACCGACTCGCGGTCGGTATGGACCACCACCTCCGGGTGCAACGGCGCTTCGTAAGGATCGGAGACACCGGTGAAGTTGCTGATCTCCCCTCGCAGAGCCTTGGCGTAGAGTCCCTTGATGTCACGCCGCACCAACTCGTCGAGCGGACACTCGACGTAGACCTCGACGAAGTTGCCGATCATGGCTCGCGCCTCGTCGCGCACGGTTCGGTAGGGGGAGATGGCGGCGCAGATGACGGCGACTCCGTGGCGGCTGAGCAACTGGGCAACGAAGGCGATACGCCGGATGTTGGTGTCGCGGTCTTCCTTGGAGAAGCCGAGTCCCTTGCTCAGGTGCGTGCGCACCACATCGCCGTCCAGCACCTCCACGCCGATCTCCCGCTGGCGCAACTGCCGCTCTAACTCTGCAGCGATCGTGCTTTTGCCAGCACCAGATAACCCTGTCAACCAGACCGTGAATCCCCTGGCCATCGCCGATATGCTCCTTTCCCGTGCTCCCCCGGTAGTTCCGACGCCAGTTGTTCGGCGGTACGTCGAATACTCTACTAGTTCGATCAAGTTAGTCATGTATACCGGGAACGGGCCGGATTGTCAAGGCCCCGTCCTGGCCGCACCACTGGCGGCAGCCCCCAGGGCGTCGCGGTGGACTCCAGCAGCCACACCGCCTACGTCGCCAACTTTGGCGGTAACAGCGTCTCGGTAATCGAGGGCAGCCATTGATGGCCGAGTCCGACGATACTTCGGAGCACAAGGCCATCACGGCCACTTGGGACTTTGCGCCGATCAGGCGCGGAGGCAGGCCCCCTCCGGCTCGCACCGCTCGCCAGGTTCCCCCACTGCCGTGGCGGGAACCGATCCTGCATATCGGGGGACAGCTGCAGACCGCTAGCCTGGGTGTGTCGGATAGTACCGCGTTGGCTCACAACGTGCGGCGTGGACCGGGCCGGCAGACAACGGTATCCAAGTGAGCGGCCCCGGGTTACCGCCCGGCCCGGAACCCCTGGCGCTGGCCGCCGCGCGCTGGACGCCGAAGGTGGACCGTCGAAGCGGCCGTGCCGTTGCCGCAGCACCCCGTCTCGCCGACGCTGCGGTCCAACCGTACCGTCCCGAAGGCGACCGTCCCCTGCTATGGAAGATCGGTTCCCCCCACGGCAGTGGGGGAACCTGGCGAGCGGTGCGAGCCGGAGGGGGCCTTCCTCCGCGGCGGTCTGAACAGCGAATCAGGCTTGCAGCAACTGCTCGATCGGGATCACAAAGGCGGCTCCCCGGAAGGAGGTCGCGCCGCTGCTGCCGGTGATGGTGCGCGGCTGGGCGTGCTCGCGCATGATGCCCAAGGCCTCATCCACGCGCTCCGCTTCGACCGCCAGCAGCAGCGTGACGTTGCCACGGCGCAAGAAGCCGCCAACCGTGCTGATGCGCGTCGGCCCGCGGAAGCCGCGGGCAATCAGCGCTTTGACGATCTTGTCGGCGTCGTCGGGCAGGACGATGGCCACTACCAGTTTCATTGATACGTCTCCTTTATAGCGATCCGTCGTGCGGCGCTAAAACGGCTCAAAACGCTCTACATCCAGGATGAAGACCACCGCGCCGCCCACCTGTACTTCGATTGGCTCCGAAAGGAACGGCTCGGCCATCTCCACCGGGTAGGTGGCAGTCAGGAATGCCATGCGCGTGCGGCAGGTCTGGCGAATGATCGCCAGTAGCTCAGGGATCTGGCGCTCCTGCACGCCGATGAGAATTGTCGCGTTACCCTTACGCAGGAAGCCGCCCACCGTGTGCATCCGCGTGACGCGGTAGCCGCGGCTGACGACAGCATCGCTCAGTGCCGGGGCATCCTCGTCCTGCACAATGGCGACAACGAGCTTTGTCGCGATCGGTTGTGTACTGTGCGGTTTCACGACTATTTCCGGCATCCCCGAACCTCACATTCCAAGGCATCAGCCATAAAGGGAGCGCACCGCTTTGCGCCCCAACCCGCCCGGCGACTTACCTTGCCGTAGACTTCCCGTTGAAAGCTGGCGGCAGGAGTGTACCCGAAGACACCGACGCAACCTGGCATGGGTCCTACTCGCCGTCTACGGCATCGGTATGCTGCTGGTCACGCTGTACGCCCGCCTGGTCTGGTGAGGCAGGCGCGAAGCTAGCGGGAGGCGTCCGGCGTCGCTGGCGGAGGAGAACGACGCA
Organism: Chloroflexota bacterium; assembly: GCA_036734945.1. Classification (GTDB taxonomy): domain Bacteria; phylum Chloroflexota; class UBA4733; order UBA4733; family UBA4733; genus UBA4733. The sequence continues at coordinate 71,629 of DAIMXP010000021.1, forward strand.
GCCGGATCTGCCGGGCGCGCTGGACGACCGAGCGCAGGCGCGACGGGGTCGACGTCGGCAGCCTGACAGCGGGCACCAAACTGCCCAACGGCAGCGCCTGGGCAGCCAAAGCACGTTGCGCCTCCAACTGCACCAAGCCGGCAACGTCGACGGGCAATGCCCGCTGGCGCAATGCCACGTAGGAATTGAGCTCCGCGCCAAACACGAAGACCAGAGATACCACCCAGAACCAGAAGGCCAGGATGCCAAACACCAGCAAGGCCTGGCCGAACCAGGCGTGCGCCATGAAGCGTCCGGCATAGTAGGGGAAGGCGATGTTCATTATTTCGAACAACACGGCGGCAACCAGGGCGCCGCGCCAGACTTCCCAGGGGTACATGCGGCGATTCGGCACCACCTGGTAGATGAGAAAGAACAGCAGGAAGGAAACGACGGCGCCCACGCCGTAGCCGCTGATGGTCAACAGCAGGGCGTAATCGGGGACGTGCCCCAGGTCCGCCGCCAGTGTCGGGAAAAGGTTACTCACTGTGCCGCCGACCACAGCGAGCGGCGCCAGCGCGGCAAACAGGAAGACCATGCCGATGGCCATCAGCTTCTGGCGCACCGGGTCGCGGCCGCGTGTGCGAAAGATGATGCTGAAGCAGTTCTCCATGGCGCTGAAGAGGTTGGAACCGGTCCAGATGAAGCCGCCAAAGCTGATGATTGCCGTCAGCTTGGATGCCTGGTGAAAGTCCACCAACATGCTGTAGAGGTTCACATTGAGGCCGGTGGCGCTCGTGACGCCGCCGGGCAGCGAGTAGGTCAGCACGCTCGCCAGATCGCGTATCTGGGCGGTCGGCAGCACCAGCGCTCCCAATGCCAGGATGCCAAGAAAGAGCGGGAAGGTGGCCGTCAGGAAGTTGTAGGCCAGCAGCGTGGAAAGGCTAAAGGCCCAGTCGTTCCCGAACTTCTGCAGGAAGTCCGTGATTGACCGCAGTTTTGCTCGCACCGGCTCCTCCCTGCTTTCTACCAGTATGCCGCATCGGCGATGCTGGAAGGTTAGCGTCGGGAGAGCGTGCGCGCTTCCGGCGCGGCGCGCCGGGCAACCTCTAGCCGCAGCGTCCTGAGCTGGAAGGGCGAGAATACGAGTTCCACCGTTTCCGACCGCACGGCCAGCGCCTGTCCAGTCAGCGCAACTGCGTCCGTTTCCTGGCAGCCTTGCAACCCGGCCACCCAGAACGTGCAACGACAGGCCCCGCCCCCGGCCTCGTACAGGCGCGCCGTCAGCGCGTCGCCGTCGCGGTAGAGCGCGCCGAGCACGATATTGCCGGGCTCGACGCGCACACGCGGCTCCAGGCCGGGGCGGACATCGGCGGCGGCGATCGTCAGTGGCGGACTGTTCAGGGCCTCCGCCTCCCACCAGGGTTCCACCGGGTGCGCGGTATCGCCGGGGATGATGCTGTAGCTGAAGCTGTGGTGGACGCCGTCCTCGTAGGCAAGCGTGCTCATGCCCTTGTATTCCATGGCCGCCGAGCGCAACAGGGAGAGCAGCAGGACACCGTCGGTCACGTTGCCGCCCGGCAGGCCGCGGTTGCACAGATAGACCGTCGCCTCTCCGTCGCCATAGGAGAGCCACCCTTGCGTCGGGTATTCGCCTTCCTCCCGCTCCAGATGCCCGTTTGGGACGCTGTGGACGATCTTCCCGCCCTGAATCGGTGTCGGGAAGGCAACGCGGATGCGATAGTGCTTGCCGTGCCCGGTGAGTTCCGTGCGAAAGTCGATCCGCCGCATGTGGTGGTAGATCACGAGCTGCTGCGTGAATTCCACGCGCAGTTGCCAGTAGCGCAGGGCGCCGCGCGCGCGGATCGTCGTCCGCAACGGACCGTCCTCCACCAGTTCGCTGGTCACCCGGGCCGTGTGGGAACTGACCCCGGACCGAAAGACGCGCTCGTCGGCGGTGGCAGGCGAAGGATAGGGATCGTGCAGTGGTGTGGTGGTACGGACGTTCCCGTTGAGCGGCCCTTCGTTGAGCAGCCAGAGGTCGCCGTTGTCGTTCTGCAGCACCAGGTCATTCCAGAAGGGCCGCGCCGGATCGACATACTCACGGCCCGTCAGTTTATCTGCCAGGCTGGTGATGACGCCTCCCTGCACCGCAATGCGGAAGTCGTCCGTCTCGATCATGCGTGGCGGGTCGTTCTCCGGTGCGTCGGTGGTCACGCCTCGTTGCGTTGCGGCGCGTGGCCGCGCGACCTCCGTTGCAGACCCGGCAGGGAGGGGCGAGGCTGCCTCCGTCGTGCGCAGGCCAAACACTGCATACCCCAGCGGCGGCAATTCCGCCTGGAAGAGCAGTTCGCGGTCGGCAAGCTGCACCGGGAGGTCGCGGCCATCGGCGTCCACGACGCGGTAGCCCGACCAGCCAATCGCCATCGTGTTGAGGCGCAGTACCTCGGTGCGTGGCCGGGGCAAGGTGTTGAAGACCAGCACGCTCATGCCGCCGTGGTGGCCGACGCGGCGGGCGGTCGCCCGATCCACGGCATCCATCAAGAGGCGAGTGACCAGTTTGTCGGCGGTGCGGTACTGCTCGACTGCCTGCTCATAGGCAGCGTCGATGATGGTGCCGGAGATGATGTCGTGGAACTGGTTGACCAACGTGATGCGCCAGGCTTCGTCCAGTTGGGCCGTTGGGTAGTCGCCGCCATCCAACCAGAGCAACACGTTCGCCTTTTCCGCCGCCCCCAGCGCCGACTCAAGCCGCCGGTTGAGCTGCTTGAGCGCGATGCGGCTGCTATAGGTTCCCTGGAACACGGGATTAAACTCGCCATCGTATTCGGGGAGGGGTGCGCCGGACGCCTCGACGGCGTTGAAGAATCGAGCAGGTGTAGAGCAGACGAATCGGGTGTTCTCGTCGCCCGCACGGTTCAAGGCCGCGATGCTCGCCGTCGTGCTCCTTTGCGGTAGGGCGAAGTCACCACTGTTGCCCAAAAGAATGTGCGGCGTCGCAGCAAAGCCCGCGGCCTCGGTAGCCATGCGCCGAATCGCGCCGAGTGGCACGAGCGCCTGATCGAGTGCGTTCTCAACCTGCGCCTGCTCAGGGAAACGCACAGCGCCGTAGCCGAAGGGCGTCCAGTGGCAGAGGAGCGTGCTGCCGTCCAACCCCCGCCAGGTGAACTCGCTGCTGGTCAGCCAGGGCTGCTTGCCGCGCCAGAAGATGTAGCGGCTGTAGCCGCAATGGCGCAGGATGCCCGGTAAGCTGCTCGGGTGGCCCCAACAGTCGGCAATCCAGCAGGTGCTGGCCGTTACTCCCAGGCGCGACTGCAGCCAGCGTTGGCCGCGCAGGGCCTGGCGGAGCAACGATTCACCGGAGGGCACATTGACGTCGGGCATGACGTACATGCCGCAGGCGATCTCCAGGCGACCTTCCTGCGCCAACGCTCGCAGTTCGGGCAGCAGATCGTGATTGCGCACCAGCAATGCTTCCAGAAGGATGACCTGCTCCACGACGAATGTGTAGTCGGGCTGTGCGCGCAGCAGCTCCAGCATTGCCAGCAGATTTTCCAGCGCCCGCGGCAGATAGCCGTCGTAGGTATCCAGGTAGGCGACGTCGAAGTGGAACGATGGCACGATATGAACGGTTCGCATGGCGGGTCTTTCCGGTGTTCTTGAGCATGTGTGAGCAGCCATCATACAGCGATGGCACGGATGGAAAGGCATGCCGCGACTGCGGGCCCAGGGGGCACCCTCGGCCCGAAGACTGCACTGCCGTGCCGATGCCCTCACCAGGACCGCAGTCCTGTCTTTGGGCCGCAGACCGCAGTCGCGGCATGCCTTTCCGCTGCAACCGCGGCTATAATCGCCTGCACTGTGGGCGATCGCTCTGGCGCGATGGCGCCTCAATCAGGGAGATGTATATGGCGCGACCTGTCACCCTCTTCACCGGCCAGTGGGCCGACCTGCCGTTGGAAACCGTGGCGCAGAAGGCCGCGGAGTGGGGCTACGACGGCCTGGAACTGGCCTCCTGGGGGGACCACTTCGACGTGCTGCGCGCGGCGAAGGACACCGCCTATTGCGAAGAGCGCAAGGCCCTACTCGCTAAATACAACCTGAAGCTGTTCGCCTTCAGCATCCACCTGGCCGGGCAGATCGTCTGCGATGAGCCGCTGGACGAACGGCACGACCAGCTCGCGCCGCCCGAGCTGAAGGGCCAGCCGGACGCTATCCGCCGCTGGGCCACGGAGTTCTGCATGGCCGCCCCGGCTGCTGCCAAGAACATGGGGGTGCAGGTGGTGACCGGCTTCACCGGCTCGCCGATCTGGCACCTCTGGTTCCCCTTCCCCCCGCAGGTACCGGCGCAAATTGAAGCCGGCTACCAGCAGTTCGCCCAGCGCTGGAACCCGATCCTGGACGAGTTCGGCAAATACGGCGTCAAGTTTGCGTTGGAGGTCCATCCCAGCGAGATCGCCTACGACACCTATTCGGCCGAGCGGACGCTGGAGGCCATCGGCCGGCGGCCGGAGTTCGGCTTCAACTTCGACCCGAGCCACCTGGTCTGGCAGGGGATCGACTCGGCGAAGTTCATCTACCGCTTCGCCGACCGCATCTACCACGTCCACGTCAAGGACGCCAAGGTGCTGGTTGACGGGGACAGCGGCATCCTCTCCTCGCACCTCAACTTCGGCGACCGTCGCCGGGGTTGGGATTTCGTGTCGCCGGGCCACGGTGACGTGCAGTTCGAGCCCATTATTCGCGCCCTCAACCGCACCGGCTACGACGGGCCATTATCCGTGGAGTGGGAGGACTCCGGTATGGATCGCCTGCACGGCGCCGCCGAGGCGGTGCGCCTGGTGAAGGGGTGGGACTTCGCGCCGTCGGCCCTGGCCTTCGACGCGGCGTTCAGCCGCTGACCACGGTGGAAACTGGCGGCCGGTGTGTACGATGAGTGAGCCGCCGGCGAGCCCCGCCGTTGACTTCTACGCCGAACTGGCGCCGCGTCTGGCCGACGACGAGCAGCGCCGACTGCTGCGCGCGCTGCTCGACCGCCTGGCGGAGGGCGCTGGCCCGGCGGTGAAGGAGGAGATACGTGTACGCCTACGAGCTGTGCTTGGTGAAGGCGCCTGATGGGCTTCCGGCTGGCGCGCCTGGAGGCGGCGGGTTTCCGTGGCATCAACCAGCCGTTTGATCTCGCCTTGGCGGAGGGGCTCACCGTCATCGCCGGCGGCAACGGCGCCGGCAAGAGCAGCCTGCTCCAGGCTGTGGAATGGGCACTGTTCGGCACCCTCCCCGTTGGCGGCCAGGCCGAGTTTCGGCGGGAGGATGCCCTGGTCAACGCCTTCAGCACCGCCAGCCGCGCCCTGGTGCGCCTGACGCTGACCGACGGCGAGCAGGTGATGACGCTGGAGCGCACGCGCCGCCTGGGACGCAGCACCACCGCACGGAGCGACCTGGTCGTCAGCAGCGGTGGCGAGGTCTGGCGCGATCCTGCTGGCCAGGAGGCCATCACCCGCCTGCTGGGGGTTTCCGTCGCGGAGTTTCACTCGGCGGTCTACCTACCGCAGGATGCCAGCCGTTCGCTGGCCAGCGCTGAACATGAGGAACGGTCAGCGACGATCGACCGCCTGCTGGGCATCGCGGCGCTGCGCGACCTTGCGGAAAACCTCGCCATCAGCCAGGTCAGCCGGGAAGTCAACCGGCTGGCGCAACAGCTTGAGGCGCAGCGTGCCGGCGGTCTGACCACGGCCGTGGAACTGCGCCTGCTGCTGACCCAACGCGAGGATGCCTTGCGGGACCGGCAAATCAATGCTGTCCAGTTGAGCACACGCAGCCTGGAAGACTTGCTCGCCCAGGTGGCAGCGACGTTCGCGACAGGGATGACCGCCCTGGGGCTGCCCCCTGCGACGTTGCCGGCGTCGCGGTCGGCCCGGCTGGCGGAGCTTCGCCGTCTGCTGCCGGTTTTCCAGCGCCGCCGGGAGGAAGCCGTGCGCCAGGTGCAGGAGCAACGGGCCCAACTGGCCGTGGCTCTGGCGCGCCTGGACCCCGAGCAGTCGGTACCAGCGCAGGATGCTGCGCTGGTACCGACTGCACCGGAAGACCTGCAGGAGGAGCTGGCGAACGTCGAGCAACGACTCAGCCGCGCTCGGCAGCGTGAAGCGCAGCGGCAAACGTTGCAGCGGGAGGAAGCCGAAATCAGCGCCGCCATGGCGGCCGCCGAGCAGCGCTTGCACAGCGTCCAACAGAGTGTAGGCGCCGATAGCGAGGTGACGCTGCTACGCCTGCAGCGCGAGCTGGAAGCATTGACGTCCGAGGGAAGGCGCCTGCGCAGCCGGGCGACGTTGCTCAACGACGCGCTGGAAACCCTCCAGGGCGGCCTACAAGACCGCTGTCCGGTGTGCGATCAGCCGATGAACCAGGCAACGGTGCTCCAGCACCTGCAGGCGGAAATCGCTTCCCATCAGGACGCGCGCCGGCTGGAGGAACTGCGCCGGCGCTACCGGGGGCAAGATGAGCAACGTCGGCGGCGCCTGGAAGCGCAGGCGAGCCTGGAAGCTGCACAGTCCGAGGCTGGCGCGATCCTGCTGGCCAGGAGGCCATCACCCGC
>DAIMXP010000022.1:0-78103 GCA_036734945.1 Chloroflexota bacterium
ACCCGCCGACCGCTATGCCGTGCGACTGGAATGATCACACTGCGAAATCCAGACTAAGGTGCCGGAGCACATCCGCGCAAGGCGTTGCGCCTACGTCGGGAGTACCGCCTTGCGCCCGCCACCCTTTGCGCCGCCGTTCACCGTGCTGCCGCCGCCCGTGCAGGCGCTATTCGCCCGCTGCTTCGGACCGGGGCTTCAGATGCCCGCTCTACGCCCAACGCCTCGCGAATGGCAGCAAGTGCTGTCCGCCGCGGAACGGCAACTGGCGACATGTGTACGCAATCCACTTCATCGCTACAGCAGCCACCTGGGCCAAGATTGTCCCTGGTGTGCCCGCGTTGCTCGTGGAATCCCCGACCCCTTCCCGCAGCCGGGCCAGCAACAGGCCCTGCCGCCTCGGCCGTTCACGCCATCCTGGAAACCGAAGCGCCAGGTCAACCCGCCACCTCCGAAGAGCGCACGTCCTTTGGGATCAACGATGCCGGGACCCCCGGCTGTGCCCCCGCCGGGAGCCATCGCGACCGTGCCGCCAGTCCGGCTAATTCGGACTGGTGCCTCTCGACGCAATGTCGTTCTCGCAGCGGCCGGGATTGTGGGTGTAGCAGCACTGGGCATTTCGCGCCTCACGACCGGCAGTTCGGCAGTTGCAGCTATATCCACCGAGAAGACTACTGCGGCGACAACCAGTAGGGGCGCGGCTTCCACCCCTGCCGCAGCCGCCATAACTACTTCCTCGGCAACCACGAACACCGGTAACAGTGCACCAGCGACGACTGCCAGTAGCGCAGCGGTTGCCGCCAACGGCGCACGCGGCAAGGCGGGGACCCTGAAAATTCTCTTCTGGCAGGGCATCACCATCCTCAACCCGCACCTCGCCACCGGCACCAAGGACGACTATGGGTCTCGTCTGGTCCTGGAGCCGTTGCTCACCGCCTCGATCACAGGCACGCTGAGTCCGGTGCTTGCCGCCGAGGTGCCCACGCTACAAAACGGCATGCTGGCGGCCAACGGCAAATCCGTCACCTTCAAACTGAAGCCCAACATCACCTGGAGTGACGGGCAACCATTCACCGCCGATGATGTCGTGTTCACCTGGCAGTACGTCAGCGACAAGGCGACTGCCGCCACCAGCTATGGCACGTTCGTCACAATTGAATCGGTGACTGCCGTAGACCCACTGACGGTCAAAGCGACCTTCAAAGACGCGAATCCGGCCTGGTTCGCCCCCTTCCTGGGCTACAACGGTGTGGTGATTCCCAAGCACATTTTGCAGAGTTTCGTGGGCGCCAATGCCCGCAATGCCCCTTTCAACCAGAAGCCGATCGGCACCGGTCCTTACAAGGTGGACTCTTTCGCCTCCGGCGATCTGGTCGTCTACTCCATCAACGACAAGTTCCGCGATCCGAATAAGCCGGCTTTCGCGCAGGTGCAAATCAAAGGCGGCGGTGACGCCACCTCAGCGGCGCGCGCCGTCTTCCAGACGGGCGAGTATGACTACGCCTGGAACCTCCAGGTGGAGTGGCCCGTCCTCCAGAGCATCATGCAGGGCGGCAAGGGCGATCTGCTAACCTCCGTCGGTGGCGGCTGCGAGATGCTCTTCTTTAACGTGTCCGACCCAAATACAACAGTGAACGGCGAGAAATCGCATTTTGGTACACCGAACCCGACCCTCGGCGACCCCAAGGTGCGCCAGGCGATCTGCATGGCCATCGACCGTACGACCATGGCGAAGAATCTCTATGGCGAGACCGGTGATCCGACCATCGACATTCTCACCACGCCCACAAGCTTCAAGTCGTCCGCCGTCACCATTCCCTACGATATTGCCAAGGCGAACCAATTGCTCGACGCCGCCGGTTGGGCGAAAGGTTCCGACGGCATCAGGGCCAAGAACGGCGTCCCCTTGAAGCTGGTCTTCCAGACCAGCATCCTCTCCTTGCGGCAGAAGGAGCAGGCGATTATCAAACAGGGCTGCCAGCAAATCGGCATTGATGTCACCTTGAAGGACGTCGATGCCGGCGTCTTCTTCAGCAGCGATGCCGGTAACCCGGATACCATCTCGCACTTTTACGCCGATCTGGAGATGTTCACCAGCACCGTGCCGAACCCAGCGCCTATTTCCTACATGCGGCGCTGGTCCAGTGTCGATCCGGCGGTCGATATCGCCCAGAAGTCCAACAGTTGGGCGGGCTCCAACCTGGTGCGCTGGGAGAATGCCGACTTCAACACACTGTACAGCCAGGCGCTGACGGAGGTCGATCCACAGAAGCTGGCTACACTCATGCAGAAGATGAATGACCTCGTCGTGAGCAACTATGTGACGGTGGGGCTCATCGACCGCAAGAATGTTGACGCCAAAGCGAAGACGCTACTGGGGCCGGATGTTGCAGTCTTTGATGCCGACACATGGAACATTGCCGACTGGACCCGCCAGGGCTGAGCTCTAGCCACGGAGTATGCCGGAGTGAGCCGCTACTTTCTGCGCCGGATTCTGATGGCCGTACCCACGCTGATTGTGATCAGCATCGTGGTCTTCGGTATCCTGGCGTTGGCGCCAGGTGATCCGCTCAGTCAGTTTGCTGCGAATCCGGATGTGCCGCCGGAAGTGCGCATCCAGATTCGGCACGAGTTCGGTCTGGATCAACCGCTGCCGGTGCGCTACTTGAAGTGGGCGCTGGCCTTCGCGCACGGGAATTGGGGCTACTCCTTCGCCAGCCGCTCCAGCGTGAGCCTCCTCGTGTTGCAACGGGTGCCGACCGACCTCGGGGTGATCGGCGCGGCCTACCTGGTTGCCGTGCTGATTGCCCTGCCGATCGGCATCGTCGCGGCGGTAAAACAATACTCCTGGTTCGATCATGTGGCGACTACCTTCGCCTTCATCGGCTTCTCCCTGCCCACCTTTTTCACCGGTGTCCTGCTGATCCTCATCTTCAGCGTCCATTTCGGCTGGCTGCCCTCCATCTACAACACGCAGGTCCACCAGCCGCTGCAGATGCTCAAGCAGGCCATCCTGCCGATCGCTGTGCTGGCGCTGTTCCAGACGGCCAGTCTGACCCGCTACACCCGCGCCTCCGTGCTGGACAACGTCAGCGCCGACTACGTGCGGACGGCGCGCGCCAAAGGGCTAACCGAACGCAAAGTCATCATGCGCCACGTCGTGCGCAACAGCCTGATCCCGGTCGTGACGCTGATGGCCCTACAACTGCCGGCGGTCTTCACCGGCGCCGTCGTGACCGAGCAAATCTTCCGCGTCCCCGGTATCGGCTCCTTGCTGATCGCCTCGATTGAGAACAGCGATACGCCGGTGGTGATGGCCATCACCTTCGTCTTCGCCATCCTGGTCGTGATCTGCAATTTGCTGGCCGACTTGCTCTACGCGGTGCTCGACCCGCGTATTAAGTACGCCTGAGATGGCCGCTCCTGCGCGCGTGATCCGTGCCGGCCCGCCGCAAAAGACCGCTGAGTCCACCGACAGTGCGCCGATTTCCCGCCAGCACCGTTCCCTCTGGACCGACGCGCGGCGCAGCTTCTTTCGCCACCGTCCGGCGACCGTCGGCACCGCCGTGTTCATATTCCTGGTGCTGGCGACCCTGATCGGTCCACTGGTCTACCACGTCAAGGTCAGCGACGTTGATTTCGCGGCGGCTACGGCGCCGCCATCGTTGGCCCATCCGTTCGGCACCGACGACCTCGGTCAGGACGTGCTGGCGCGGGTGCTCTGGGGCGGACGCATCTCCATCGCCGTCGGCCTCTTTGCCATGCTGATCTCCATCACGGTCGGCACGCTGGTCGGCTCCATCGCCGGCTTCTTCGGCGGCATCGTCGATAGCGCCTTGATGCGGTTGACCGATGTCTTCATCTCCATCCCGCAGTTGCCCCTGTTGTTGCTGATCATCTACCTGTTCCGTGACCAGATCACGCACCGCTTCGGCACCGGCGGTGGTATCTTCCTGCTGCTCGTCGGCGTCATCGGCGGATTGAACTGGATGTCCACCGCCCGCCTGGTACGCGCCGGCTTCCTCTCTGTGCGGGAGAAGGAGTTCATGCTGGCGGCGCGCTGCATCGGCGTGCCGGCACGGCGCCAGATCGTGCGGCACATTCTGCCCAACGTGCTGAGCCCGGTCATCGTGGCCGGCACGCTCTCGGTAGGCTCCGCCATCATTGCCGAGTCCACGCTCTCTTTCCTGGGCCTGGGCTTCCCGCCTGATGTGCCGACATGGGGCCGTATGCTCTACGATGCGCAGAACTACCTCGGCCTGGCTCCCTGGATGGCCATCTTCCCCGGCCTGATGATCTTCCTGGCAGTGCTCTCCATCAACTACGTCGGCGATGGCCTACGCGATGCGCTGGACCCGCGGTTGGTGAAGTAGCGTCTTGGACGCGAACCGGCCGGAAGGCACAGGAACCCGTTTCGGTTCGACGTACAATGCCGGGTAATGGGTTGAGGCCCGATGGCGCGGAATGGTTGTCATTTGCGGTGTACAGGTGAGGAAGGATTCGCGCGGACATGCCCGGCATCGTAGACGCCAAGGTCGAGCGCTGGCTGCTCGCCGGAGTGCCGCCACGCAGCGGCGAGTTTCCGGCGGTGGAGGAGGAGGCGATCCGCCAGGGGATTCCCTGCATCGGGCCGTATGAAGGTCAGATCTTGTTCATGTTGGCGTCGCTCGCCAGCGCTCGCAGCATTTTGGAGATCGGCACGGCGACCGGCTACTCGGCGCTCTGGCTGGCGCGCGCGATTGCCGGCACCAACGGCAGGCTGACGACCGTCGAGCGCGACCCCGCGCGAGCGGCCGTCGCACGCGCCAATCTAGCGCGCTGTGGCTACGCCGAGATCGCGACCGTCGTCGAGGGCGATGGCTTCGCCTTCCTGGCCGGTGGGACGAGCACGTTCGACTTTATCTTCCTCGATATGGTCTCGGCACTGGAACAGTTGCCGCAGGTCGACCGCCTCTTCGCGCTCTGCCTGCAGCGGCTGGCTCCGAGGGGCGTGCTCGTCTCCGACAACGCCTTACACGCCGGGCAAGTGGCCGACGACCCGGTGCCGCCGGGGGCGCAACGCTACGCGCGCTACAACGAGCTCGCCGTCAATCATCCAGAGTTGGATACCGTATTGTTGTCAGTGCGTGACGGCCTGGCCGTCAGCCGGCGTCGTCCGTCTACAGGTAGAGGATACTAGTCAGTGCCACGACCTCTGTTCCGCTTCAGCGTCGTACCGTCCTTGCCGCCCGAACTGGAGCCGCTCTCCGCTCTCGCCTTCAACCTGCATTGGGAGTGGGACCCGGAGGCGATCGACCTCTTTCGCCGGCTGGACCCTGATCTCTGGGAAGCGTCGGGTCACAATCCGGTGCTCATGCTCGGGCATATCGACCAGGAACGCCTGCGACTGCTGGCGCGCGACGACGGCTTCCGCGCGCAGATGGAGCGCGTCACCGGACGGTTGCAGCGCTACATGAGTCGCCTGCCCACCTGGCTCGGCGTCGTGGGCCAGGAAAGCAAGCCACAGATCGCCTACCTGTCGGCCGAGTTCGGCCTGACGGAGTGCTTGCAAATATACTCCGGCGGTCTGGGCATCCTGGCCGGCGATCACATGAAGGCCGCCAGCGACGTGGGCCTGCCGCTGCTCGGCGTCGGGCTGCTCTACCAGGAAGGCTACCTCCGCCAGTACCTCAACCCGGACGGTTGGCAGCAGGAACGCTATCCGCAGAACGACTTTCACAACCTGCCGGTGCAGCCGGTGCCGGCTGAGGACGGGACACAACTCACGATCAGCGTCGACTTCCCAGGCCGGCCGGTACGGGTACGGCTCTGGAAGGCGCAGGTCGGACGAGTGCCCCTGTACCTGCTTGATACGAACGACCCGGAGAATGGCGAGGCTGACCGCGCCATCACCAACCAGCTCTACGGCGGCAACGACGAGAAGCGCATCCAGCAGGAGATGATTCTCGGCATCGGTGGGGTACGAGCGCTGGAACGCATGGGCCTGCATCCCCCCGTTTTCCACATGAACGAGGGGCACTCCGCCTTCCTGGCCCTGGAGCGCATCCACAATCTGATGACGCAAAAGGGCCTGTCCTTCGAGGAAGCCAGGGTGCTGGCGAGTGCCGGCAATGTCTTCACGACCCATACCCCCCTCACAGCCGGCAGTGACTACTTCCCGTCCGAACTGGTGGATCGCTACCTGAGCAGCTATTACGCTGCTTTCGGCATCTCCCGCGAGCAATTTTTGGCACTGGGGCGCCAAAATCCCCGTGACCAGAACGAGCGCTTCTGCACGACCATCCTCGCTTTGCGAGTGGCCAGCTTCTGCTTCGGTGTCTCCAAACTGCATGGGCGGGTCGCCAGGAACATCTGGCACGGCTGCTGGCCCGACGTGCCGGAGGACGAAGTGCCCATCGGCCACGTGACGAATGGCGTACACACCGCCACCTGGGCCTCCATCGACATGGCCTCGCTGTTGGAACGCTATCTTGGCCCGCGCTGGCACGAGGACCCGGCGGACAAGTCGCTCTGGGAAGGCGTCGCCAGCATCCCGGATGAAGAGCTCTGGCGCACGCACGAGCGGCGGCGGGAGAGGCTGGTTGCCTTCACCCGCCGTCGCCTGCGGGAGCAGCGTGTGGCTGCTGGAGCGCCGGCTGCCGATGTGGCCATGGCCGCGGAGGTGCTCAGCCCTGATGCGCTTACCATTGGCTTTGCCCGACGCTTCGCCACCTACAAGCGGGCGACTCTGCTCTTCCGCGATGTCGAGCGCCTGGCGCGCCTGCTCAACGACCGTGACCAGCCCGTCCAGATCATCATCGCCGGCAAAGCGCACCCGGTTGACGATCCGGGCAAAGACCTCATCCGCCAGATCGTCCACTTCACCCGGCGGCCGGAGCTGGCGCGCAACGTGGTTTTTCTGGAAGACTACGACCTGGTGGTTGCCCGTTATCTGGTGCAGGGCGTCGATGTCTGGCTCAACACCCCGCGCCGTCCCCAGGAGGCCAGCGGCACCAGCGGGATGAAGGCGGCGCTCAACGGCGCCCTGAACATCAGCATCCTTGATGGCTGGTGGGATGAAGCCTACACGCCGGAGGTGGGCTGGGCGATCGGCCATGGCGAGGAGTATACCGATCTGGAGCAGCAGGACCGTATCGAGTCCGACGCCCTCTATCACCTGCTGGAAGTCGACGTGCGCCGCTCGTTCTACGACCGTGGCAGCGACCGCCTGCCGCGCGAATGGATCGCTAAAGTCAAAGCAGCCATGCGCGCCATCTGCCCGGAGTTCAACACGCAACGCATGGTCCAGGAGTATGCCACTAAGGGCTACCGCCCGGCCGCCGATCGTTACACCCTCCTGGCGGCAGACGATGCCCACCGTGCGCGCGACGTGGCGGCCTGGCAAGTGTGCGTGCGCGAGCAATGGCCAGGCGTGCGTATCGTTGCGGTGAGCACCGACTCGCTCTCTTCCTTGCCGGTCGGGAGCACGTTCCAGGTTCGAGCGTCGGTTCATCTCGGCGCGTTGTCGCCGAACGACGTGGTCGTCGAGCTCTATGAGGGGCCGCTGGATCAGCAAGACATCATCGGCGCGCCGACGCTTACCGATATGGACTGGGACGGCAGCCAGGAAAACGATCTGTATCGCTTTAGCGGCACTGTCGTTTGCGACTCCAGCGGACAGCACGGTTACACCGTGCGAGTCGTGCCGCATCACCCGGACAATGCCGACCGTTTCGTCGAAGGGTTGGTACGCTGGGCGGAAACGCCGGCCTGACGCTCGCCCGGCGATCGTCAGGCGATCGTCAGGCCGAATGCCCGATTAGGCCACCGGATATACTGTTGGCCAAGTAAACAGGAGGTGATCCATGGCACATTCCGACCCGTTGGGCGCACGCAAGGCGCTGGCGCTGAGCAATGGCTCCGTGACGTACTACGACCTGAAGACGCTGGACGCCCAGGCCGGCGGCTTACACCGCCTGCCCGTGACAGTACGCATCTTCTTGGAGAACGTCCTGCGCCATGCCGGTAATGGCGTGGTGGAACCCTCACACGTCCAGGAGCTGGCACGCTGGCGGCCTGGCAGCGGTGTATCGACTGATTTCCCCTTTATGCCGGCGCGCGTCGTGCTGCAGGACTTTACCGGCGTGCCCTGCGTCGTCGACCTTGCTGCCATGCGCTCCGCGGTCGCCCGGATGGGCGGCGATCCGCAGCGCATCAACCCTTTGGTGCCCGCCGACCTGGTGATCGACCATTCGGTGCAGGTCGACCTGTTCGGCTCCTCTTTGGCCTTCAACGCCAACGTCGAGTTTGAGTACGAGCGCAACCACGAACGCTATGTGCTCTTGCGTTGGGCGCAGCAAGCCTTCGACGATTTCCGCGTGGTGCCGCCGGGTACGGGAATCGTGCATCAAGTCAACCTGGAGTATCTGGCCAAGGTGGTGCAGACCCGGCAGTCGGATGGGAAGACGCTGGCCTACCCGGATACGCTGGTCGGTACCGATTCCCACACCACCATGATCAACGGGCTCGGCGTGCTGGGCTGGGGCGTCGGTGGCATCGAGGCGGAGGCGGTATTGCTTGGTCAGCCGCTCTTCCAGCTCACGCCGATCGTCGTGGGCTTCCGCATGTATGGGGAAATGCGCGAAGGTACGACGGCGACCGATCTGGTGCTGACCGTGACACAACAATTGCGCAAGCACGGCGTCGTGGACAAGTTTGTCGAGTTCTACGGCCCCGGCCTGAGCAGCCTGACCTTGCCGGATCGCGCCACCCTGGCGAACATGGCGCCGGAGTATGGCGCGACAGCCGGTCTCTTCCCGGTCGACGACGAGACGCTGCGCTATCTGCGGCTCACCGGCCGCAGCGCCGAGTTGGTGGACCTCGTCGAGCGCTACAACAAAGAACAAGGCCTTTACCGCACCGATGCTACTTCGGCGCCGCTGTACAGCGAATCGTTGGATTTGGATCTTGCTACCGTCGAGCCAAGCCTCGCCGGACCGCACAACCCGCAGGAGCGGGTGCCTCTGGCGCAGCTCGGGCGAAGTTTCCGCAATGCTTTCCCCAAGGTATTCGTCCCGGCGACGGTGCCGGCGGGGCCACAATCCGCCACAGCAGTCGCCCGCTTCGAAGGGGAAGGCGGCGCGGCCGATGGAGCGCAGCAATCGTCGAAGCCGCAGACAGCCATCAATCCCCATGTCAACGACGTGCCGATTCAGTTGGATGGCATATCCACTTCCCTGCATCACGGCTCCGTGGCTATTGCCGCCATCACCAGTTGCACCAACACGTCCAATCCGGTGGTCATGATCGGGGCGGGCATTCTTGCCATGAAGGCGGTCGAACGCGGCCTCGACGTGAAACCCTATGTGAAGACGAGTCTGGCCCCCGGCTCGCGCGCCGTGACGGAGTACCTTTCCAACGCCGGACTTTTGCCGTACCTGGAAGCGCTGCGCTTCCATCTGGTGGGTTATGGCTGTACTACCTGCATCGGCAACAGCGGCATGGTGCTGGAGCCGGTGGCAGCGGCAGTGCAGGAGCACGACCTGATCGCCACGGCAGTTTTGAGCGGCAACCGCAACTTCGACGGCCGCATCAACTCGATGGTCCGGGCCCAATACCTCGCTTCGCCGCCGTTGGTCGTCGCCTATGCGCTGGCCGGTACTGTCGACATTGACCTGGACCGTGAACCGCTCGGCCATGACCCCAACGGCCAGCCGGTCTACCTGCGCGACATCTGGCCCAGCCGAGACGAGATTCAAGAGGCAATTGGGCGGGCCGTCACGCCGCAGGTGTTCGCCGAGAACTACGCCCACGTGTTCGAGGGTGACGAGCGCTGGCGCCTGCTGCCGGTGCCGGAGGGCAACAGCTACGCCTGGGACGCCGACTCCACCTACGTCCAGGAGCCACCGTTCTTTGAGAATCTCCCCATCGAACCCGCGCCGATTCAGGACATCCACGGCGCTCGTGTCCTCGGCGTCTTCGGCAACTCGGTCTCGACGGACCACATCTCGCCGGCCGGCTCCATCGCCAAAGACAGCCCTGCCGGCAGCTTCCTGCTGGAGCACGGCGTTCGCCAGCGCGAGTTCAACACCTACGGCTCCCGCCGAGGGAACCATGAAGTGATGATGCGTGGTACGTTCGCCAACATTCGCCTCCGCAACCGCCTGGTTGGCGATAAGGAAGGCAACTGGACGAAGTACCTGCCGACGGGCGAGATCATGCCGATATACGACGCTGCCATGCGCTACCAGCAGGAGGGCATTTCGTTGCTGCTGCTGGCCGGCAAGGACTACGGTATGGGCAGTTCCCGGGACTGGGCCGCCAAGGGCGCCCTGTTGTTAGGTGTCAAGGCGGTGATCGCCGAGAGCTACGAGCGCATCCACCGCAGCAACCTCGTCGGCATGGGGGTGCTGCCGTTGCAGTTCCTACCCGGCCAGACGCCCGAGACGCTCGGCCTCACCGGCGAGGAGGTCTTCGACATCGTCGGCCTCGACAACCTCTCTCCGCGCCAGCACCTTACCGTGAAAGCGCGAGGCGGTAAAGAGCGCTCCTTCGAGGTGCTCGCCCGTATCGACAGCCCGATCGACCTCACCTACTACCAGCACGGCGGCATCCTGCCGATGGTGCTTCGCCAGTTGCTGGGGTGACGAGGTGACCCCACCCGCAGGCGCCCTCTACATAATCCCCAACTCCAGCTTGGCGTCCTCCGACATCATGCTGGGGTTCCAGGCCGGGCTCCAGACGATATCGACGTCGACTTCCTTGACGCCTTCCAAATCGGTGACGGCGCTCTCCACCGCGGTACCGATGTAGCCGCTGAGGGGGCAGCCCGGCGAGGTGAGCGTCATCGTGATCGCCACCAGACCGTTGGCGTCAATGCTCGTCTCATAGATCAGACCGAGGTCGACAATGTTGATGCCGATTTCAGGGTCAACGATCTGCCGTAGTGATTCGCGGATCTCTTCTTCGGTTGCCATAGCCATGGGTAGTGCTCCTTCTCTTCTTCGGGAAAATTAGTTGGCGAGGCGGAAGCCCAGGGTGCGGCCATCCGTCGCGTCCAGGGCGATCTCTAGCCGTTGTGCCTTGTAGATGCTCCCGCCGGCCCGTGGCATGCCGACGGCGGCACGCACGATGACTAGCCAGATCAGGGCGTCGTCAGCGCCACGGGCAGTCAACCAGCCTTTGGCATCGGCGAATTTGGCGCGCAGACAGGAGAGGGTCTCCGCCTGCGGCGCGCCAAGCTGCATCGCCACGTCGCAGGCGATCGCGCTGGCCTGGTCGCGCGTCGGCGCTGTGCCCGCCGAGACCGCCGGCCGCACCGGCACAGCGCCATGGGGCGGCGCGAACCGCTGATCGATCATCGTTTCCATGCCTCACGTTTCGAGCCGCAGCCTGCCATTATCGCCTCGTGCTCTGATAGTATACGGCAGGGACCGGGCAACGACTGCAGCCCTGCGAAAGAGAGGTGTCCTCCTATGCATAAGTCCACACACGGTCGGATCGCCCAGCTTGCCATCTCTCCCGGTGGCGTACCGAAACTGCCGGTGACCGAAGCGGTCGTCGATGAGATGGGTCTGGCCGATGATCGGCATCGTGGCTCCGGCCACGGCGGGCCCGAGCGCGCGGTCTGTCTGTTCGCGTTGGAAGTGATCGAACGATTGCAAGCGGAAGGGCACCCTATTGCGCCCGGCACCGCTGGCGAGAACGTCACCATCGCTGGTCTCGATTGGCGCCTTGTCACACCCGGCGTGCGCCTGCGGCTCGGCAACGACGTCCTGCTGGAAGTGACCCGCTACACGACCCCCTGCCTGAACATCGCTTTCTCCTTCACCAACGGGCAGTTCGCGCGTATCCTGTACGAGGATCATCCCGGCGAGAGCCGGGTCTACACGCGTGTTGTCCAGCAAGGCACCCTGCGGACCGGAGATCCGGTAGAACTGTTGGTGGAACCGGCCGCCGTGTGGTGATGGAGTCGATACGTGGCCCGTTCCGAACTGGAAGTGCTCCAGGAGCGCAATCAAGCGCTGCATGCCGACCTGGCACGCACCCAGGCGCAACTGCATTCGCTGCTGGAAGCCAGTCTGGCCGTCGTCTCCAGCCTCACGCTGCACGACGTGCTGCAAACGGTGCTGGCCGGCGTCCGCGCGCTGTTTGACGCACGGGCCGCTGCCGTCTGGCGGCGCGACGATAGTGGGCGGCTGCGCCGGCTGGCGAGCAGCGGTCTCAGTCGCGCTTATGCGCGCGAGGTGGCCCACCAGCAGCCGGACGAGGGCGTGACGGCTCAGGTAGTCCAGACGGGGCAGCCCGTTGCCGTGGCTGACATGAGGCAGCAGCCGGAAATCGAGACCGGTGACCCCTTGGAGCAAGAAGGCCTGCGTTCGCTGTTGAGTGCGCCGCTCTTTAGCGAAGGGCAGCCGATCGGGGCCCTGAACGTCTACCTGCCCGAGCCGCACCTTTTCACGGCGGCGGAGGTGGGCCTGCTGGTGGGTTTCGCCAACCAGGCGGCGGCGGCTATCGAGCAGGCGCTGGAGCGGGCGCGCACCAAACGGGCGCTCGCCGAGGTGTCGCACCAGAAGGAATTGCTCGACGCCATCGTACGTCACGCGGAAGACGGCATAGTGGCACTTGATGGCGCGGGTTGCATGGTGCTGTTTAGTCCAAGCTGCGAGCGGTTGTTCGGGGTGCTCGCCCGCGATGCCATCGGGAAGCTGCTGCACACGGTGCTGGACT
Source organism: Chloroflexota bacterium (assembly GCA_036734945.1). Classification (GTDB taxonomy): domain Bacteria; phylum Chloroflexota; class UBA4733; order UBA4733; family UBA4733; genus UBA4733. Next base: position 12,706 of record DAIMXP010000022.1, read on the forward strand.
GCCACGATGAGGGCGGTCGTTGTCCCGTGCGCGATGTGCTGATCGCCGGGACGGCGAATGCCTACGTGGAGACACTCGTCCGCGTCAGTGGCGGGCAGGAGCGCTGGTTTGGCGCCACGATCGCTCGTGCCCGCGGCGGTCCGGCCCAGGAGGTGCGCTGGGTGATCGTTCTGCGCGACGTGACCGCCTCCCGCGAGCTGGTCCGGATGAAGTCCGAATTGCTCTCCACCGTCTCCCACGAGTTGCGCACACCACTCACGTCCATTCGGGCGCTGAGTGAACTGTTAACGGACCATGACTTTGCCGCCGCCGACGTGTACGTGCTGGCCGGCACCATCAACCGGGAGTCGGAGCGGCTGGGACGGCTGGTGCAGAATGTGCTGGATGCCGCGCGCCTGGATGCCGGCACCCTGCCGTACCATCCCCGTCCGGTGGATGTTGCCGAACTGGTAAGGGAGGCGCTGGCGCTGCCACGCCATCTGGCGCCCGAGCGGACTTTCCAGGTCGATATCTCCAGTAATCTGCCGTTAGTGGAAGCCGACCCGGACCGGCTGCGCCAGGTGATCGATAACTTGTTGTCCAACGCGCTCAAGTTTTCTCCGCTGGAGACGCCTATTGCAATCCGGGCAGGACAGCAGGGGGAACAGTTGCGGCTGAGTGTCAGCGACAGCGGTCCGGGCATACCGGTTGACCAACAGCCGCTGCTCTTCCGACGCTTCGCGGGGCAGCCCGGCAGCGCGGCAGGCGTCGGCCTCGGTCTCTACCTGACGCGCGAGCTCATGACCCTGCTGCACGGTCAGGTCGGGTACGAGAGTCAACCCGGCAGGGGGGCTACATTCTGGATTACCTTACCGCTGGCGGCAGCCGGATGACGCCTACGCCGGAACCGCAGCGCATCCTGGTCGTGGAAGACGACCCGGGTGTGCGGCTCAGTCTGCGTGTTGCCTTCGAGCGCCAGGGTTTCCTGGTGGAGGAGGTCGCCACCGGCGGCGAGGGGCTAGAACGGGTAACGCTCCGGCCACCAGACGTGGTCATCCTCGATCTCATGTTGCCCGACCTTGACGGCATTGAGCTGTTCCACCGCTTGCGCCGGTTGCAGCCCGACCTACCGATCGTTATGCTCACGGCTCGCGGCGATGAAGTGGACCGCATCGTCGGCATGGAACTGGGCGCCGACGACTATGTCACGAAGCCGTTCAGCCCGCGTGAACTGATCGCCCGTGTGCGTGCCGTGCTGCGCCGCAGTGTACGTGGCAGTCCAGATGAGGGCGACGCCTGGCGTTTTCGCGATTTGGTGATCCGGTCCCAGGCGCGAACGGTGACCGTTAGTGGGCGTGACATCGTGCTAACGCGCACCGAGTTCGACTTGCTGGCCTACCTGGCGCAGCGGGCAGGCGCCGTCGCCACGCGCGACGAGTTGGTGCAGGCCGTCTGGGGCTACGTCACCGAAGGCGAGTCGCGCTTGCTCGACGCGCACATCCGCCATCTGCGGGCCAAGATTGAGCCGGAGCCACGGGCGCCCCGCTACCTGCTGACGGTACGCGACGTTGGCTACAGGCTCGGCCGGTAACGGCTGGCGCCCAACCGCGACCGCGTGAATTCGAAGTCTTGCAACTTTGCGATATTGCACCTATAATCCCCCGACGATGCTGTTCCGAGCAGTCTTGCAGCGAAGGGGACGTAACGATGTCTGGCCAGACCCCGTTCGATCGGCGTCCCACGACGCCGAACGGACACCATGGGCGTTGCCGCCGGTATGCGGCTCTGGCGTCTGGGGGTCTCCTCCTGCTCTTCCTGGCAGGCTGCGCTGCGCAGCCGCAAAACAGCCTGGCGCCGGAGTCGGATTACTCCCAGAACATTCAAAATCTCTTCGCGCTGACGTTCTGGGCCGCTGTCGGCGTGTTCCTGATCGTCGGGGGCGTGCTCGTTTACGCCGCCATTCGCTTTCGCGGTCGGCCTGGCGACCCCCGGCCCCGGTTGTTGCAAGGTAACCGCAGCCTGGAGATTGCCTGGACCGCTGTGCCTATCGTGATCTTGATGTTCATTGGCGTGCCGACTGTTGGTTTGATCTTTCAAAGCGGCGGTGACGCGCCGGCAAACTCCTTGCAAGTGACGGCGATCGGTCACCAGTGGTGGTTTGAATTTAAGTATCCGGACCAGCACGTCGTCACTGCGAACGAGATGCACATACCCACTGGCCGGGCAGTGAATGTCGCCTTGCAGTCGGCGGACGTCATCCACAGCTTCTGGGTACCGAAGCTCGCCGGCAAACGCGACATGATCCCCAATCACACCAATTACATCTGGTTCACGCCGGAGCACACCGGCACCTACTTTGGCCAGTGCGCGGAGTTTTGCGGCATTTCCCATGCCAACATGGGCTTCCGGGTCGTCGTCGATAGCCCGGCGGATTTCGCCGCCTGGCTGGCGGCCCAGCAGCGCCCTGCCGCTGCGCCGAGTGGCGCGCAGTTGCAGGCCGGCGCTACCGACTTCACCAGCGCGGGGTGCGCCGCCTGTCATCAAATCGGCGCCACTGCCCCAACCGGTTTCCCGGTCAATGGCCTCACCATTATTGGTCCCAATCTCACGCACTATGGCAGCCGGGGCACATTGGCCGGCGGCGAAATGGTCAATAACGCCCAGGACACGTCCGTCTGGTTAGCGGATCCCGACGCCGTCAAGCCGGGCAATCTGATGTCCACTTTCATCCATAAGGGTCAACTGCCGCCGCAAGAGGTGCAAGACCTGACCGCCTATCTGGAGAGCCTGCAATAACCTAGCTGAGCGATGGGTATCGTCTGGCCAGGCCGGCGTCGACCAATGGACTCGCAGCACTGAAGGGGAGATTGGCAAGCACATGGCAACGATCGCACATCCCGGCATTCTCACGCAGCCCGCTAAGTATGGGGCGATGCGGGGTCTGGTGAGCTGGCTTACCACGGTAGATGCCAAGCGAATCGGCATCCTCTACGGCGGCTCAGCATTCGTCTTTTTCCTCATCGGCGGCATTCAGGCGATGCTCATGCGCATCCAGCTCGCTCAGCCCAACGAGCACGTCATCAGCCCGGATCTCTACAACCAACTCTTCACCATGCATGGTACGATCATGATCTTCCTGGTCATCATGCCGCTGAATGCTGCCTTCTTCAATTACATCGTGCCGCTCATGATCGGCGCGCGCGATGTCGCCTTCCCGCGCCTGAATGCCTTCAGCTTCTGGATTTTCCTGGCTGGCGGCCTGCTCATGAACGCCAGCTTCTTCCTGGGCGGCGCTCCCAACGTCGGTTGGTTTGCCTATGCCAACTTGACCGAGCCCACCTTCTCTCCTGGGCACGGCGTCGACTTCTGGCTGTTCGGGTTGCAGATGCTGGGGTTCTCCTCCCTGGCCGCGGCGTTCAACTTCATGATCACGATCATCAACATGCGGGCCCCAGGGATGCGCTTTCTGCGCATGCCGCTGCTCGTCTGGATGACGCTCGTCACTACCTTCTTGTTGATCCTCGCCTTTCCCGTCCTCACTGCTGCCCTGGTCGAGTTGATGTTTGATCGCTTCTTTAACACTAACTTTTTCAATACGGCCGCCGGAGCAAACCCACTGCTGTGGGTGAATCTCTTCTGGATCTTCGGCCACCCGGAGGTCTATATCTTGATCATTCCCGCCATGGGCGTGATCTCGGAAATCATGGCGACCTTCTCGCGCAAGCCGCTATTCGGCTATCCAGTCGTGGTCTTCTCCGGCATCTCCATTGCCTTCATGGGCTTCGGTGTCTGGGCGCACCACATGTTTTCCGTCGGGCTCGGTCCGATAGCCGACTCAGTGTTCGCCATCTTCACGATGATGATCGCCATCCCTACCGGCATTAAGGTGTTCAACTGGGTCGGGACGTTGTGGAACGGCTCCCTGAACGTCAAGTCGCCGCTCCTCTACGCCCTCGGCTTTATCTCCATGTTTATCGTGGGCGGGCTCAGCGGCATTATGCATGCCATACCGCCGGCGGACTTGCAACAGCACGGCACGTACTTCGTGGTCGCCCACTTGCATTACGTGCTCTACGGCGGCAGCATTTTTGGTCTGTTCGCCGGCATCCATTACTGGTTCCCCAAATTCAGCGGCCGCATGCTTGACGAGAAGCTGGCGCAGATCACCTTCTGGGTGATGTTCTTCGGCTTCAACGTTACCTTCTTCCCCATGCACTTTACGGGCCTGCAGGGCATGCCCCGGCGGGTGTATACCTACTCGGCGGCCCTGGGAGTCAGCGATCTGAACCTGCTCTCCACGATCGGCTCCTTCATCCTGTTCGCCAGCGTGGCGATGTTCACCTGGAACATCATCATCAGTTTGCGTCAGGGAAAGCTTGCCTCCTGGGATCCCTGGGACGGCGCCACCCTGGAATGGGCAACGTCCTCGCCACCGCCTGAGTACAACTTCGCCGTGATTCCGACTGTGCTCGGTCGCGAGGCGTTCTGGCAGTTGAAGTATCCGGAGTGGCGCGGCGCAGGGCGAGCCTCGCCCGAATCGCTCGGCATGGTACCGGTCGCCGGCGGCGCTGGAACGGTGACGGACGCGGTGGCGCTCCAACCCCAGCCGGTCCAGATACACATGCCCCGACCCTCCTGGTATCCCCTCATCGTTGCCTTAGGTGTGCTCTTCTTGCTGACCGGCGTGATCTACACCTTCGTCCTTTCGGGTATCGGGCTGCTGCTCATGCTCTTCGGCGTCTATAGCTGGGTGTTTGAGCCCCCACCGGGTCCGCCAGCGTTGGTGCCGGCAGCCGAGGTGGCGAGGGTGACATTCGTCCCGGGGCACGTGCCATCCTGGATTCATGAATCGCCGGAGGATCGCTAAGCCATGGCAATTGCCGTTCCCGCCGTCCATCCTGAGGCCGAGGTCACGTCGACCGGTTTGCATCATCGGAAGCTGCTGATCTGGGCGTTCTTAGGCTCCGACTGCCTGTTCTTTGGTACCTTCATCAGCACCTACATGCTCTACCGCGGCCAGAGCGTCTCGGGTCCGACGCCAAGCCAGGTCTTCAACATTCCTTATACATCGGTCAGCGCGTTCGTTTTACTGATGAGCAGCCTCGCCATGGTGCTTGCCCTGGCCGCCATCCAGCGGGGTGACGTTCGACGCCTACGGATCTGGATCATGGCGACGGCGCTCCTCGGCATGACCTTCCTCGGCGGCCAGTTTTACGAGTTCACGACGTTCTACACGCACGACGGACTGACGCTGCACGGGAATATCTTTGGTACTACCTTCTTCGTGCTGACCGGCTTCCACGGAGCCCACGTGACGATCGGCTGCATCTGGCTGTTGTCGATCTTTGTCCTGTCGTTTAATGGCAAGATCCGGCAGGACAACAGTCTGGACGTGGAGATTGCCGGCCTGTACTGGCACTTCGTGGATATCGTCTGGATCATTATCTTCACGCTGGTCTATCTCGTTCCGGTATGACCGGTAAGGTCAGGCGCGTGGGCCAGCAATGGGCAGCGCTTGCTAGCAATGTTTGGAGACGAGCATGAGCGAAGAATTGGTGCAGCAGCATCCGGCCATGGCTGCCGGAGGGCATGGGGCTGTCGAGCATTCGGGAGAAGGCTATGGCTACGCGCGGGTGGCGGGCGAGCATGGCCATCCGAACGCAGTCCGGTACGTCCAGATCGCGACGGTTCTTGCCATTCTGACCGCCTTTGAGGTCGCAGTCTATTACACGGAAGCGATCCGCGTGTACCTCGTCCCCATCTTGCTTACGCTCTCCTCAGTGAAGTTCGTGATGGTTGTCCTGTTTTACATGCACCTGAAGTTCGATAGCCGCCTCTTCTCGGCGCTGTTTACGCTCGGACTCATGATTGCCGGGGCCCTCCTCTTGGCGCTGCTCTTCATGTTCCGCTCTTTCTTTTTCGCCGGTATCGCAGGATAGGCGGGGGACGCCATCGTGTTTGTGGGCTGGCGCGCCGACCCGTCGGTTTGGGCGGGCGTTCTCATCGCCGGAGGCCTCTATGCCGGTTACGGCGGCGCCTGGCGTCGGGACGCGCTGGAGTCCCGGCGACCCACGTCAGCTCAGGTGGCGAGCTTTGGCCTGGGGCTGCTCGTGCTGCTATTGGCGCTAGAGTCCCCGCTGGATGTTCTTGCCGATCAGTCCTACTTCTTCGCGCACATGCTGCAACACCTGGTCCTTGTACTTGTCGTGCCGGTCCTGTTGCTGGCCGGGACGCCGGGGAGGCTCCTTCGACCCATCCTGACAGTGCCGGCGATTGCGCCGGTCTTTCGGTTGCTCACGCAGCCCCTCGTCGCTACGCTGCTGTTCAACGCGGTGTTCGCCGTGGCGCATGTCCCGTCCCTATTCGACGCGGTGTCGGCCAACGAGGCGTTGCACGCCGGCGAGCACCTCATCTTCCTGGTCACCGGATTGCTGCTGTGGTGGCCCGTGCTGGGCCCATTGGAGGAGTTCCCGCGGCTATCCTATCCCTTGCAGATGGGCTACCTCTTCCTCCAGACGCTTCCCTGCTCTGTCGTGGCAGCACTCATTACGTTGTCGAGTGGCCCGCTCTACAGTCAGTATGCCGTGTGGCGGGGGGGGGGCCTGACACCTCTAGAGGACCAGCAGATCGGCGGCCTCCTGATGTGGATCGGCGGCAGTCTGTATTTCTTCCTCGCCATGGCCGTCGTATTCTTCCTCTGGGCGGATCAGGAAGAGCGGCAAAAGAATCGACCGGCGCGTAGCGAGACGGTGGCGCAAGGCATTTAAAGGAGGACACGATGTCGGAAAAGTCCATGTCACACTGGGCGGCGCTGGCAGTGCCGCTTGGCGTCGTGGCGTTCGTGGTTGGCGGCGTCAGTACGCTGGGAGAGGTGTTGCTGCACAGTCCGCGTGTGCTGACGCCAGTTGTCGCCCTGTCTTTTGCCCTGCTGGTGACGTTTGGCGCCGCCTACCTCTCCTGGCGCGAAGGCAAACGCATGGAGTCGCCATCGCCATCGCAGTCGTCACCAACGCGAACTGAACACTAAGGCCGCCTCGCCTCTTGCTCTCCGCCGGCCTCGGTGCTTACCGAGGAGAGGCCGATAAAGGAGCCAATGAGCGCGCCGGCACTGGCGCCGAAGGCGACACCGGCGAGGGCGCCCAAGGAAACGGGCACGGAGCCGCCTAGGAAGAGCGATATGGCGACGCCGACGATTGCGCCGAGGATTCCTGCCACCACCATGCCGAGCGCTAGGCCGCGCTCAGCCGCCAGATTAGCCAGCGTTGTGTGCCTGCCGGGACGGCCATCTAGCTCAACCCCCTCAGCCAGTTCCAGGGCATACATCTCGCCCAGGGTGGCGCCGTACACCAGGTGAAGGATGAGGTTGCCGATAATCGGCAACGGTCCGGCCCCAATGGCCAGTCCCAGGAATCCCGCGCCGACAAGCGGCAGGAACACGACTAGCGATAGCACCCAGGGACCGAGCGCGAAGAGTGCGCCGCGCTGCCAGCCGGGACCCGGCAGGCGGGATTCGAACATGAGGACATAGACGAGAGACCAGATGATGCCGACGCTGAGATGCACGAGCAAGGCCTTGGCAAGGGCATCCTGAACAGTGGCGGTCGCTGAGTTGCGTGTGAGGGCCACCAGCCAGGCGCCGAAGGCGCCCGAGATGACTTGGCCAAGCACACTTGCCAGGACATAGGCGAGCAGAGCAACGGCTCCTGCCAGCGTCGTGCCGACAAAGCCGGCGAGCAGCGCACGCGCTAGCTGGTCGCTTCTATTCGAACTTGCAGACAAAAGCATGGCACCACCTGTTCAAATCCAACCATCGCGGAAAGAAACGAGGGATACATGCAGGCGACACTGCCACATCAACGTCGCAAGTGCACACTTCTAAACCGACTCCATCATACGGCAGTACTGGCTAGCCGTCAAGTCGGACGTGCGGCCAGCGGCCATAGACTACTGGCAGTATTTACCCAGCCAGACGTCCAGACAGCACCGGTATACACCGGCGGCGCGGAGGAAAGGTGCTACTATGCGGGTTGCAAATCGACCGGAGGGGACATGCCGTTATCACCACCAGAATTGGCGCGACGTATGGCAGCACGTAAAAGCGTCCTCCGCCTGCTCGCTCTCGCCTCCGGCGCCGCCCTGTTGCTGTCTGGCTGTGGCGAAGGCTCCAACATGCTGGACCCGCACGGCGTTGGCGCCAGCGATATCGCCGGCCTGTTCTGGGTCATCCTCTGGATGGCTGTGGGCGTGTTTGTGGTCGTGGAGGGTCTCATCCTCTACGCCGTCATCCGTTTCCGGGCCCGTCCGGGTGCGCCGCTGCCGCGCCAGGTCCAGGGCAACACACCCATAGAAATTGCCTGGACAATTCTGCCGACGGTCGTCTTGCTCGGCGTCCTAGTCGCCACCTTTACGACGATGAAGGCGGTAGCTTCGCCGGCGCCGAAGGCGATTGACGTGACAGTGACAGGGCACCAGTGGTGGTGGGAGTTTGACTATACGCAGCAGGGCGTAGCGACGGCCGGAGAGTTGCATATCCCCGTCGATCAAGATGTCACGCTGCACGTCAAGTCGGACGACGTGGTGCATAACTTCTGGGTGCCGGAGTTGGATCGGAAGGTGCAGGCGATTCCGGGGCATGACAACATCGTGCCAATCCATGCCACGGCGATCGGTACGTACCATGGCTTCTGCGCAGAGTTCTGCGGTCTGGAGCACGCGCTGATGCGCTTCGACGTCATCGTGCAAAGTCCCAGCGATTACGCGGCCTGGCTGGCGGGGCAACAGGCCCCTCCGACGGCGCCGGCTACAGCCCAGGAGAAGACCGGCACCGCCGATTTCGCGGCTGCCGGGTGCGCCATCTGCCATCAACTGGGCGCTAACCCCGCGCCTGGTTACCCCCATAACGGTATCACCATTCGCGGCCCCAACCTGACCCACTATGGCAGCCGCGGCATTATGGCGGGCGGTGTCATGGCGAATAATCCAACGGACATGACGCACTGGCTGTCGGCGCCGAACGCGATGAAGCCGGGCAATATGATGACAATCTTCATCCACGATGGCCAGTTGCCGCCGCAAGAGGTGCAGGACCTGACGGCGTACCTGGAGAGTCTGAAGTAGCTCTGGTCGAGCAAAGGAAATTACTATGGCGACAAATACCGGCGCAGTTGCTGCCTCCACTCGACGGCGTTTTCAAGACTCTGGATTGGTCGACTGGGTTACCACCAGCGACCACAAGAAGATCGGCATCCTCTACCTGCTGACGTCGGGCTTCTTCTTCCTGGTCGGTGGCATTGAGGCGATGATCATGCGCATCCAGTTGACGAAAGCCAACTTACAGATCATCTCGCCGGAGCTGTACAACCAGCTCTTTACCATGCACGGCACCACCATGGTGTTCCTGGTGGCGATGCCGATTCTGGCCGGCTTTGGCAACTACTTCGTGCCGTTGCAACTCGGGGCGCGTGATATGGCGTTCCCCAAACTCAACGCGCTGGGCTACTGGTTTTTCCTGTTTGGCGGCATCTTCATCAACCTGGGCTTTCTCGTCAACCAGGCCCCGGATACCGGTTGGTACAACTACGCTAACCAGACCGAACTTGCCTACACGCCGGGCCTCAACGAAGACTTCTGGGCCCTGGGTATCAACATTCTGGGGGTTGGCTCTATCACCAGTTCGGTCAACCTGGTGGTCACGATTGTCAAGATGCGGGCTCCGGGCATGAGCTTTAGCCGGCTGCCGATCTTCTGCTGGACGTTGCTGGTGATGGCAGTGCTGATTCTGGCGGCCATGCCCTCGCTGACGACCTCCAGCATCGAAATCTTCCTCGACCGGCACATCGGCACCTCCTTCTATCAGGTTGCCGGCGGTGGTGATCCGATTCTCTGGCAGCACGAGTTCTGGTTCTTCGGTCACCCGGAAGTGTATATCTTGATCTTGCCCGCGATGGGCATGATCTCCGAGATCATCCCCGTCTTTTCGCGCAAGCCGCTCTTTGGCTACTCCTTCATCGCCTGGTCGACCGTGGCAATCGGCTTTCTGTCCTTCGGTGTCTGGGCGCACCACATGTTCGCCGCCGGCTTGCCCCTGGTTGCCGAAGGGTTCTTCGCCTTCAGTACCGTCATCATCGCCATCCCCACCGCTGTCAAGATCTTCAACTGGATGGCGACGCTGTGGGGCGGCTCGTTGATCTTCACCAGTGCGCTGCTGAACGCTGTGGCCTTCGTCTCCATGTTCACCATCGGCGGCTTGACCGGTGTGATGCTGGGCGTCGTCCCGATCGACTGGCAGGTCAACTCCAGCTACTTCGTCGTCGCCCACTTTCACTATGTGCTCTTTGGCGGCACCATGTTCGGTGTCTTCGCCGGTACCTATTACTGGTTCCCCAAGATCACCGGGCGACTGCTGGACGAGGGGTTGGGCAAGCTCCACTTCTGGATGACCTTCATCGGCTTCAACGTCACCTTCTTCCCGATGCACATCGTCGGCATCCTGGGAATGTCGCGACGTATCTACACCTATCCGGCCGGCGAGGGCTGGACTGGCTACAACGTCATCGAGACGATCGGCGCGTTCATCATCTTCTTCGCTACGCTGGTCTTCATCGTCAACTTCTTCCGCAGTCTCCGCCAGGGCGAGGTGGCCGGCGACAACCCCTGGGGCGCCTACACGCTGGAGTGGGCCACCACATCCCCACCGCCCGTCTACAACTTCAAGACTATCCCGACGGTACGCGGGCGGCGTCCGGTCTGGGATCTCGATCATCCGGATGACCCGGACTGGAAGCGAGGGCACGCGTAATGGAGAGTCACGACCACGGCGGCGTTATAACCGGGGTGGAAGAGCCTGAAGAAGAGCATATCCACCTGCCCGGTCCCAGCGGCTGGCCGTTCGCCCTGGCCTTTTTTCTTTTTGTGGTCATGTTCGGGTTACTGATCTTCCCGCATACCGGTGACGCCAACGTCGGCGCGGGTCGTTGGATACTGACGGGCGTGGTGGCGGCGATCGGCGCGATCGGCATGGGTTGGTCCATCGTGGCCTGGGGTGTGCAGATCAGCGAGGCATAGGGTCAGGCGAGCAGAGAGTTGGGAGACGGTATGGCAACGATGGGCGCGCACGCGACCACCCATTCGACCGAGATGTCGATTGGCGGCCGCAGCATGGAGTGGTGGGCCATGGCCACCTTCATTGCTTCGGAGGCGATCTTCTTCGCCACGCTAATTTCCAGCTACCTGTTTCTGCGCTTCAGCTTGCCGGCCTGGCCGCCGGCCGGTCATCCTCGCCTGGAGTTGACCCTGCCGCTCATCAACACGGTGATCCTGTTCTCCAGCGGTGTCCCGCAGCATCTGGCCAGCCAGGCCATCAAGCGCGGCGACCGCAAGGGCCACCAACGCGGCACGATCATGGCGATGGTGCTGGGTTTCCTCTTCCTCTGCGGTCAGGCCTGGGAATATACGCACGTTGGCTTCACACCAGGCGACGGCGTCTTCGGTTCGACTTTTTTCGTGACCACCGGCTTCCACGGCGCGCACGTCACCGTTGCCCTCATCTTTTTACTGATTACGCTGATTCGATCGTACCAGGGTCACTTCACTCCGGAGCACCACTTCGGCGTCGAGGCTGCTACCATGTACTGGCACTTCGTTGACGCCGTCTGGGGCGCACTGCTGATCACCATATATCTGCTGTAGGGGGACTACTATGGATCGAACAAGACAGCGTGCTCGTGGCCTGCTGATCGCCGGCATCGTCCTGATCGTCATTGGCGCCGGGTTGATGGACCAGGCCGGGCGCAGCCACGAAGACCTCTGGTGGAATATCTCCGGCGCTTTTGCTTTCGCCGGCTTTCTGCTGAGCGTCGTTTCCCTGTTCATGGCCGAAGGCAGCGCGTTGCTGCCGCACCGACTGCGCTCGGCGCGTTCGGGAGCGATCGGGAAGCATTCGGAATAAGAAGTGGACAGGGCCGCGACTGCCGGAGGGGGAGAGACAGGGCCGCGACTGCGGTCTGCGGCCAAGTCAGGCCAAGTCAGGGGGCGATTGCGGTCGCAGTCCTGCGCTGGCACCGCAGTGCCCTTCGTCGCTTGGCCGCAGACCGCAGTCGCGGCCCTGCCCTGTGAAGGAGAACTGATGACAACAATACCGCCGCACGATATCGCCGCTCTGGAGCGCCGCGCCCGCGCCGTTCGGCGGCATATCGTTGAGATGACAGCAAACGCCGGCGTCGGGCACCAGGGCGGCCCACTATCGGCGTCCGATCTCTTTGTGGCGCTCTACTTCCATGCGCTGCACGTCGATCCAGCCCGACCCAACTGGCCGGACCGTGACCGGTTCGTGCTCTCCAAGGGCCACGCTGCCTGCGGCTTCTATGCCACGCTGGCTGAACGGGGTTTTTTCCCAACGGAGGAACTGCTTACCTTTGGTCTGTTGAACAGCCGCCTGCAACTGCACCCCGATATGCACCTGCTGCCCGGCGTCGAAGCCTCGACCGGCTCACTGGGTCAGGGGATGTCGATCGCCGTTGGTATGGCTTTGGGGGCCAAAATGGACCATCGCCCCTTCCACGTCTACACCATGATCAGCGACGGCGAGAGCCAGGAAGGACAGATCTGGGAAGCGGCGATGTCCGCCGCGAACTGGCATCTGGATACGTTGACGGCCGTGCTCGACTACAACGACGTCCAGCAAAGCGGCAGCGTGTCCCACCAGATGGATATTGCGCCGGTCGTCGACAAGTGGCGGGCCTTCCGTTGGCACACGCTGGAAATCGACGGCCACGATATGGCCGCCATCGTGCAGGCTCTGGACGAGGCGCGGGCAGTGGCGGGCAAGCCTACCATCATCATTGCCCATACGGTCAAAGGGAAAGGCGTCTCCTTCATGGAGCATTCCTTCGAGTGGCACAGCAAGCCGCTCACGCCGGAATTGACGGCCCAGGCGCTGGCCGAGTTGGGAGCCTGAGAGCTGATGCGAGCACTGCGCGATGTCTTTGGGACGGCTTTGGTCGAGTTGGGACGCAGTAACCCCCGCATTGTCGTGCTGGATGGCGATCTCGCCACGTCGACGCGGGTGACGGACTTTCGGGACGCTTTTCCCGAACGGTTCGTGCAGGTCGGCATCGCCGAGCAGAACATGGTTGGCGTGGCGGCCGGACTGGCCAGCCTTGGCAAGATTGCCGTCGTCTCCAGTTTCGCCGTCTTCCTCAGTAAACGGGCATTGGATCAAGTCAGCATTTCCGTGGCGCACGCCGGGGCCAACGTCAAGCTGATCGGCGCCTACACCGGCATCCTGACCGGGCACACCGGAGCGACCCACCAGGCGGTGCAGGACACGGCAATTATGCGCGCTACCCCCGGCATGGTCGTGGTGGACCCAGCCGACGAGTTGGAACTCCTCACCTGCCTGGAAGCCATCCTGGAATACGACGGCCCCGTCTATTTCCGGCTCACACGGGATGCCTGGCCGGATGTCTCGCCGCCGGGCTACCGCTTCCAACTGGGCAAAGCCTGCCAGGTGCGCGAGGGCGGCGACCTCACCATCATTGCTGGCGGACCGCTGGTGAGCCAGTCGCTGGAGGCGGCGGCGACACTGGCGCACGAGGGCGTCGACGTGCGCGTCATTAACATGGCATCGATCAAACCGCTGGACGACGAGGCAGTGGTGCGCGCCGCTCGCGAGACGGGCGCCATCGTCACCGCCGAGAACCACTCCATCTACGGCGGCCTCGGTGGCGCCGTGGCGGAAGTCGTCGGCGAACGCTGCCCGGTGCCGGTTCGCCGCATCGGCATCCGCGACGTGCTCGCTGAGAGTGGACATAACATCGAATTGCTGCACAAGTACCACATGGACGCGCCAGCAATTGTGGTGGCGGCACGAGAAGCCCTGGCGATGAAGCGGGTGCGCTAGACGTACCCGTAGCCTACTCCTGGCCCAGCTCCTTGAGCCGGCGGCGCAATGCCGCTAGCTCGGCGTCTCGGCGCGCAAGCTCCGCGTCCCTGCGGGCTAGTTCCCGCTGGAACTCGCCCTCGCGCAACTGGCGGCGACCGTTGGAGGCGTAGACTGCTACCTGCGCACCCTCCAGGCCGATGGCAATGCCCAGTAGAGCGCTGTGCCAACGACCGTGCCGGTCGGGCCGCCAGGGGCGATACACGCCCTTCTCCAGCCGCCAGGCGCGCCCCTGCTCCGGCCGATAGTCGGCGAACTCGCCGGTCGGGTCCAGCGTCAGGTACTCGCGCACCCCGCCTTGCCGGTAGCTGTAGCCCTTACCGTGGTCTAGGTCCAGGTCAGCCTGATAGGTGGTTCGACTCAACACCTCGACGACCAGGAGCGGCGGGCCATCGCGCTCCAAGGACAAGGAAGGACGGCGGAGGTCCAGCACCTGGCGGTAGACATAGACGTCGGGCAGAGTGGTATAAGCCGAGCCATCGGAGTGCCGCCAACCAGTGATCGTCGTCTGCATGTAGGCCTGCCAGGGCCACGGCTCGCCGGGCGCCGCGAGCGCGCTCGCTACCTCGTTGAGGCCCAACTTCAGGGCGCCAATCGTCCACTGATGGAGGTTGGTACCCACCACGCTCTCCTCGGTATCGTCCGGTGGGCAGGTCAATACCGCTGGCGACGCGGTGGCAACGCCCGCTCGTTCGCTCATCTTCAGCCCGCTTTCCCGCTTCTGTTCGTCAGTGTAAGGTCTCACTGCTGCGTCGGCTACTGCCTGGCGACAAAACGTTTCAGATACTCTAGCCCCCGCCGGGCAATGGCCGTCGGGTCGGGCTTGTAGACGAAGACCTCAATCGACATCCAGCCATCGTAGTTCGCCTGACGGAGCGCCTGAAAAATGGGTGCGAAGTCCACATCGCCCGAACCCGGCTCGCGCAGGTTGCTGTCATTGGCGTGGAAGTACACAAAGCGCTCGCGCTGGGCCGCGATGATGTCCGGGATGGACAGGGACTCGCTGCTCATGGCCTTGACGTCGAGCATGAGGCGGAAGCCGGGTTGGTCAACCTCGTCGACCATGCGCGCCGCTTCGGCGGCGGTGCTGAACAGGTTGGTCTCTGATGGCGCCAGTGGCTCCAGGCAGAAGGTGACGCCGTGCTCGCCAGCCAAGCGCCCAACCGCTTGGAAGGTCTCCCGGCTCCAATCCCAGGCCGCTTGCCGGTCGACGCCAGGCAATACGTCGCGTTGTTTGGGTGAACCGAAGACCAGGAAGCGGCCATCCAGATCGGCGCAGGTGCGCACCAGCTCCAGCAGATAGGCGCGCGTCACCGCGCGAACCGCCGGATTGGGACTGGTCAGGTACACGCCGGGGACACGGGCGAGCAGCCAGTGTAGGCCCGTGATCTCCAGCCCGTACTGGGCGGCCAACTGCCGCAGCGCGACGCGCTGGTCCGGCGACAGCTCGGTGACGGTGGTTGCCAGGGTGAAGGGCGCCAGCTCAATGCCGTCGTAGCCGAGGTCGCGCACCGTGCGAAAGGTGTCCTCCAGCGACCAGCCCTCGAAGAGTTCGTTGCAAATAGCGAAACGCACTGCCTATTCCTCGACCTTGATCTGCGGCGGGAAGCCGAAGTTGAACCAGTGGTCGCCCACCTGTGCGCTAGTGGCATCGCCGTTGTGAATGTAGAGGCGGTAGCGGAAGTGTAGTTCGTCGCCGAAGCGATAGGTTGTGGCGCCGTTCTCCATCGGATTGTCGGTGAACGCTTCGCCGCTCCATGGATTCGACCCCATCAAGCCGTAGTTGCGGACGTGCCAGTAGCAGGGGAAATGCAAGTTTGAGGGATGATCGAAGGCGGCAATGCCGACAGTTTCGCCGTCCACCGGACCGGAGTAGTCGCACCAGGGGGCGCGCTTGCCCCAGGTTTCCGCCTCGTTCGTGCCGCCCCAGGCATTCTCGATCTTGCCCGCGCCTTTGGCGTCCATACTGCTGGCGACGCGCACGGCGATCAGCCCGGCTTCCTTGGTGTCACCGAGATGGACCTGGCCCAGGCTGAAGCGCCTGCCGCGTCCGTCCTGGCGACCAAAGGTCCAGTGCAGGTCAACGTCCATCAGGCGAGCGCCGTCCGGCGTCGCGTAGATGCGCACCGCCCGGCCTTCCTTGAGCAGTTGCCGGCCGACCGCATCGACCCACCTCGTCTGCTCGCGGAAGCCGCCGAAGACGGGGCCGCTGGTAATCTCGTCAAAGGCGACGTGGAGGGTTGAACCGTGGTTGGGACCCTCACTCCAGGCGTCGTAGCCATCAAGTTCCCCGTAGGCGACCCAGATCGAGCGATGGTGCGGGTGATCACGCGCCTCGCCGGGAGCATCCGGCAGCATGGGGTAGGCGCGGGTGACCTGGCGGCGATCGGGACCAAACACCGGCCAGAAGTAGGGCCGGGCCAGGCCTTCGCCGCCGAAGCGGTAGCGCGTGAAGAGGTCGCCGTCAACGCTGATCTCCAGCTCTTGCTCGCGCTCGGCGACCTGCACGCCCGTGCCGCCGGCACTGCCGGATTGCAACTCGAAGGTCGCTTCGGCGCCGGCATCCAGTTGGTCCAACAGGAAGATGATGCCCTCGGGACAACGTTGCGCCGCGGCAATCTGACCGCTGGCGCTGTTGCGGACGGCAAGATCACCGGCAGGAACCTCCGGTAAAGGCACGGTGATGGGGGCCAGGCGGCGCGGGTGCTGCCCGGCGCGAACTGAAAAGCGTGAAGCCATGAAAAATCGTTACTCCCCTCTCCGCTGACACAGCGGATCGTCGTCTCCCTGACTGTAATCACTACAGGGCAGCGCTGTCAACCGGCGGCGCTGCGGCCATTGATCGTGATGACGGTCTTCACACCGCCGGCACCTCCACCGGCAGGCCCGTCTGCGCCGATTGATTGGCGGCGAGGGTGACGAGCAGTGTGCGGACGGCCTCAATATAAGGGGCACGGATGGCGCTGGGGTTGCCCGTCTGCACGGCGTCGATAAAGGTGCGGTCTTCCAGCAGGTAGGGATTCTCGTTGGAGCGGAACTCTTGCGTCAGGCCCGGCTGGATGACCCGCATCGTGTTAGCAAACTCCTCCAGGATGAGGCCCTGGCAGAGCACGTGCAGGCCAACGGTGTAGCCCTGACCCACCATGCAACTGGTGGCGATGTTCCCAATCGCGCCGTTCTCGAACTCCAGGTTGACCGTACTCACGTCGGCCACTGTGAAGTTCTCGACGTTGCCGAGCGTGCGCGTGGCGTAGCTGGCCGAGACCCGGCGCACGTTGCCGACAAGGTAGCGCGCCAGATCAACGATGTGCGTCGCCTGGTCGACGAACTGGCCGCCCGACTGGTCAAGACGGCGCCACCAGGAGACGCCCGGCATGCTGCCGTGCCAGTAGCCGTGCACCATCCCGATCGTCCTGCCGCGCAGCAGTTCGCGTGCTCGGTCCGTCAGGGGTGAGTGGCGCCAGTGGTAGCCGGTGCTGGTGATGACGCCGTGCTGCTGCACGGCCGCCAGCACCTGCCGGGCCTTCTCTTCCGTCAAAGCAACAGGTTTCTCCACGAAGAGGGCGATACCGCGCTGGGCCGCGAGTAGCTCCTGATCCTCATGACTGAACGGAGGCAAGCAGACGTAGAGCGCCTGGATGCCGCTCTGTTCGATCAACTCGCGGTGGTCGGTGTAGACCTTGGCGCCGAAACGCCGCGCGACCTGCTCCGCACGCTCGCGGGCCAGATCGTAAACGGCGGTGACGCGCGCACCGGTGATCTTCTCCAGGCTGTTCAGATGATAGTTCGCAATGTTGCCGGTACCGATGAAGCCGACCTCTACAGGCATTCCCGGTCTCCTCTTACCTTCGGTACCAGGGGCGTCGTTATCACCGCGGGTTCGATCCGCGTACCGCACGGGTGTACCATCGAAGATGAGGCATCTTACCGTCCAAGCGGGGGCAAGCCAACACTACAGCCCGATAGTTCCAGAGCGTGGCCGATGCGCAGGAGCAACGGTTCACTCCAGGCCGGACCGATCAGTTGCAGGCCGACGGGCAAGCCGCCGGCCAGCCCGCAGGGCACGACCAGACCCGGCAGCCCTGCCAGGTTAACGGGGATCGTGCAGACATCAGAGAAGTACATGGCGACCGGATCGTTCGACTTCTCCCCCAAACGGAAGGCCGTCGTCGGCGTTGTGGGGGCCACCAGCGCGTCTACTTCGGCGAAGGCCGCCGCGAAGTCCTGCCGGATCAACGTGCGCACCTTCTGGGCCTGCCGGTAGTAGGCGTCGTAGTAACCGGCCGAGAGGGCATAGGTACCCAGCATGATGCGGCGCTTCACTTCCGGCCCGAAGCCCTGGCCGCGGGTGAGCGCGTAGACATCCCACATGGCAGCCCCTTCGGCGGCGCGGTAGCCGTATTTGACGCCATCGAAGCGCGCGAGATTGGCGCTGGCCTCCGCTGGGGCAATGATGTAGTAGGCCGGCAGGGCATATACACTGTGCGGCAGGCTGACCTCGCGGAGTTCGGCGCCCAGGTCGGCCAAGATCGCAATGCCGTTGCGGATCGACTGCTCCAGCTCCGGCTGCATCCCCGCCACGAACAGTTCCTTGGGAATGCCCAGGCGTACTCCTTGGAGATCCTGCCCGGTCAGCGCCGCCGAATAGTCGGGGACCGGCACGTTGGCTGAGGTAGCGTCGTTCGGGTCATGGCCGGCGATGGCCTGCAGTACCAGGGCGGCATCGGCGCAGGTGCGTGCAAAGGGACCGATCTGGTCAAGCGACGAGGCGAAGGCAATCAGACCGTAGCGTGAGACGCGCCCGTAGGTCGGCTTGAATCCGACCACGCCACAGAAGGCGGCCGGTTGGCGGATGGAGCCACCGGTGTCACTGCCGAGCGTGAACACCGCCTCGCCGGCCGCCACCGCGGCCGCCGAGCCACCACTGGAACCGCCCGGCACACGCGCGGTATCCCAGGGGTTGTGAACTGGACCGAAGGCCGAGTTCTCTGTGGAGGATCCCATAGCGAACTCATCGCAGTTCAACTTCCCGAGCAAGATGGCGCCGGCATCTGCCAGGCGCGCCGCCACCGTGCCCTGATACGGCGGCACGAACTGCTCCAGCATGCGGGAACCGGCGGTCGTGCGAACACCTTCGGTGATCAGCACGTCCTTTAGCGCCATCGGGATGCCGGTGAGCGGTCCGGCGGTACCTTCAGCCAGCAGAACGTCGGCAGCCCGCGCCGCCGCGCGGGCGTCCTCGTCGCAACGGGTCAGAAAAGCGCCGACTTTGCCGTCCACCGCGTCAATGCGGGCCAGCGCCTGCTCGGTCAGTTCCAGGGCCGAACAGTCACGGCGGCGCAGCAGCGCGGCAGCCACGGTCAGCGTCGGCAGGGGTGCTGTGGCCATGCGCTAGCCCTCCTCCAGGATGGCGCGGACCCGGAACAGGTTGCCGGAGCGCTCCGGCGCATTGGCGAGGACGGCTTCCACCGGCAGCGACGGTCGGGCAACATCGGGGCGTTGCACGTTGTGCAGGTCCAGCCCGGAGGAGGTCGGCGCTACCGTTGACGTGTCGACCTCCTGCAGCCGGTTGACGTGTTCCAGGATCGAGGAGAGCTGGTCTTGCATGCGCGCTTCCTCATCGGGAGTCAGGGCCAGGCGGCAGAGCGTGGCGACGTGGCGCACTTCGTCCAGGGAGAGGGTCATCGCTTCACCAACCGAGCGAGACTCGCCGCCAGCTTTTTGACACCGACACCGGCAAAGGCCACCACTACCTCCTCATCGCTGGATTGAATGTCGCTTGTTACCACAACGCCCTCGCCAAAACCTGGTGATATAACGTATCGCCTCCACGATTCTGCTCGGTATCGAGGCAGGTGCTCACGGATGGCAATGACCGCAGTGCTTCAAACCGCCATTAATTCCGCTGGCCCATACGATCAGTGTGTTCCGATCCAAGGAACAGCGTTTGTAGAAAGCGCCGCAGGTGAAGCTGCCCCTTGTCGGTGGACAGATGCAATGGCACGAGGCCGAGTGGAGTACAATTTGGAAATCACCATGGCGCTTCGGTATGTTGAGAACATAGCCCGTCTGGTGCTCTCGAACCCACTTTAAGTATTGATCCTCGCTGTCCTTAAATTCTTCCATACCGACCTGCCTTACGGGCTAAATGCCACATTCCAAATTCTCAGCAGTAGTTTTGTCGCGATGGTCGTTCTATTTCTTCATCGAGAGTACCGCAATGCGAGAATCGACGGATGGTTCGTCCGATGCTGTCTGATGTGTGCCGTCAACGACCTCAGGACTCCGTCTTTCTGGTCGCGTGACAAACGTGACATCAAGGTCGAAGCCTAAAGCCGACGCATACCGCTCCAGCGTTGACAGCTTTGGATCACTCTCGCCGCGCTCCAGTCGGGTTATAGCCGGCTGCTGCGTCCTCATGCGCGCTGCCAGTGTTCGCTGAGAGACGCCCAGAGCCTGACGACGGCGGCCGAACGACCGCAACAACGCTCGCCGGTGCATGGCTGCATCGACATAACTCGCAAATTGGGGATCCTCAGTCATCCCCTCGGCCATCAGTTCATCGAGGAGGTCAGGAATGTCTTCCATGTTCGAGTACCCTTGCCGGAAAGCCCTGCCGATAACCTCTATGGTATCAGACCGCACTTAGAATAGCATATGATCTCGCAATAATGCTGTTGCGGGAGTCATCCTCAGCCATAGAACCGGCCCATTAGGTATGTTCGCCGCGGCGACGCCAGTCCAAGAGACGGTCCGCCGCTAGACGAAGCGTGTCAGGCGGCGTGCGTTGTGTCTTCTTGTTGAAGGCGTGCAAGGCGAGAAGGACCTGGCCGTGGCGACCTTCGGCCGAAAATATGACGCGATATATCCGGTGCAGCCCGGTGGCGCGAACTTCCCATAGATCGTCGTAACCCTGAATGTGGCGGGCGACGTCGATGCCGCGGGTGGCAACTTCCTTCATTGCGGCAACGATCTCTGCTTTGTCGCCAACTGGGAGGCTATCAAGGTACTCTTTCACCGGACGGTTGCCGGTGGCCGTTCGATAGTCCCGCCAGTGGCGACGATGGCGCGGCACATCAAGCATCAGAAAACGCCGGGGTCGGCTGCCGCATCTACCGCTTTGCCAGCCGTGCCAGGCTTGCCGCCAGCTTCTTGACGCGTTGTTTAGGGTCCGGGAGGTTGGGGAACACCACGGTGACTTCCTCATCGCTGCTGGCGATGGTGCTGCTGATGACCGTACCATCGCCGAAGATCTGATGATACACCTTGTCGCCGGAATGATACTGCATCGTCAATGGCGGCGGCGCCGGAGTCGCTGCGCCGGGTATGACCTGTACCGACGCCGGGGCGAGCCGCGTCCCGCTGGGCGGCCTCGTTGCCGGTCCGACCCCGTGCGAGCGGGACGGCTGGGCGCGATTGGCGCTGGGGCTTGACCAGGACGGCGCCGGCTGGCGTGCCCCGACGGTCGGCGATTCCCAGGTGACCGGGGAGTTCGCCTGTTTCTGGACGACCGCCTTTGGGATCTCTGCCACAAAGCGCGATCGTTCGTTCACTGCCGGCATGCCAAACAGGGTGCGCCGGAAGGCTGAAGTGAGGTAGAGGCGGCGCATCGCCCGAGTCATGCCGACGTAGCAGAGACGGCGTTCTTCCTCCAGTTCGTCTGGACGGTCGAGGGTGCGGCTGTGGGGGAAGAGACCTTCCTCCATCCCAACCATGAAGACCACCGGAAACTCCAGGCCTTTGGCAGCGTGCAGTGTGATCAGCGTGACGGCGTCATTCTCGTCCCCGCGTTCGTCGCTGGAGGAGACTAACGCCACCTGCTCCAGGAACATCTCCAGGCCGGCGCGCGGCGCCAATTGGCCGAAGTCGCGTGCGACGGTGTGCAATTCCATGACGTTCTTCCAGCGCTCCTCCGCCTCCGGCGTGCCGTCGCGCACATAGTCGTCGTACCCGGTGCGTTCCACCAGCCAGGTGATCAACTCCGGTACGGTCAGTCGCTCGGCCGCCTCGTTGACCTCCAGGAGCAGCCGGTGGACTTCGCCTGCTACCTTCAGCGTGCGTGTGCCCAGGGCGGTCAGTTCCTCAGAGTGTTCTAAGACGCTGCGCAGGGGTGATCGCCGCACGGTGGCCTCGCGGTTGAGTTCCGCCAGCGTGCGCGGCCCTAGCCCACGGGGCGGGACGTTGATGATGCGCTGGAGGGCCAGGCCATCGGCTGGGTTGGCGGCTAAGCGGATGTAGGCCAGCACGTCGCGCACCTCTTTGCGGTCGTAGAACTTGGTGCCGCCGATCAGCTTATAGCGCATTCCAGCTTGTAAGAAGGCTTCTTCTACTGCGCGGGATTGGGCATTGGTGCGGTAGAGCACGGCGCATTCGCCGGGGGTGGCGATGCCCCTGGCCTGCAGCCGGCGCACTTCACGCGCGACGAACTGCCCCTCCTCCTGCTCGTTATAGACCTCCACCAATTGCACCGGCTCGCCCGGTCCCAGGTCGGTCCAGAGCTCCTTGGGCGCCCGAGTCGCGTTACGCTGCACGACGGCTTGCGCCGCCGCGACGATGTTGCCGGTGCTGCGGTAGTTCTGCTCCAGCTTGAGCACGCGCGCTCCGGGGAAATCTGTCTCAAAGCGCAGGATATTGCCGACCTCCGCGCCGCGGAAGCGGTAAATGGACTGGTCGTCGTCGCCCACCACCATGACGTTGCCGTGCAACTGGGCGAGCAACTGCACCAGGCGGTATTGCGGCGCGTTAGTATCCTGGAACTCATCGACCAGGATGTAGCGATAGCGCTCCTGGTAGCGGCGCAACACGGCGGGATGCTCGGTAAACAGGCGCATGGGGAAGAGCAGCAGGTCATCGAAGTCCAGCGCGTGGTTCTCCTGGAGCAACTCTTCGTAGACCCGGTAGACGCGATGCACCACCTCCTGGAAGTAGCTATCGGCCCGGGAGGCTGTGACCAGTGGCGCCTGCATGTGGTTCTTGGCGTTGGATATGCCGCTGAGGATGGCGCGCGGCGAGAAGTGCTTCTCGTCCAGGTCCAGCCGCTTCAGCGCTTGCTTCACCAACGCCAGTTGATCGTCTTCATCGTAGATGACGAACTGGTGGTCCCAGCCGAGGTGATGGATATCGCGGCGCAGGAAGCGGGCGCAGATGGCGTGGAACGTGCCGACCGTCAGCCGGCGAGCCTGTTCCCCGGCCAGTGCCTCCAGCCGCGCCTTCAGCTCGCCGGCGGCCTTGTTGGTGAAGGTGACGGCCAGAATCTGCTCGGGCGGAATGCCGCGCTCGTTCAGCAGGTAAGCGATGCGGTGCGTCAGCACCCGCGTCTTGCCGGAGCCCGCCCCGGCGAAGATCAGCAGCGGCCCCTCCCCCGCCTCCACGGCCGCGCGCTGGACATCGTTCAGGAGGGCTGGGGCCACGGGTTCGTTCCTACTCATGTATTCGGTGGGGAGTATACCAGGGTGAGTGCGGCTACCTGGAGCGAGTCCGACGACAGACCTGCGCGAACGCAGCCATTGCGTGATGGGCGCAAACCGTTCTACGGCTGAACTTCGGGCGGCAATCGGTGGAGGACGAAGTCCACGACCTGTCGGGCATGGGTTGTCGCCTGCACCGCTTGGAGACGGTTTGGTGCAGGCTCCTTGCTCGGGTAGCGAAACTCTGCGACGTACGGCGTCAGTATCCTTGCCGCTCCATCCAGTTGGTGAAACGCTGCATCGAATGGAATGCAGAGGATGAGCAGTGAGACCAAGTTGTGCGTCTTGGGAAAGGGTCGGCGCCGGCTCGATCAACGAGTCGCCGCCTGAGAGGAGAACATCCGCCGATTGGAGATCGGCGCCAACGCGGGCGAGCCACTGTTGTACTTCGGCAACGTGCTCAGGCGACATAGAGGAGCCTACCTTCACGGCCGACAGTAGCTGGAAGCGATGCTTTCACGATTTGGCGACGTTCGAAGTAATCAATGGTCATGACAATGACATCCACGCCCACTCCCACGCCGAACAGCGCCCCATACGCCTCTTGTTCCAAGGCAAAAGGCCGGTCGTCTTTGTCGCGGACAAGTAGCAGTACGTCGTAGTCGCTGTCATCTTGGGCATCGCCGCGCGCCCGCGAGCCAAACAGGTAGACTCGTTGGGGATGCAGCGCCGCGACCAGACGGCGCACGATCTCGCTGAGCTTCGGGTCGGCCGCCATTGCCGGCGAGACTGGTGAGCCCGGACGATCCGCAACCGACAGCGCTATCGCGTGCTCACTTTGGCTTGTCACCTTGTCGTCTCCCTTCCCCACCGCTCGGCTTATCTTATTGGGATAGTCGACTATCGGCCCTCTCCTATCCGTCAACGGACCAGATTATACGGCTTCGGCGGATCATCGTCGCCGGAACCTGTCAAAAAGGAGCAGGGCGACGCCCAGGATCTGGTCTCTCACTGATTGGGGCGTTTGGCAACAGTCGAACGCCAACCGAGCGGCCCTAATGCAACATGCAGCTCCGTGGTACCCTCCGTTGTAGCGATGCGAGGAGGTTGGCGACGGTGACTGCGATTCCCATTGAGCGGCGGTGGACCTTCCGCGATCTACCGAGTCTGCCCGACGACGACCGTATCTACGACATCCTTGGAGGAGAACTCGTCGTGCGCAATGTGCCGAACATGAACCACGCGGTCGTGCTCTCCGAACTGATGATCTTCCTTGGCCGCGCTCAGGAGGCCGGATACGGCGAGGTGTATACGACATCGACCGCCGCAGCACTGGATTATGGTACACGGGGCGAGGACGCCGAAGACGTTCCCCACCCGGACATCCTCTTCATTCGGCAGGCCCGTATCAGCCTGCGTGGTTGGCAGGCTGTGGAAGGCGTACCTGACCTTATTATCGAGATTCTGTCGCCGAGCACCCAAAGTGAACATGCGCCGGATGGACGGTGGTGGGATGCCTACGCGCGCAATGGTGTGCCGTACTACTGGTTAGTCGATCCAGGTCGACGGCTGATCCGCAAGTACACGCTGGTTGGCATCCCCTACCAGGGCGGAGTCTTTGGTGAACCGTCTACCCTCCGAGCCGGCGATGTGCTGACTAGCCCGCTTTTCCCAACGCTCTCCTTGCCGGTAGCTTCCGTTTTTCGGCGGGTTCGTGACCGCCCGCCACGACGACGTCACTAAAAGGCGGCAGGGTAATGAAAGGTCGCCCGCGTCAACGCTCCTCATGATGCGCCACTACTGCCCGCGCCGCATCGACACCCGAGCGCAAGGCGCCCTGGATGCTGCTGGACTGCAGGTACTCTCCGGCCAGATAGAGGCCGGGCGTGGCCGTGCGCGTGCCTGGGCGATGGTCGCGCCAACGGGGTGGCTGGCTGAACTGGGCATGGGGGATGCGGTAGATCGCCAGGCAACGCAGGCCCTCCGCTTTGCTGCCGAACCACTGTCGCAGTTCGGCGCGACTGCGGTGCTCCACGGTCGCGTCGTCGAGCCGCTGACCAACGAGGGAGGTACAGGAGAGCAAATGCTGGCCGGAAGGGGCGTAGGAGGGCGCGATGTTGGTGAGCTGGGCGACCTGATTGAGGAAACCGGCGGGGTCCGAGTTGAGCACGATCAGGCGATCGCGGTAGATCGGCCTGGTACTGCTAAAGTAGATCGTGGTGCAACCCAGCGATGCGAGATCCGGCAGCTCTGCGCAAAGGGTCCGCGCTGACCAAAGATCGGTGGCCAGGATGACGGCGCTTGCCGGGAAGCGTTGTTGATGCGCCTGCACGGCTATCGCCCGACCCTCCGTGTCGCGCTCAATTTCCAGCGCCGGTGTGTTGAGTTGAATGGCGTCGGTCGGTAGGCGGTCGGCCAGTTGTTTCGCCAGTGCGCCCATGCCGCCACTGGGAACCACGGTTCGTCCTTCGGAAAGCATCTTGAAGAGAAACAGAAACCAGGGAGCACGGCTGCTGAGCGTTCGGTCCAGCAAGACGCCGCCGAAGAAGGGCGCGAAAAACTGCTCCACAGCGTTCGTGCTGAAGTGCATGTGCTTCAGTTCTTCAACCGTGCTGCGTTCCGCGGCGTGCGCCAGCCGATGACTACCAGGCCCCATCAGTTCCAGTTTCAGACGGAGCAAGCGTGATAGGTCCGCCCGACTGAAAGGTGACATGGTGAGCAGTTGCAGCAGTCGATTGGGGTTGGCAAAGGGGTCAACGGCCACCTGCATAGGCGACCTGCCCGCTATGAGCGCGCCAGAGTTGAAGGCGCGAAGGCGCAACGCCCCTTGATCAACGAGGCCACCCAATGCCGGGTAGGCGGTGAAGAGCGCCTGGAAGCCGCGGTCCAGCACAAAGCCCTCGGCGGTGTAGTCGGAACGGACCCGGCCGCCGACACCGTCGCTCGCTTCCAGCAGGCAGACGGCCCGACCGGCCCTGTGCAACGTCACCGCCGCAGCCAGGCCAGCCAGTCCGGCCCCAATGATCACGACCTGTGGCGCGTCTCCCGCTGCTTGGCCGCTAGCGTTGGGCCCGTTCACCACCACTCCCTGGGCACGCTGTCATAGTTGTCCAGGCGAGGGAAGACGCGCTGGCGGAGCACGCGCTCGATCCGTTTGACGAAGACCCCGATCTCGTCGCTCGCCAACAACGGCTTGAGCTGCTCCAGGAGTTCATCCAGGGACGTAGAGGAGGCAAAGCGTTGTACGTCGGCGAGCAGCCACGACGGTAGCGCACTGCCCGAGAACTCACGCAGGACGGTGCGCAGCTTGGGATCGGTGTTGAAGGCGAGGCCATGGTCAATGCCCCAGACATTCCCTTCCTTATCAAGCAAGCAGTGCCCAGCCTTACGGTCGGCGTTATTGGTGATGTAGTCAAACACCGCCATTTGCATCAACTCCGCGCGGTGCTCATGGCGCCAGCGGAACAGGTGACTGTCGCTGGTCGGTTGGACATAGAGCTGGATGGACCCGACGCCGTAGGGACCTTCCCGAATGACTGTTGGTGGGACGAACTGCCAGCCCAGGGCTGCGCTGGTCAGGTAGGCGGCATACTCGCGTTTGTAGAGCGTGCCGGAGGGGAAGTCCCAGAGCGGCACCTCACCCCGGCGCGGCTTGTAGATCGCCAGCACGTCGATATCCTGGCCGGAGTTCGTCAATCCCAGGGCGAAACTGTAGTTCGAGCCTTGCGGCAACTGTTCGCAGGCGACGATCTCCGCGCAGCGCAATTGCTCCAGGACTGGCGCATCAACGCGCGGCTGCGTGTCTGGAGGTCCCTCATCTGGGGCCTCCGCGGCGGCATCAGCGTCGCCCGACAGCGAGTCGGGCCGAGTCGGACGCCTTCGATAACTTGCCATGGGGAGAGTATACGTTTGGAGCGCAGCGAGCTAGGCGAAGTTGCTGTCGAAGAGTGCTTCGATCCGGGCGATGTCGGACAGCGGCAAGTCGGGCAGGTCCGGCGCGGCGGCGAACTCCTCCAGTTGCTCCAGATTATAGATATTGGGCAGCGTCGAGCAGACGGTTGGCTGGGCCAGGATGAACTTCAGTGCGGCCTGGCCCAGCGTCATGTTGTGATCGTCGCTCAAAAAGCGCAGGCGCTCAATCTTCTTGATGCCGCTGAGCAGCCACTCGCGCGGGCGGTGGTTGCGGTGGTCTCCTGGTGGGAAGGTGGTCTCCTCTGTGAAGTGCCCCTCCAGCAAACCGGAGGAGTGCGGCACGCGCACCAGCAGGCCAACGCCACGCTCCTGCGCCGTGGCAAAGAAGCTGCGTCCCGGTTCCTGTTCCAGGGCATTGTAGATGATCTGCAATGATGCCATCGCGCGCTGCTCCATCATGGCGGCGCCGTCCAGCGTGCCGCCGATAGCCGGTCCCATCGCCACGCCGTAATGGCGAATCTTGCCTTCGGACCGCAATTCCTCTAACGTGCCAAAGAGGTCGTCGCGTCGCATGTCGGGCAGATGCGGGTTGTGCAACTGGTAGAGGTCGATGTAGTCGGTGGCGAGGCGGCGGAGGCTCTGCTCGCAGGCAAAACGCACAAAGGCCGGCTCCCAACGCTGTGGGCGTTCGCGTTGTCCCTGGGACTCCGGGTTGGCGTAGATGTCGTAGCCAAACTTGGTGGCGATCACCAGGCGCCGACGTTCCGCCGCCAAAGCGATGGGGATGATCTCTTCGGCGCGACCGTTGCCGTAGGTGTCACCGGTGTCGATGAAGGTGACGCCGAGGTCGAAGGCCCGCCGCAAGAGGGTGTCGCACTCCTCCTGTGTGTGCGTCCCCCACCAGTCCGACCCCAGCGTCCAGGCGCCGAAGCCCACTTCGGACACTGTCAGGTCCGTCCCCGGAAAGGTGCGATAGCGCATCAAGCTGCTCCTATTCGACGTCTGCTCAAGCAGTATACCGAGGGATGCAGTTCCCGAACTGCGTAGCGGCCGGCGAAATGTTAGCGCATCGTCCTCGGCGGCACGCCATGCCATAAGATCAGCTACACAGGGCTGTCACATTTTGCACGAGAATCGGGATATGTAGGCAGGACGATGCGCGTCGACGAACGCATCCGCCGTAAGTGAGGAGGTTTCGGATGGGCAGAGTAATTGCGCCCGCTGCTGCCAACGAGGAGCGCCTTCTCCAGACGCTCTGCTCTGAGCGAGCGCGGCTGGTACGCCTCTGCTACCGGCTCACGGGTAGCCTCGACGCCGCGGAGGATCTGGCACAGGAGACACTGTACGAGGCGGTGCGCAACGCGCACAAACTGCACGACCCTACGGGCTACGGCAAGTGGCTCTCCGCCATTGCCCGCAATGTCTGCCTGCGTTGGAATGAACGCCGGGGCCGTGAGGCCGCCCGCCTCCATTCACTCCACCCTTCGGGCGCAGCCTCCAACGACGAGGATACCGACGAGTTGGACTTGCCGGACGAGAACTACGATCTGGATGTCGAACTGGGTCGCCGGGAACTGGCAGCGCTGCTGGATCGGGCGCTCGCCATGCTGCCGGCAGAGAGCCGCGAGGTGCTGATCCAGCGCTACGTGTACGACTCGCCCTACGCCGAGATCGCCAGGCGGCTTGATTTGAATGGCCCCGCCGTCGCCAAGCGCTTGGAGCGCGGCAGGCTCCGGCTGAAGCGCGTCTTATCCACCTACCTGATCCGCGAGGCGGTGGGCTACGGCCTGTCTGCGGGCCAGCTCTTCGACGATTGGCAAGAGACGCCGATCTGGTGCCCCTGTTGTGGCAACCGTCACCTACTCGGCCAGCGTATGCCCGGCGGTCGGCTGTGGCTGATCTGCCAGCCCTGTGTCATTCCTGTCAACCTGTACGCGACTGTGGGGCCCTATCCGCACGTTCAGGGCTACAGCGCGACCTACTTCCGAAGCCATGTTGAGCACGAGCGCCACTTCGGCGGTGGCACCGTCGGCCTGGCGGAGCGCTGCAGTCGGTGTGGCGGCACGCTCGTCTATCGCCCGACGGTGGAGACCTGGATGTCCTACGCCTATCACTACCTCCTGGCCCGCTGCGCGAGCTGCGGGAATGACGCCGGCCAGTTCGCGGCGACCTGGCAGCTCCTCTCCACGCCCGAAGGGCGGCGCTTCCGGCAAGAGCACACGCGGCTCCGGTTCCTACCGGACAGAGAAGTCGAGGCCGGTGGGGTGCCGGCCCTCGTCGTTGGCTTCGAGAGCATGACCGATAGCGCCACGCTGCACGGCATCTTCGTCCGTGATACCTTCGAGCGCATCAGGGTGGATGCGCCGCCGGGCGGTGGTGGCGAAGGTGACTGACCGCCAGGAAACCCCGGCCGCCAAATCCGCGCCGGTGCTGCTGGCGGCGCAGCCGGGCGGCCTGCGCATGTTCCGCGACCTCGGCTGGCTGCTTGGCAGGATGGCCCAAATCGTGCCGCGCGCTTTCTCCCTCTGGCTGGCCAACGGGCTGCTCCAGGGGCTGCTGGTGCCTGCTCAGCTCTGGCTGACAAAAGCACTCATCGATGCGCTCGCCAGGCAGGTCCACGGCGGGGCTGCACGGAACACACTGCTCTGGTTGGTCTTACTGGTCGCATCGCTGATCGTGCAGCGCGTCCTGGGCGGGCTTCAGCCCTGGCTGGCGGCAATTGTACGGGAGACGACGAGCGCGGCCCAGCAGGAGCGGGTGATGTGCAAGGCCGCCAGCCTCGACCTTGCAGCCTTCGAGCACCAGGGCTACTACGACCAACTCAACCGCGTCATGTCCGGCGTGGAGACGCGCCTGCCGCGACTGTTGCAACAGGTTCTGCAGATGGTCGAGACGCTGCCGCAATTGGCGGGGTATACCGTGGCGCTGCTGACGCTCAGCCCGGTGCTGCCCGTCATCGTTCTGGCGGCGGTGGTCCCCACCGCGGTTGGCTTTGCCCGTGGCGGTCAATCCAACTGGCAGTTGCTCAGCGCGCAGACGCGCGATCGCCGCCTGGCGAAGTATTACGCCGGTGTGCTCACCGACCGCGCCTTCGCCAAAGAGGTGCGGCTGTACGGCCTCTCCGGCTACCTGCGCGGGCGCTGGGCGGCGCTCTTCTGGCGAACCAGCAACGCCCAACGCCGGCTGGCGCTGCACCAGGGCCTCCGCCAGCGCGGCATGATCCTCGGCATGGCGACGGTCAGCATGCTGGGGCTGTGGTGGGTGGTGGCCGGGCGGCTGATACACACCACCGCCGGTGGCTACGCCCTCCTGTTTCAGTCCATCGAGGGCATGATCGGCGCCACCTTCGTCCTGACGTCGGCGCTGTCGTCACTCGGTGAGCACTCCGGCTATGCCAGCGCCTTTCGGGCGTTTCTGCAGGCTTCGCCTGCGGGGCCGGGGGTCGTGGGCCAGGGGTCGGGGACGCGGGAAGTCGGGACACCAATCACACTGCCCGTTCCATCCCCGACTCCTGACCCTCGACCGCCGACCCCGCGCCCGAAGGGCGCAGCGAGCATTGATTTTGAGGATGTCTGGTTCACCTACCCCGGTAGCGCCATCCCGGCCCTGGCCGGTGTGACCTTTACCATGGCCGCGGGGGAGAAAGTCGCCCTGGTTGGGGAGAACGGCGCCGGCAAGACGACCCTTGCCAAGTTGCTGCTCGGTCTGTACTACCCTGATCAGGGTAGGATCACGCTGGACGGGGTCGACCTTCGGGAAATCGATGCCGCGTCGTTACGCGCCAGCATGTCCGCCATCTTCCAGCAGTTCACCCGCTACCAGCTCACCTTCCGCGAGAACGTCGGCCTGGGCGCTCCGGAGCGGCTGGTGGCCGGCCAGGACATCGGCCCGGCCGTCGCTCAGGCCGGCGCGGACGACATTGTGCGTGGTCTGGCGGAAGGTGACGGCACGCTGCTGGGCCCGGATGTCGGCGGTGTCGATCTCTCCGGCGGGCAGTGGCAGCGGGTCGCCGTGGCGCGGGCCTTCTTTCGCGATGCTCAGGTTCTGGTGCTCGACGAGCCGACGGCAGCGCTCGATCCGCTGGCAGAACTGGCGCTGTTCCAGCGCTTTGCCGAACTGGCACAGGGGAAGACCGCCCTGCTGATCTCCCACCGCCTGGGTATGGCCCGTTTCGCCGATCAGGTGCTGGTGCTGTCCAGCGGCAAGCTCGTGGCGGCCGGCCGGCACGAAGAGCTCGTCCGGGCCGGCGGCGAATATGCCGAGTTGTTCGAGGCGCAGGCGAGGTGGTACCGATGAGCACGACAGCGGTTGGTGGGATTGCAGGCCGGTCCCGCGGGCGCCTGTGGCGGGACATTCTGGGGCTGCTCAAGGAACTGTGGCTGGCACAGCCGGGAGCCTGGTTGGCCACGCTTGGCTTATTGATCGTCGGCAACGCGCGGGTGGGGCTATACGTGACGGCGGCGGGGGGCGCGGTCAGCGCCCTGACCGGTGAGCCGGCCGGCGGCCACTCGGTGTTGTTCTGGCTGGGCGTTTACATCTTCGCCCGCGCCCTGGAAGAATTCTACTGGGGGCTGAGTCCGGTCGTCTCAGCCTACCTGATGGATCATGGCACCTTCCGTATGCAGGATCGGGTGCTGGAGCGCGCCGCCGCCGCACCGCTGATCCAGTTCGAAGAGGGCGAGTTCTTTGCCCACCTGCAGCGGGCGACGGCCGGGACCGGTGAGCGGCTTATTGGCGTTTACAACCAGCTCATGCAGGTGAGTACAGAGATTATTCGAGTCGGCGCCGTCGCCATCGCGCTCTACGTGATACAGCCGCTCCTGGTGCCGCTGCTGGTCGTCGGGACGATACCTTCCATCTGGCTCCAGGCGCGGGTAGCAACGGCGCTCTACCAGGCCCGACGTACCCACACAGTCGGCGATCGCATCCGTCTGCACCTGGAGCGCCTGCTGACGGGCCGCGACGCGGCAGCCGAGGTGCGCCTCTTCGGTTCGGCGGAGTACCTGATCGGTCGCTGGCGCAGCTTGCGGGCGGCGCGCAGCCACGACATCGTGGAGGCGGAACGCCGGCGCGCCTGGTCCGGCGCGCTGAGCGGCTCGTGCTCCGGCGCGGCCTACGCTGCAGCCTTGGTCCTGGTAACCTTCCTCATCCTGCGCGGGAAGTTATCCATCGGCAACTACGTGACCGTTGCCTTTGGCGCGCTCTGGTTTGAGGGCATGTTCGCCGGCCTGGTCAATGGTGTGCGCGCGCTGGAGGAAGAGTCGCAGTTCCTGGGCGACCTGTTTGATTTCTTGCGAGCGGCGCGGCAGGAGACCACTCTCTCTGATTCTCCCCGCGCCGGGGAGAGAGTCAGAGAGAGTGGTTCCCCCGGCATCCTTGTGGAAGCCGACTGCGTCAGCTTTGCCTACCCCGGTAGCGTCCGACCTGTGTTGCATGACATCAGCCTGCGAATTGCGCCGGGTGAGCGCGTCGCCATCGTCGGCGAGAACGGCGCCGGCAAGACGACGCTTGTCCGGCTGCTCGCCGGCCTCTACCAACCGGATCGCGGCATGGTGCGGCTGGAAGGCGTGCCCCTCACGCCAGATCGGGCGGTGGAGATGCGGCGCCGGGTGGCGGCGGTCTTCCAGGACTACGCCTGTTTTCAACTGACGGCCAGGGAGAGTATCGGTTTCGGTGACCTGGAGCGGCTGTGGGATGATGCGGCGTTGGCGGCAGCGGCCAAACAGGCGGACATCGCCTCGCTCCTGGCGCGCCTCCCGGATGGACTCGATACCTATGTCGGACGTGAGTTCGGCGAGACAGACCTGTCCGGCGGCCAGTGGCAGCGCCTGGCGCTGGCGCGAGCCTTCTTCCGCCAGGCCGACCTGCTAGTACTGGATGAGCCGACCGCGGCCCTGGATCCGCTGGCCGAACTCGCACTCTTTCGGCGTTTCGCTGAACTGGTGCAAGGGCACACGGCAATCATGATTTCGCACCGTCTGGGGATGGCGCGGCTGGCCGACCGCGTAATCGTGCTTGAACATGGCGCCATTGTCGAGGAAGGGACGCATGCCGCCCTCATTGCTGCAGGTGGCCGTTACGCCCGGATGTTCGAAGCTCAGGCGCAATGGTATCGGTAAGAGTTGCGCGACGACCTTGCTGCCACCTTTTAGCATGTTTGGGGGTGTCGCCCTGGATGAGCCGGCGCTGGACACCTCCTATGGGCGGATCTGTTTCCTATTCGCCCCGGAGTAGGCGGTCCACTTCTGCCCGCAGCCGCGCTGTCTCTGCCTCGGCAGCCGCCCGCGCTTGAGCTTCCAATTGCCGGGACTGCTCTGCTTGCTGCTGGCCTCGCTCCGCCCGAAGCCGCGCCTCCGTCTCCTGCTGCTGCGCCTGCTCCGCCCGCTGGCGCGCCTGGTCCGCCTTTATTCGGGCGGCTGCCTCCTCCCGCAGGAGCCGCTGCACCTCCTCGTAGCGCAGTGCCAACCGGCCAGTCCGCGCATCGATCACGCCCACGTGATTGTCTACCAGCAGAAACCGTACCGGCAGCACCCGACTCGCCACACCGCCGTCCGCCCTACGGAGCAAGGCGTCTCGCCCGCCGTCTCGCCGCAGCGTCCACCCCTGGATGCGCGGTACGCCATACGTTCCGTCTGGATCGAAGAGAAAGTACTCCCGCACCCCCAGTTCAGCATAACGCTTCGGCTTGCCGACCTTGTCCGCTCCCTCGGAGGTCGGCGACAGGAACTCCCCCAGCACCTCCGGCGCTTTGCCGACTTCCCAGGGCAGATACTCGTTCACGTTCCACTGTTGCTCCAGTACATGCAAGGCGATGAGCAAGTCCGGTAGCAGCTTGTCGGTCTGCTTCGCCGGGTCCATGCGCAGCCAGCGGTCCTTGGAGACGTAGTGGCCGTCGGGATTGAGCAGGTAGCGCAGGGCCATGAAGCAATAGTCCTGCCCGTCGGAGTGGCGATCAGTGGCCAAGGGCTCGTCTTGCTCCTCCCAACCCTCCAGGTGCATCGGGTCGGGTAATAGGATACTGGCAGCGGTCAGCAGCATCACATGCTCCTCCTCAGTTCCACCTGCTCAAAAGGCTTATGCCAGGATAGCATTACCACGAGGCCGGGCATCGAACTGAAGTCCTCCTCCTCCTGGTACGCACGACATGCTCCCTCGCGGTCGGTCTTCTCTTGTCCCCGTTCAGTACACGTACCTGAGAGGCGCAGGTGCTCATAGCAGCACCAGATTGTTGCGGTGGACGGCCTCTGGACCAAAGGTGAAGCCAAGGAGGCCGGCAATCTCGTCGGAGCGGTGACCGGCGATCAGTGTGAGGTCGCGGGCGTCGTAGTTGCTCAGGCCACAGGCGATAGTCTGCCCGGCTTCCGTGCGGATGAGGAGGGCGTCGCCGCGGGCGAAGCGGCCCTGCACCTGGCGGATGCCTGCCGGCAGCAGGCTTCTGCCGGCGGTGAGCAAGGCGCGTTCGGCGCCGGAGTCGACAGTCAGTTCCCCGCGTCCGGCCACACCGGTGGCCAACCAGCGTTTGCGCCCGTCGATAGCGCCGTGCGCGGGAAACAGGGTGCCGACCGGCTGCCCGCGGGCTGCCTGCAACAGTCCGGTTGGGTCGGCGCCGGAGGTGATGACGACTGCCGTGCCGGCTCGCGTCGCCGTTCGGGCGGCCAGCAGCTTCGTGCGCATGCCGCCGGTGCCGACGACCGACCCACTACTGCCGGCCAGCCGCTCAATATCCGAGCCGATGTGCTCCACGAGCGGGATCAGGCGTGCCGAGGCGTCGTGGTGCGGGTCCGCCGTATACAGGCCGCCAGTGTCGGTCAGGAGAACCAGCAGGTCAGCGTCGACCAGGATGGCGACGAGCGCCGAGAGTTGATCGTTGTCGCCGATCTTGATCTCATCGACCGCCACCACGTCATTCTCGTTGATGATCGGCAGCACCTGATGTTCGAGCAGCGCGAGCAGGGTCGTCCGCGCGTTGAGGTAGCCCTGCCGCTGGCTGAGATCGTGCCGCGTCAGCAGGGCCTGGGCGACGACAACACCGTGCCGTTGGAAGATGTGATCCCAGCGCTGCATGAGCAGGGCCTGACCCACCGCCGCCAGCGCCTGCTTGGCCGGCAGGTCCTTGCTGTCGAAGGAAACGCCTAGCCGCTCCCGTCCGGCAGCGACAGCGCCGGACGTGACGAGCACTACAGGTACCCCGGCACCGCGAAGCTCGACGATCTGGCCGGCCAGTTGCTCCATGGCGGCGCTATTGAGGGTGTCACCACCGGCTGTGAGGCTGGTAGTGCCCACCTTGGCGACGACGCGGTGATAGCAAGGAATATCCATGCCATCTACTCTACCGCAATCGCCGCCTGACTCATCGTGAGCAGGTCGAAGCCGAGCATGGCGTCAGCAAGTGGACTGGCGGCGGCGGCGGCTTGTGCCGGGACGATTGGGATAGTGAGGCGCCGTTCGCCCTCGCGGCGCAGCCAGCCGGCAATGATCTGCAACTCATCCAGTTGATCGTTGCGAACGTGGCTCTCGTCGGGAGACACCGTTGCTGCGTACATGTCGCTGAGCCAGCGTTCCAGTTGCTCCAGCGACAGGTCGCCGGGGCGTAGGCGGCGTTGCGCGATGAGCAGGCCGCCCCGAATGGCAAAGAGTTCGACAGCGCCCGCTTCCAGCGAGGCTGCCAGGATGATAGCGTGGCAGTCGTGCAAGGCGGTGCTGAGGCGCCATTGGGCGCCAAAGAGCAGGCGCAACTCGTCGGCGGCATCGCGCAACTCGGCGGCCTCCTCAAAGCGCAACGCTTCCGCCATGCTGTCGCGTCGCTCTTCCAGGTGGCGTATCAAGGCGCCGTCGCCGGCGCTGAGGAAGGCGGCAACATCCGTGACGGCTTTGCCGTAGTGTGCTTCGTCGTTC
Organism: Chloroflexota bacterium; assembly: GCA_036734945.1. GTDB lineage: Bacteria > Chloroflexota > UBA4733 > UBA4733 > UBA4733 > UBA4733. The sequence goes on from DAIMXP010000022.1 coordinate 48,838, forward strand.
GCCGCCGAACATGGCGCCAGGCAACGGCCCATCTGGCCATACATGCACACGGGTGTCTGACCGGGAACGATCGGACCTTCGCAGCGTGCCAGATGAAAGCGGTCCTGCAGTACGACGACGGCCGACTGCAAGGGGTTGGCCCGACGGAAGGGGCCGTAGTATGTAGCGCGGTCGTCGGTGATGGTGCGCGTGACGCTCAGGCGCGGGAAGGCTTCATCTGTACTGAGGCGGAGGTACGGGTACTGGTGATAGTCGCGCTGCGCCTGGTTGCCGGCCGGCAGGTACTGCTTGATCAGCCGTGACTCCAATAGCAACGCCTCCACTTCGGAGCCGGTTTCAATGTGGTCAATCGTTTCGACCGAACCGAGCACTCGCCGCAGCCGGTGGGGTTCCCGCACGCCGGGACGAAAGTGAGATTGCACTCGCCGCCGGAGGTTGGTGGCCTTGCCGACATAGACGACCTGTCCCTCCGCGTTGCGGAAGCAGTAGACGCCGGGCGCCGCCGGCAACTGGCGGACGCGAGCCGCCAGGTCCGCTGCCTTGGCGTCGCCGTTGCCGGACTGCAGGCGAACGAGCTGGGCCAGGGTCGCCGCCCCCTGGTGTACTGCCAGGTCCAGCAGCTTCAGAAAGGCAGCGGCGGTAGCTGTCGCGTCCTGTTCCGCCCGGTGGCCCACACGCGCCGGGACCTCCAGGGCCAGGAGTAACGCATCGAGGTTGGCCCGGCGAAGACCGGGGAGTAGCCGGCGGCCCAGCCGGGCCGTGCAGACTGCGGTGGCGGTAAAGCTGACGGAGGATCGCCGAAATTCCTCGCGCAGGAAGCCGTAGTCAAACGGCGCGTTGTGCGCGACGAGCGGATCCGTGCCTAGGAATTGGGCAAGCGCGGGAGCAACGTCTGCGAAGCCGGGACTGCCGTCCAGCATCGTGCGACTGATGCCGGTGAGCCGGACGATGTCGGGGGGGATGCTCGTGCCGGGATCGACCAGGGTCTGAAAGCGCTCGCCCACCACGCCGGCGCGCACGCGAACCGCACAGACTTCAATGACCCGGTTGTGGATGGGACTCAGGCCCGTGGTCTCGACATCGACGATGACGAACTGCATTTCGGCCAACAGTGAGGATTGTTTGATCGGCATCGGCACCCTTCTGCGGACGGCCATGCACCGTACCAGAAGTATTGCCTGACAGGCAATAGCGGCAGGACAGAAGAGTGCGCCGCCAATATCAGGGCCGCGACTGCGGTCTGCGGCCAAGCGACGGGGGGCGACTGCGGTCGCTTGGCCGCAGACCGCAGTCGCGGCCCCGTACACTTGGGTACTCACGTCAATCGCTTGCTGCGCCATGCTTTGCGGCGCACTCTGATCGGCTCCGCCCTCGGCGGCCGGCGTGAGGCAGGGGTATACTGGTGGCAGGGGAGACCATGGCGCTCAGTGCCTCACTCATCTCACGGCAGCAGTTTGTGCGCTTGCGCGACCGGCTGCTGGACTTGCGCCTCTTCCGCAAGATCCTGATAGCCAATACCGCCCTGGTGGCGCTCGGCACTGTGCTGGGCTACTGGCTGACGCGCCACCAGGCCGAACGGGCCGACGCCGGCTGGACGATCCTGGTCGGGGTGGGCAGCGTCGGCATATCCCTGTTGCTCAACTCCGTGATTCTGCGCGCGGCGCTCTCCGCGATCGAGCCGCTGCGGGAAACCGTCGAGCAGGTTCGCCACGGCAACCCGGCGGCGCGGGCCTGCAAGCCACTATTCGGCGATCCGGACTTGCGCCGGCTCGGGGACACGCTCAATGCCCTCCTCGATACCGTCCAGGCGCAGCAACAGGAACTGGAAACGCAACTGCATCGCGTCCAGGCGCTCTCCGGCGCTGTAATCAGGGCCCAGGAGCAGGAACGGCAACGGATCGCGCGGGAATTGCACGACGAAGCCAGTCAGGCGTTGACCGCCATCATCGTCGGCCATCGAGTGATAGAGCAGTTGGAAGATACCGACGCGATTAAGCGAAAGTCGCGCGAACTGCGCGACCTCACTGCTGATACCCTGGACGCCTTGCACCGGCTCATCGTTGAACTTCGTCCCAGCTTGCTGGAAGAGCGCGGGCTGTTGCCGGCGCTCCGCTGGTACATCGGCGAATATGGCGAACGCTTCGGCGTCAAACCGGAGCTCTTCACCGCCAGTTTTGACGCCCGCCTACCCCGCGAGGTGGAGACCGCCATCTTTCGCATTGTGCAGGAGGCGCTGACGAATGTCGTCCGCCATGCGCAGGCGCAGCACGTCTGGGTGCGCCTGTTGCGCCAGCCGGGCCGCATCGAGGTATCGATCGAAGATGACGGGTGTGGCTTTGTTGTGGAACGCCGATCGGCGCCGACGGCGCCGACCCGTGGCCTGGGCCTACTTGGCATGCAAGAGCGGGCAGCGCTGGTCGGCGGACACTGCGACGTGCGGTCGGCCCCTGGCTGTGGGACGCGCATCATGGTGAGCGTTCCCGACGAGACGGCGTCGTAGGGCGCCGGAGGAGATTCCTTGTGACCACGATTCGCTTGCTCATTGTCGACGACCATGCAGTGCTGCGGGCTGGCTTGCGTGCTCTGTTCAACCTGCAACCCGATATGGAGGTCGTCGGTGAGGCCGGTGAGGGTGAAACGGCGATTCGCCTGGCCCGTGAGATGGCGCCGACAGTCGTGCTGATGGACATCTCTATGCCGGGGGTTGGCGGTGTCGAGGCGACGCGGCGCATTATGCAGCACGCAGGCAGCGCGCGATCAGCGACCCGCGTGCTGGCGCTCACCATGTACGACAACCCGCACTACCTGTTCGAGGCCCTCCAGAGCGGCGCCGCCGGGTATGTGCCCAAGCGTGCTGCCGACACCGACCTGTTGACGGCGATTCGGGCCGTGGCCTCCGGCCAGTCGTTCCTGTACCCCAGCGCCGCGAAGACTTTGATCACGGCGTTTCTAGAGCACGGTCGGGAACGCCACGACAGCTATGACCTGTTGACGGCGCGTGAGAAAGAAGTGCTGCGCCTGATCGCCGAAGGCCACACCAACCGCCAGATTGCCGACCTCCTGGTCGTCAGTCCCAACACTGTCGAAGTACACCGCAGCCGCATTCGCGAAAAGTTGAATGTGCATGATCGCACCGAGATTCTCAAGTATGCCCTCAGCCGAGGGCTAGTCGAGTCGGTGCCGGCCGTGGGGCGGAGTGGCGAGTGAAAGCAGCCGCGCGGGTTGCCAGCATCCTCGCGGCACTCCTCCTGGTTGGCTGCGGCGGTGTACCGGCGACGGTAACGCCCACCGTCTCGCCGGTGGACGTACCTGCGTCCGTACCCGTTGTCGGCACGCCAACACCTTTGCCTACCGCTGAACCAACAGCGACGTCATTGGCCACGACGCCACCAACGGTGGCCCCGGCGACTGCCACGGCAACGCCAACCGTCGCACCTGCGACGGCAACTGCAACAGCCACGGCCAGGCCGGCAACGCCCACTGCCATCCCAACCGCAACCCCTCACCCGGCGGCTACAGCTACGGCGCGGCTAATAGCGCGTCCGGCAACCCCGGCGTTGGCAACTGATCCGGCTGCCGCGGCTCGTGGGAAGGCGATCTTTCTCTCGACGGTCGGTTGTGCCCTTTGCCACACGATTGACGGCCTTTCCACGGGTGATCAGGGACCCAACCTTACGCACATCGCCAGCCAGCCCTACGACTCCTTGCCGAACGACCCGCCCTTCCTACGTCGCTGGATCAGCAATCCCCAGGCGATCCGGCCAGGTACACTGATGCCTGATCTGGGGCTCACTTCCGCTCAGGTGAACGACCTCGTCGCCTACCTGGAGACAATGCGTTAGCCCGCCAGTCTTGTGCCCAGCGGGCGACGCGTTGGGGTACGCATGGGGCATGACCGGCCAGCGGTAGGTTGACAGCCGTCGATGCGTCCCGGAGCATGGAGCGTGCCGATGAAGCGGCGATGCCGCGCATGATGCCAGAAAGGTTCTTCGATGCGCCGATGCAACAACTGCCGGTTCGAGAACGCGAATGACGCAAGGATCTGCGCCCGCTGTGGGCAGCCGCTGGTGACTGCCGGCGATGCACCTGCTGAGGATGTGGCGCCGGTGCTGCCCGCTTGGATGCAGTCCATGCAGCGCGACGCAGAGCCGTCGGCCACCCCGGGCGCCACCGGCAGCGCTTCCAGCGCCGTGGCGGCTGCCGCGACGCTGCCGGTGCAAGTGCGCCGCAGCCGGGTCCCAGTGCTCTCCGTCTACGGGCGGGCCGGCGCCGCCGAGCCCGCCCTCACGCTCACTCCTGCCGCCGACACCAGTGTGCCCGTTCGCCGGAGCCACAGGTTACGGTCGGTGCTGCTGCTCGCCATCGTTGTTCTTGCCCTGGCGTATCTCGTTCTGCGCATGTACTCCTGAACAGCCGGCCGTCTTCAGCAAATCTTTAATTCCGTGCTGTATGATGCTGAGTACGGTTGCTTGAGGCGGACCCTGGCAGCGAACAGAATGGAGCGCGACACGTGATTATTCCCATCGCCCTGCTGGTGGCGGCGCTTGTGCTGTTGCTCGTGGCAGTCAAGGTAATCACCGGCCTGGTATTCCTTATCTTGCCCTGGATTATCCTCGGCCTGGTGGCCGGTTGGATAGCCAGCAAGATCGTGGGCAGCCCTTACGGCCTGCGCGGTGACATGCTGGTGGGTATCGCCGGATCGGTCATCGGCGGCTCGATCTTCTCACTTTTCCACGTCCACACAGGCGGAACGCTGTCGCTTTCGCACGTGCTCGTCAGCATCATTGGCGCTGTCATCCTGCTGGTCGCGATGCGCGCTTTCCAGCGTCCGGCTTTCCAGCTGTAGGCTTCAGTACCGCAGTCGTCGCCCTGCCGAAGCGCTACTTTGCCCAACTCGGGCGACTTGTGGCGTCAATGCCATTGGTGGTGAGGCGCACCGGCTTGCCGTTCGCCGCCAGGGCGGGCGCTGTAGTCACGCCAACCTGAAAGAGGTCGAACTGGTTGTCGGTTTCGGCGATATAGGCGATGGCGGCGCCGTCGGGCGACCAGGTGGGCTGGGCGTTGACCCCCGGCTCCAGCAGCGTCGCCTTGAGCGTGGTGTCGGCGGCAAGCGTGTCGGGAACGGTGGCCGCGTACAATTCGTCCGCCGTTGTCCCGCGTCGAATGAAGGCCAACACCTTGCCGTCGGGCGACCATGCTGGCTGAAAATTGGTTTCCTTGGCTGATGTGAGCGTGAAGGTCTCGTTGTTGACGATGTCCTCCAGGACCAGCGTGGCGTAGGTTGCCGTGGCCGTGGCGTCGTAAGCCCACCTGGTATAGACGATCTGCCCTGGGTGACCGGGGCGGTACTGGACGTCGGCATCACCGCCCGCTTGCACGTCCGGCGCGCTTACCTGCCGGAACGCTCGCGTGGCGAGGTTCAGAGACCACAGGCGTAAATCAATGTTCGGCTCTTGCTTCCCACGGTCCGAGCTGAAGATGAGCGACGCCCCATCGGGCGTCGACCAGGCGGGCATGGCCGCCCACAGGTTGTCTTGCACCACAGTGTTCTGGTCGTGCGTCAGTAGAGTCTGGTTGCTGCCGTCGGCGTTCATGACGCCGATGTCACTGTAGTCCTTCTGGCGAACTGCGTAGGCGATGCGCTTGCCGTCGGGTGACCAGACGGGTCCCGTAAAGTCGCCAACTGCCGGGTTTGCCTTTGCCAGGTCGCGGTTGCCGCTGGCTGAGAGCTCCTCAATAGCGCCGCCACGCACATAGAGCAGCCGGCCGCTGACACTCGCCGCCGCCGGGGCATTGATGTTGACCATGCCCGTGCTGGGAACAGCCCCTGCACACGCCGTACTGAGCAGCGCGGCAGAGGCCAGCGCCGCAGCGATCTTGCGCATGTTAGAAGCCCTCAAATGTGCCGTGGTCCTGACCCAACGTCACCACGATGTCGTCGGCGCCGTGGCTCGTCCCAGCCGGCGCTGTCTGCACCTGACCGCCGAAAAGCTCAGCAACCATGGTAGCAATATCCTGTTTCTCCGGGTTGTACACGGTGACCAGCGTGGCGGGGTAGGCCGTGTTGCCGGCGTTACCCGCTGGATCAACAGTGTAGCCAAGGCTCGTCAAGTAGGTCGCCGCCTGACTGGCTAATCCCCCGATGGTCGTACCGTTTTCGACGGCAATGTGCGCACTGCCCGTGGCGAGTACCGCCGGCGGCGCTGCCGCCGCCGGTGGCGCAAAGACGTGGGCGACCAGCGCGTGTACCGTCGGCCAGTTTGGTCGCACGATGTCTTGCACAAGGCCGTTGACGGTAATCGTATCGAGCGACGAGTAATCCGGCGGCATCAGCACGTATTGCGTGTACGGTTGGCGTCCGTATTGCCGGAGGAAGTTGCCCAGGGCGAAGAGGTCGGGCACACTGAAGTCGCTCTTGACATAGCCGGCCAGGTCGTTGAGATAGGCCGGGATCTGGAGCAACGTTCCTGGTTGCTCGACCTTCTTGCGAAGCTGCAGGAGCACCTGCTGCTGGCGCTGAGAGCGGCCAAAGTCCCCGATGGGGTCGGCGTGCCGTGAGCGCACGTACTGCAGCGCCGTGGCGCCATCCATGTGCTGCGGACCGGCGGGGATGTAGAGGCGGCGGCTGGCAAAGATATCGGTTGTGGTGACCTGACCGTTGGCGATGTCGTCGGGGTAATTGTCGTCCAGCACCGGGTGCAAGGCATCGATATCCAAACCACCGGCTGTGTCGATGACCTTGATGAAACCCTGCAAGCCGATCCAGGCGTAGTGGTCGATGTGAATACCGAAGTCGTCCTCGATCGTCTGCCGGGCCAGCGCGATGCCGCCGCCACCGGGATGGTCTTGTTCCCCGAACTGGAAGGCGACTTGAATCTTGCCCACACCATGCCCGGGGATCGGCACCCAGAAGTCGCGGGGGATCGAGAGCAGGCTGATCGTGTGGTGTACCGGATCGATGCTGGCCACGATCATAATCTGGGTGATGAAGCTGCCAGTAAATTTGGCGTCGGTGTCGCTACCCAGCAGCAGGATATTCATGCGTTGCGTGCCGCCGAGTGAGGGAAACGGCGTCGCGGTGGGCGGTGGCGGGGCTGGGGGCACTGCTGTCGCCGCGCCAGGGGCCGAGACCGCTTGCGTCGCGCTCGCCGTTGCGACGACTCGGGTCGGCACAGGAATGATGACGTTGGTGATGGTGCTCACCGGCGCGTAGATAGCGCGATCAAACCAAACTCCGCCGGCTACAACCACCAACAGGACGATGCCGGCAACGATCAGCCCGCGCGCGCCGCGTCGCCTGCGGTGAAGACGGGGTGGTGGCACGAGTCCCTCTTCCTCCACCTGGCCGCAGCGCTGCCGCCAGGCACAACCATATACCAGGTAGGACGCCCCAACCCCGTTGGTGTCACGCCCAGCACGGTCACTGGGGCCTGATATTGCAGTTTAGCACTGATCGGGACCGCCGGTTGTTGCTACAATGGCGGCAGTATGAGAAAGGACAGCATCCACATGCAAATGGGCAGCACATCACTGCGAGATCTGGCGCGGTTGCGCGACAGCCGGTCTCGGCGCGCTTCCAGTTACGACCAGAGCGGCGGCAACCGTGACCACCTCCTCATCGCACCGGGTGCGACGGCTGAGTTGGCGCGCATTGAGGGAGCGGGCTGTGTGACACACATCTGGACGACGATTTCCTGCCGTGATCCTTTCCACCTGCGCAAGCTGGTGCTGCGCATGTGGTGGGATGGCGAGGCGGAACCCAGCGTCGAAGCGCCGGTCGGCGATTTCTTTGGCTTGGGGCACGCCCAGCACACCTATTTCGTGTCGCTGCCTCTGCAGATGTTCGATCGCGGCTTCAACTGCTGGTTCCCCATGCCGTTTGCGCGCGGCGCGCGTATCACGATTCAGAACGAGTCGGATGAGCAAGCCGTCTACTATTACTACGTGGACTATGAGCAGTACGACAGCCTGGAGAGCGACGTTGCCCGCTTTCACTGCCAGTGGCGGCGCGAGAACCCGACGCTCGTGCAACCGCCAGATGCGCTCGATGAGCGGCAGCAACGCCTGAACACGACTGGTAAGGACAACTACGTGGTGCTGGAGGCGGAGGGTCGCGGTCACTATGTCGGCTGTCACCTCGACGTTGATCTGCCTGAGCCGGGCTGGTGGGGGGAAGGCGACGACATGTTCTTCATCGACGGTGAGACCTGGCCGCCCTCGCTGCACGGCACCGGCACCGAAGACTATTTCTGCGGCGCCTGGAACTACAATGCGCTCCAGCAGCCGTTCTCTGCGCCCTACTTCGGTTACCACTTCAAGACCAACTCGGACTACACCGGCAAGCACTCGCAGTACCGCTATCACATCGAAGACCCGGTCCGCTTCCAGCGCTCGTTGCGCTTCTCCATCGAACACGGCCATGCCAACGATCGCCAGGGCGATTGGAGCAGCACGGCCTACTGGTATCAAACAGAGCCGCATCGCCGCTTCCCGGTATTACTGCCGGTGGAGCAGCGCTTGCCCTCCCGCTGGGGCGGTATCGAGCGCTGGCGGTGACCGACGCGCCGCCCCTGATCCGGCACGTCCTGCCGGGCCTGGGCCTATTGCCGCGTGATCTTCGTCACGACAGCGTCAGCGGCCTGGTCGGCTCGGCCCTCGGCTTCGCGCAGGCGAGCGCCGACTCGGGCGGTGACGTCGAGTTATGGGGTCTTGCCAACCCGGCAAACGCCTTCGACCGTTACAGCCTCGGAGCTGTGTGTCTGCGCGGCATACGGCCCTGGCGGCTGGGGCGCGCCGGCCCGGTAGACGTGCGCTATCAAATGGCGGTCGGGTGGGCGGCAATCTCCGCCCGGCGCTGCAGCATCCTGCATGCTCACGCGCTGCCGACCTTACTACTGCTGCCGAAGGCACGGCGGCGCGTGTTGCATTTGCATATGGCCCTCGGCCATGCGACCCAGCTGGAGGTCCAATTGCTGCGGCGAGCTGACGCGGTCATCTGTGCCAGCGAGTATCTGGCGGTCAGCTTCCGTCGCCACCACCCGCACTATCGAGGCGTCGTGCGCATCATCCGCAACGGGGCTGACCCCGCGCTCACCGCAGACGCCACGTCAGGTATCGACTACCGTCGTCGACTTGGCCTGCAGCCGGCTGACTGCGTGGTGGTCTTCGCCGGCCAGGTGGCGCCGCAGAAGGGCATCGATCACCTGATCGCGGCACTTGCCCTGTTGCCGCCATCCCAGCGGCCCCACCTGCTGATTGCCGGCTCCAGCACCCTCTGGCGTTCGGTCGATACCGTGGGCCAGGAAGAAGTGTCGCCCTTCGAGCAAGCATTGCGCCAGCGCAGCGCCGACCTCCCCGTGCGTTGGCTCGGCAAGGTAGCCGTGACGGCGATGCCCGAACTGCTCCTGGCTGCCGACATCGTCTGCTGCCCGTCGGTGGTGCAAGAAGGACTGGCGACGATCAATCTGGAAGCGGCGGCAGCCGGCAAACCCGTCGTTTCCTCGCGGGTGGGGGGCATTCCGGAGATCGTCGAGGATGGAGTCACCGGCCTGCTCGTCCCCCCGGGTGACGAGGCAGCTCTGGCGCACGCCCTCAGCCGGCTGCAAAACGACGCCCCGCTCCGCCACCGCTTGGGCGCCACGGCACGCCGCGGTGTCCATACCTGGTCCCAGGCTGGGCAGGAGGTCAGGGCGTTATATGATGAGTTGTTGGGCGGACCCGAGCGGCGATGATCGGCGTGTTCAGGGGATGGGGTGGATCGCACGGATACGCCGATGGGCCCGGCGTGCGCGAGTCCGTGCCCAAACGGGGCGGCGCATGCGCACCGTAGTGCCTCGTCGGGTGTTCCTCGGCGGCATCCTGGGCCTGAACGCGGGCGTCCTGAGCGCCTGTGGGCAGACGGTCGTTGCCGTGGTGAGCACCCCAGTGGCCACTGTCGGTGACGTTGCGCCGGCAACCGGCGCCTTCAACGTCACCCCGGCCTGGACCCAGCCAGGTGGCAGCGGCACAGTGGAAACGCTGGCGTGGCGTCCGGGGCAGCAACAGTTCGCCACCGGCTCCTCGGACGGCCAGGTCCGGCTCCGGTCGAGCGCTGGCATGGTGCAACAAACCATACCCTTTGCCGGTTTTGTCAGCGGGCTCTCCTGGTCGCCGGATGGCGCCATACTGGCAGTGGCAACGACGCACGGTTCGCTGCTGTTCTGGCCTGGTCATGGCGCCTGGCCGACGTCGATCGGCACCGTTGTCAATCGGTATGCCGGCGTAGCCTGGCGACCGGATGGTGGCGTGCTGGCCGTTGCCGGTGGTGAGGGCAGCGTGACGCTCTGGCAGCCTACCGGAACGCCTGGCCCAACGCTCGCCATTAGCGGTCAGACCACCGCCCTGGCCTGGTCGCCCGATGGCGCATTGCTCGCCGCCGGCAACCGTACCGGCGAGGTACATGTCTGGACGGCCGCCGGCGGGCAACACTGGCTGACAGCCGCCGCCAACCGACGCGACGTGAACAGCCTGGCCTGGTCTCCCGATGGTCGCCTGCTCGCTGCCGGTTACGAGGACGGTTCAGTGGCGCTACTGACAGCGGACGCCGGCCGGGAGCAAGGCAGCCTGCCGGTCGGTCGGCCCGTGAACACGGTGACCTGGTCGCCCAACGGGGCAATCCTGGCGGTGTCATCGCTGCGCCTGAGCGTGACCCTCTGGTCAGCGGTTCCACCGGCGCCGCTCACTGAGCTTCCGGTCGGCTACGACGTCAACGGCCTGCTCTGGTCGCCCGCCGGCGACTTGCTGCTCGCCGGCGCCGACGACCACGCCCTGCATGCCTGGTCGGTTCAGCCGGCGCAGGGGCCAGGGTCGCCAATGCTGTCGGCAACAGGCTTTATGGCACGCTGAGGCTCACCCACGGGCAGTAGAACGGGACGACGCCACACCGCGCTTGCCGTGCGTTAGCAGCGTAGACCGAAGTTGGCGCGCACGGCGGGGGAGTCGATGCTGTCGAGCAGATGGGCAGCGCTGGCAGCAGTGTCGTAAATCTCAGGCGCCGCTGTGCTGCTCATGCCGTGGCAACCTCCACCGGTAGCCCGCTTCGGGCGGAGGCGCAGGCGGCTTCCGCCCACTTTGCCTATGAAATGGAGAAATCTACGACCTGCCGCCGCCCTCGTCCAGGCGGTAGTGGACCGCTAGCTCGGGCGTCTCCAAGCGGACGCCGCCAAGTGATACCGACTCCATTACCCGGTCCAGGATGCCGGTCGTGAGGAGCGTGCGTTCGACCGGGTGCGGCTCGCGCCGGAAGCACACCAGGTCTTGTACCTCCTCCAGGAGGTAGGCAAAGTGACCGAACGGCTCCTGCTCATGGCTCCGAAAGCGCGTCGCTGTTACGGCAGCTCCCTGCTTGATGGCGTCGCCCAGCCTGGCTGCGAACAGCCAGTGCCGAACGACGCCATCAAGCAGGCACGCGGCGGCCCGCAGGCCGTCCCGGTATTCGATCAGGAAGATCACAGGGTGCTGCGCCCCGCGGCGCGGGTCGTCGGACGGCGGAGGCTCTTCCGTCGCCAGTGCTGCGGTCAGCAACTGTTCATCCCAGCGGCCGGCGGCGCCTGCCTCCCACATTGCCGCTCCCGTGAGCGCCTGCACGGCAGCCACCCCCGTCTCGCCGCCGGCTCGTCGCTCCACCATGCATTGGAGCACCTCCAGCGTGTGGAAGCCATAGGCTTCCAGGGGACCGTAGCCGACCGCCAACGCCCCTGCCAGGCGTACCCCCAACGGCAAGGCCAGCGCCGGTGCTCGCCAGGTCACTGGCGTGGTGGAGATGGATGAGCCGGCAGCCAGTGGCGCACCCAGGGAGCGGGCGGCGTCGTACATCCATTTGGCGTCGGCCCAGGCATAGCCAAGGTGCTTGTCGTTGAAGATAGGCACGGCGCGGCCACTTTCGCGAAGCACGGTGATGACTTCCTCAAAGAGACGGCGGCGAGGGTACTCCGTCTGTCCGCGCGCGTTGATCGGGTAGTCGCCATGCTCCCCGATGATGAGGACACCGTCCACAGCCAGTTCGGCGCCGCCAAGCGTCAGCGCTTCGCGGACGCTGGGGAAGATCGGCACGCCCGCCTGCGCCGCCCACTCTCGGCTAATGTCGTTGGCCGGCGTTTGGTCGATGTACATGGAGGCGACCTGCAGCCGCGGCGCGCGCAGGTTGCCTTGTGCATCGGTAGGCAGTGGCGCTTCCGTGAGGTCGCGCACCTGCTGATGGATGTCAAATCGGCTCAGGTCGCGCGGCGCTGGGTGCGTGAAGTCGGCCAGCAATTTGGTCACGATGACGTCGGCGTGGGAGCGGGGAAAGTAGCAGGTGATGATACAGGCGACGCGCGGTAGGGTTTCAGGTGGCATGGCAACCTCCACGTAACAGCGATTCGGAACTCCCTGCGCCCCACCCCGGTGCCTTGGGCACATATGCCGTCTCCGCCTCGAACGGGTAGAGTGGCCGTCGGCGCCAATGATAGCTGAAGCGGCTGAGGTCGGCGGTCGTGATGCCGGGCGTATCGACGAGGATCAGTTGGGAGGCGATCGGCGCGTAGGCGGGACGCGGCGACAGCACGCCCTTGGCCACTACCACCTTGTAGCGTTCCGGTCGGATGCCCAGGGTGTACATCTGTTGGATGCTGGTGTTGCCGACGACCCGGCTGGTCAGCACGAGCGTCTGCTCTTCGGTTGTCTCCAGAACCACCGTTGTCCCGCCGTCAAAGTAGCGCCAGCCGCCGTGCGTCGGCGTCGGGTCTTCAAATTTGCCATCGGCGATCAGACGAACGTTCCCAGTTACCTCGACCGGCGGGTGTGGGGTATCGGGATCCTTGCCGCCGACCAGCAGCGTCAGGTTGCCGCCCACGCCAGCGGCAACGCACGTGGCAACCGCGCCAGGATCGTACAACGTCTGCAAGTAGCGGCGCACGCCGAGACGTCGCGCCTCCGCCAGCAGGACTGTGGAGTCGCCGACGCTGCCACCGCCGATGTTATCCCCGACATCCAGCAGCACGACGGGGCCGCGCGACGCGCGCATCGCCTGCTGCAGCGCCTCGGTTGGACCAGGGATTCGCGCAACGAAGGCAGCCCGCCGTTGCCACGCCAGCACCGCCAGCTCCTGGGCCGCCGCGCGCGCCGCCGCCGGGTCGCCATCATGCACTGCCAGGAAGGCGGCGCCCATCTCCGGCACGTCGGCGTAGGGATAGCCCAGGGCGACACTCGCGGTGAGCACGCCGGGGCGAGCGATGACGGCGTCAGTTGCTGCCATCAGGCTGCGCAGCGGTTCCTCGTCCGTCCCCTGGGTGACGATGTTGATGACGAGCGGCGGCGTCTCCAGCGCCTGGACGGGGTGGATCTCGCCTCGGACCGTCCGCACAACGAACTCGCCACACTCGAAGGCGCGTGTCCGCGCATCAAGGTGGGGATTGGTGCGGTAGAGCACGGTCACTGTCGCATTGTCGACCATTCGGGCCGTGATATTCGCATGCAGATCAAGCGCCAGACCGATGGGGACGTGGGAGCCGACCGCTGCGCGGACGCGTGCTGCCACCTCCCCATCCGCGTCGGGGCACCCCTCGGCTACAGCCGCGCCATGCAGCGCAAGCAGGACGCCGTCCCAGGGACCATCTGCAGCGAGCGAGCGGAGGAGCTCACCGACGATCCGCTCGAAGGCATCCCGGCTGATCGTACCGGAGGGGTTCGCCGTGGCGTAGTACAGCGGGGCGACGGTCGCATCCAGGTGTCGCCCGGCCTCCAGAAAGCCGGCGACGGTGCTGTGGGCTTCGGCATGTCGCTGCACCAGCGCGTCGCCGCGCAGGATGCCGTGCTGGGCGAAGTCCTCGTAGCTGGTGGGACGCGTGGCAAAGGTGTTCGTCTCGTGGTGGAACCCTAACAGCGCCAGACGCATGGGCATGCTCCCTTATTTGCGCTGCGTCCAGAGGTGGACCAGGTTGTCGCGGGGTTGCCAGTTCAGCAAGCGGCACGCTTTGGCGTTGGAGTACTTGCCGTGGGGCAGGTCGGCCAGGATGTGGAAGACCTCGTACGCTGACGGCAAGGTCTGGGTTTCCAGGGCGCGTCGCATCGCTAGCCCGGCGTCCTCCCAGGAGATGGACATCGGGTGAACCCCGCCCATGCGCGGCGTCGCAGTCTGGGGGGCGATGAACTGCGAGAACAGCAACACCGGCACTTCTAGGTCGTAGGCTTCGGCAAAGAGGCGTAGTGTCTCCTGGCCCAGGAACTTGGTGAGGGCATAGAGCCAGGCGCCGGGTCGCGCCGGCGCGTCGTCCGGCACCGCGAAGTCCCAGTGATAGCCGGCCGGCGAGTCGTTCGACACCTGGAGGGGGCCAGTCTGGACGACGCGCCGGATGCCGTGGTCCACTGCGGCGCGCGCGATGTTGTGCGCCCCCAGGAAGTTGACCCGGAACGCCTGTACCGGGTCCGGTCGGACGACCGTGCAGTTGATGATAGCGTCCATACCGGAGCACGCTCGCCACACCTGCTCCGCATCGGTGACATCGACCTCTATTGATTCGTGCGGCGGCGGCAGTACAACGGGCAGCGGGGCGCCGGTGGACTGCGGCTTCCCGTCCGCGGCGATCTCGGCCAGCGGGCGTAGGTCAGTCAGGCGCAAGCGGTAGGCAGGCGCCAGCGCCTGCGCCGTGACCGCACCCAGCGGCCCGCCGGCGCCAAAGATGACGACGTTGCGGATGGGCCGCGACGGGACGTGCTGGCGTGGGCCGAGCAGCGCCAGGTCCCCCGCCTGTTCCGCCGCTGTTGCCGCTGCCAGAGGCGCACCGCTCCCCGGCCAATCGGCGAACGTGTGCATCGGTCGGTAGCCGAGCCGGTGCTCCTCCGCAGCTTCCGCGAGCGGCCAACGACCGTGCTGGCCGCCGCCTGGAATGTGGCACACCCACCAGCCCTGGCTGCGGCGCTCCCTGCCCATCTGCGTCCGCGATGCCAGCGGCGCCGTCAGGGCCTTCACCACTGCCTGCACCGCGTCATCGACGTGCAGCCAGCGAGTGTCGTACGGAAGCCCCGCGCTGGTCTGCGCGTCGACCAGGCTGCCAAAGCGCAGGCAGACGACCTGCAGTGGCTCAACGTGGGCGAACTGTTGGGCGCTGACCTCGGCCAGATAGGCGGCCAGTTGGGCAACGTCGGTCACGTCCGGCTGCGGCCGCCACGTTTCGCTCACCGCCCAGGAGGCAGGATAGCGCTCCATCAAGGCCAGCGTGCTGCCAAGAACGACCCGGCGAACGCCCGCGGCCACCGCGGCCTGCAACAGCACGTAGGTACCGCGCGTGGCGAGATCGAGCAACTCCTGATCGGCAGCACCGGCAGGTAGGTCCGGCGCGATCGGGGCGAGATGGATCAGCGCGTCGGCGCCGTCCACCACCTGCCGGGCTGCCGTCTCGTCGCGCAGGTCGCCGGCCAACGCCACCACAGCATGGCTGGCGCGTAACGCGGCGGCCAGTGCCGTACCCAGGAGACTTTCACTACCCGTGATCGCAATACGCATCCATACTCCTCATTCGTCCGTGCTGGCGCGGCGCTTGCCAACACTGTAGCAGCATTTTTCCATCACCAATGTGCGACTCAGCGGAAACTATACGCAAGCCGCCGTGAAACCAACGTGCTGGGTCGCGTCGTTGACACGGGACGAACGGCCTGCCTGGGAGTCGCAAGCCAGGCGCACGAACTACCCTTCCGGTGAGTCGGTCTAGGGAACGTTGGTGAACTATCGGTACTGCGGGTTGAACGGCAGCCCGGGACCGGCGCCTTGACAGTGTCCGAATCCAATCTACAATCCTGTCGTGTTGCACGATCTTGTCGGCCATTCAGGCAACGTGCCCTGCACTGCCGACAAGGGGCAGGCGTCACTGGTCTCGTAGAACGGGCAAGTGCTCTATGATCAAGCAGTACCCATCACGGTTGAGTCGGCGCTCATTGTTGACGTTTGCCACGAGCATCGTCGCGGTGACTGCCGGAACCTCGCTCCTGGCAGCCTGTGGCGCGACGGCGCCAAGCACGAGCGGCACGGGCGCGACTACGGCAGCCGTAGCGTCGAGCGCTCCGGCGACCACAGCGAGCGCCGCGACTTCCGCTCTGGCGACGAGCAGCGCCACAAGCAGCGCGACCGCCGTCGCAGCCAGGGCGGCCAGCAGTGCAACGACCAGCGCGACTGCCGCTGCAGCGAAGGCAACGAGCTCGACGCAGTCGAACGTCATGGTGGCGGCAGCCGCCGGCGGTACCACCGTCCAGTGGTGGAACGGGTACGCCAAGCCCGCATCGCTGGCGAGCGACCTGTTCGCCAAGCAGTGGACACCCACGCATCCGAAGATTGGCATCGAGCTCATTCAGCACGTTGGCAATAACATTCAGGCAGAGGAACAGCTCACCGTGCTGCTGGCCGGCGGAACGCCGCCCGATCTGTGTGACGTCCCCATGTCGGAGAACGACCTGGCGACGCACGGGTTGAGCCAGCCCATCGACGACCTGGTTGCTCGGGACAAGTACGACCTCAGCCAATATAACAAGGGATTCATGGAACTGGCCCACGCCAACGGGAAGTTGTACGCCATCCCCTTTTCCACCGGCGGCAACGGCTACGTCATGGTCTACAACCGCAATATGCTGGCGCAGGCGGGCATCGCGGAACCGCCGACGAGCTGGGATCAGGCCTGGACGTGGAGTGACTTTCGGGACAATGTACACAAGCTGACGAAGGGGAGCGGCTCCCAGATGACCCAGGCAGGCCTGGGCGGTTACGGCTACTACGTCCTCACCATCCCGATCCCCTGGAAAACGGACTGGATCACGCCCGACCTGAAGACGATTACGGCGGACGCGCCGGCGATGATTACCGCCTACGGTGACTACCTCGATCTGGTGCTGAAGGATGGCACGACGGGGGACTCGCCGGGCGTCAAGTTGGATGCGAGCGGGTCACTCGGCGCGTTTGGGGCGGGCCAGGCAGCCATCTCGATGCTTGGCTCCTGGCAAATGGCGGACCTCAGCAAGCTCACGAAAGTGGATTGGGGCTTCATGCCCACGCCCAAGGGGGCGCTGAGCAGTCCAGAGTTCGGGCCCGTCTTTCTGGCGATCGCCAAAGGCGCCAAGCATCGGGACGAGGCCTGGGACGTGCTGAAGTGGCTGGTGAACGGTGGGCGCTATGCCCACTTCAAGGGGAACCCTGGCGCGACGAAGGCGGATGCGGGCCCAATTCTCACGGACCTGTTCAAGGGCGTACCGAATGCGCGCCCGCAAGTGCTGGTTGACGAGTACGACATCGCCCAGCCGTTGCCGTACATCCGACGCCATCCGGCCTGGGGGCAGATGTCCACGGAAACCGATAAGGCCTGGGCCCAGATGAGCAAAGGGCAGGTAGACGTACCGACCGCCATGGGCAGCTTGAAGACCGCACTACAGGGCATCGTGGATCAGTACGCCAGGAGTCACCCCGATGGCTGAAGGATTCATCCGACAGATCAAGTGCTGATTCTCGCCACGTCGGGCTGGCGACTTCAGTCGCCGGCCCCCCTCCTCAGCCGCGCAACCTCGCCAAAAGGTCCAACGCCTCCGCGACCAGTTGCTCGCCGCTGCCCGGCTCAAAGCGGCTGGCGGTCGGCTCGTAGCCGCCCTCGTCGTAGGCCCGGCGCGTGGGGACGTAGCCGATGGCGTCGTTGGCCAGCCCCAGCACCAGCGTGTGAGGGAATGGGGAGCGCGCCCGTAGGTCCAGGCCCAGTTCGGCAAAGATCTCGCCGGGCAGACCGACGACCGCCAGCTCGTTGCCGACAGCGAGCGCCTGCACTTCCGTTTGGCGGGTCGCGCCCTGCCAGCCTTCGGCCAGCGCCAGCACCCGCTGCGCTTCCACCACCTCAAGGCCGGCGCCCGCTTTCATCGTCATCTGCCCACGGGCGGCCTGACGCGCCCACTCCACCTGCTCCGGCGTGGGACGGCGCAACGGTAGGTCGACGAGGCGTCGCGCCGCGCGAATGCCGTGCTGCATTGACCTTGACTGCCAGTCGGCTACTAGCCGGCAGGCTCCCTTAACCACCTCCCCGGCCAGGATCGTGCCGACACGCGCCGCTTCGGCCAGCCCGGCCTGACGGGGAGCGTGCCAAAAGTCAATATGGTTCACGTCGGCGCAGGGAGAGTTGGCGAAGAGCACCACTGGCGTTGCCGGGTCGCTCGGCACCCCAATTGGCGGCGCGCTGCCGTTGCCGTGGAGACCAATCAGGCGCTGCACGCCCGTCTCCAGGAAGTGGGGGAAATCTCCGCAGATTGTCGTCCCCGCCACGATGGCCGGGTGTAGGCCGAAGTTGACCAGCACGCCGAGTGGCAATACGGCCGGCGGCACGGCCTGGGATCCCTCGTCGGCAATCTCTTCAGCGACCGGCAGCGCCGTCAGCGTCCAGACACGCTGATCGACGGGACCGGCGGCACGCAGGATAGCCGGGTTCAGCTTGCCCGGATTGGTCTGAACCGGCCCTTCGCGCATCCAGAAGCGGCGGTTGAAGGCGATGCCGCCTTCCTCCCCGAGGGAAAGGCGCAGTTGCGCGGGGACGCGCCGGGTATAGGCGAGTTGGACCGCGGAGGCGATCTGCCGCTCCAGATAGGCCAGGTACGGCTCGTCAGTCTCCCCTGCCAGCCCTCCGGCGTTGGCTTCGCGAGTGAGTGGCCCGGAATGGTTATGGGTAGCCGCGATTAACACGTTGTCGCCGGGGATGCCGCAGCGTTGCTCAATCAGGTGGCGTGCGGCGGCAGTGGTGGCGCTGCGCACGCCGATCACGTCCACGCTGACGATCGCTGCCTGCGTCGCCCCATCGTCGATCACCAACGCCCGCGCATAGAGGTCGTCGTGCAACGCATCGGCGCGACGGTCATGGTACGACCCGGCGAGCGACACCCCCAGGGGAGGCGTCACCACCAGCCGCGCCGCTCCCGCGTGCAAGCTTGCTGTGGTCATGCGACCTTCCTCTCCCCACGACCCAGCCGCACATGCCGCACGGCATGCTCGATGCCCGATTTTATCGAGCGGATCACGACCCGTTCAAGGCGTCGATGCCAAGGTTGGGCACCTAATTGGGCTCGCCCTGGCAACTTCCACTCGCCGTAGCTGATGTACTCCAGATGCTCGGTGAGGGCATAGAAATCTAAGGCTGCCACGTCCCTGGCCCAGCGCCAGTGGTCGAGCGGCGCGCCGTCGTTGGCCGCCAGACATTTTGAGTACAGGCTGTGCCGATGCAGGTCGCCGAATTGGCACTGGGGTACCCTATCTGCCGCCCTTCCGCGACCGAAGCCTCCACCGTCTCGGGTGACCAGGTCACGATGGGGGAGGCTTCACCCCAGCCGCTCGTGCCATCGTCGGCAGTGAGTTTCGCCAGCACGACCGTGCGACCACTCCGCTCATCCCCCATGACGCCCCGCGAGGTGCGGAAGGTGGTGCGCATGCCCAGGCGGAAGGCGAAGACCTCCCCGCCGGCAATGTGGGTCTCAGGTCGGATCATCTGCTGCCTCTGCCAGCCAGGCGCGGTAGGCGTCATCCGGTGAGATGGCGGCGGCGTCACCATCGTGGATAAGGATACGCCAACGCTGGCGCAAGCGCTCGCCGGAAGGAATCGACCAGGGTGCATGCAGGGTGAGGTTGCTGAGCATGGCGCCGTAGTTGCGGCAGAAGAACGGCGTGGCTGGATTGGATGGATGCTGCATGATCGTGATTCCGGCCGCCTGGCCGGCAACCTGACCGCTATAGTCCAACCAGGACGCTGCCTTGCCCATCGCCCCTTCCTCGTTCTCGTCGCCGTTGCTGTTGACCGCCCGTCCGCCGTCCTCCACGTCGATGCTGTCGGCCACGCGCACCCCCAGATAGGAGTGCGTCTCCCTGGCGAGCAGGACCGCCCCTTCGCTGGCGATAAGCTCCGAGTCCACGTCCAGCGCATGGGCCTGACCGTTGAGCAGGTCCGGGCGGACGGTGAAACGGCGTACCTCCGTGAGCAAGCGGCGACCGTCCTTGGCAATCCAGCCGTTCGTGGTGTCCAACGTCGTGCCACGTGGTTCGACGCGCAGCTCGGCCCGCTCCAGGACGATATCGCCCAGGTTGGGCCGCGTGGGATTGTTGTCGTGAAAGACGTTGACGCCATTGATGTTGCCGTGGCCGATCCAGATCGAATGGTGGTGGTTGTAGCGGAAAGCGGAGGAGATGGTCACTTCCCGGCCACTCGGCGTGAGGACCGGGTACCAGTCGGGCTTGCTCTTGTAGAAGTCGCCCCACTTGACGTGGCCACGGTTATAGGCGAGCAACAGACGCCCCTGGTGACGAAACTTCCAGCGCAACTCCTCTTCAATCACTTCCAGCGGGGCACCAGCGCCAGTTGCGGCGTTGCTCATGCCGACACCTCCGTCCGCGTCACAGTACGCCGTAGCGCTGCTGCGCGCAACGTCATCTCGCAGACCGCCAGCGTTTCCAGGTTGTGGCGCCCGCTGATTCCCGGCTCCTTGCCTTCCCGGATGTAGGTATGCCAGTCGTCAACGATACTTTGCTCGCTACGCGGCATCGGTACAGACGGCAACTCCTCCGGCGCACCATGGCCGGCGAACTGGCGCAACTCGCCACGCGGCATCCACTCCCACTTGCCGTTGCCGACCACGCGCAGCGCCCCGGCTTCACTCTGCACCAGCCAGCGATACTCCGAGATGGTGGCCTGATGCGTCAGCTCGTAGGTACACACCGGCCCGGCCTCGAACTGCAGCACTGCACTGATGCCGGCATCGTCCTTATAGGCCGACCAGGGAGCGTTGTGCGTCACAGCAGTCGCCTCGGCCACCGGACCGAACAGGCTGACCAGGTTGTCGAAATGATGGCAGCCCATATCCCAGACCATCGCGCCCGGATAGTCGAGCGTGCGCGGCTCAGGGCGGTGACGGTGGCAGATCAGGTCGATCAGGTGCGGTGTGCCGTACTTGCCGGATGCCAGCGCTTGCTGCAGCGTGACCACCTCGCTCTGGTAACGATAGTTCTGGCTGACGCAAAAGGCCACGCCCGCCTGCTCCGCCTCACGCACCAGGGCCTGAGCGTCCAGCCAGTCGAGCGTCATGCCCTTCTCCACCAGCACGTGTTTGCCGGCGGCAAAGCCGGCGCGACAGAAGGTAGCGTGGGTGCGTGTCGGCGTGGCGATCACCAGCGCCTCAGCCTCCACGTGCCGTATCGCTGCGGCGATGTCGCCGAAACAGGCCGCCTCCGGCAGGCCACTGCGCTCCCGCGCCCAGGCCAGGTTGGCGGGGACGACATCCACCAGCGCCACCGGCTGGAAGTGGGGATCGTCGCTAAGCACCTCCACCGGCCAGCGGCCCCGACCGCCCACGCCAACGTGAATGGTGCGCACCGGCATCGTGGTGGACAGTCGCTGCATGGCTCTCATTGTGGTTACTTCCCGAGCTGCTTGGCGAGCTGAACAGTGGAGAGCTGCTGCATCTGCTGGAGCGCGTCCTGCGGGGTCTGGGTTCCCTGGAACACCTTGACGGCCTGCGCGGCCCATGTGTCCGCGAAGAAGCCCTCGATGGGATCGACCGGATCGCCCCAGAGCTCGTCGGCGGTGGTCGCCGACTGGATGAAGAAATCGAGTCCAGGGTGCTGCTTGACGTCGACTTTGGCCAGGAAGGACTTGCGAGCGCCGAGCCAACCCGGCCCGTCGAAGATGATCTGCTCGACCGCCTCGCTGGTGAGGTACTCCGCGAAGGCGAAGGCCTGATCCGGGTGCGGCGATCCCTTGGGAAGAACAGCGAAGTGTCCACCGGTGGACTGGATTTTCTTGCCCTTGCGGTCGGGCGACGTCGGCGGCCAGCCGTAAACGTAACGCTTGGTCGGGGCAAGCTGGGTGACGGAGCCGATGGTCCAGTAGCTGTTGATTTGCATCGCCTGGGTGCCCATAACAATGCCCGACTTCGCGCCGGTCCACTCGCCGTTCGTCTTGCGGAAGGTCTGCACCGCAGCGTAGCCGCCGGCGGCGTCGTAGAAGCTCTTGATGGCCGCCAGCGCATCCTCCAACTGGGAATTGACGAGGTTGAACTTGGCGGCCTTCTCATCGTAATACCCCGTGCCAAGACCGGAGGAGGGACCCCAGAAAAACGGGTCTCCGCCCGACATCGAGCCGCCCATTGCGTCGAGCGGATCGATGCCCAGTTGCGTGATGGCCTTCGATGCCGGGTCAACCACGGTCAGCTTCTTGTGCCAGTCGAGCAGATCGCTCCAATTGTTGGGCAGCGCGGCGCCGTCGAGTCCGCGCTTGGCGAGCAGGTCGGCGTTCACCACCAGGCCCCAGCGCACAAAGCTCTCCAGCGCGGGCACACCGTAGGTGTGGCCCTGGTAGCTGCCAAACGTCCAGGACGCAGCAAGGAGGTCGCTCTTCTTGAGCGTCTGGCTCTTCGCCAGGTAGCTATCCAGGGCGATTGCCTGGCCGCTGGCCCAGAACTCCGGGTAGGAAAGGTTGCCCGCCTCCACGTCCGGCGGTGTCCCGGCGGCGATGGCGACGGTGAGCTTCTTGGCCACGTCGCCCGGCGGCACGGTGTGCTCCACCTGGAAGCCCAGGTCCGCCTTGTTGGCGGCGCCAGCCACCACGTCGAAGCTCTTCGCCGCCAGGCCGCCGCTGCCCCAGCCGCTCCACCAGGTGATCTTGACGCCGGCGGCGGCGGGCTTTACCGAGGCGCTGCTCGCGGCCGGCGCCGAGGTGGTGGCTCGCGCCGAGGTGCTCTGGGCGGTCGTCGGGGCCACGGTCGCGACCGTGCTTGACGCTGCTACGGCTTTGGCGCTGCTGGCGGAAGTGGTCGGTGCGGCTGCGCTGCTCAGGGACGCCACGTTTGCGCTTGAGTTGCTGGTCGCCGCCATCGTCGAGCCTCCACAGGCGGCGAGCAATCCCGCAGCCGATCCTAACAGGAACATGCTCTGCATTGCTTGCCGCCGTGTAATCGAGTGACCCATGAGGATCGTCCTTTCCATTGGCTGCTATCTATCGTCCGCTGACCACAGGCCAGCAGAACCGCCCCAAGTCTGGTCGCGCTGACTGACGCGGGCATCGTCATCCGCACCCTTCGGGCGCCATCACCTCCGCTTCTGCTCATCCACATCCAGCCGACGACGAGGCGGGACCAGATCAGCACCCCGCCCGAGCGACGGGGAGATAGTTGGATCGGCTGATCCAGCGTCCACGCGCTATTCCCCGCTGGCGCTCCCCTTCCGCGGCTTCAGCAGATGCGGCCTCGCCGGCCGGCGAGGCCATGGCCAATCGGCTCTTCGCCTGACCAACGCTCGTCGGCCGGCTCGGAGGCCAGTTGATAGCGCGTGTCGGTGGAGATGCGGAGCCGGTCGGTCTGATTGTCGAGGCTGGCGTGCAGCGTGAACATGCTGAAGGTCAGCAGGTCCCCCATCTGAAAGTCGGTCGTGAGCCAGCGCCCGCCCAGCGTGTTGCGGAGCCGTACCGCGTTCTTGGACAGATGGCCACTCCAGCGCTTTTGATTGGAGGCCCAGGGTTCGGCGTTGGCCCGATTGGCACAGTAGGTATCGACATCACGCTGCCCATAGGTGCTCCTGAGGTGTTCCAGTCGGTGCGAGCCCTCGAGGATCATGAGCCCGCCCATCTGCACCGGAATGTCGCCCAGCGGCGTCCACGCCGTGTAGACGTTCGGTGTGCCGCGCCCCATAAAGACGATGTCGTAGTGGGGCGCTGCCGCCGGTCCCGGTCGGCGCACGCGCAGCCAGGTGTACTTGAAGTGCAGGACATCGCCCCCCAGGAAGTGGCGGTAGAACTCCAGCATGCGGCCGGTGTAGAGCAACTGTTGCAGCGGCGCCACGGTGCGGGCGAGGTTGTCCCCTATTCCCCGTTTGCCGGGACGGCGCTGCGCTGCCGGGACGGCCTCCAGTGACGGAAAGTCCGGATCCAGGATGCCTTCCTCCGCCAGCGCGTCGGTCAGGCCGCGCCGGGCGGCCAGCACCGCCTCCCGCTGGAAATAGCCAGGCAGATACAGGTAGCCGTCCTCCCGCATGCGCTCCCGCAGGGCGTCTGCGTCGCCGATCAGGTCCATCGAGCGGCGCAGTTCGCCGAAGGACTCGGGGCTGGTATCGATCTCGTGCTGAAAAGCCGTCAACTTGAGGGGAGCGAGTGCTGGCATGGTCGGTGCCTCCTTGCCTGTGCAGTGTAGGCGTGCAACGGAGGGAAGGGAATGGACACAGCGGCCCAAAAACTTGCACGTTTTGGCCGCCCGGCTATCGTCCCACCGGCATGACGGTGTGCCGGTAGTCCCGCGGGGACCAGCCGGTCAGCTGTTTGAAGCGTCGGGAGAAATGGAACTCGTCGTGGAAGCCGAGCAACTCGGCAATCCGGCGATGAGTGAGGTTGCCTTCCAGCGTCATTTCGCAAGCTCGCTCGATGCGCCGGGTCATGCGATAGCGGCTCGGCGGTTGCCCGACGCTACGCGTAAACTGCTTGCGAAAACCATCGTAACTCATGCCCAGATCGTGCGCTAGCTTGGTCAGGTCGAGATCACCAGAAAGATCTGCTTCCAATAGAGCGCAGGCGCTTGCTACCCAGCCCGCGTCTTCGCCGTGTGGTGTTGGCCCGCCCGCCGCCAGCAACTCCGCCAGGGCGAGCTGCAACCGGCACACTTCGACGAGCGGTGGCGCGATGCCGGGCTGCCGGCGCGCGCCGAGGACCGCTTCGAAGCGGCGCAGCCAGTAGTCGATAGGCTCGGCGCGGTGGATCGGCAGTAGCGGACTGACCAGACCGTTTTCCTGCCAGAGATCGAAGCTGGGACCCTCAAAGACGAGCCAGAAGTGCGTCCATTCCGCTCCTTGTTCCGGCTCATAGCGGTGAGCCAGGTGGGGGAAGATCAGGATCAGGTGTCCCGCCTTAACGATCCGGTCCAGCCCGTTGGCGTCCTGATAACGGACGCTGCCGTCAACCACGAGCACGATGGCATACCGCCCGAGGATGCGCATGGGCTTGCTGCCGGGTACCCCGCCGCTATCGCGGCCGAAGCCGGCGGCCAGGATAGCGCCCAGTTGCGTACTCGCGGCGGGACGAAGCTGCACCTGTACCTGCGCACCAGGCGTGGTGGTTCGCTGGTAGCCCGCAGCGTTGTTCATCATAGGCCGTTTGCCCTATCAGTCCGTGCGATCCGGCGCCACTCCCGCCCGGAAACCTGGCTGTTGGCGAAATCGAAGCCGTAATACCGCCGGGAGCCAGGAGATTTATCTCCTGGCTCCACCCGTGGTCACCTGCCGTGACACCGCTCACTGGTCCTGGCTCAGCGCCTGATGAAACTGCACCAGCGCCTTGGCCACCTCCACCTGCACCACGTCCAGCAACATCTGGCCCATCTCGCGCGATGCCTGGCCGGAACGGTCGGTATAGCCGTCGATGCGCTGCATGCTGTGGTCTCGCTGCATGAACATGGCAACGGTGGTGTCCGGTACGGGGCCGAGGGGCGTTCCTTTGGCGGGCGCCGGGTGTGCGGTATCGACCAGGTCCGGGCGGACCGCATGGATCAGCGACGCCTCGAAGTCGCCGGCGTGGCCGGGAATACGCCAGCCCTCGACGCTCGCCAGTTGGCGCAGTGCCGGCATGGCCAGGCTCCAGTAAGAAGCGGCGCCGGCCAGGCAGGCGTGGGTATTGCTGACCTCGCGTGCTGCCAGCCGGATCAGTTCATCATTGCCGCCATGGCCGTTGAGGAAGAAGATGCGACGAAAGCCGGAGCGGACGGCCGACTCACCCAACTCGCGCAGCACCGCCAGCAGCGTCTCCGCTTTCAGCGAGAACACGCCTGCATAGGGAAAGTGGTGGGGCGAATAGCCGTAGGCAACCATCGGCGCCACCGTGACGGAGACCGTTTGTCCGGCTGTTACTGCCGCACGGTGGGCGACAGTTTCACAGGCGATCACGTCGACCATGACCGGTAGGTCAGGTCCGTGCTGTTCGATGGCGGCCACCGGGATGACGAGGGTCGTCTCCGGCGCTGCCAGCCGGACCTGCTCGCGCGTCATCTCGCCGAGCAATGTCTTTGCGATCATTCCGATGTTCCTTTCCAGTTTGAAGGAATGTTCAGCATACTGCTGCCCTCTATGGTAGCAACTGGCGCCCAGGTCCGGTTAATGGAGGGTTCCCGCCTTCACACGCAATACGGCCTCGGCGCCGGCTTCATCGCCGCGGCGCAGCAATTCCAGAAGCACCTCATCGATCGCTTCCCGCCAGAAGGCGGCACGCTGAGCGGCGGGCAACGAGCGGTTGATCTCCACCCGACAGCGCGCGACGACGCGGGAGAGCGTCCCCCACTCGTCACCGACACAACCAGCGATGCGGTCGCGTACCAGTTGGCTCACTACCGGCCCGCCGCCGCCGCTCCAGATGGCGATCAGCAGATCGTCGCGGTCTAGGAGGGCCGGGCTGACGACGTTTCCTTCCTCCGGCGCGTCGGCGACGTTTACCAGCACGCCGCGCCGTTCTGCTTCTTTCGCCAGATGGTGATTGGTCGCACGATCGTCGCTGCAGAGGATGGCCAACAGGCATCCTCTGAGATCGTCGGATGATGCTGGCCGGGCGCTCCAGGTGAGTTGGCCCTCCCGCGCCAGGTTCCGGATGGCCAGGCTTGCTTCCGGCGCGACGACATGGATGAGACCACCAGCGGCAATCAGTGATGCGATCCTGCGCTCCGCGACCGCCCCGGCTCCGACGACCAGACAGTGTTTGCCGACGAGTTGGAGGCCGATGGGGTAGAGGCGGGTCATGGATTGCCTCCTGCACGGCGTCGCTGCATGGGCGTTGGCCTGAGTATAGGGCATCACGGCGAATGCGGATTGGCCTGGGTGAGTGCGCAGCGGCTCAGGACACCGATCCCAACGGTTTTGGCAAGGGGAGCAAGCACCACGATGAGCGCTGGGCGTGACCAAGGGGCAGCCGGTGGTGCTGCCGGTCGGAGCGGCGTCAACCGCGCTGGTGGGGCGATCGGGGCAAGCCTACGCGACGGTCGCCACGACCAATCGTTGGGCGCCACCGAAGCGAACGTCGTTGCGGCCGGCGAAATAGGTGCGAATCGCCTCATCGGGTCCGAAGTGTTCGATCCCGTCGAACCCAAGCTGACGCAGCAGTTGCTCGATCTCGGCAGGCTCAAACAGGCTGATGAAAGGCTCGCCCAGCTCGGTGACCATGCCGGCCACGGCAGTTTCCACGCCCAGCCCCAGTCGTTGCAGGGCCGCGCGTGGCTGGTTGTATGTCAGCACGATGCGGGTGCCGGCTGGGCATGCCGCAACCGTGGCGAGCGTCGCTCGAATCGCAGCGAGGGTTAAGTACGTCGTCACGCCGATCCAAGAGAAGACCGCGGGTGCGGCGAAGTCGAAGCCGAGGGCCTCCAGGCCCTCGCGCAGCGTTTGACTCTCAAAATCCACCGGCGCGAATACGAGTTTCGCCGGACAGTGAATACCCAGCTCCTCGATCACCTGGTGGTCAACGGCGGCCGAAGCGTGCGGTCGCCGACACCCCTGCACTCCTTCGGGCAGCCTCACGGCCCTGGCTCAACCTTCTGTGGCGCTGGGTCCCGTCTTTGGAGCGCGAATGACGGTCTTTGCGCTCCGAGCGGCCGTCACTCGCCCGTATGCTGTCTCAGCACCGCCCAAGCTATGCCCCGCTGATTCCCAAGCCCTTTTTCAAAACGCTGGCTGCATCTATTGCTCTTGCGCCGGGACGATCGGTGGCATGGCTGAGCAGTGTTGAGCAGCGGCAGCACGCTGACCCGGGCTGCGCCGCCGACTGGGCGTACGTGCTGGCTGGGCCGGCTAGTCCAGGCCGGCAACTGACACCCCCGCGCGCTCCAGGTTCAGCGTCAGCAGCCGACCCAGCATCTCCTCATCGCTCAGCTCGTGCGGCCAGCCGTAGGCGTCGAGCACTGCGAGGTCGAGCTTGCACTCGACCTCGGCGAGCCAGGTGAGGCGCTGGTTGGAGAGGTTGGTGAGCAACGGCGGCATTCGCCGGCTCCGTGTCCACGGGTCGCTCGGCGTGGTCGTCTCCGGCATGGTCCCGGACAGTTCAGGCCATGGTGCTGATGCTATGCTGGAGTAAAGCAGGGGGTTGTGAGGGCGAGGAGAAGCGCCTGACGATGGCGCCCGTAATGATCGATGCTGTGCGGTCCCTGCTGCTGGAAGGACGCTGGGCATGGAGCGCGCATGCGCAACAGGCTGCCGGTGGCTGGCAGGTGGGTGCTGAGGACCTCGTGGAGATGCTGAACAGAGGGGAGCTACTTGAGGAATATCCCTTCACGGGCCGCGGGCCTTCGGCCCTCCTGCTCGGGCACACTCGGGGTGGTCGTCCCTTGCACGCTGTCGTGGGGTACAGCCGGACCGGCAATCTGGTGATCGTGACGGTGTACGAGCCGACGATGCCGAAATGGCGCGATCCGCAAACGCGCAATCGCTGAAAGGAATGCTGGAGTGGAAGAACGGCTGGTGACCGACTGCTTCATTTGCGGCGGCGAGACGGTGCGTCAGCAGGTGATGGCGCAGCACTGGTGGGGCGACGACATGGTGCTGTTCGAGCATGTCCCTGCCGACGTCTGCCGCCAATGTGGCGAGCGCTACTACGGCGCCGCCGTGGCGCTGCGGATGGACCGGCTGCATCAACAGGCGCCGGCGACCGGCCGCACCGTGGCGATCCGCATCTATGATCTCGCATCAGACGCCGCCTGAGCCTGTCGGCCACAACACGGCGCCGGTTGTGATGATGCAGAAGCCTGGTCGCCCCCCAGATAGTGGCGCACGTCGTCCTTGCGGGCGCAAAGGAGCGATTGTTCGTCGCGACGGAAATGACCGCTTCGCTGTTCGCCAGGGCGAAACCCTGAGGCGGGCCAACCGAGGGTACGCCGATGGCGCCACGTACCTGCGGGAGGGACCGGCTACCCCGTCTCGGCGGCTGCCGAGGCCGCCGCGCGCTCCAGGTTCAGCGCCAGCAACCGACCCAGGATGCCTGCATCGCTCAGCTCGTGCGTCCAGCCGTAGGCGTCGTGTACGGCGTGATCCAGAGTGCGGTGGGCCAGGTCGAGCCAGGTGGGGCGCTGGTTGTACAGGTTGGTGAGCGTGCGCCGCTTCAGTTCCTCCGCCGAAGCGTCCGGCGGGTTCAGCCAGGCAAAGAAAAAGCTTGCGACCGTGCCTCGCTCCAGTCGCTACCCCATCACCGCCGCGATTACATCGGCAGTGATGCCAAACGGCGGCCGGATTGAGAGGTGCAAC
>DAIMXP010000023.1:0-76264 GCA_036734945.1 Chloroflexota bacterium
ACCACCGCTCGCTCGCTCGTCCCGCCTATGCTTCAACTCAGACAGCCTCCTAGCAGCCCCCAACCCGAACCCCATCCTCTGCCGCCACCTGATCTTCGGCAGCAGACGTTACCGCTGCTGGAACAAACCC
This sequence comes from Chloroflexota bacterium, assembly GCA_036734945.1. Taxonomy (GTDB): domain Bacteria; phylum Chloroflexota; class UBA4733; order UBA4733; family UBA4733; genus UBA4733. Next base: position 131 of record DAIMXP010000023.1, read on the forward strand.
AAGTTTGGCTTCGCCTGCATGAGCGGGTACACAACGCGCTCTACTGGGGACGCAATCCTGGGCGGAAGTACCCTGCCCGCTTTGACGATCCTGAACAGCGGTATGGCGTACTCTACGCCGGAAGCGATGAACATTGCGCCTTCATTGAAACCTTCGGGCACATCACCGGGCTGCGCACGGTGGGCTGGGGCGACGTGCAACGCTATGCCCTGTGCCGAATCGTGATCGACCGTCCGTTGCAACTGGTCGACTTGACAGGTTCGGGTCTCGCCCAATTGGGCGCGGATGCCCGGCTGTTTGCTGGTGAGTACGCGACCGCCCAACAATGGTCCCGCGCTTTCTACAAACATCCAGCGCAACCTGATGGCGTCTACTATCCGTCGCGACATGACCCCAGTCGACAATGCCTCGCTCTCTTCGACCGCGCCGAGCCACACGTTTCCGCACTATCGACCGGGAACCTTACAGCGCTGACGCACCGCCTATTGCTCTGCCGAATTCTCAACACGTATAGGTTCGGTGTCCATCGCCAGTAATGCGGCTAACAGCATGTGCCAGGTCAAAACTTGGAGCGCCATGTCGGCTCTCGGCGGACGCGCTCCAAAAAGGAAAGGGCCGGAGCGTTGCCGCTCCGGCCCCCGGTGCAGGGCGCCTCGCTGTGGGGGCGAGGTGGAGGAGGGTAGGGTCTAAATCGTACCTTCACCGAACTTGAGTCTACCCCTAGTGTCTAAATTTGCTGTGAACTTCAAGGTAAAGACTTTGCAGCCAACAGGTGTGACCTGCCGCGCGCGCCTCGACGTGCTATGCTGCCGCCGCGGCCGTCGGGACCGCTGAAACAGGGTCAGGAGGTGGTGACGACGCGCATTGTTGTGACCGGTGGCGCCGGGCGTATCGGCGCCTGGGTGGTGAAAGAGCTGCAGGATGACTACGAGGTCGTCATCTTTGACCGCACGCGACCCCAGGAGCGACTCAAGGCCCGTATCGTCCTGGGGGATCACGCCGACCTCGGGCAACTTTGTGAGGCTTGTGCCGGCGCTGCGGCGATCCTACACCTCTCCGCCATCCCCGGACTGGGGCCGCAGACCGATGCCGTGGTCTTCCAGACCAATGTGCTCGGTACCTATGCCATTCATCAGGCCGCCGCCCTGTTGGGCATCGACACGGTTGTCTCCACCAGTTCCCAGTCGGCCTACGGCTGGGCCTGGGGGAAGCGAGACTTCCTGCCAAAGTATCTGCCCGTTGATGAAGATCATCCCGACGAACCCGATGAGGCCTACGGCCTTTCCAAGGTGGTGGGTGAACAGATTGCCTGGTCCTTCCACCGCAAGACGGGTATGCGCACCCTTGTGCTGCGTCCGCCGCTGGTGTTGCTGCCGGGCGACTACGCGAGGGTCCTGCAGTCGTCCGCCGCGCGGCGCTGGCGCGACACGCTGTTCAGTTATGTCGATGTGCGCGACCTGGCACGAGCGTTCCGGCTGGCGCTGGAGCGGCGCGAGGTGGTCTGCGACGCCTTCAACGTGGCCGCCGACGATGCGCTGGCGGAGGAACCGCTGAGCGAACTGTTGCCGCGCCTCGAGCCGCGCCTGGCGCCACTGGCCAGCAAGTTGAGCGGCAACCAGCCGATGGTGAGCAACGCCAAGATCAAGCGACTGCTGGGCTGGACGCCGCAACATTCCTGGCAAGACGAGGAGCCGCGCGGCGTCTAGCATCGGTGCCAGAGGAGGACGCATGGCTGGGCAGATCCCGAATCTGAGCGTCGAGCGTCGGCGCCTTTTCGCCCTGCTCTTCGGCATCAACACGTTGAACTATGCCGACCGCTATACCTTGCCGGCGGTGGTACCGCTGCTGGCGGTGAGCGTCGGTCTCAGCGATACGCAGCTCGGCCTGCTGGGCACTGCCTTTCTGCTCATTTACGCCATCGCTGCCTTACCGTTGGGGTCCCTGGCCGATCGCCGTTCGCGCACCCGGATCGTCGGCGGCGGTGTCGCTCTGTGGAGTGTCGCCACGGCGCTGACCGCGCTCTGCCGCAGCTTCCCGCAACTCTTCGCGGTACGGGCACTGCTCGGCATCGGCGAGGCGTCCTACTTCCCCGCCTCCAACAGCATGCTGGCCGACGCCTTCCCCCAGGCCCGCCGCGCGCGCGTCATGGCCTGGTGGGGTGCGGCGCTGCCCCTGGGCGTCTTTCTCGGCTACGCCGCCGGTGGCCTGATTGGTCAACGTTTCGGCTGGCAGGCGGCCTTTTTAGTGGTCGGCATCCCCGGGCTGATCCTGGCCGCCCTCGTCTGGCGCACCAGGGAGCCTCGGCGCGGGGAGAGCGAGGGCCTGCTGGCCGCCACGGTCCGGTCCGAGGGAGACCCCTTTGCCTTTCGCCTGTTGCGTATTCCGACGGTGTCCTTTGCCATCGCCTCGCAAGTATTCGCCTATTTCGTCCTGAGCGGCCTCGGCTTCTGGCTCACCACCTACCTCGTGCGCCATTACCACCTCGGCACCGGCAGCGCCGGCGTCATTGCCGGGGCACTCTTCGTGGTAGGAGGAGGCATCGGCACGGTGGCGGGCGGCTATCTGGCCGACCACCTGTTGCCACGCCAACCGGCGGCACGCCTGCTGGTGCCGGGGGTAGGCCTGATCGCCAGCGGTGTCGCTATCGCCGCCGGACTCCTGGCGCCGACACTGCTGCTCTTTCTGGTGATCTACACCCTGGCCGGTGCGCTGGTCTCCCTGCCCAGCGCACCGCTCTCCGCACTTTTCCAGGACGTGGTGGCGCCGGCTGTGCGGGCTAGAGTCGTCGCGCTATCGCTCCTGCTTGCCCACCTCTTCGGCGATGCCTTCTCTCCGTCTCTGATCGGCGCTGTCTCGGACCGTCTGGGCGGTGCGAACGGTGGCGGACTGGACAAGGCGCTCTGGCTGATGCCGGTAGCAGCGATCATCTCCGGGATTATCGCCCTGGCCGGGTGCCGCTACGTGGCCGCGGACCGCGCGAGGATGCTGGGAGCTCTAAGCCTCATTCCCCTTATGTAAAGGGGAGTGGTCTGAGCCAGGATGGAGGCTATTCGGATGCACGCAAGCGATTCCGTCACGGGCAGACAGAAGCCGGCTGCGGAAGCGACCAGCGGCGGAAAGGGCTGGCTGGGTGCGGCCGGTTGGTACAGCGTGGCCAGCCTGGGGGCCGGCTTCTTCTACGCCTTCAACAACTTCACGCTGCCCTTGGTGCTCGGCGCAATGACCTCGAACGCCACGCTGATCGGCCTGTTGAGCAGCACGCGCTCGATCGAAGGCGTCGTCATCCAGCCGACCATCGGCGCCTGGAGCGACCGCGTCTGGACGCCGCTCGGTCGGCGGCGGATTTTTATGGCGGTCGGCCTGCCGATCTCTGCGTTCTTCTTTGTCGTGGCGGCGCAGGTCCACACGCTGCCGCTGCTGGTCGCGGCGATCGTCCTCTTTTCGCTGCTGTTCAATGCGGCGATCGACCCGTATAACGCGCTGCTGGCCGACCTCTTTTCGCCGGAGCGGCGCAGCGTGGTCAACGGCCTGGCGACCGTCGTCCAGTTCGTTGGCCAGGTGGCGATGCTGCTCCTGGCGGCGCAACTCTCCGGCAACACCGTGCCGCCGGTCGTCTTCTATGTCGTCGCGGGCGGCATGCTCGTCACGGCGGCAATCACGATCAGCCGCATCCGCGAACCGCGCCACCTGACCGCGCATGCCGCCTTACCGGACGAGCGAACTGCCGTCACCTTTCGGGAGTACGTCGGCCACCTGACCGCCAATCGCATGGCGTTGCGCTATCTCGTCTGCTTGTTCTTCTTCAACTTCGGCGTCAACGCCATCCTCCCCTTCCTGACGCTGTTCGCCGAGCGGGTGATCCACACTGACGCGCGGGTGGCCCAGCTGCTTTCCGTCCCCTTGCTGGTGTCGGCCGGCCTCTTTGTCCTGCCGGCCGGACTGCTGGCGGCACGCATCGGGCGGAAGCCGGTCCTGGCTGGGGGCATCCTGCTGCTGGCCGTGACCGCCCTCGGCGGGCTGGTGATCCAGACGGCCCCTCAGACTGTGCTGATCGTTATCCTCGCCGGCGTGGCCAATGCCGCCATCAGCGCCACCAACTGGCCCCTCCTCACCGAACTGATCCCGGCCGATGAGGTCGGCGTCTTTGCCGGCATCAAGACCGCCTTCGAATCGGTAGCGATCCCGGTCTCCGCCATCGTCGCCGGGGCGCTGATCGGCCACTGGGGCTACCGCGCCATCTTCGGCGTGCTGACGTTCGGGGCAGTTATTGCCGTGCTCGTGCTGTCGACCGTCGTCCTACCCGGCGACACAGCCGACGGTGAATGACTTGATTGACGAACTGTTGCCAACGTCTGGTGCAGGGAGGCCCCCACTCTGCCTTCGGCATCTCGCCCCCAGGCGTTGGGGCGAGCCAAGGTCAAAGTATTGCGGCAATGGCACGGTGGACAGGAGGCATCCACTCTGGGTTCCAGGATCCCAGCGCCGCAACACCTCGATACTGGCTCGCCCCCACGCATGGGGGCGAGATGCCGAAGGCAGAGTGGGGGCCTCCTCCGGTCAGGACCGCGAGTTCGCCCACAAGCTCGTCCAACGTCGAGTCACCATCTAAGGAGACCAACCTATGTTCATTCATCTCTATTCCCTTGTCCTCCGCCGTGCTACCGCGTATCCCGAGTCGGTTGCTTTCGGCGGACAGGACGGCTTGAACTGGCGCACGCTCGATGGCCGGCAGGTGCGGGATCTGACCGACATCCTGGCAAATGAACTCGCCACACGTGGTGTGACCGCAGGGGACCGTGTTGTGCTCTGGATGCCGAACCACTGGCGTACGCCGCTCTATTTCTTCGCGCTCTGGAAGCTGGGGGCGGTGGCAGTACCGTTCGACCGGGAGATGAACCCGGACGCCGCCGGTCGCATCGTCGATTCGGTAGCGCCGCGGCTGCTGATCAGCGGCTATGGCGAACGACCCGTCTGGTCGGAGCGACCCTACCGAGCGGAGTGGTGGGAACCGGGCAGCGAGCGACGCGATTCCGCTGCAGCGACGGCGAACGTCTGGACGCCGCCGAACGAGGAACTGGCCTTCATCGTCTTCACGTCGGGCACGACTGGTCAGCCGAAGGGCTGCATGATTACCCACGCCAACCTGTGTTCTCAGATCGACGCCTTTCCAGATCGCGTGCCGCTGGACACGACTTGCCGCCTGGCGAGCATTCTGCCCCTTTCCCACCTGTTCGAGATCACCGGCGGGCTCCTCTATCCCTTCTCCGTCGGCGCGGCCATCCACTACATACCCAGTCGGCGTGGACCGGACATTGTGCGGGTGCTGGCCGAGCAGAGGATCACCCACATGATCGCCGTACCCCAGTTGTTGACCTTGATGGGCCGGGGCCTGGAGCAACAACTTGCCGCCGCTATACCGGCGCCGCTCCACAAGGCCCTGAACGCCGTGGCGCCCCGTTTGCCACTGGCCTTCCGACACGCGCTGTTTACATCCGTTCACCGCAAGATCGGCGGCAAGCTGCGCCTGATCCTCTCCGGCGGCGCCGCCTTGCCGCTCGAGACGCAGCGCCTCTGGGCACGCCTCGGCGTCCGCGTGACACAAGGCTATGGCGCCAGCGAGTGCTCTCCGGTCATCGCCGTTGGCAACGCCGATGGCAGCACGCCGGTCGGCAGCGTCGGCAAACCCCTGCGCAATGTCGAGGTCAGATCGAGCCCGGACGGCGAGATTCTCGTCAAGGGTCCCAACGTGATGCGCGGCTACTGGCAGGACCCGGAGTACACGGCCGAGGTCATGCGCGATGGCTGGTACGCTACCGGCGACCTGGCGACCCAGGACCCGGCAGGCAATCTGGTACTCACGGGTCGGGCCAAGGAATTGATCGTCCTACCGTCCGGGATGAATGTCTGGCCGCAGGACGTCGAAGACGTCTTGCGTACACAACCGGAGGTGGCGGACGCGGTGGTGCTGACCGTGCCAACCGCCAACGGCGGCGTCAGCCTGCATGCCTACCTGCTGCCGAGCCGCCCAAGTGAGGGTGGCGCCGACCTGACCGGCATCGTGCGCCGCAGCAACAGCCACCTGGCGCAGCACCAGCGCCTGGCCGGCGCTTCCTGGTGGACCGAGCCGGACTTCCCGCGTACCGCGCTGGGAAAGGTCCGGCGTGCTGCACTGCCCGCCCCATCGGCGCCAACAACGGGGGCACTGCCGGCTGCGCCGGTCGACGATGACCTCGTGACCCAGGCGATTGCCGGTGTTGCTCGCGTCGCCGCCGTGCGCGATGACCAGACGCTCGGCGATCTCGGCCTGGACAGCCTTGCCCTGGTCGAGTTGGCGCAAGCCCTGGAGGAAAAGACGGGCAAGGCTGTTACCGATGGCGATCTCCGGCTGGACATGACCGTGCCGGCAGTGCGCGAGCTAATCGCGCAGGCGCCAGGCAGCGAGGAAGGGTCAGGAGCGGCTGCCGCCGGCAAAGACGTACCGCTCTGGCCCTATACCTGGGGACGCGCCTTCCGGCGCCTCAGCCTGCCGCTCGACCTGCTCTACCAGGCAAGCGTGACGCGCACCATCGTCCTCGGCGCCGAAAACCTGAGCAAGCTGCCGCCCCGCCTGATCGTGGCCGGCACGCACCACGGCTTCGCCGACCTGCCGTTAGTCCGCCAGGGACTCGCCCGCACGCCGGCACGCCGGCTGGTCCGGCGGCTGGCGATCACCACCGGCGCCGAGATCTTCGGGCAGGCCGGGCCGCTGGCCTACATCGCCATGCTTGCCTTCGGTCTCTATCCGCTGGAGCAGTACGGCCACCGCGACAGCAGCCTGCGCCGCCTGGCCCCGGTGGCGGCGGCCGGGAACGCCGTGCTGATCTTCCCCCAGGGCCACCACATCAGACCGGCAGCCGAGCAAGCCGGCGACCCGGAAGCCGCCTTCCGGCCCGGCGTCGCCCACCTGGCTGCTGCCCTCGACGCGGCGGTCATACCGTTCGGCCTCGCCGGCACCGAACGGGTGATACCGCCGTTCCTGGACGAGTACCACGGCCTGGTCATCGCCAAGATTCCGGTTGCCATCACGCGCGGTCCGCTCGCCATCGCCTTCGGCGCTCCTCTGACGCTGCAGCCCAGCGAAACGCCACAGTCCTTCACCCAACGGCTGCAGGCAACGTGCTTTGCGCTGGCGAAAGCAGCCGAGACGGAGCTGGTTGGCTGCGCCAATCGCTAGGTTGTGCATCCGATAAGGACCGGTCAGTTCGCACCGCACGCCCGGCGACTGAAGTCGCGGGCTACAGCGGGCGAAGTCCGCCTTCGCGGACTGGACGCTCACCCTGAGTGTCTCGTCTCAGCCCGCGAAGGTGCCGGCAGCCGCAGGCTGACCATTGGCAAGGTTAGCCCGCGACTTCAGTCGCCGGGACCTTTGGCGCCGATGTGCGACGAACTTGCCGGATGCACTACTACGCTACCTCGCGCACGTGTGCGACCTCCCGTTCTCTCACTGCCCGAACGGCATCAGCGGGAACGGTGACAACGGCAAGCGTCAGCCCGGAAAATGCCGTGAACTCTACCTCATAACCGGCTCCTTACTGGTGTACCATAACGACAGTACCGACATCGTCGGCTTTCAGTCCGTTTTCGGGAATGTCTTGCGTGAGCACGGCAAACTTAAGTTCCTGAATCATTCCCTTTTACTCCAACGCTTCAAACGCCTCGTCTACGGCGATCAGCGTCTGGTCGATATCCTCCATCGTGTGGACCGTAGAGAGATAGAACTTCTCGTTGGGGTTCACCAGGATGCCGCGATTGAGCAGTTCAATCGCCCAGCGGAAGCCGAGGGGCTTGTCGGCTGTAAGTAAGTCCTGCCAGTTGCGCAGGGGCTGCTTCGCAGTGAAGCGCACGCCGAAGACGGCATCCTCGCCGGGACATTGGACGACGTAGCCGTGCTTGTCGCCCAGCATGCTGATGCCGGCGCGGAGACGGCTGCCGATGGCGTGGAGGTGGTCATAGGTACCCGGTTGTTCCAGCACGCCCAGTGCGGCGACACCGGCGGAGGCGCTGATCGGGTTGCCGTTGAGGGTGCCGCTGGCCCAGGCCAGCTCCTGCCGCGGTCGCTGGCGGGCATCCAATGGTGACATTACTTCTGCCTGACCGACGATGGCCGCCATGGGGAAACCGCCGGAGATGGCCTTGCCGTAGCAGGCCATGTCGGGGACGACGCCGTAGCGTTCCTGCGCCCCGCCCCAGGCGATGCGGAAGCCGGTCACCACTTCGTCGAAGATCAGCACGATGCCGTGGCGGCTACAGGCATCGCGAATGGCGGCCAGGAAGCCCGGCTCCGGCAGCAGCACGCGTTGCAGGGGCTCCACGATCACGGCAGCCAGGTCCCCGGCATTGCGGTCGATGATCTCCACCGCCCGCTCGCTGTCGTTGAAGGGGGCGACCAGCACCAGATCGGCGATGGCCGGCGGGATACCGGCGGAATCAGGGTTGGACTGCGGGTAGGGGGATGGTCCCTCCGGCACGGTACCCCACAGGGCATAGTCGTGCATGCCGTGCCAGCCGCCCTCGAACTTGAGTATCTTCTGGCGACCGGTGAAAGCGCGGGCCACGCGCAAGGCAAAGAATGTAGCCTCCGTGCCGGAACCGGTGTAATGCACGCGCTCACCGCAGGGGATGGCCGTCACCAGCTTCTCCGCAAGACGAATCGCCGGCTCGTTCAGGAAGTAGTAGGTCGACCCCTTGCGCACCTGCGCTTCGACCGCCGCCACGATCTTGGGGTGCGCGTGCCCCAGGAACGCCGGCCCGGAACCCAGGTGGTAGTCGATGTACTCCCGGCCGTCGACCGCCGTGACCCGGCTGCCGTAGCCGGAGGCGATCACCAGGTTGACCTCAGGCGGCAGTTGGAACAACCCCAGACCGCCCCCGGCCAGCGTGTTGGCCGCGATCTCCAGCAGTTGCTGCTGGCGCTCGACGCCACTTGCAGTTACAACCGTCATGCTTCGCTCTCCTTCCGATGAAAGTCCCGGCGCGGCCGGATCTGGCGACCACGAAACTCCAGGAGGAAGTTTGCCAGGTGCCGTGTCGCCGCGTCGGCCAACTGCTTACCCTTTTCCGGCGTGGCCAGCGTGGGATCGCCCTGGATGCCGGTGCTGGAGTTACGACTGAAGAACTCCTGGAAGTTGACCGGACCGCCCCTGGCCAGATCCCAGAAGATGTGCTCCGAACGCTGGACTTCGTCCATCGTCTTCACGGCCTTCGACATATCGACCAGATCGGCTTGCAGGTGCAGGATCAGCGACGTTTCCGCCTCGCATGCGTGGGAGAAGCCGCCGGGGTAGGGCGACTCCCGCCAACTGAGGTCCTCGGGATGGAGCAACGACCACCAACTCAGCGCGGCGCAGATCGCTTCGGTCTGGTTATTGATCAGGCGTGCGGCGATGTCGATGAAGGGCGCGTTGCTGCCGTGCCCGTTGTAGAGGACGATATGCCGGAAGCCGTGGTGGGCCAGACTGCGCCCGATGCAGGCCAGGTAGTCGATGATGGTGTGGGCGTCGATGGCGATAGTGCCGGGGTAGTCCAGGTGGTGCTCGTTGAAGGAGTAGGGCACCGGGTGCATCACCAGCGCGGGTGCGGCGCCGTCCCCGGCTTGCTCCGCCAGGCTCCGCACGGCCGCCTCGGCCATACGCCCAGCCGTGAGGTAATCGGTCATCAGCGGGAGATGGGGGCCGTGCTGCTCGGTCGTGCCGACCGGCAAGACAATCACCGGGTCATGCTGCACCGCCTCCCGCACCTGCGGCCAGCTCAGTTCCTCATAGCGATACGTCTGCATCTGCTGCTCCTGTCCTCCAGTGCGCCGGCTCTTCGCCCCGATACGGTTTCGGCCCGCGACTGCGGTCGCGGGTAGGCTTATCTAAACTGTATTGCTCTTCGCCTTTCCAGCATATGCTACTCTGCCGGACGGCGGCGCGCATCTTGACATTCCCGGCTACAGGACTGACCAGGGTCCGCCCGCGCTTTCTTACCCTGCCCGTGCGATCGCGGCGGGCGTTCCATCACGATGGCAACAGGAGCCGTGGCAGCTTTTGGCAGTTTGGCGGCGCACTTTGATAGCTGCCGTACCGGACGCTTCACACGAACGGCGAGCGGTATAGGTGCGGAGCGATAACGGATCACCCGCACCTTGATGATCTCAGGAGGTGACACGGATGCGAATGCAACGCTCGATGCTGGTCATGCTCATCGGCACGGTTGTGCTCTTGCTGGCGGGGGTTCTTGTCGCCCTCGTCACTGCCCACCGAACGCCGACAACGTTTCCGGCCGGCAGCCCGCAAGCCACCGTCGCCACCTACCTCCGTCTGCTACAGGATGGGCAGGTTGACGACGCCTACGCCATGGCGGCATTCGATCAGCCCACAATGACCCGTGAGCGCTATCACCAGGCGTTCGATCACTGGAACCAGCAGCCGCATCGCGTGACGCTGCTGCGCACCACGGTCACGACCGACCAGGCGACGGTCACCGTGGAGATCTCGACCTTCACGTCCACCTTGCTGGGAGCAGGCGATCACTCGTCCCAACAGACGTTCACCCTCTTGCTCCGGCAGGGGCATTGGCTGGTCACGGGGCCACCCTACCTCTTTGGGTGACGCCCTTGGGGACGCAGGTAGCGATGACAGGGGAGGAAGCACATGACAACCACACGACGCACCTACACCTATCTGCTGGCCCTGGCCGGGCTGTTGGTGACCATCTCCGCTGCCGCCGGTCTGCTGGCACTGGTTGTCTCTACCCTCGTGCTCCACTCTAGCACGTTGCTCGGCGATGAGCGCAGCGTTGCCAGCTCCTATCTGGCCGAACTGGTCGTCGGCTTGCCGGTATGGCTCGGGCACTGGCTCGTAGCCGAGCGCAGCCTCGCCCGAAACCCGGAGGAGCGAGATGCAAGCCAGCGACGCCTTTACCTGGCCGCCGTCTTCGCCGTCAGCGCGGTGGTGGCGCTGTTCGCCCTGCACACGCTCCTGCGCGTCATCCTCACCTTGCCTGGCGCAGACGCCCGTCAACCGTTGATCGCCACCGGCATCAGCGCCGCCGCGCGTTTGCTCATATTCGGCGGAGCCTGGGCTGTCCATACCCCTGTTGACCACCAGCGCTTTGCAAGTCGGAACAGCACAGCCGGCGTGGACGATGCCCATGACCTGGCCGTGTACGTGCTGACGGGCACGGCGCTGGTCTTCTTGCTCATCGGCCTGGACCAGGCCATTCGCCAGATCGTTGGGGACCTGCTGTCCGCCGGGCAGACGGAACTCCTCGTCGTTGCCGGGCAGAACCTCTGGACTATTTGGGGCGCGATCGCCGCCTGGGTGCTGGCCGGCGGCACGATCTGGGCACTCGTGTGGCAGTACGACCTGGCGCGCGGCGGGCGGCGACTGCTGCGGGTCATCTACCTGTACCTCGTGCTGCTTATCGCCGTGCCAACCACGATCGGGACGGGCGTGGATGGACTCTACGAACTGCTGCGCCGCCTCTTCGGCTATCAACCGTTGGAAGCCACCTGGGCATTCCTGGGCAGCGTGCTCCCGCCCTTACTGGTCGCCGCCGGTACGTGGGCCTACCACTGGTTGACGGTGCGACAGCAGGCACGCTACGTCAGCGATGTTCCCGCGGCGCCGGCAGCGGAGGGCGAGCCAGCAGCGCCTGAGCGTGGTGTTTCCGGCATTGCCTGGCCGCGCCGCCCGGGACTGGCGCTGCTGGCCTTATTGGGGCTGGGCGTCAGTGCATCCGCCTTCGTCGCCGTACTGTGGCTCGGTCTGGACGCCCTGATTAACAGTGCCCCTTCGTTATCGGGGTCCGATTGGTGGCGCGATCGCCTGAGCGTGAGCCTCGCGGCTGGGGCGGTCGGGGCGGTTGCCTGGTTCAGTGGCTGGTGGCGCTTGCAGCGCGCGGCTACGCTGGTTCGTCAGGAGCGCGGAGCGCAGGAACGCCGGTTGCTGCTGGGGTTCATCGCCGTCGTAGGGACGCTCTTCGCCTTCGGCTTCCTGATCGCCTTACTCTGGTTCGCTTTCCGAGCGCTCCTCGGCGTGCCCGTCGGAGCGCACGGCTTGAGCACGGCGCTGAAGGAGTTCAGCGCCGCCCTCGTTGCCCTGCTACTGGCAGCCTACCACGGGCTGATCTTGCGCACCGACAGCAGCATAGAACCCGGGCCTCCCATTCCTCAGCGGATCCGAGTACTGGTTTCCCCCGGCGCTGAGGCAATGCTGGCAGCGTTACGGCAGGATTCCAGTCTGCAGATCGAAGTGGCCGGATGGCTGCTTGATGACGTGCGGGTAGCACAGCGCGACCTACCCGCGCTGCTTGCGCGACTCACAACCGCGGGCCCCTCGCAGGAGGGTACGCAGACGTTACTGGTGCTCGGTCCAGATGGTCCGACAATCTACCGCTACCGCAGCGAACGTTAGGCGGACGCCCGCCCTTTATGAAGGTTGACGAATAAAACGGGGATTGTAGGCGCGTCCGTAGGGGCAGGTCCCCGTGCCTGCCCTGGCTCGGGCACAACCACCGATCACTTTGTGCAGCCGGACCAGGGCAGGCACGGGGACCTGCCCCTACAGCTCTATCCGAATCCCGGATCTGTTTGTCATACTTCATTAAGGGCGGGCGTCGGGCTGCGTCAACTGGACGTGCGGCACGCGCCCCGTCGCATGCCGCAAGCACGAGTTTGACTGAACGAGAAACGTGCGGGAAGCGGTGAACGCCGCCTAGGCCTGCTCGCTCCGGGCCGTGTGCGTCTGACGAACCGGCAGTTCGGCGATCGCCACGTAGGAATCGGAATTGGGGCTACCGGGCAGGATGCCCTGGCCGTGGATATAGACGATGTGGCCGGAGTGGACTTCCTGGTAGGAACCTGAGGGGGCGCGGTGTCCACCGGCAAGGCGTAATGGTCGCATGAGGTGATCCTTTCTTCGTCATTGAAGCGCGAACGACATTGCTCGCCATCCTGAGAGATCACGCCGGTGAAGCGAGCGGACTATACTGCGACCGCCATTGGTCGCAGCGGAAGCACACCCTCCACAGACGCGGCTCGGCAAACGGACGGGGCCGTTTGCGTTACAAGTTGAGCATACCACCCGCTCGCGGTCCTGTAGAATGAAGGCCCGAAAATCTTATGAAATCTACACAGAACGGCTACCACGAATGCTGCCGCAATGCTGAATAGTCCTGACGCCAACGAGCCTACCGCGATCGTCTTGCAGAGCGGGCAGAAGCTGGTCGAGATCAGCTGGGCGGACGGCCACCAGAGCGCCTACCCGTTTGCGCAACTGCGCTGGGCCTGTCCTTGCGCGCACTGCCAGGGCGAGATGGGCAGGCCCGGCGTGTTGGCGAGTACCAGTACACTGACGGTCGCTGAGCAGCAACTCGTTGACCTGCAACTGGTAGGCCGCTACGCCCTGCAACCGCGCTGGGCCGATGGCCACGAGACGGGGATCTACGCCTTTGAAGACTTGCGGGCAATCTGCCCCTGTACACAATGTGCGCGGTCGCGGTAGGTTGGCGCAGCAACGCCTGGGTGCGCGCTTCGCTTGAGTCTACGCCTGGCTCGACCCGATTTCGTGCCCGGCCATTCCTTCCAGCACGGTGAGCAGCGCCGAGTGATCCAGGTCGCCTTTGCCGGCCACCGCCAGCGCCTGGAAGAGTTGGCTGACCAGCGCGGTGCTGGGCAACGGCACGCCATAGGCGTGGCCGGCAGCCAGGGCGATGCCGAGGTCTTTCTGGTGCAGGCGCACCTTGAATCCGGGGGCGAAGGAGTGCTGCAGGAAGTTCGGTCCGCGCAGTTCCATGACACGGTTGCTCGCCAGGCCGCCGCCCAGCACCTGCAAAATCTTCGCCGGATCCACACCGGCCTTTGAGCCAAGCACGAGCGCTTCGCTCACGGCCTCGATGGTCAGGGCCACGACCACCTGGTTGCAGGCTTTGACGACCTGACCTGCGCCGCTATCGCCAACCCGCACGATGGTCTTGCCCATTGCCGCGAAGATCGGCTGCATCCGCTCGAACGTCGCCTCATCGCCGCCCACCATGATCGAGAGCGTGCCGGCGATGGCCCCCTTGTCACCCCCGCTGACCGGGGCGTCAAGCATCGTCACGCCCTGTGTTGCAGCCTGCTCTGCCAGGCGCTGCGCCACCACCGGTGAGATGGTACTCATATCAATCAGCACCAACCCGGCCTGCGCCCCCGCCAGCACGCCATCAGGACCTTCAACCACTGCCGCCACATCCGGCGAATCCGGCAGCATCGTGATGACGATGCTGCTCTGTTGCGCCACCTCGCGCGGGTTGCCGGCCGCCCGCGCGCCCTCAGCGACGAGTTCGTCCACCGCACCCCGACTGCGGTTATGGACGACAAGCGCGTGCCCGGCTTGCATGAGGTTGCGAGCCATGGGCTTGCCCATGATGCCGAGACCGATAAAGCCGATTGTTTCTGCCAAGGTTCTCTCTGCCCTTCCGCTACTGCCCGATTGTAGCGTGCCGCGGCATCCTCTTGGCGTTGGCTAGCCTGGTGGGCAGTGTGGATCAACCCGGCCGCCCGGGGCGCTGCCGCGTGGCGTTTGGAATGGTAATCGTCAGACAGCGGCGCGCCTCAGCGGGCACGCCAGCAGCGTGAACGGGTCGGCGGTGCTGCCGGGCCAGCATTCCGGCCACCGGAGCACGCGAGCCGTCGCTGTCTCTAGCACGGTCCGCACGTAGCCTTCCCGCGCCCCGCCGCGCAACGCCAACATCGCCTGCCACGCGGGCCACGCCTCGTCGCTTTCCGGCGCAATGTCCGTTGGCAGAAAGAGGTGAACCAGCCAGGGATCGGCCAGAATAATGGCAGCGCTGTCCCGCGGTTGCCAGGCTCCCGTCCCCTCCGCTTCGGGCAGGCTCCAACGGCCGGCCAGGTGGGCCCGCGCCCAGCAGAAGGCCGCAGGGTACTGGCGGCCGGCGATATGCCGCGTATGTAGCCATGGGCGCGAGCCCGGTGGTAACGGCAGGCCGAGCGGGGCCGCGCCCGTCAGCGCCTCCGGCGGGACTGCCAGGTCGAGGTCCAGGTAGGTGACGCCTTGCTGGAATCCGGTCGCCATGTAGAGTGCGGCAGCAATGTCGTCCTCGGGCACGGTCTCCAGGCGGCTGCCGCCTGCGGCGCGCGTGATGCGCTTGGCCTCCTCCACCAGTGCGCGACCCACCCCTCGCCTGCGGCGGTCAGCGCGCACTTCCAGCGTCTCCAGGTAGCCGTAGCGGCCCAGGGGCGGCGCTTCCTGGCAGAGCAACAGTTCAAGGTGGCCGATCACGGCGTCGCCTTCCACGGCCACCAGCACCTCACCCCCGGCAGCCTTGACGACAGCAAAATAGAACTCGGCCCGCTCGGGGTCGCCTTGAGCATGGAAGAAGCTGTCGAAGCGATACATGGTGGTGATCGCCGAGATATCCGCGGGAGTTGCCGAGCGAATTGCGAAATTGGGTTTTCGTGTGGGCACTGGTCGTCGCCCTCCCCCGTCTGGATACGCCGGATCCAGTTCGTGCGTTGGTGGCCGGCGACTGAAGTCGCGCCTAACGCTGCGAAGCCCGCCTTCGCGGGCTGACCTAAACTGAAGCCACGATGGGATCTACATGGTGCGCGCTCGGGGCCTGCGGGTTTCATCGTGGCTTGAGTTTAGTCCGCGAAGGCGGACTTCGCTATGGTAGCCGCAACTTCAGTCGCCAGGCGTCTGCCACACTGCACGACCACGTGCGCTATCATTGCCCGGCTTATTGGGATGATCGTTTCAGCACATCGGAATGGAGCGCAGCCGTGAAGATCAGCAAGGTGGAAACGACGGTCGTCGCGGTCCCCGACCCGCCCTTACGTAACGTCAATGGGGTGCATGAACCGTATGCTGTGCGCGTCATCCTCCAGATACACACCAACGAGGGCGTGACGGGGCTGGGCGAGATGCCCGGCGGCACGCGCTTCAAGGAGGAGCTGGACGCTGCGGCGGCCAAGATCATCGGTCTCAACCCCGATCACACTGAATGGCTCCGCCAACTCTTCCCCGACTCGCCGCGCCTCTGGTCGGCCTTCGAGGCGCCCTGCCTGGATGCCGTGGGCAAGGCAACTGACCGCTCCGTTTCCGATCTGCTCGGCGGCGCGGTGCGCGAACGCGTCGCCTTCTCGGCCTACCTCTTCTACAAGTTCGCCACGCCGGACGGCTGGTTGGAGACGCCAGCCGGGACGCCGCAAGCGTGGGGCGATGTCGGCATGTACGGCTGGACGCCGGAAGTGCTCACGCCGGAAGCGATGGTGGAGGAGACGGCGGAGTTCGTGCGCCGCTACGGCTTCCGCTCCCTTAAGCTCAAGGCCGGGCCGCTGCCCCCCGATGAGGAAGTACGCACTCTCCGGCTGATCCGCGAGCGCTTTGGCCCCGACTTCCCGCTGCGCATTGACCCGAATGCCGGCTGGTCGGTGGAGACGGCGCTGCGCTTGCTGCCCCAACTGGAAGAGATCGGCCTGGAATACTACGAGGACCCCGTGCGCGGCATGGACGCCATGGCGGAAGTGGGCCGCCACACGGAGATCCCCATGGCGACGAATATGTGCCTGGTCGGCTTCAAGCAGTTCCCCGAAGGCGTCGCCAAGGATGCCGTGCAGGTGGTGCTGGCTGACCATCATGGTTGGGGCGGGTTGTGGGCGATGAAGCAGTGTGGGCAAATCTGCCGCATCTTCGGCATGGGCACAT
Organism: Chloroflexota bacterium; assembly: GCA_036734945.1. Taxonomy (GTDB): domain Bacteria; phylum Chloroflexota; class UBA4733; order UBA4733; family UBA4733; genus UBA4733. The sequence goes on from DAIMXP010000023.1 coordinate 16,861, forward strand.
CGCAGCACTCTAACTCCCACCTGGGTATCTCGATGGCGGCCATGATCCACGCCGGCGCCACGGTGCCCAGCCTGACCTACGCCAGCGACACCCACTACCCCTGGCAACAGGGCTGGGACATCGTGAACGAGACCTTCACCTTCAGCGACGGCTCCCTCCCGATTCCGCCCGGTCCGGGCCTCGGCGTCACCCTCAACCAGGAGCGCCTGGGCCGCCTGGCCGAGATCGCCGCCGCCCGCCCCTCCGAACGCCGCGACGACCTCAGCACGATGCGCCGCTGGTTCCCGGCGTGGGAGGCGAAACGGGAGCGGTGGTGAGAGATCGTCTACGTCGTCAATACGACGCAAGTCGGGCCCGCTGCATTCGGACTCTAGTGCTGCTATCCCAACTAGGTGACGGCCCAAGGGGGCGGATAGCGGCCATTGAGAATCAACTGGTGACGCGCTCCCAGTGGGCCGTCCAGATCAGCGTGGTTAAAGCCCAGGGCCCGTTCTGTTGCCTGACCGACCGGCGTCTTGCCGACAAGGTGAAGGTGCATGTTCGCGAACGTAAAGTGCTCGGACCAGGCATCAAGACGCGGATCGAACAGGCGTACCCTTCGCCCCCAGAGCCGAAGGCTGACGCGGTCTCGCTTTCGTGAGTTGCAAAACGCGCAAGACCAGGCATAGTTATCGAGATGATCCGGCCCGTGCCGTCCAGGAGTCGGCAGGACGGGGTCGAGGTATCCTTCCATGTACTGCTTCCAGCGTGTTCCTGGAATGATATGGTCAAGCTGGAACTGACCGATCGCCGGAGCCAGGCAGTATTCACAGCACTCCCGAGCGCGACTGCGCACGATCAGCCGAACCAAGGCATCGCGGGGATCATGACGGTCACGACCGGCCAACTCCTGCAGAAGGGCATGAAAAGGTGAGGCAGTCACCGAGAAGGCGAGGGAGTCTTCGCGGCTCGTTTCCTCTTGGCTGAGGTGATGAGCGCGCGTTTTTGCCTGGGATCCTCCTCAATCGCCCGCCACGTTTCCAGCGCCTGTTCAAATGTCGCTTTAATATACCGCCGGGCATCTTCTTCGGACATGTTGTGCGTCAAGGCATACTCACGTACGCTCCGCTCGTGCATAAGATGCCCGTTCTCGGCTACCAGTGCCTCAATCTCGGCAGTTTCCGCCTTCGTGATGGTCCCGTCGTCCTGTCGATCAAACAGATCATCAAGACGCCGGCTCTTCTCCGGGCTGAGCAGCGGCTCCGGTTCGGGCAGATCCAGCAACACCGGCCAAGCTTGCACGGAGAACAGGTCGTCGAGCCCGATACCCAACACCGCGGCGGTGGCGGCGGCGGCGGCGAGGTCGGTGCGCTCCACGGGTGCTGCCTGCATCAGTTCCCGGAGCGTTCCGGGATCGACCGTTATGCCGTAGCGTTCCTCAATCTGGCGTCCCAGGTCATCGACGCTGAGGCGCCGCTCCTCCAGGATGGCCGACAATCGGGGATACACAGCGACACTCATCACTTGCCCTCTCTTCCGTGGTGACGACACCAGTATACGCCCTCGCGATCGTACCAATGTTCATACAGGCGCCGATTCGCTCGCCTGGACGGCTCCGCCGCGCCGGGCGGTCAGCGCCGCTGCCAAATAGGCGCGTGCTCCTGCGTCCAGTCGCTCGCGGGGCAGCGTCGCCAAAGGCTGCAGACGGAATGGCTGCTGTTCAGAGGCGTTGGGCAAGAGCGTTGCGACGTCATAGGCGACCGCCGGGCAAGATATGCAGGCCGTCGTTATCCTCCATCGTGAGCACCGCGTCGTCTCGCAGGACGACGGCTCGCAGGGAGGTGACGTACTCCAACGGCGGCAGTTCCTTCGTGAGATAGGCCGTGATATCCAGCGGCCAGCGCTCTTCGCCTTCTTTGCCCCAGACGACCGATCCCCGCGCCATCGGGACCTGCCGGGCGAGGTAGGCGGCCAGAGCGGGTTCCGACGTCTCCAAGATTTCCCTCCAGCGTTTATTCGATCACCAAGGTCCAGAGTTGGGGTGATGCTGGGCGTTCAGCACCCACAGCCACACAAATATTGTCAGTCAACCATGCCGTACATATCCTCAACGGAGATGCAACGCACCAGCGGCTCCCTGGTCAGCGTGGCGCCGCAGCCGGTCCGTCCGTAGATCAGGCGAGGTGTGCCGCCGCGATATCCCGGCAACGCCGCCGAATGGTCATCAAGGTTGGTGAGTACTTCCCTACCCAACGGACGCGCCGACCACTTGACCGTGCCGACGAAGCTGATGTGATCACGGTCGCGCACGCCGACCAGATCAATCTCATGCGCTCCGTCGGTGCTCCACCAGGAGTCGACGCGTTCCGCCTCCAGCTCTCCCTGAGCAGCAAGGCCGCGGGCGTGTTCGCGGGCCATCTCTTCAAAGATGCCGCCCATGTGTTCGTCGAGGTTCGGCAAGATGCGCCCGTCCACCAGTTGGGCGCCGAGGCCGCGCGCGATGTGCGCCCGATTCGGCGCGATGAAGCGGAACCAGAAGGCAAAGTAGGGATCAATGATCCGATAGATGCCGCGTTTGCTACGCGCAGCGTCCGCCAAGGCAGGGATGCGCCGCTCCAGAATGCCGAGGGTCACGAGCCGCCGAAGCGGGCGCTCAACTGCAACTTTCGCATAATCGGCAATCTCACTGGGCCGTGTGCGACCCAGGGCAACGGCCTGCAAGACGCGAAATGCTCCTTCCAGTTCGGGGAGTTCGCCGGAGAGCACGAGTTCCGCTGCGTCGACCAGAGGACTTGTCGCGCTGCCAAAGAGCTGTATCAGGTTCGTGCGCCGGTCCAGAAGTGGATTCCATTGGGCCAAATAGAGCGGTGTGCCGCCCAGCACGCCGTAGACGACTGCCCGCTCGGCGGCCGGTAAAGCAGGAACGAAATCGCCCGCCGCCCGATAGTCCAGTGGAGCGACGCCGAGAGACGCCGTGGCGCGTTGGTGCAACGGCGCCGCCGACTCCATGGTCTGGCGCATATAGGCCACCGCTGAACCGCAGAGCACCAGCATGACGTTGCTGCGCTGGCCGCGCTGATCCCACCAGCGTTGGACGATGCTTTCCAGGCCGGGTGTGGAGTCAGTCAGGTATGGAAATTCATCGAGCACGACGACAAGGCGCTCCTGACCGGTGTTGGCGGTGACGAAGTTGAGGGCGATTGACCAGTCAGGAAAGATGTACCCCGGCGGCAGTCCCACATCGCCCAACGTGGCGCGCGCCACATCGGTGAACGCCGCCAGTTCGACAGCGGCGCTCTGTTGCGTCGCCGCGTAGTAGATGCAACGTCGCCGTTCGATGAAGGCTTGTAGCAGATAGGTCTTGCCGGCACGCCGACGACCCCACACCACGACCAGTTGACCGCCTGGGGCCTCTGCTCGCGCCTTCAGCACGGCGAGTTCGCGGTCCCGGTCGATCAGCTCCGTATTCAAGCTGCAAAGGTAGCATGCAGGCTTGCATCATGCAGCCTTACATGATGCAAGCCTGCATGCTCGCCACGACGGTAACCCGCTCGGGCGCTCAGTTTCAGCGCACCTTCTCGCGCCGTCTTGCCGGGGCGACGCCGTTCAGCAGGGGGCGGGCAGGGCCGTTGCGATCGGGCGGGGGGGCGACGCGCGCGGTAGCGGCAACCTGAGCGCTGCTATCCAGCGGCAGGTCGATGGTAAACGTCGCGCCGCGACCGGGAATGCTGCTGGCAACGATCGTGCCATGGTGCGCAGCCACAATGGCCTTGGCGATGGCGAGCCCCAGGCCCATGCCGCCGCTGATACGGGCGCGGGAGGCGTCACTGCGGTAGAAGCGGTCGAAGATGCGGGGCAAATCGGCCGCCGGGATGCCGGGGCCGCTGTCACTCACGCGCAGCCGGGCCGAATTGCCCATGCGAGCAGCCGACATCGTCACCACCGCGCCGGGCGGCGTGAATTTTAAGGCGTTGTCGCCGATATTGATCAGCACTTGCTTCAGCTTGTCACGGTCACCCACGACCAGCAACGATCCGTCGGCACGGACTTCGATGGTGGCGTGCGTCCCGACCAGGCGCAGTTCGGCCGCAACGTCGCGCAACAGGGCGGCGACATCAACCTGACCCAACTGGAGCTGCGTCTGGCCCTCGACGCGGGAGATTTGCAGCAGGTCGTTGACCAGTCGCGTCAAGCGCTGGATCTCCAGGTCCATCGTGCGCAACACCTTCTGCACGCGCTGCGGGTCGCCCTCGTCGGCCCCAAGCAGCAGCATCTCCACGTTGCCGCCCAGGGCGGTGAGTGGTGTGCGCAGTTCGTGCGCGGCGTCGGCAGTGAAGCGCTGCTGCGAGCGCAAGCTGGCTTCCAGCCGGTCAATCATGTGGTTGAAGTTGCGGGCCAACGTCGCCACCTCCCGGCTGCCGGCCGGTCCGGTGAAGCGGCGCGACAGATCGCCGCCGGCAATCGTCCAGCTCACACCGGCCATGCGGTTAAGCGGCTGCAGGACGCGGCGTGTCAGGGCCAGCGCCAGAAAGGTACCGCCGCCCAGGGCAACGCCGCCGCCCACCAGCAACACGAAGTGGAAGATGGAAAGGAAGGTATCGATTTGCGCCAGGGAGGTACTGACCTCCAGCACGCCCTGGGTGCCGCCCGGCGATGTGGCCGGTTCCAGGAGCGTCGCCTGACGGCCCGGCGCCCGGCCGCTGTCGATGTGCTGCTGCTGTCCGGAAGCGTCCAGGCTCTTGATAAGCTGGCTGGGAGGCGCGAGCATGCCGTGCAGCAGGTTGCTGTCGCCGCCCTGGGCCACAACCGCACCGCTGCCGCTGATGAACCGGACAGCGACGTTCGCAGGAACGAACTGATCAAACCCCATATTGGGCGCCACCTGGGTCGACGGCACCGGCGTGGTGCTGGCGGTCGGTGTGGCAACAGGGCTGGCAGCCGTCGTGGCCCCACCCGGAGTCGGGCAGGGCGCCGTCGGTGATTCGCCGCACGGGAACATGGTCGGCATACTCAGCACGTTGCGCCCCCCAAAGGAGGTCATCATGGCTGAGCGCCCGTTTGCCGGCGGCGGCAGCACCTGCAACTGAGCGCCGGAGGCCAGGCGCGCGGCGTCCGCTTGCAACTGGCTGTAAACGCTCTGGTCGAGGACGTAGGTCAGGCCGGCGAAGAGGCCCAGTCCCAGCAAGCCCAGCGCAGCGCTCAGGCAGGCGACATAGAGGATCGCCAGTTGCCAGCGCAGGGAGATGCGGGAAAGCAGGAAGCGCACCGCCTCACCCCCCGCCGGGCAGACGCAAGCAATAGCCGACGCCCCGCACCGTCTGAATCAAGCGTCGCTCGCTATCACCCAGCTTCTCGCGCAACGAACTGATGTGGACCTCGACCACGTTGGTGTCACCGATGTAGTGGTAACCCCAGAGCCGGTTGAGGATCGTTTCGCGCGAGAAGACCTGACGGGGATGGGCCAGGAAGAGTTCAAGCACGTCAAACTCGCGTGGCGTCAACAGGACCGCGCCGCCATTGCGCCAGACTTCTCGCGTGTCGCGATTCAGCACGACGTCGGCGTAGCGCAAGACCTGATGCAGCGTCTTGCCGCGACGGCGGAGCACCGAGCGCACGCGGGCGAGCAACTCCTGGAAGCGGAACGGCTTGACGATATAGTCGTCGGCGCCGCCGTCCAGACCGGCGATGCGGTCCTGCAACTCCCCTTTGGCGGTCAGCATGATGATCGGCACGTCGCTGGTGGCGGAGATGCGCCGGCAAACCTCCAACCCGTCGGTGCCGGGCAGCATGATGTCCAGGATGATCAGGTCCGGCTTCAGCCGGGTGGCCATACGTAGGGCGGTGGGACCATCGGCGGCCGTATCCACATGGTAACCCTCGTGGGTCAAGCCCAGTTCCAGAAATTCGCGGATGGTCTCCTCGTCATCGACCACCAGAATGCGCGGCGCCGCTTCGGCGGACTGCTCCTGCGGAGACAACTCGGTCGCTGCCATGGGTGCTCCTCCTGTGCCATCGCCGCGGTAATCGCTGCGCAGGTGGACTTGAAGCAAAGTAGTTCGGGCGCAGCGGCCCCATCCTGTCATTGATGATACCGGCCAGGCTGAAGGGAAGGGGCGGAACAACTGAAGGTTTGCTGAAGAGGGCTATATCAGCAGCCGTGCCCAGTCGAGCATCAATTGGGCGTGTGGCATAATCGCCGCTAGCGTGAAAGGACAACATCGTGGAACTGCTTTACCTGGGAACCGCTGCCGCTGAAGGGTATCCTGCCCTGTTCTGTTCCTGCCAAAACTGTCTTTCAGCCCGCGCGGCCGGCGGGCGCTGCCTGCGGCGGCGCACTTCAGCCCTGATTGATGGCGAACTGTTAATTGATGTTGGCCCTGATCTGCTCGCTGCCACCCATGCACTGCAGCTCAGCCTCGACAGCGTGCGCTGGGTGCTGCAGACGCACAGCCACTCCGACCACCTGCTGGAGAGCAACTTCACCTTCCGCGAACAAGGGTTCACCGGCACCGTCCCGGCCTGGTGGGAACTCTGCGGCTCCCAACCGACGATTGACATCATCACCGGCTTTGGCAATCTCGATCAGCGGCGTCTCACATTAAGAACCGTTGCAGCGTTTGAGACCTTCACGCTGGGTCCCTACACCGTTACTGCCCTGCGCGCCCGCCACGACATGAGCATCGACCCGCTGTTCTATGCCATACGCCGGGACAATGCCGCAATACTGTGGGCGAACGACACCGGCGCGTTCTTCCCAGAAACCTGGCAGGCGCTCGACCAACTCGCGCAAGCCGGCGTGCGTTTCGGCTTCGTCGGCATCGAGGCGACGATGGGCACGGCTGCTACACCGGACGGCGACAATCCCGGCGGCCATATGACCATCGAACAGTGCGCCTGGCATCACCAGGAGTTGGGTCGCCGCGGTCTCCTGGCCCCCGGCGCGCAACTGTTCGCCCACCACCTGTCGCATGCCAACAACCCGCCACACGCTGAGCTAGAGGACAAATTGCGTCCCCACGGGGTGGCGCCGGCGTATGACGGGCTACGAGTGACGGTGAGATGAGCAGGGAACGGTGAGTACCGTCGCCTGGCGGCTATGTATCCTGTCCGCGCCGTAGGCGATCTAACTCCGCGCGAAGACACGCGACTTCCGCCTCCGCGTTCTGTCGCGCCTCCGTCTCCAGGTGCTGACGCGCTTCTGCCGCGCGCTGCGATGCTTCTGCCGCGCGCTGCGATGCCTCCGCTTCCCGGATGCGAAGTTGTTGGGCATGGAGTGGTGTAAGTTGCGCTCCGCTGCGCCCGTCCAGCACCTCCAGGACGTCATCAACGATCATAAAGCGGATCGGCAGCACCCTGCTGGCGAAACTGCCGTCCGCTTCCTCCAACAAGGGCTCCGGACCCTCCCGGCCCAGCAAGTTCCAGCCGCGGATTCGTGGCCCGGCAAACTCGCCCGACGGGTTGAAGAGCCAGTACTCGGGAATGCGTAGCTTGTGATAGGCATCAAGCTTCCCGACCTGGTCGGCCTTGAGAGAGGTAGGTGAGAGGTATTCCGCAACCAGATCGGGCATCTTGCCTTCTTGCCACGGATCGTAGACGCGGTGATTGCGCTGGGGCACTCCCCGCGCCACAAGCAAGTCGGGCTGCAGCATCGGCTCTCGTCCCGCCGCGTCCCGGCGCAGCCAGCGCTGGAAACTGACGTAGCAGTCGGGGCCGGCAAAGCGCTCAAAGAGGACGGTGTAGCAAAAGATCTGCTCCATATAGTGGTAATCGCTCGCCAACGGCTCGTCCCCTTCCTCGCTGTATTCCAGTTCCATCGGGTCAAGCACTGGAAAGAGGGTCAAAGTCTCCTGTTGCAGCATCGCGTTCCATCCTTACCGAATGTCGGTCCTGCCTGGCCATCCACGCTGAACATGAGTATAGGTGGTCCGATCTCGTTCCCGCCGCGAGGCGGAAGACTCCCGCCGATGATACTGCCTGCCCGAACCGCCACCAGGTACCCTTCAGCGATGGTCCTTCGCCATGGTCCGCTCCGCCGCTTGGCGCATCACGTCGATTGGCGCCGGCTGGCCGGTCCAAAGTTGGAACGATTCCGCGCCCTGATAGACGAGCATCGGCAGACCGCCGAGCACGCGAGCGCCGGCCTGGCGAGCCTCCCGCATGAGGCGGGTCTCCAGGGGATTGGCGACCAGATCAAATACCAGGGCATTGGCAGCCAGGAGCGGCTCGGGCAACGGCGTGGCATCCACGCCTGCGCCGAGCATGCCGGCGGGTGTCGCGTTCACCACGAGCGGCGCCTCCGCCAGGACGGCCTGAAACTCCAGGCTATGCCAAGCGAGCACAGTAACGCGATCATTGCCCAGAGCGGCGGCGAGGTCATCGGCGCGCCGGCGATGGTGGTTAGCGAGCCACAGTCGCCCGACGCCGGCTCCGAGCAGCGCCACGGCGACAGCGCGGGCGGCGCCACCGGCGCCGAGCAACAGCACGTCCGCCCCGACGGGATCGAAGCCTCCATCGTCCCGCAGCGCCCGTAAGAACCCTCCTACATCGGTGTTATAGCCAGCCAGTTGCCCGTCCTCGTTGACGAGCGTATTGCTTGCCCCTATTTGCTCCACCAGTGGGTCACGGCGCGCCAGGTAGGGCAACACGGCCAGCTTGTAGGGAATGGTGACGTTGCTCCCCAGCGCATCCGGCTGGGTCAGCCGCGCCAGGTGAACGGCCAGCGCCTCCGGCGCCAGTTCCCAGGCGTGGTAGTACACATCCAGTCCCAGCGTGTCAAAGGCGGCCTGTTGAAAGACTGCGGAGATGGAGTGGCGAAGCGACTGGCCGATGACGCCGCAGACGCGCGTCACGGTCGGCGCGAGCTGCGGAATAGCGACTGGAAGTTACCGTCGAAGGCAGCCAGGTACTCGTGCATCGCCAGGACATCCTCGGTCTCTACCGGCCCATCCACGTTCGGCAACCCTTCGTCAAAGGGGTCGGCCAGGCAGTGGTGCAGGCGGGTCAGCAAATCGCCGGTGAAGCACACACGGTTGGCAATCGCGCCGCACCCTTCACAGTGCGTGGCAATCACGGCCGTGGCCGTGCGGCGACTCAGCACGCGCAACAGGTGCAAGCGTTCGCCGCACTGGGGGCAGCCTGACGATGCCAGGCACTGCTCGATCGCCCCGTCCAGCCCGTCGTCCACACCGCCTCCGTCGCTGATTGCCGTGGGGGCATTGTACGTGCCGACGCCACTGGAGGGAAGGCAGTCATGCCCCGGAAGCAGAGGCTATGCCTTGACGGCAGCAAGTTCGCCTTGCCGCCAGGCGCCCAGCACGCGCACGGAGAGACAATACTCGCGCAACTCTTCCAGCGCCGCCTCCACATCCGGGTCGTTCGGGTGGCCGATGATCTCCAGGAAGAAGACGTAGTCCCAGACGCGGCGCTGCGACGGCCGGTGGTCGAAGTGGGTCATGTTCAAACGGTGGCGTACCAGGCAGCCGGTGATATCGTGCAAAGCGCCGACCCGGTCGCGGATGGAGAGCATCACGGCGGTGCGGTCGTTGCCGGAGCGCTGGCCGATCTGGTGTCCCAGCACATAGAAGCGGGTGGCGTTGTCGCTGCGATCCTGCACGTGCTCGGCCAGCACTTTCAGGTGATAGTGCTCGGCGGCGATGCGAGCACCGATGGAGGCGGCGGTCGGGTCGTCCTGCGCCAACTCGGCGGCGCGACTGGTACTGGAGACTTCGATCTGCTCCGCCGCCGGCAGGTGCGTCGCCAGCCAGTTGCGGCACTGGCCAATCGCCACAGGGTGCGAATAGACCCGGCGCACGCTGCTGAGCGGCCCCAGGCCAAGCAGGAATTGGCTGATCGGCAGGATGATCTCCGCACAGACCTTGAGGTTCTGGTCGGCGTTGACAAAGGCGTCCAGCGTCGCCGTGACGACTCCCTGGATAGAGTTCTCGATGGCGGCGACGCCATAGTCGGCGGTGCCGCGTTCTACGGCGGCAAACACGTCCTTCACCGCCGGTTGCGGCAAGTAGCGCGCTGCGGAGCCGAAGCGCCGGTTGGCGGCCTCATGCGTGAAGGTGTGCGACGGACCCAGGTAGGCGACGGTGAGGTGATCCTCCAGGGAACGCATGGCGGAGAGAATCTCGCGATAGATCGCCTTCAGGCTGTCGCCCGTCAGCGGCCCCTGGCTGGCAGCGCGCACGTTCTCATAGACGTTCTCTTCGCGTTCCGGGATGAATGCGGCCACGCTGCCCTGCTGCTTGATCCGCCCGACCCGCTCCACGACCCGAGCGCGCGTGTTGAGCAAGGCCACCAACTGGCGATCCAGGTCGTCGATTTCTTCGCGGCAGGCTGCCAGGAGAGCGGCAGTCTCGGCAGCAGCGGGCGGCAACTTACTCGCGTCGATTGGTTCGTCCATCAAGGCGTTCGTGCCGCTGCCATTTCTGCTCTTGTCGCCAGCGCTGCCGATGGTAGCGCCGAAAGGCGATTGATGTCAACGGGCGGCGAAGTGGCGAAGTGGTTTGTTTCGTTGCGTGTTCGTCCAGCGTATAGGAGAGAACTCCTATTTGGCAGGCGAGCGGCGCATCTGTCGTATCATTCCATCCAGAGAATTGCGGTACGACCATTTGTACCCTGTTTCGGTCTGTCTTGCAGAGTAGCGCGGAATACAAGAGTAGATTTATCCGGCGCAAAACGCAGGCAAGGTCGAAGCGGGGACGGGCACGCCTGAAGGTACGGGGCTGGAGGCGGGGTTGACGTGGCAGACCTCCAAGCGGTCGGGATCGACCTCGGCACAACCTACTCGTCGGTAGCGATCGTCGATGCCCAGGGCAACGTCCAGCTTATCCCTAACGCCGAGTCCGAACGGTTGACGCCGTCGGCTGTCTACTTCGATGACGACTCCATCGTGGTGGGTCAGATTGCCAAGGATAAGGCGGCCAGCGACCCCGATCGGGCGGTGCTCTTTGTCAAACGCCAGATGGGCAGCCTCCATTGGCTCTTCGGCCACGAGGACCAGCGCTACTCCCCAACCGATGTCTCCGCCATCATCCTGGCAAAGCTCAAGCGGGACGCCGAACAGTACCTCAATCGTCCCCTTCCCTACGCCGTCATCACGTGCCTGCCTATTTCGATGACGACCGGCGACGGGCCACCATTGCGGCCGGGGAGCTAGCGGGCTTCAAGGTGCTTGATCTGGTCAACGAGCCAACCGCTGCGGCGGTCGCCTTCGGCGTGGAACGCAGCACACAGGACGAGACGGTGCTGGTCTACGACCTCGGAGGGGGGACGTTCGACGTCACGCTCATGCATGTGGCGGGCAAGCAGATTCGGATCATCGGGACGGATGGAGATCATCAGCTCGGCGGTAAAGATTTCGACGACGCCATAATGGTGTACGCCGTTGAGGCCTTTCAACGCGAACACGGCTTCGATCCGTCCATTGACCCCTTTGTGGCGGCGGAGTTGCGCGGTCAAGCTGAACGAGCCAAACGGGAACTGAGCAAGCTGACCAAGGCATCCCTGGCTGTGCGCGCTCAAGGCAAAAGTACGCGCGCTGTGCTTTCCCGCGAACAGTTCGAGGCGCTGATCAAGCCAAAGCTGGATACGACACTGGCGCTGGTACGCACGGTCATCACGGAGGCGAAAGTAGCACCCGGACAGGTGGACCGTGTGCTTCTCATCGGCGGCTCGACGCGCGTGCCGGCGGTGGCCCAGGCACTGGAGCGCTACTTCGGCAAGGCTCCCGATGCTTCCGTGAACCCGGATGAGGCAGTGGCGCTGGGAGCCGCGCTCATGGCCGCGCGGAAAATGGTCGACGCAGCCCCGTTGGAGGCGCCCCCGAAGGTGATCGAGAAGGTGGGTGGACTGGAAGTCACCGACGTCTCCGCGCACAGCCTCGGCATCGAAGCCTTCGTTCCCGGCACCAGTCAGCGCCTCAATAGCATCCTGATCCCCCGGAACAGCCCGATCCCCACGGAAGTCTCGCGCGAGTTCGTGACCGCCCTTCCCGGTCAGACCGCGATCAAGGTCACGATCTATCAAGGTGAATTTCCAGACCCCAACCTCTGTAACCCCATCGGGGAGTTCACGCTCACGGGTCTGCCAGCGAACCGTTCGGCAGGACAGAAGGTAAGGGTGACGGTTTCCTGCGGAACCAGCGGTGTGGTGAACGTGACTGCACTCGACATCGCCACGGGTCACCAGACTGCCACCGAGGTGAGTTACCGTGGCGACAAGGGTGGCGAAGCCAAGAAGAGCGCCCGAGACCGCTGGAAGACGGCGAAGCCGATCGTCTGAGGACGTGCAGGAGAATTCGAAGCCACGGTGCGCGTCGGGCGCAGGGAGAAGCAGTAGGGGGTATACATGCCGAACAATCGCCACCTGGTGAACGACTTCGATATCCTCCGGCCGACGCAACTCCTCGAACGTGGCCTGCCCCTGCCGGGGTTGGACGGCCGTCACATTGTGGAACATGGCTGGTGCTGCATCATCACCATCGACGGCGTCTACCAGGAGACGCTGGGGCCAGGTAAACACCACCTCGGTCGCTACCCCTTCTTCGGCAACGTCAAGGCCACCGCCGTCGATACGCGCATCAAGACGCTCACAATCTCTACCACCCGCGAGTTCACCATCGAGAAGCCCGTGCCGGTAGAGATCAACCTGGATCTGGCCGTCGAGTATCAGGTGAAGGATGCCCGCCGCGTCGTCCTCGAAGTCGGCCAACCGCTCACCGGACTGTACGACCGGGTGATTCAGGCAGTGCGCGGCGCCGTCGTCTTTGCGACCGTGGAAGACATCCGCCGTCAGGGTGAGACGATCGCCCAGATGACGCTGCAACGCCTGCAAGCAATGCAGCTCCCAAAGATTCTCGGCATTGAGGTCTTCACGATACTCGTCAACTCAATCAAGGCGACGGACGCCGGGAACGATGCGCTGGCCGCCCGCCAGATGGAGGAGTACACGCGGGTGCGCGACTGGCAACTCGATTCGCAAATGCTGTCCCAGTCGCAGATGACGCCGGAGTGGATGCTCATGCATCGACCGGAAGTGTACGCCCAGATGATGGCCGGCAACCAGGCCCTCATGAAGGAGTTGATCGAACGAGGCATGCTTGACCCGGCCGCCGTTCTGAGCCGACCGGTCGGCGCTACGTACGTTGATCCGCAGTCTATGCTGGCTGCCTTGACGGGCGGCGCGGCCTCGGCGTTCGGCGGCGTCCCGAGTCTTGGGTCCGGCATCCCCGCGACACACGGCTCTCCGCAGTTGCCCGAAGCCTTGCCGGGCAGTAGCCAGGCCGCGGCAGGAGGCGACATCATGGCGCGAATGCGCGAGGATATCCGCTACCTCCAGGCGCTGCCGGGAGTGGTGGTAGAGACCAAGCCCGGCATTGACGACCTCGGCGTGCCCGACGGCTCCTACGACGTGCAGGTGCAACTGCCGCGCAGCTCGGGCGGACGTCTCCAACTGTACGTGATGTGCCCACGGGGCTACCCACAGCAACCGCCGACCGTCGAACTGGACCTGGACGATCAGCCCACCCCCTTCCAGTCGGCCATCCTGCGGCGCTGGACCGGGCAGTATCTCGTGGAGATCGCCCGCGAAGCCAAGCAATACTGGGGGTGAGGGGACAGCGTGTCTGACTTCTACCGCGCCCTTCGGGTGATGCCCTCCGCCACACCGGAGCAGATCGCCAGCGCCTACGCGCGCGAACGCACGCGTGTGGAGACGCCCGGGGACACGCCGGAAACGTCAGTAGCGGCGCGCCTGACGGCGATTGAGGAAGCGTACGTCGTGCTCGGTGACCCTGAGCGCCGCGCTGCCTACGATCGGTCGTTGGGCAGTACTCGCGCGCGCGCCTCAACCGTGACCGTGCAGGCGCTCGTCGATGCCGAGCCAGAAGCAGGACCTTCCCCGTCGGCGGCCCCACTCGCAACCATCACTCCGTCGACGCCATCGTCGACTGCAGCCTCACTGAACGCATCCACTATCAACCTCGACTTGCTGTCTCCAGCGCCGACCGTGCGAGCCTGCCCGAATTGCGGCAATTCCAACCCGGTACAGGCGACCATCTGCTCGTCCTGTGGCGGGCAGATGACCCGGCCTTGCCCCTATTGCGGCCAGCCGGTGGCCCTCAGCGAAGCCGTCTGCCCACGCTGCCACACCGTTGTCACGGAGTATGACCAGCGCCGTTTCGCCGTGGCGGTGCAAGGGGACCACCAGGTGCAAGAAGAGCGACGGGATCTCTCGGCCGGGGTGGAGGCACTGGAGGCTTCCAATGCCCAACGCAACCAGAACGCGCTCATCTTCTGGCTGGTGGCGCTGGCCCTTTTTGTTGGCGTCATCATCTTCCTGGTAAGCCAGGTCCATTGAATGCTGCAATGACCATGGCAACGCTGCCTCCCGAGACCACCCCGGAGCAGGGTCTGATCTGCAGCAACTGCCACGCGCTCAACTCCGCCGGCGCCAGCGTCTGCACTGCCTGCGGCGTGCGCCTGGTCAACCTGCCGGACGCCGTTGTTCGGCTACAGGAGATCGAACGGCAAGAGGCGGCCGCGCATGCCGCCATCCTCCAGGCCAGGACGGCAACACGCATTGACGGCGAGTGGCGGCGAAGCGTGCGCGGACTGCGCCGCCAGATGGTCTGGCTCCTCGCGGCTGCGCTCGTCGCTGCTGCTGCTGGGCTAGGGGTCATGCGCTTCCACCAACATCAACTCGCCGTTCAGGCTCAACACCTGGCGAGCGACTACGCCGCGGGGATGCTGTGCCTGAGCGATACCAACTTCCTCTGTGCCCGCGACGACTTCCAGGCGTTGCTGCTGGAGTCCCCAGGCTATCGCGACGCGGCCGACAAACTGCGCGAGGCGCGCTATGGTCTGGCGCGCCAATACGCGGCGGGCGGCCAATGGCAAAAGGCGCTGGATGAGCTGAACGCTGTGCTCAATCAGAAGCCGGGCGATGCGCAAGCGCTGACCCAGGAGCACGATGTCTACAACCGCTGGATTGCCGATGTGTCGGGCCACGGCGACTACTTGCAAGCGCTGCGCCTGATTCTGCAGCGCGACGCCCGTTTTCCTCCCGGCCAGCCGGATATCTACAGGGAGACGTGAAGGTGGGGGCGCCGCCACAACGGGCGCTGTGATTTTGTCCTCAATAGAAAGGAAGAGCAATGGCAACCTATTACGAGACCTTGCAAGTGCAGCCGACGGCAACGCCTGCCGAGGTCGATGACGCCTGTAACACGCTGTACAACAAGTGGCGGCGGCTGGTGACGCACCACGACCCGAGCGTGGTAAACCAGGCCAATCAGGCGTTGCAGCAGGTGGATGCGATCCGCTCCACGCTGAGTGACCCGGTCCGGCGCTCCGCCTATGACGAGGGCATCGGGTTGAATGGGGCGATTGGCGGGCTGGCGGACCCAGAGGCGGTGCTACGGGCAATGCCGGTCGTGACGATGGCGCCGCCCTCTCCGCCGCCCCCTCGACCATTGGCTGGTCCACCTGCGCAGGTAGCCGCCAGTCGGCCGGGGCTGTGGGCGTGCCCCAAGAAGGGGTGCGGCGCCGAAAACCCTCCCAATACGAAGTTCTGCTTCAAGTGTGGGACGCAGTTGGTGCAAGAGTGCCCCGAGTGTAAGAAAATGTCATCGCTGATCTCGACGAGTTTCTGCGGGGAGTGCGGTTACCGCTACAGCATAGCTAGCGAGCGGGCTGCGACGTTAGCGGCTTGGCTGGAACTACAGCAGAATGTCGAGCGGCAAAATGGGGAACTGGGAATGCTTCAGGAACAGCGCAACCACATGAAGTATGGTGGGCACATCTTCTGGATGATCGTGTTCGGGTTGGGAGCACTTGGAGTATTTTTAGGGGCGCACTCTGACTATGAAAAGGGAGGTGCTGTGGGTGTGAGTGTGAGTGTGAGTGTGAGTGTCGTCCTCGGTGCCTTCTTGGTGGGGATTGTCGTCCTTATTGGAGTGGGGTACAGCAGCAAGCAGAAGGAGAAGGCGAAGGCTGACGCCGCCATCGTCGCCAAGCGCAGCGAGATTGAGCGAACGACTCAGATGATGGCCGGCTCGGCTCAGGTGTATCAGCAGCTTGGACAGCGCAAAGCGGGGTGAGATTCTGGGGTGTGACGCAAAGTAGTACGCAGCAAGCGAACGACGTGAGTACCAAAGAGCACAGGGCCGCGATTGCGGGCCCAGAGGGCGCCCCCGGCCAAGTTACCGGGGCGACTGCGGTCGCTTGGGTGGGGGAGGACGGTTGGGGGCAAGGGACGTTCGATGGGTTGGGAACAGGGCCGCGATTGCGATCGGCGGCCAAGGACGGAGGGCGACTGCGGTCGCTTGGGTGGGGACCGACGGTTGGAAAAGGCGAAAGATTGGTTCATCTTGAACAGGGCCGCGATTGCGATCGACGGCCAAGTGACGAGGGCGACTGCGGTCGCTTGGGTGGGGACCGACGGTTGCATATTCACAGCGCCTCGGCCCCTGCTCCCCTTCACCATTCCTTGCCTCCCGCAACCGTCCTTACCCTGTCAAGCGACCGCAGTCGCCCCCGTCACTTGGCCGCCGATCGCAATCGCGGCCCTGTACTCCCCCACCCACCTTCCCGCAGCCTCCCCCAACCGCACTCCCCCGGCCAAGCGACCGCAGTCGCCGCCCTGCGATCTCCCTAACTAAACCGTATTGGGCGTTCACCTCAATCTCGCGTTGGGAGCCTAACTATGCAGTTCCCCTATATCTTCCTTTCCAGCCGTGAATTCGTCCAGGAGGCTGTCGACTTCGACAACAATCATGGTGTGACCTACCGGGAGGTCGGCGGCGAGCATGCCATCTGGGCGGCGCGGGTGCCGTTCGTCCCAGCGATGATGTCGGAGGACTTCACGCGCCTTGGCCGGGAACGCATCCGGCTCATCATGGAGCGCCAGTTCCATTTCATCTACGACCTCGCCCGGCTGCGGGAGCATCGCGCTACCTTTGAGCTCCGCTTCATCGCCACGCCCAATCCGGTCCCCGGCCAACCCAACCTGATCGACATGGTCTTCCTCGGCAAGGTCTTCGCGACGCGCTTCCGGGGCGGCCAGCCGCTGGCGGAACGGCTCTGGGAGAAGTTCCAGGCGACGTTTCCGGTGGAGGACCCCTTCAACTATCCGCTGGAGCCGGTGACCAACGAGGCGGAGTTTCGGAGTTACCTGGAGCCGATCCCTACCGCCAACCTCACGGCGGACTGTCTGCTCGAAATCCGCAAGTATGAAGACATGCCGATTCGCAGCACGGCAGCGCTTGGCCGCCTGGAGCGAACCGGTGACTATGTCGCCCACCCCTTCGTCCCCTGCGTCGACTTCAACCCCATGGGCCGCTTCCTGGCGGCGCTCGCCCGCGAACCGCAACGCTGCCTGGTGGGTATCAGTCTGCGGCCTGTACGCATGTTCGACCAGGAAATCTTCAATGTCAGCTATGCCATCGGCCAATTCAAGAAGACCATCGGCGACGACGCTGGCGTCACCGAGGAGTACATCCGCTCGCGGGCCGGCATCGGCACCTTCGTCTATCAACAGTTGATGCAGGAACGCGAGGGCCTGGTGCTGGTGCGCGTTCACCTGGTGGGCGAGGACCACGCGCCTTACGGCCTCGCCGGCGCGCTTGGCTCCGAGATGATGGGCAACGCCGAGAACGTCTACCCGACGCAGTGGTCCGCCGCCCAGCCGGCCGACGAGCACGAATTCGCTACTGCCGTCGCCAACCTGCGCTTCTTGGAGCAGGCGCACTGGGGCCACACGATTGCGCCCTTACCACTCCAGCGCCTCCGCTACTTTGCCACTGCGCGCGAAGCATATGGCGCGTTTCGGCTGCCTGTCCCTTCCGAGTCCGGCTACCTCCCCGGCGTGCTGGTCAAGAGTGAACCATTCGTCGCGCCGGCTGACGAATTGGAACTGCGCGAGCAGGCCCGTGCCAACCGCAACGATGCGCTCGCAGCCTCCACCGAGCAGGCCCGCAACCGCAAGGTCGGCCTTGGCGTAGTCTACCACCGCGGTTCAGCCACCGCGCAGGCATTCCGACTCAATGTGCGCGACCTCACCCGCCACGCGCTCATCGCCGGCTCCACCGGCAGCGGCAAGAGCACGACCGTCAAGCACATTCTGGTGCAGCTCTGGCTGGAGCACCGTGTCCCCTTCCTGGTCCTGTACCCGGTCGATAAGCCCGACTACCGCGAGCTGCGCGGCTTCCCGGCACTGGCCGACGAGTTACTCGTGTTCACGTTGGGTGACGAGAGCACGTCGCCCTTCCGCTTCAACCCTTTTGAGGTACCGGATGGCCTGCTGCTCAAGACGCACCTCTCTCGCCTCATGCGAGTCTTCACCGCTGCCTTCAGCCTCCAGGATCCTCTGCCCATGATCTATCGAGAGGCGCTTCGCCAGGTCTATCGGGAGAAGGGCTGGGACATTGTCCTGGAACGCGGCGAATCGAGCCGCGACTATCCGACCATGGCGGAGTTCTATGCGGCGATCAAACGCATTGCCGACGGGCTGGAGTACGGCCGCGAGGTCAAGGATACCGTTCGCCAGGCCTCCGTCATCCGCATTGGCGATTTGCTGGAGAATGCCGGCCACGTCGTCAACGTGCGCCGATCTATGCCGCTCGGCAAAATTCTGAACCAGCCCACGATCATGGAGTTGGGCCGCGTCGGCTCCGCCCAGGACACCGCGCTGCTGATGGGCTTCCTGTTGATGCGCTTCACCGAGGAAGTGGAGCGTCACCCGCGTCACGCCGAGCACCCGCACATCACCGTGATCGAGGAGGCTCACCGTCTGATGGCGGAGACGGGGCCACGCTCCGAGTCGGGCGGTGACACGCGCGGCGCGGCCGGCGAGGACTTTGCCAATATCCTGGCGGAGGTGCGCGGCTTCGGTGAGGGCATCATCATCGCTGAGCAGATTCCCACGTTACTGGTCAAAGGCGCCATCGGCAACACCTATCTGAAAATCATGCACTGGCTGGAGGACGCGCCGAGCTTTGAGTCCTTCGCCGACATGATGAACCTCAACGCGGAGCAACGGGAGTACGCCCGCACCCTCACGCCCGGCTTCGCCCTCCTGCGTAATCCCTACGGTCGCCCGGTCCACGTCAAGGTACCGGAGTTCGGCGATCAGCCGGGCTACTGCCGCGAGGCCCTGCCCGACAGCTCCGACGCGAGCATTCGCGCCTTTATGGAGACGCAGCGGCAGAAGCTGGCGCTGGGCGACGTACCGGTTGACCCGTGGGATATCAGTCTCAGCGCCGGTGGGTCTGCCGCCGGGGCCACTCAGGCGGGGGCGGAGCTGCTG
This sequence comes from Chloroflexota bacterium, assembly GCA_036734945.1. GTDB lineage: Bacteria > Chloroflexota > UBA4733 > UBA4733 > UBA4733 > UBA4733. Next base: position 36,151 of record DAIMXP010000023.1, read on the forward strand.
CAGTTGCTCGTGGCGGCGCCTATGGCAACCTGCGCCTACTGTGCCCCGTTACACGCCACGAAGCGCTGCCGCTATGCCGGGGCGGTGCGCCGCCGTCTGCTCAGCGACTCCGCCTTCGATCAGGCCCGGCAGGAGGAGCTGCGTTCCGTGCTGGCACAGGAACAGCAATCAGACCTCTGGTTGGAAACGCGCGGCTGGGGCGCCCGCGTAGAAGAGCGGGTACGATCGGTCACGCCGGCCGACCGACGCGGCATCGTCTACTGCTACCTGGCGCACTCTGCCGACAGTATGGCGCGGGGAGCATCGGCGAAGGCGGAGGGGACAACGCCCGAGGTTCGCCGCGCCCGCGGCCTGCTCCAGCAATTTGAAGCAGAATACCCAAAGCCGGAAGGATGACCGCACAGTGAGCGACTTCACCTTCGACCCTGCGGCTGCCGACGCCATTGATGCAGCGGTAAACACCGCCTCACTCGACGTCAGCGGCCCGGCCCTGGAAGTACCGGAGGTGCAGGCCGACGCCGACGTGCCCGATGTCGTTCCGGCTGGCGACGACACTACCCTCGCCACGATCCATCCGCCAGAACAGCCGGAGATCGAGCCCCACATGGAAAACGAGCCCGTCACCATCGAGACGGGCGGTAAGTCGCTGGAGCCGCCGGAAGGCTGGACTCCCCGTGGTCCCGAGGGGTGATAGCGATGGACGACATCGATGTCGCCGAGCCACCAACACCCGAAGTACTTGACGCACCGGCGACGGACGACGGCCAGGGAAGCCTGGATGGCTCTGTCGACTACACCATGGAGACGGATCTGCAGGTGCAGGATGCCACCGATGCGCTGCAGCAACTCGACGGCATCTCCCCAGCTACCTGGCAAACGCTGGATGCCCAGGGCCGATTGGAGGCCCTGCAGAGCGTGGAGGACAGTATGGCGGCCGTGCAGGGTCGCCCGGGCTTGTCCGTTGAAGCGGAGGCCCTCGGCCCCGGTGTCTGCGGCGCCTACGACGGGTCGCGGCTCGTTGTGAACGCCGAGCAACTTGACAGTGCAACGCCTGTCGGTGAATTTGTGGACACTGTTGTTCACGAGGATCGCCACGCCTTCCAGGACTTCGCGGTGAGCCATCCCGGCACGGTGACCGATGGCACAGTGGTCGGGGCCTGGGCAGCGAATATGGAGCCTGGGCAGTACCTCAGTGCCGAAGACTACGGTCTAGAGGCCTACGCCGCCCAACCGATCGAAGCGGATGCCTGGGCCTATGCAGGCCGCATTGCCCAGGGCCTCGGGCTGCCCCGACTGGAGTCGGAATAGGATGGAGATGGAACGCGATACTGTCGTGTCCCGACTGGTAGAGGAATTCGGCTATCCGCTTCACGGTGCATCGTTAGTAGCCGACAAGTTACTCGCGCTCTCACCACCAGTGCGCGAGGCCTTCATCTCGTGGTGGGACGGCGGACCCTTGCCCAGCCTCGAAATCTCGGGGGAAACCGTCCGCACCCTCATGGATCAGCACGGTCAACAGCCGATCGCCGCCTTCCTAACGCTCGACTGGCTCCAGCGCGACCCAGTCGCGGCGCGACGGGTACTACGAAAAGGTCACGATAGCGTCCGCTTCCCAGGACGCCACGTGTAGGAATGGCGATGGGTGCGCCGCAAAATCCTGCACAGAAAGCGAACGGTATTTAGTGGCGTGTTACAGGGCCGCGATTGCGATCGGCGGCCAAGTGACGGGGGCGACTGCGGTCGCGTTGCGAACCGTCGACGGCGCATCCAAGCGACCGCAGTCGCCCCCGTCACTTGGCCGCCGATCGCAATCGCGGCCTTGTACTCTCGGGTAATCACGTCGTCCCCTTTCTAAGCAAACCGTTGCGGCCCCCCAATGCCGATCTGGTTCGAGCCAGCCGAACACAGCCGATCATTCGTTCGCCACCAGCAAGCCCCCCAACCCTGCTTCCGCCAGCGTGGCGTTGAACGGTGGCAGGTCGTCGCGCAGCAGCGCCTGGTACCGCTCGATTTGTGCCTGGCAGAGCTGCGTCAGGTGCTGGAACACCTCCTCATACTGACGCGGTGGGGCGGCGTCGGCGCTGTCGACCATGCTGGCGAGGATGGCCAGGCGGGCGTTGAGTCGGTTGAGGGGGCCGAGCGCGCTGGCGGCCTTCGGTTCGACCAGTTCCTGCTCGATGGCCGTCAAGCGCTCCACCAGGGTATCGCCGGCCTGCTGGATGCGGTCCGCTGCTGCGTTGCCTTTGCTGCGCCGTTGCCAGTCTTGCACCTGCTGGCGCAGGTCGCGCAGTTGGAGGACAGTGCGATGGACAGCGCTCAACTGCTCGTTTATACGGCCGTGCAGGTCGGCCAACGCCTGCAGGTCCTGCTCGCTCGCCGCGATACGCGGGTCCTTCAACACGGTATATTGGGCAGTCTGGACGAGTTCGCCGGCGCGCAGTTGCACCTGGTACTCGCCAGGGGGCACGAGCGGTCCTTTCAGCAGCTTCTCGGTGGCGGCATCGCCGGGCAAGGCTACGGCATCGGCGCGCCGCAGGTTCCAGACGAAGCGGTTCACGCCAACCTTGGTGGGAAGAGTAGGCGCACCGTCACCCTTGGTGGCCCCTTCCTTCTTGGCAGTGCCGGACTCAGACGTGTCGCCTTCACTGGAATAGGAGCGGAGCTCAGTGCCGGCGCTATCCAGAACGGTGAGTGTGAGCGGCTGGGTCGGCGATTCGCTCAGCAGGTAGGTGACGACGACGCCATCCTTGGGGTTCTCCCCGGCATCAACGAGGTCCTCCACCTGCTCGCCCTGCTGGTTGCGATGGCGGCGCAGCGGGACACGCAGCGGGCCGCTGTTGCGGAAGTCGTTGGCGGCAGTACCGTTCGCCTCCCGTCCGTAGTTGCGCAGGCGAAAGGTCGGCTTCGGCGTGAATAGGTGAGCCGGCTCGGCTGCCGCTGCCGGATCAAGCTGACGCAGTGGGGTGATGTCGTCCAGAATCCAGAAGGAACGGCCGTGCGTGGCGGCGACCAGTTCGTCCCCTTTGATCGCCAAATCGTAGACGGGCACGACCGGCAGGTTGCCGCGCGCCGGACGCCATAAGGCTCCGTCGTCGAAGGAGACGTAGAGGCCAGTCTCCGTGCCGGCGACAAGCAGGCCGCGACGCACCGGGTCGGCGCGGATCACGCGCGTGAAAACGTTGGCAGGCAGACCTTGCACGATGCGCTGCCAACTCTGGCCGTAGTCGCTGGTCTTGTAGAGGTAGGGTCGGAAGTCGTCCAGCTTGTAGCGGGTGGCGGCGATGTAGGCGGCGCCGGCGTCATAGGGTGACGGTTCAATAACGCTGATCAGGGTCCATTCCGGCAGGTCCGGCGGCGTGATGTTGGTCCAGGTCTGGCCGTTGTCGCGGGAGAGGTGGACCAGACCGTCGTCCGTGCCTGCCCAGAACAGGCCTGCCTGGTGGGGCGACTCCACAAAGGCAAAGATGGTGCCGTAGAGTTCGGCTCCGGTGTTGTCGCGCGTGATCGGCCCGCCGGAGGGCAGCATCTTTTGCGGGTCGTTGCGAGAGAGGTCCGGGCTGATCTCCTCCCAGGTGGAACCGAGGTCGCTGGAGCGCAGCGCCTTGTTGGCGGTGACGTAGAGGACGTTCGGGTCGTGGGGCGAGAAGGATATGGGGAAGGTCCACTGGAAGCGGTACTTGAGGTCGGCGCCGCTGCTGCCCATGCCCATGACGTCGGGCCAGACGGTGATGTTGCGCTTCTGGCCGCTGCGATGGTCGTAGCAGATCAGCCGGCCATGGCCGGAGCCGCTGCCGATGGCGCCACCAACGATGATGTTCTGGTCATCCGGCTTGAGGGCGATATAGCCGCTTTCGCCACCGCCCGGCTCAAACCAATCAAGCTGGGTGATAGCGCCCGAACTGGTGCGGCTGGGCAACGACAACGCCGAGTTGTCTTGCTGCGAGCCGTAGACACGGTAGGGGAACTGATCGTCGGTGGCGACGTGGTAGAACTGGCCGGTGGGCTGGTTGTAAACGGAGGACCAGGAGAGGCCGCCGTCAAAACTCACCGTCGCGCCACCATCGTGACCCAGGATAAGCCGCCGCGGGTTGGTTGGATCCATCCAGAGGTCGTGGTTGTCGCCGTGGGCCGTCGGCACGGCGCTGAAGGTGATCCCGCCGTCGATGGAGCGCCAGCAACCAACGTTGAGCACCCACACGGTATCGGCATCTTGCGGGTCGGCGTGGATGTGCATGTAGTACCAGGCGCGGCGGCGCAGATCATTCTCTTCGCACAGCCGCGTCCATGTAGCGCCACCATCATCGGAACGGAAGACAGCGCCATCTTCGGACTCCACGATGGCCCAGAGGCGGTCGCGCCGGGCCGGGGAGGCGGCGATGCCGATCTTGCCGCGCACGCCGGTGGGCAAGCCGGGGTTACTCGTCAACTCCTGCCAGGTGTCGCCGCCGTCGGTCGATTTGAAGAGCCCCGAGCCGGGCCCGCCGCTGGTCAAGCTCCAGGGGGTGCGCCGGACCTCCCAGAGCGCCGCGTAGAGCACGCGCGGGTTGTGGGGGTCGAGCACGAGGTCGCAGGCGCCGGTATCTTCGTTGCGGAACAGCATGCGCTGCCAATGCGCGCCGCCGTCTACGGAGCGAAAGATACCCCGCTCGCTATTCGGGCCGTTGGCGTGTCCCAGCGCGGCCACGTAGACGAGGTCCGGGTTCGTTGGGTGTACGCGGACCTTGGCAATGTGCCTGGTGTCTTCCAGTCCGACGTTGATCCAGGTGGCGCCGGCGTCGGTGCTGCGATAGACGCCGTCACCATGGGACACGTCGCCGCGGATGCAGGCTTCGCCGGCGCCGACGTAGAGCACGTTGGGATCGGACGGCGCCACGGCAACCGCGCCGATGGCGGCAGTGTGCAGATAGCCGTCGGTGATGTTGCGCCAGGAGATACCGCCATCGACGGTCTTCCAGACGCCGCCGGCACAGGCGCCGTGGTAGAAGGTCAACGGCTCGGCCGGGTCGCCGGCCACCGCCACCACGCGCCCGGCCCGGTGCGGCCCGATCAGCCGCCAGCGCATGAGGCCGGCAAGGGTATCGTCCAACGGTGCTTCTTCACGTGTCGTCAATTGATCCCGCTCCCTCGCTATCAGGTCGGAGCATAGCACAGGCACGAATAGCGGACTTGTCCAGGGCGATAAGGCTGGTATACTGCCGCAAGCATAAACGTCTCTTTATGGATGGCGGCAGGACGGCGATGAAGGAACTGCGCGAGCTGGCACTCACCCTGCACGCCTGTGCCGACGGCACGCGTCTGCGCATCCTGCGACTGCTGGCCGATGGACGGGAGATTTCGGTTTCCGACCTCACGCTGCTGCTGCATATCAGCCAGCCGCTGGTTTCCTGGCACCTGCGCATCCTGCGCCGCACCGGCCTGATCAGCACGCGCCGGACCGGTCGGCAGGCGCTCTACCAACTGAATCGCGCGGGTTGGGATGGCCTGCGGTCCGGGTTGGATCAAGTGTTGCTCCCAGCGGCGTCGGGCTGGGATGCGGAGGCAACGCGCTTGCTGCCCGGCTTACGCCAGCAGGAGACAACGGTCGGATGAAAATCGCGCTCGTCTGCCCCTACGATTTCGCCACGCCCGGCGGTGTGCAGGATCACGTGCGCCACCTGGGAGAGCGTTTTCAGCAGACGGGCCACGACGTGCGCATCCTGGCGCCCTCCAGCGACGACGAGGTCCACGAGAGCGGCAATGTCTACACCGTCGGCGGTGTCACCGCTGTGCCGGCTAACGGGTCGATCGCCCGCATCTCCCTCTCCATTCGGCTGGCGAAGCGCGTCAAGCACATCTTGCGCTCCGAGCAGTTTGACATTGTGCATGTGCACGAGCCGCTGATGCCGATGCTGCCGATCACCGTGTTGCGCTTTTCCGACGCCTTGAACATCGGCACCTTCCACGCCTATTCGCGCAGCCATTATGGCTACCAGTGGGGCAAGCCCCTGCTGATGCGCTATTTCCGCCGCCTCTCCGGCTGCATCGCCGTGTCCGAACCGGCCCAGCAGTTCATCGAGCAGTACTTCCCCGGCAAGTACACGGTGATTCCCAACGGCATCGACGTCGCCGAGTTTTCGGGGCCGATCGAGCCGCTGCCGGAGTTTAACGACGGCATGCTCAACATCCTGTTCTTCGGGCGACTGGAGAAGCGCAAAGGGCTGCGCTTCCTGCTGCGCGCCTTCCCGCTGGTGAAGTCGGCCTTCCCCAACGCCCGCCTGATTGTGGCCGGTGAAGGCACGACGCGGGCGGCCTACCAACAGTGGGTGGACAAGCACGAGGTACGCGATGTCGTGTTCACGGGCCGCGTTTCGGCGGCGGATCGCGCGCGCTGCTATGCCAGCGCCGACGTCTTTTGCGCCCCCAACATCGGCGGCGAGAGTTTCGGCATCGTCTTGCTGGAAGCGATGGCGTCGGGGAAGCCGGTCGTCGCCAGCGCCATTCCCGGCTACAAGGCCGTCATTCAGGACACGGTGGATGGCTTGCTGTTTCCAGCCAAAGATCACGAGGCGCTCGCCAGCACGCTCTGTCGGCTGCTGGCCGATGCCGATTTGCGACGGCAGTTAGGGGCAGCCGGTCGGCGCAAAGCCTGGCAGTTCGACTGGTCGTCAATCGCCGATCAGGTGCTGACCTACTATCGTCAGGTCGCGCAGAGTCAACAGCGTGAGGCTCCCCACTTGCTGGCCTCGCCAGCCGAGGTGTTTGAGGCGCTACGCGGGCGGAACCCCGCCGGGGAGGGACGGGCATGATCTCGCTGGAACTGCAAGCTATTTTTCGCCGCCTGGTCGAACGCCTGATGCAACCGCTGGTACGCTCGGGCATCACCCCGAACATGGTGACGATCGTCGGTCTGCTGGTGAGCGGCGTGACGGCGCTAGTGTTGGCTGGCGGGCACTTCTTTGGTGGCGGCCTGCTCGTGCTCTTCTCCGGCGCCTTCGATATGCTCGATGGCGGTCTGGCGCGCGCCCGCGGCGGCGGCAGCAAGTTTGGCGCCTTCTTTGACTCCACGCTGGATCGCCTCTCCGAGGGCGTCATCTACCTGGGCCTCCTCTACTGGTTCACCGCCACGCAACGGCCCAAATCGGCTGTCCTGATCTACCTCGTCATCCTCGGATCGCTGTTGATCAGCTACTCCCGTGCCCGTGCCGAAGGGTTAGGCCTGGAGTGCAAGGTCGGCTTGCTGGCCCGCCCGGAGCGCGTGATCCTGCTGGGGGTGGCGCTGGTCATCGACGGCGCCGGTTTCGGTTCACTGCCGAAAGACCAGATCCTGGTGGTGGTGCTGGCCGGCCTGGCGGTCCTCACCTTCTTCACACTGGCCCAGCGCATCTGGTACATCTGGCGACTGACCTTGCCGGTGGTCAGCGCTCGCGAAGGCGGTGCTGTCGCCATGTTCCTCGCCCGCCGCGATGCCCGGCGCGCCCGCCATTCGTAGTAGTCCTCCCGGCGACTGAAGTCGCGGGCTACTGAAAGCGAAGCCCACCTTCGTGGGCTGACCTAGTCCGCGTAGGCGGACTTCGCTTCGAATAGCCCGCGACTTCAGTCGCCGGGCGCGGAGGCGCCGCCGTTAGCAAGCAGACCTCGCAAAACCTTGGGGGACACCCCGGTAACGCTGCCCCGTGTCGGCATCGGTTATGCGTCTGTTACCATGTGATGGACGCTCGCCTCGTCTCATCGCTGATGAACGCATACTGCAGGGTGGCGATCACTGCCTGCCGGAACGGGGCCTGTGACGGGTCCCACATCCGCGCCGGTAGCACCCCTGTTCTGTCGGTCGCACCACGACCGTTCCGCTGAGAAAGAAAATTGCCCCGGTTCCACTGTGGAGCCGGCTCGTGTGCCTATTGCCAGGGGAAGGACATTGGTTCGTGCTACAAGCGTATGAGACTCGTTCGGGCGTCGCTCAACCCGCCGTTGGGTTGGCGCCGACGAGTGAACGGTTCAGACGAGCAGACAACACGCCGTGGATGCGCTTCTTCGTGGTCGTCGGCGTCGTCGTGCCGATTGCTGCTGTCGTCGTCGCTATCGTGCAACTCTGGCAGCACGCAGTCTATGGCAAGGACCTGGCACTGCTCGCCAGTACCTACTTCTTCGTGGCCATGGGTGTCACGATCGGCTATCACCGCTTCCTGACCCATCGCGGCTTCCGCGCGCCGCGCTGGTTGAAGCTGCTGTTGCTCATCCTGGGCAACATGTCGTTGGAAGGGACTCCGGTCACCTGGGCCAGCACGCACCTGGAACACCACGCAAAATCCGACCGCGAAGGCGACCCGCATAGCCCGCTGGAAGGTTTCTTCCATGCCCACGTCGGTTGGATTCTTGACGGCTTTACTTCCAACACGGCAAAGTATGGCCCCTGGCTCCTGGAGGACCCTATCGTCATGTTCGTCACGCGAACGTCGTGGCTGTGGGACGTGCTCTCTTTCGCCATTCCGTTCGCCATCGACGGCTGGCGGGGCCTGATCTGGGGCGGGCTGGTGCGCATGTTCCTGGTGCATCACGTCACCTGGAGTGTCAACTCCGTCTGCCACGTCTTCGGCAAGCGGCCCTTCAAGACGGGCGACCGCAGCACCAACAACTGGCTGGTCGGCCTGCTGGCGGGCGGCGAAGGCTGGCACAACAACCACCACGCCTTTCAGCGCTCCGCCTATCACGGCCTCTTCTGGTGGCAGTTCGACCTCTCCGGCATCATCATCCGCACGCTGGAACTGACGCACGTCATCAGCGAGGTCCAGAAGGTTGATCGAGCCCTTATCAGGCGGCGATTGCAGGAGGCTTTGACCGCTGCGGCGGCCAAAGCACCCGCATCCGCGGGCGTCGCCTGAGTAGACGGCTGGCGACTGGAGTCGCGCCTAACACCCACGCTACGCGCGGGTACCCGGCGAAGCCCGCCTTCGCGGGCTGACCTAGTCCGCGCAGGCGGACTTCGCCATGGTAGCCGCGACTTCAGTCGCCAGGCCGGCATCATTCCTTCAAAGTGTGTACCATGGCTCGTGCTTGCGCCGAGGCAGGCAACGATGCGAGGATAGAGAGCATGGACGAACTAGAACGCTGGCGGAATCCGGGGAACTGGCGGCGGCCAGGCGCTGTCACGATCACGCAACGGTCGCCGGTGCGGGCGGGCGATTCCACCTTCGCAATGTTGCAGGAGGCCGGGATAGCCGCCACGGTCGCGCCGCTGCTGGACGCGCAGGGCAACGTGTCGGCCACCGTGCAGCAGGCGGACGTCGTGGTGTCCGGCGGCCAGCGCCTCACCGCCGATTTGATCGGCCAAATGAGCGCCTGCCGGCTGCTCCTGCGGCCTTACGTCGGCTACGACGATATCGACGTTGACGCCGCAACGGCATCCGGCATCCTCTTCGCCAATGTACCGGACGCCTTCTCCGAGGAGGTGGCGATCCACGCCGTGGCCCTGATCCTCGCCTTGAACCGCGGGTTGCTCCGCATGGATCGCTACGTCCGCGACGGCTCCTGGGGGAAGCGCCGGACGCGGGCGGACGTGGAGTTGCACCGCCCCGCTGTCCAAACGGTGGGGCTGGTCGGCTTTGGCGTGATCGCCCGCATGGTGGCGGAACGCCTCAGGCCCTTCGGGTACCGCCTGCTCGTCAGTGACCCATATATCCCCGCCGAGGACGCCACGCCCTACGGCGCCACCCTGGTTCCCCTGGAACAACTCCTGGCGGAGAGCGACGTGGTGTCGCTGCATGTGCTGCTCAACGAGAGTACGCGCCACCTCATGAACGCCGCGCGGCTGGCGCAGATGAAGCAGGGGGCCGTCCTGATCAACACCTGCCGGGGGCCAGTCGTGGATGAAGCGGCGCTGGCGGCAGCGCTCCGCTCGGGCCATCTGGGTGGCGCCGGGCTTGATGTCTTTGAGCAAGAACCGATCGATCAAGACCATCCGTTTGTCGGCATGGAGCAGGTGATCCTGACGCCACACGCCGCCAGCCAGTCGGTGGAAGGGGTGGCGCAGTTACGCCGCCGAGTCGCCGAGATCACGGCCTCCGTTGCCGGTGGCGCGATGCCGGAGCGGAAGGTGGTCGTGAACAAGGGCCTTTACGACCAGCTGGTGGGTCTGCCGGAACTGGCCAACGTGCCGCGCGCCTAGTGGAGCGCGTGATGAATCGTCTCGGAGAGTAGCGTTGAAGCACCGCGCGAATGGCACGGGCAGATGCAGGGGAAAGGATCACCAACCATGGCTGTCGCACTACCTACCTTGAACACGGGGAAGCTCGTCGCCTCACTCGCTGAGATCAAAGCGCGCCACGGAGCGCCACCCTGGAATGAGCGCATCATCATCAACGACCGCTGCACCACGACAGTGATCTGTCAGGCGCCCGGCCACAGTAACGACTGGCACTACCACGTCGTCGATGAATGGTGGATGATCGCCGAAGGGGAGCAAGCCTGGGAGATCGAAGGCGAGCAGGCCCCGCAGTACGTCAAGGCCGGCGACTTCGTGTACGTGCCCGCCGGCCACTACCACCTGATTCACGTCCTGGGCAACCAGCCTGCCATCCGTATCGCCGTCTCGTACACGGGCGAACATCACCGCCACGAGCGCGAAAATCCACCGACAGCGCCCCGGCCAACGGGCATCACCGGCAGTCGCTAAGGTACGGTAGGCTAGTGGCAGTCAGGCGACAGATATAAGGAGGAAGGAACCGTATGGCAACGATGACGAAACGCGAGCGCGTTCGTGCGGCGCTCGCCGGGGGCGATGTGGATCGCCTCCCCATCATGTTCTGGCACCACTTCCGTCCGCACGGCTCGCCCCAGAAGCTGGCGGACGCCACGCTGGACTTCTTTGGCCGACACGACCTGGATATCTACAAGATCATGCCGGACATCCCCTATCCCTTCCCGCGCGACTCGATCCGCGCGGCGGACGATTGGCTCTTCCTCTCACCATTGGACGTGCTGGAAGGCAACCTCGGCCGCATGGTAACGGCCACTGAACTCACCTACGAGAACCTGCCCAATGACGAGCCGCTGATCGTGACCATGTTCTCCCCCTTCTGCTATGCCATGAACTCCGCCGGCAGTGCCAACATCAGTCGGCACCTGAAGGAGAATCCCGCTCGCGTCCACGAGGCGCTGAGCGTGATTGCCCACAACCTGGCGAGCTTCAGCCAGGCCCTGATCGCCCACGGCGCCGACGGCATCTTCTTCGCCTCGCAAGGCGCCGGTGACGGTATCCTGACGCGGGAACAGTACAAGGAGTTCGGCGTACCCTACGACCTGCAGGTGCTGCGTGGCGCGCAGGACGCCTGGCTCAACGTACTGCACATCCACGGTTTCGAGAACCTGATGGTCGATCTCTTCGTCGACTACCCGGCCAGCGTCTTCTCCTGGAGCGACCGCCTCAGTGGGCGTAGCCTGCGGGACATGCGCAAACTGGCGCCCAACGTCTGCCTGATGGGCGGCATCGACGAGAAGGGGGCCATCACCAAAGGCCCCGTCGACCAGGTAGCCGGGGAGATGCGCGATGCCATCGCCCAAACCGGCGGCGGTCGCCGTCTCATCCTCGCCAACGGCTGCTCCGTGCCCGACGACACCGACGACTCACTCCTGGCCGGGACACGCCGCCTCGCCGAGGAGATGCGACAGGGGTGACCCCTCTCTCTGACTCTCTCCCCCTCACGGGAGAGAGAGAACGCGGTTGGAACGCCGGTCGCGTTGGGGCAATGTCCCAGCGCAGTTTTGACCAAAGACTACCGTCACTCCGGCTGCGTTCCCCCTCTCCCGTGAGGGGGAGGGGTCAGGGGAGGGGTCACCGCCGCCCCGGAAAGATCAAGGGCGGCGGCGGGCCGTCGTCCTCCGGCTCACCGGGGCGGATGAGTCGCGGCCCGGTTGAGGCTGGCGGCGGCGCGTCGTCAGCGGGCTCGGGCTGCGCATCGGCCAGCGGAGTCGGCGCCTCGGGGACGGAACGCTTGCCGGTGCCGCGGCGCGCCGCGAGTTCCTGCTCCTGTGTACGCTCGGTCAGCGTCTGCTGCAGGATGCCACCGCACTGCTGCCAGAGCAGCGACCGCACGATGAACGGCGTCATGTCGCTGGTCACCTGGTTGGTGGCGTTGGCGATCTCGATGGCTAATGCCTTCGAGCTGTCCTCCGCGCTTTCCGCGCCGTGGCTGGTGACGGCTTCCCCGACCAGCGCCTGGCAGAGGTGCTGCACGAAACCGAGCGGATCTTGCGGCGTGAGCTCCACCTCATAGCCGGACAGTAGGCGGATCACGCGCAGACCGCCCGGACGCAGGCCGCCCAGCCAGAGGGCCAGGCGGGCGGCGGTTGCGGCCAGGGCGTCGGCATGCTCGCCTGCCGCCTGGTAGAGTTCCGGCGTCTGCTCGCGCATGGCAGCGACGGTACGGCCAATCACCTGCTCCAAAAACTCCGGCGCATCACCCGCTGGTTGTTCGGTCGCCTGCTGCTGGCCCTGCTCATCCGTCATTGCGTTCCCTCTCTGTGTACGACGCCAATCGAGCGTAGCATGCCAATGCTGACGAGAATCATTGCGCCCACAACCGCCCCGTCAACGTCGTCAGGACGCTGGCGCCGGTGGCGGTCACGACTACTATCTGCTCCGTGCTGCAGCCGCCAAGCCCCGGCTGAAAGATGCCAGGCTCGACACAGAGCACCATACCCTCTTCCAGCGACTCGCTGGAGCCGGCAGCGAGCAGCGGCGCTTCGACCGTCTCCAGGCCGATGCCGTGGCCCGTTGAGGCGGAGGCATAGGCGCCGAAGCCGGAACGCTCGATGGACTGGCGGCCGGCGGCGACGACGCTGGCGACCGGAACGCCAGCGGCCACTGCCGCTACGGCGGCGGCGCTGGCTGCCAACCCGGCCTCCAGCAGCCGGCGCGTCTCGGCTGCCGGCCGGCCGCAGACTGCTGTGCGGTTGACGTCAAAGGCGTAGCCGGCGACAGCGCCAATGGCATCAAGCGCGATAATGTCACCCTCAACGATGCGCCGGTCGGTGGCCTGCGGCCAGCGCGATCCCCAGGCGCTGTACTGCCCGGAATGGACACGGAAGTAGCGCACGAAATCGGCGCCTGCCAACAGGCACGCATGTGTCCCGGCGGCGCACACCTCCCGCTCGCCGGCGCCGGGTCGGATAGCCGCCACCGCCGCCCGCAGCCCCAGCTCGGCCACAACGGCGGCGCGCTGGAGAAGGGCGATTTCAGCAGCGCTCTTGATGGCTCGCTGCCGGCGGACCAGGTCATCGGCGGCAACAAGCGCGAGCTCCGGCAATGCCGTGGCCAGGTCATTCGCCGCCGACCATGGCAACAGGTCACTGCCGACCACACCGAGCCGGCGCAGCCGCGGCAAGCCGCGCAACGCCTCGATCACACCGCCGATCACGTCCGGGGTCGGGCGGATATCGTCTACCGCTACCAACGGGCGGTGGACGGAAGGATGATCGACTACCAGCAGCGGCGCGCCATCTACCGGCAGCAACAGCGCAGCATGGCCGGCGCCGCGCCGACCGGGCAAAAATGGCGCGGTCGGAAAGGGCGGGAAATGGTTGGTGAGATAGGCCAGGTCGCCAGGACGCTCATAGAAGGATCGCCCCAGGACGAGCAGCGCATCGTACCCGCCGGCCGCCGCCACCCGGCGGGTCCGTTCCAGGCGGCCGACAACCTCCGCGCGACCAATGGCCAAACTCGCCGGACTGAGCGACTCACCGTCTACCAATGGTTTTGCCTCCGCTGCGGAGTATACTTGACGCCTGGCGGGTCGAGGGCGAAGGGAAAACATGAGCGTTGACGAGCGTAACCGCGCTGAGGCGCGCCTGCTGGAGCGCCTCAGCACCGTCGACCTACCGGCGCTGCTGACCGAACTGGTGCGCCGGCCCAGCTTCGAGCAGGAGACGTCGATCGTGGAGTACCTGCAGGCTCGCTGGCAGGAGCGCGGCCTGGCCACAGAAATTACGGAGGTCCAACCCGGACGCTGCAACATCACGGTGCGCGCCGGTCGACCGGGCCCGGCCTTCCTTTTCAACAGCCATATGGACACGGTGCCGGCCGGCCAGCGGGAGCGCTGGTCGACCGACCCGTTTGGCGCCGAGATTCGGGGCGGACGCCTCTACGGCCGGGGAGCGGTAGACGCGAAAGGCTGCCTGACGGCGATGATCGGCGCATTTGAGACGCTGGCGGCTTTGGACTTCCCGGGCACGCTGCTCCTATCCGCAGTCGCCTATGAAGAGAACGGCGGTTACGGCACGCGGCGCGATGTCGCCCGAGGTCTGCGCGCCGACGCCGCGATCGTCGGAGAACCGACGAACCTACAGCCAAACCTGGGTCATCGCGGCGCCTCCCGGCTGGAAGTGGAATGTCGCGGCCTGCCCGCCCACAGCGCCCAATCGGAAGAGGGCGTGAACGCCATCACAGCAGCGGCCGAGGCAGTGCGGGCGCTCGCCGCCCTCGACAAACGCCTGGCGAGCCGCCTTGACCCCGTGTTGCGACAACACCCGCACCTGACAGTGACGATGATCCGCGGTGGCGATGCCGGTAACGTGGTACCCGCCCGCTGCACGCTGCTGCTGGACCGTCGTACCTTGCCGGGCGAACGCGCCGAGGCGGTGGAAGCCGAGATATTGGATGCCATCCGCGAGGCGACAGCCGATGGCAAGGCGGAGGTGTCGCTCGCCGGCATCCGGCACACGGCCGGCGCGGTAATCGAGCCAACTGCCCTGATCGCCACGACGTTGGGCGAGGCCATCGCCGACGTCACCGGACGTGAGCCGAACCCAGCCGGCTTCTTCGCCTGCTGCGACATGACCTACCTGGCCGCTGTGGGTATCCCCACAGTCATCTTCGGACCAGGGGAACAGCGCATGTGCCACATCTTTGACGAGAGCCTGGCCCTGGCCGACTTGCAACAGGCCGCCCAGGTCTACGCTCTCACGGCGCAGCGCTGGCTGCTCGCGCTACCGTGACGGGCGCGCCGCGCCGTTCTGGTAGGTTAGAGAACAGAGCGGCACGAACAAAGCCAGAATTCGAAATTAAGTTCCAACTCGGTCGACACACCGAGGCAATCAGGAGTTTAGCGACATGTTCGGCTGCTTCATTGCGGTCATAACAGGACAGATGCAGCCATATAGGACCTACTCCGTGAAAACAGCACGCCAGAAGTACGGCCATTGAGAGCGTGCTATAGCGCCCTTAACGCATTGCCTGCCCGACATAGCGGTGGTAGGATAGGTCCAATCCCGGCGCCGCAACGATGCGGCTCGGATATTGGGGGCAGGGAAACCAACGATCCTTTGAGCGGACAAACAGCAATGGTGACTTCCCTTGGGTGCTCGCGGACCCATCAAGTCAACCGGTCCAAACCGCTCTTTCGGAGTGCTCCCGACCAACGGCAACGCGACGGATTCGGCGGTCCGTATCTGCGTATTTTGGTGACGCCCGATGCGACGGCCGACCTGGTGATGTGGGAGGAGCAGGCGACAGGCAACGTGGTGCTGTACACCGATCCGGAGCGCTCGCCGTGCATTTTCCTCGCGCACGGCAACGATCTGCGTGATCTGGGGCAGGGCCTGTTGCCCGAGCCGGTCTTGCTCGGCATTCTCCAGGGTGCGCCGCCTTTGATAGTTCCCCTTGAGGGGATCGGAAGCGTGCAGTGGCAACTGACAGAGATCGAGCAACACGAAGATGAAAGCAGCCACCCTTGATCGCGCGGTCGACGTACCGCAGACAAGTGCTCCAGCCCAACCAGGGGCCGATCGCCTCCCCTTCCAGAAGAAGGTGAACCTGCTCTCTGATCGCGGCCTCTGGCCGCAGTTGGAGGCCCTGGCGAAGCAGCACGGTTGGCATAGCGAACACATGCGGGCCTTCATTGATGCCAACCTGCCCAAGGCCCCCTGCCCCATTTGCAACACCGAGTTTTACGTCTACTCGCGGCGAGTCAAGTACTGTTCGGATCGCTGTCGCCGCGTGGCCGCTGCCGGCAACGAGCGTAGCCGCGATGGCGCAGTGATGGCCCCCCCTGCAGCCCGCAACGACGTTGCCGAGAAGCCCAAAGGCCAGAACAACGGCGACCTCTGCGTCCGCTTAGAGCGCCTCGGCGAAGACCCGCTGGATCGTCGGTTCTATATCCTCATGGTGGTCCAGGATCTTTTCGGCGCCGTTGCCCTGGTCCGTCGTTGGGGCCGGGACGAGCGCGAACGTTCGCAACAGACCGTCACCAGCTTCCTTTCCCTCGACCAGGCGTTGGAACAACTGGAACGCCACAAGGCGATTTGCCTGAAGCGTGGCTATCACCTGGTCGCCGTGGAACGCGGACGTGTTGACCCGCGCACGCTTTCCTGACGATTTTTGTAGACCCGTACCGGCGCTGAACAGCCGACACCGTATGATGCAGGGTCATGGATAACCGGCCGATCGGCGTCTTCGATTCGGGCCTCGGCGGCCTCACGGTCGTCCGCCAGCTCTTCGCGGCGCTACCGCACGAGCGCATTGTCTATCTCGGCGACACGGCTCGCGTCCCCTACGGGTCGCGCAGCCCGGACATCGTGCGCAAGTTTGCCCGCCAGGATGCCTACTTCCTGGCGGGACGCAACGTGAAGTACATCGTCGTGGCATGCAACACTGCCTCGGCGCAGGCCGAACCCGATCTCGTGCGCCGGCTGGACATACCGGTGCTGGGCGTGATCGAGCCAGGCGCCGCGGCGGCGGTGAGGACGAGCGCCAGCGGACGCATCGGCGTCATCGGCACGCTCGGCACCATCGCCAGCGGCGCCTACCAGCGTGCCATCCTTGCCCACCAACCAACAGCCCAGGTCGTCGCGCACGCCTGCCCCCTGTTTGTGCCGCTGGCCGAAGAGGCCGCCCAGGACACACAAGCTGCCCGCTTGATCGCGCACGACTACCTGCACCCCTTCCTTGACGGCAACGTCGACACCCTCATCCTCGGCTGCACCCACTACCCGATTCTGGAAACGGTCATCGCTCAGACGGTGGGACCGGACGTGTGTCTATTAGACCCCGGCATTGCGCTCGCCCAGGCTCTCGTCACCGATCTGGCACGCCGGGGCTTGCTGGCGGCCGGCGACCAGCCGGTAGAGCACCAGTACTTCGTGACCGATCGCTCGGTGCGCTTCCAGGAGCTGGCGGAACGCTTCTTGGGCCACCGTCTGTGCTCGACGGTCGAACAGGTGGACCTGGATTAGTGCGATGACGGCAGACCATGTCGGCAGTTGATCTCGTTGTCGTGCTGTTCGTCGTCCTGGTGGCCTGGAACGGCTATCGCGCCGGGTTTCTGATTGAGGTCGCCGGCCTGGCTCGCATCGTCGTCGGCGTCGTGGCTGCAGCGCGTTTCTTCTCGCTGCCAGCGACCTGGCTCGGCGCGAACACCGGCTTGCCGCCGGTTCTCGCTAACCTGATCAGCTTCATCGCCATCTTCGCCCTTACCCAGATCGTGCTGACGTTCGTCTACGCGGTAACGGTATACCCGGCCGTCCGTCTGCTGCACGCGATTCCGGGGCTGGGCGGGATTGACCGCCTGCTGGGTATCGTGCCGGCGGCGTTGCAAGCGCTCTTCTGGGCAGCGTTTGCCCTCTCCGCCGTGCTGCTGCTGCCGATCAGCCCGCCCCTGCAGACCGCCATCACGAACTCCCGGCTTGGCAACGCGCTGGTGGTTGATCTCTCCCGCTATGAACCCCGACTGCAGGCTTTGCTGGGCAACGCGACGCGCAACACCCTGCTCTACATCACCCCGCCGGCCACGGCGACGGAAGGCACAGTGCAACTGCACTTCCCAGCGAACCTGCACCTCACGACCGATGCCGCCGCTGAACAGACCATGCTGGACTACGTCAACCAGCAACGGACCCAACGCGGTCTTGCCGCGTTACGCCTCGATCCCACGCTCACAGCCATAGCCCGTACACATAACGCCGACATGTTCCAGCGCAGCTACTTCAGTCACAACACCCCCGACGGGCACACGCCGTTCGACCGCATGCAGGCGGCAGGTATCACCTACACCAGCGCCGGCGAGAACATCGCCTACGCCCCAAACGTCACCATCGCCGACACCGGCCTGATGAACAGCCCGGAACACCGCGCTAACATCCTTCGCCCCCAGTTCAGCCGCGTCGGTATCGGCATCCTCAGCGGCGGCCTGTTCGAGGAAATGTATACGCAAGACTTCGCCAACTGAGGCCGTTACCAGGGTAAATCGAGCCGGAATGGCCCCATCTGCACGCCGCGCGGGTGCAGCGAGGCTGCCAGCATGAGGAACTGCCCTTCGCTGAGCATGGGGATATCTGACGGCCCCGCCGAGATGCGCATGGAGCGCGGCTGCTGGCTATCCTCCGAAAGGCTCACATGGAGCGTCGGCGTCTCCTGCCAGGCTACTGTCGTGGATCCCGGTTGGTCGTAGAGTTTGGCGAGCCGGCCACCGACGACAGTTGGCTGGGCCACAATCATGTCCCAGGGCGAATCGCCCAACGGTCGCTCCGAGCGTAGTTCGAGCACGGTCAGCCACGTCTGGCGAGCGGTATCCAGCACCCGAAAAATGACGACAGTGTGCCCGTAGGGGCCGTCGAGCGTTGTCGCCCAGATGCCCAGATCCCGTGCTTGCTGATGCAGGGCGGACGAGTCCAACAACGGGCTGCCCAGCAGCCGTTCGGCCGCCGGGCCACTGATCGGCTGGGGGTGAAGTCCGGTCCCCAGAAGCGGCGGCGGCAGCGCACCGCCGGGGTCAGCCGACGCGGCAGGGATCGCCGAGGCCGCCGGCCCCAGCCACAGTAGGGCAAGGACCGCCGCCAGGCCCAGTCGCATCCAGTGCAACGACAGGCGCCGCGTCCCGGTCGCCAACCAGAGCAGGAAGGCAGGCGGCTCCAGCAACCGTGCCGAAACCATTGCAATCTCCTCCGCCCTACCCTATGTGGGGTCTGAGCATAGGCAATTGTACCGGAAAGGGCAGGTGGGGAGTGATGCAAAGCAGTGCGCAGCAAGCGAGCATTGCGATGCACCACGCTTTTGAAGGCCGCGACTGCGATCGGCGGCCAAGCTAACGGGGCGACTGCCGTCGCCTGCATCATCGGATGACACGGTGCGATGCGACGGCAGTCGCCCCGTTAGCTTGGCCGCCGATCGCAATCGCGGCCCTATGCCGTCCGCTTACGCTTCTTCCGCCACGACCTCTGCTACCGCTCCCTCCTCCTTCAATGGAAGCTGCAACAAAATAGCGCGCGCCTTCGTTGGGCCACGCGGCGGGCCGACGTACCCCTGATCGACAAGCTCATCCATCAGCAGCGAGGCACGGCTCTGGCCGATGCGCAGGCGGCGCTGCAGCAGGGAGAGGGTCACCTGTGCTTCCTTGCCCTGCTGCTGGGCAGCTTCGGCGACAGCGCGTAGCACAGCCAGCGTCTCTTCCAGCAAGCGGCTCTCCGGGTCTTCTTCCGGTATCGTCGACCAACTCTCCAGCAGGCTGTGCTGCTCCTCTGGACTCTGCCAGTGCTCCCCCTGTTCCCTGCGCTGATCCCGCCAGAAGGTGATGATCGACTCGATCTCGTCATCATAGACGTAGGTCCCCTGCACACGCATCGGGCGCAAAGCGTCGGCAGGCGTGTAGAGCATGTCGCCCCGGCCCAGCAGCCGCTCTGCACCGGGGCAATCTAGAATCGTCTTGGAGTCCACGCCGGAACTCACGGCAAAGGCGATGCGGCTGGGGAAGTTGGCCTTGATCAGGCCGGTGATGACGTCGACCGATGGCCGCTGGGTCGCCACGACCAGATGGATGCCGGTCGCCCGCGCCTTTTGCGCCAGCCGGCAAATCTGCTGTTCGACCTGCTCCGGGGCCGTCATCATGAGGTCGGCCAACTCGTCGATGATGACCACCATGTAGGGCAACGCGGCTTCCCCGCGATCGTTGGCGGCAGCGTTGAAACGCAGAATGTCGCGGAAGGAGCCCTGGGCAAACAGCGCATAGCGGCGTTCCATCTCCAGGATGCACCAGTCCAGCGCACCGACTACCTTGTCGACATCCACGATTACCGGCGCCTTGAGGTGCGGGATGCCGTTATAGCCGGTCAGTTCAACCTGCTTGGGGTCGACCATCAGCAGTTGCAGTTCATCGGGCGTGCATTGGAAGAGCAGGCAGTCGATCAGGGCATTGATACAGACGCTCTTGCCGGAGCCGGTGGCGCCGGCGATGAGCAGGTGCGGCATGCGCGTGAGGTCGCCAAAGACCGGCTCCCCCGCCACATCACTGCCGACAATAATTGGCAACTGCGCCCCCTTGGCGCGATAGCGGGTGAACTCCTGGCTCTCCAACAACTCCCGCAGGGTGACGGGAGAGGAGACCGGGTTGGGCACTTCGATCCCGACATAGGGCTTGCCCGGTACCGGCGCCTCGACACGAATCGAATAGGCTTCCATAGCCAGCGCCAGGTCGTTCTGCAAGCCGACGATCTTGGCGACCTTGACGCCGGGGTCGGGCCGCACGCCAAACTGCGTCACGGTCGGTCCCGGCCGGATCTCCTGCACCCGCGCCGCGATGCCGAAATCGGCCAAAGTGCGCACGATCAGGTCGGAACGGGCGTAGATCGACTCCTGGCTGGCCTCGATCCGGGTGCCGTACTTCAGCATGGACGAATCCGGCAAACGCCAGGGTTTGCCCGAGCGGGTCGCCGGGGCAATCGGCGCCGGCTCCCGCTTCTGCTTGGCCGGTTCCACTAGCGCCACCGGAGCACCGTGCTGTGCGGGCGCCACGGTCTTGATCAAGGGCAACGCCGGTTGCAGCACCGGCGGCGGCGCCAATACCACAGCCGCCATCTGTGCCGGCGCAGGCTTGCGCTCCAGTAAGCGCTGCAGGGCACGCACAGCCGGCGTGGCGGCCCGCGACGAGGTGCGCAGTGACCAATGCCACGCGCGGCCCACATGCACCACGCCCTGCCAGAAATCGGGCAGGGAAAGGTGCAAGGCCCAGATCAGGCCAACGAGGACGGCGGCCAACCAGACCAGCCAGCCCACCGGACCCAGCAGTTCCCCCACCAGCGCGCGCAATTCGGCGCCGCCGAAGCCGCCGCGACCGGGCGCCAGGCCGTCGGCCAGGGCCACCCAGGCGCCGAGCAGCGTGCCGAGCCCCAGGAAGCGCAGCCAGGGAATATGCGGCGCGCCGAAGCGATAGTAGCGCACAACAGTCACGACCAGCGCCGTGAGCAACAGCGGCAGCAAGACGGCGGAGCCGCCCATCAGGGCAGTTTCGGCGGCGTGTAAACGCTGCACCGGCACGGCAGTGCCACGGGGCAAGAGCGGTAGGGCGGCCACGATCAGGAGCGCCAGAAGAGCCAGGCTCACCACCATCGCCACATCGAACCAGAGATGGGTCGGCAGATGCCAACCGGTCCACCAGGGCGGAGGGGGGGCTTGGCGACTCCTGCGGCGTTTCGCCGGCGCTGTACGGGAGGCGCGCGGCGCTGGCGCGGCGGCGCGACGTTCGGCAGCCATACTATCCCCTTTCCCCGCAAATAGTGACACTACCACCGCGGCCCAGCAGCGAGAATGGGAGGATGGTCCAGGTTATGCTGACGGGGCACAGCCGACGGTATCGTGGATGTGCGGCGCCTACGGGAAGGGGAATCGGTGCCACTCCAGATCGTGCTTGCTTCTCAGTCACCCCAGCGCAGCGGCCTGCTGAGCCGCCTCGGCCTCAATGTCCTGGTGCAACCAAGCGACGTTGATGAAGCGTTCATCGCCGTGCCGGCCGATCCGCTGGAACAGGTGTACCTGCTTGCCCAGGCAAAGGCCGCAGCGGTGGCGCGGCACTTTCCCCAGCATATCGTACTGGCGCCGATACGCTTGTTGAGCTTGAAGGAAGCGTCCTCGGCAAACCGGGCAGCCCGTCGCTGGCGACAGCGATGCTGCGCCGGCTGTCCGGCCGACGCCATATGGTACACACCGGGCTGGCCCTGGTTCTGCCGGAAGAGTGCCGCACCGCCGATCAATCCCGCACCCTAACCGCGATCGTCTCTTCCACCGTCACCTTTCATCAACTTGACGACGAACAGATCGCCGCCTACGTCCAGACCGGCGAGCCACTGAACAAGGCCGGCGCCTACGGCCTTCAAGGATCTGGTAGCCAGTTAGTCGCCTCGCTCAGCGGCTGCTTCACGAATGTCGTGGGTCTTCCACTCTGTGCAATTGCCAAGCTGTTGACGGCGGCCACCGGGCAGCCGGTGCTCTGCCCTGCCGATGCTGGCTGCCGAGCTGCAGGAGAAGAGGACTGTCTTTGCCGCGTCGACTCCGCCTGAAGCTGGTGATGCTCGCCTGGCGACTGAAGTCGCGGCTATACCAGGCGAAGTCCGCCTGCGCGGACTCGTTTCCAGCCCGCGAAGGGCCCAGAGGGCACCCACTTCGCTCGCTTTTAGGCGCGACTTTAGTCGCCGACCGTCTGCTCGCCCCTTTTTCCACCTTTACGCTGGCTTAACGTTCGCTCGCATTGACAATTCACCTCTGTACGCTAGGATGACCTATCGTTTGACCGTGCCGAAGCCTCCGTTCTTTTTTGACGTACACGTTCCTCCGGCCAGCGGAGAGGAGGGCAGCCTTGATGGACGAAATCACCGTTCTTGCTACGCCAACGACCCCCAGAGGCCCGCGTGCTCGGCGTCGCCAGCTCCTGGGCGGCGCCGCCGTGCTCGGCGTCGGCGCTGTACTGGCCGCCTTGTACGAGGCTCATCCAACCGCGCAAAGTGCGCCGCCCCTGCCGGATTCGGTCCGGCTCGGCCACTTGCTGCGACGCGCCGGCTTCGGCGCGTCGCCAGAGGAACTGACGACGTACCAGCAGTTAGGCGTCGCAGGCGCCACCAACCAGTTGCTCAACTTCGAAGCAATCCCCAACCCGATCCCGGACAAGTTCGCACAACTCTTCAATTTCGACTTCACGAATGGGCAGCAACTGCAGCGCTGGTGGCTGCTGCGTATGCTCTACACCGCGCGCCCACTGGAAGAGCGGATGACGCTGTTCTGGCACGGCATCCTGACCTCGGCGCGCTCCAAGGTGCGGCCCGACATGCTGTACGTCCAGAATCTTTTCCTGCGTACCCACGCGCTGGATACCTTCCCGAACATCCTCAAAGGCATCTCCAAGGACCCGGCCATGATGGTCTGGCTTGACCTGCAGACCAACCGCAAAGGGCATGCCAACGAGAACTTCGCCCGTGAACTCATGGAACTGTTTTCCATGGGGGTCGGTAACTACTCCGAACAGGATGTGCGCGAGAGTGCGCGCGCCTTCACCGGCTACTCCCTCGCCTACCACGGCAAGCAGGTCAACAACGTGTACAATCCGCCGAACTTCGTTTTCAACCCACGTCAGCACGACGACGGCCCCAAGACCTTCCTGGGCAAAACCGGTAACTTCAACGGCGACGACATCATCGACATCATTGTCGCCCAACCCGTCACAGCCGAGTACATATGCCGACGGCTGTTCTCCTTTTTCGCCTACGACAACCCGGAACCAGCCGTCCTTCAAGCCCTGACCAAAACCTACTTTGCTACCAACTACTCGATCAAGGCGTTGGTGCAACAGATCATCACATCCTCGGCCTTTTACTCCGCGAAAGCCTATCGCTCCACGATCAAGAGCCCGACCGACTTCGTCGTGGGCAGCCTGCGTACGCTTGGCATGCAGACGGAAGGCAACCAACTGCCGAACATGATGCCGGCGATGGGGCAGGAGTTGTTCAACCCGCCCAACGTGGCCGGCTGGCCGGGGGGTACCAACTGGCTGAACAGCGGCACCTGGCTCACCCGCTTGAACTATGCCAATCAGGTGGCGGCCAGCCAGGTGGCCTGGCCCAGGGGCGCCGCCAGCATCCAGGCCTGGCTCCAGCAGCAGACCAACGGCAATGTGCCGGCCGCCGTGGACCTGCTGGTGAAGCAGGTGCTGGACGGTCAAATTGGCGCTTCCCAGCATCAAGTCATGCTGGACTACGCCAACAACGCCTCCCTGACAAGCGACGAACGCTACCGCGACCTTACCTATCTGGTGCTCGGCCTGCCCGAGCACCACCTCAGCTAAGCAGCAAACCAACAGAAAGGGGCCATCGCCATGCTCTCCCGACGCGACCTCCTCCAGATCAGCGGCGCCGTCGTGCCGGTCGGCATATTCCTGCCTTCCGTCTTTAGCCGGGCGATCGATCAGATGGGCAAGCAGACGCTGTACGGCAACCCGGGTCAGCCGGCCAACGCCCGCACCCTCATCATCGTGCAGCTTGCCGGCGGCAACGACGGCCTGAACACCGTCATCCCCTACACCGACGGTCGCTATCGCGACCTACGCCCCGTGATCGGCGTCCCCGACTCGCAGGTGCTGCCGATCAGCGATCGCATCGCCCTGCACAGTGAGCTGGCGGGGATGAAGACGCTCTACGACCAGGGTAAGGTCGCCGTGATGCAGACTGTGGGTTATGACAACCCGAGTCTCTCCCACTTTCAGGCGATGGACATCTGGGAGACCGGCGATCCAGAATTGCACCGGCGTGACGGCTGGCTCTCGACACTGGTAGAAGGGAAGGTCGACGCCAACGGCCACCCTATCGGCTCCCTCAGCCTGGGGCCGGCGCTGGCCCCGGCGCTCTGCTGTTCGCCGACGCCACCGCCGACCATCAACAACATTAACGGGTATAAGTTGCTGCCCGACCCGCAGTTCCCGAAGAACGCTGCCACCCGTGAAGATGCGCTGGTGCGGCTTTACCAGTCCTATCAGGCGCCGGCGCCCTACGCGGCCATCCTGGATTCCACCGCCGACTCGGCGCGCACGAGCAGCGCCCAGATGCAGGCGCTTGCCAACGCCTATCAGCCGTCGATCACCTACCCCCAAACGCCAGTGGCGCAGGGTCTCAAGCTCTTCGCCGCGACATTGAAGGCCGGCGTGGGCCTGCGCCTCGGCTACGTCGTCCTGGGCGGCTTCGACACCCATTCGCAACAACTCAACCAGCAGCCGCGCCTGCTCCGCCAGTTGGGTGACGCCCTCAACGCCTTCTCGCGCGACCTGGAAGCGCAAGGATTGGACAAGGATGTGCTCACCATGACCTGGTCGGAGTTCGGCCGCCGCGCCCAGCAGAACGCCAGCAATGGCACCGATCACGGGACGGCGGCGCCCCTCTTCCTGATTGGTTCAGGAGTCAAAGGCGGCCTCTACGGTGACGTGCCGGACCTCACCAACCTGGACAACGGCAACCTGCGCCACTCGATCGACTTCCGTTCCATCTATGCCACGGTCATCGAGCGCTGGCTCCAGGCCGACTCCAAGGCAATATTGGGCGGTACATACCCGACATTGGCGGCCGTGGGGTAGGCGGAGGCAGGCCCCCTCCGGCTCAACTGGAGGCGTACCGAGCGCCGCTTACTGCTTCCATGCTAGATTTCCCCGGTCGGCAAGAAACAAAAGGGGAACCCGCATGGACGGCACACTTTCAGGCAAGATCGCCCTCGTCACCGGAGCGAGCAAGGGCATCGGTCAGGGAATTGCCCTGGAGTTCGCGCGTGCCGGCGCCGATGTCGCCGTGAATTGCCAATCCGACACCGCCGGGGCGGACACGACGGCCGCAGCCATCCGGCAACTTGGCCGCCGGGCAGTGGTGGTCCGGGCCGACGTTGGCCAGCGCACAGACGTTGAGCGCATGCTGGACCAGACCCTTGCGACCTTCGGGCGCCTGGACATTCTTGTCGCCAATGCCGGTGTGACGCTCTGGCGCGACTTTATCGACCTGGATGATGCCACCTGGGAGCAGACGCTCAACACCAACTTGCGCGGGACCTTCCTCTCCTGCCAGGCCGCGGCGCGCCAATTTCGCCGGCAAGGCGACGGAGGCAGATTAATCACGATGGGCTCGGGCGCCGCCAAAGTCGCCTTCCCGGGAGCCTCAGCCTACAATGCCTCCAAAGGCGGCATCGCTATGCTGACGCAGGCTATGGCGGTGGAACTCGGTCCGCTGGGCATTACAGTGAACTGTGTGGCGCCAGGCGCCATCGAGATTGAGCGGACCCGGCGAGAAGACCCGCACTATGCAGAGACCTGGGCCCGCCTCACGCCCCGCCGGCGTGTCGGCGTGCCTGGCGACATCGGCAAGGCCTGCGTCTGGCTGGCATCCGACGCCGCCACTTTTGTCACCGGCCAGGTGATTTTCATCGATGGCGGGCTCTTCTCGCAAGGGCCCTGGCCGAGCGACCACTATGCCAAGGACACAACCGGAGCGGACCGCTAGGCAGCCGTGCAGCTCCGCCGGTACACCTACTCGCCGCCACGCAACTCCATCACGATATCGACGACATAGGACAGCCAGCCCTGCACCTCGGCCAGCAACCTGGCCCGTTCCTCGTCCTTCGGCGCATACAGGAAGACGGCAATACCCCCAAGGACGATGAGCCAGAAAAGGTCGGTGGTAGTCGAACGGACGGCACGTCCGGTGGCATCGAAGGCGTCACCAACGACCGCCGCCGTCTCACCGGCCGCATCCGACACGGCCGGAACGAGATTACTGACCGAGGCCTGTATCGAAGCCGCAGTATCGCGCGTCTGGCTACCGAACTGAGCAGCCCGGTCTCTTGCCTGGCCCGCCAGGTCCGCGGCGGCAGGCGCCAACTGATCCCTTGCCTGCGCCCCGAACGTACCAACCCGGCCTCGCGTCTGATCAATGAAGTCAGCGACGGCCGGCGCCAATTCGTCTCTCGCCTGCGCGCCGAGATCGCTGAGCCGGTCACGCGCTTGATCAGCCCAATCCTCCACCATAGGCGCCAGATCGTCACGCTGCCTGGCAGCGGCCTGGGCAAGGGCACTCGCCGGAGGAGCCAGTCGGTCCCGGGCCTGGGCGCCTACTTGTATGGCGTAGTCACGGCCCTGGCCCGCCAGCCCGACAACGGCCGGCCCCGCCTGGTCGCGCAGCCCAACCAGCGTCTGCCCAGCCGCCGTGGAACGTCGTCCAGCCTCGGACCGTGCCGAGTCCAGCATCATTTGCGCAGACCCGACCGCCGCAGCCGCCTGCCTTCGCGCCTGACCCTGTGCCTGCTGCACCGCGCTCGTGGCGCTGTCGGCAGTAGACTGGTATTGGGATACTGCCCTATCCCGCCACTTTCGCGCTGCCTTCTTGCCGAACGACATCAGGCCCACACCAGCGTGCTTCGCCGGTGATCCGAACTTCAACATGGGCGATCCCCCCCCTTTATCTGGCTGACGGCACGGCTTACCATCGCGACCGAACACCGGGGAGAGGAAGCACATGACGTGCCAGTGAGGGAGCGCCAGGCAAGGCCCTGGCGTGGCTACAGTCGCGCTCCCACGCGCTCACGGGACACGGCACCGGGGCGGGCGAGACTTCTGTCCTGGACCTCGTCCACCAGCGCCTCCACTGCCCGAGCAATCCACATGGTATCGCTACCTGCCAGGAGTTGCGCACAGGCCTGTGTCGCGGACATCGCCTCACGGTACGGGCCTTCCGTGGTTAGGACATCAAACGCCTCGACGACACCGATGACCGAGGCGCCAAGGAGTACCTGGCTGCCGGCGCGGCCATCGGGATAACCCTTACCATCGGGGCGCTCATGGTGGAGGCGAACGAACTGACGGCAACGCTGATACTCTGCGAACGGCGCCAGGATCTCCGCACCGTAGGCTGGGTGCTTGCGGAGCGCCTCCTCCTCGTCCGGCTCCAGCGCCTCCTGCCGACGCAGCACCGCGTCGGAGAAGCCGACCTTACCGATATCGTGGACGCGGGCCGCGCGGCGAACGAGCTCAACCTCGTCCCGACTGAAGCCCAACCGGGTGGTAACACGCGCGGCGAGGTCTGCGACCCGTCGCGAGTGGCCGGACGTGCCAAAGGCGCGCATGTCAACGGCATCGGCGATAGCCTCGACGGCCGATTGCGTATGGACCTTCAGCGTTGCGCTACTGCGCAGGGAGTAATAGACCACGCAGACCGGGAAGACCATCGCCAGCCCCAGGATAGGGAACGTGCTCACGACGACAGCGGTGACAACGCCAAAGAGCAGCAGTGCGGCTTGCTGCCCCGCTTCGGTGGTTACCGATGCCCACCACAGCCGCACCAGGTTTTGCCCGGTGATAATCACGGTTGCCAGATGCACTGACCACTGATTAATGAGGTAATACGCGAGGCCGCTCAGGCAGGCGGCAAGGGTCAATGATGGCGTGGAGACGATGGTCAGCCACGGTTGCCCCACCGCCAAGCCATGGAACAGCGAACCGGCCATGCTAATTTGCAGCACTATCCGCCCGGTGTTGAAGACCGTATCCTGCCAAACGCGACGATGTTGCGCCTGGAGATAGGCGTGATAGGCGACAGTCCCAATCACACCAATGCATACGGCGATCGGCACAGGAAACAACAACGTCGCCGCAAACAGCGGTGCGGTACCAACGTGTATCTTCGCCATCGGCGACAACACCAGTGGCATCGCGCCGGAGAGCGCAATGAACACGATGAGCGCGAGAGCTACGAGCACACCATTAGTATCAGTCGCTGGTACCAAGGGGCGCAGCCGGAGGGATCCGCCCACAACCGCCAACGCCAACAGCCAGATACCGACAACATACCAGTAGAATCGCGGGGACAGGCGCGGAACTGTCTTCACTCTCTGCTCCCAGCTTGACGATTAACCGTTGGGCCGTCAAAAGGTACTTCGGCAATGCAACCAACCGTGCTGCACGACGCACCCAAGGATCAATCCTGGACAGGAACCTCCACCCGGATGCGAGCGAGACCGTTCACCGGCGCCGAAGCCTCTTTCACTGCACCGTTCGGCATCGTCACCTTTATGAAATAGGAATCGCCGCGCAAAGGCGAAGGCACCAGTGCGTCGATTTCGACCGTCTTCCTGGTACTGTCGGCTCGTCCGGGCAACACGTTGAGCACGTTAACGGCGACATTTGGCCTCTGGGACGTCCAGTCATCCTGGTTCGTCGAAATGTCGCTATTGCGGGATCCCAAAATTGTTACGACGATCAGCCCGCTTTGGGGGATTCCCCCGGGTGCCACCAAACTGGGATCGTGTGTATACAGTCCTACCTGAATGACGGTACCGTCAACATTGACCGCGGGATCGGTAATGCAGAGGTCAGTTTCCGCAGCGACAGGCGCCACAACCACGGCGGTGAGCGCGCCGGCCACCAGCAAAGACCCTATGACTTTACGCAACGCACCGCTCCTTGCAAACAACATGCGCCTACGAGAGCGCATTCAAACTCAACGCCATCATACGGTGTAAACAATTACGGCGTTCCTTACGACCCGACATGGCGGGAGAGTAGGAGGAAATACCTATCCGTTGGTACTATAACCCAACAAGCCTGACCGGCCACCCGATGCCATTGCGGCTCTGTGCATTTAAACAGCAGTAGGGTGAGAACCTTGGCTCTCACCCTACTGATCGTCACGCCTGAAAGCGTGTCTGGATAGGCGCTACAGGGCGCCGCCACCCGCACCGGTGTGCGGCAACTGCGCGGGGATCTGACCAGGAGCGCCGGTCGCCGGCACCTGTGCGGGGGTCTGAGCAGGCGCTGAACTACTTGCGCCTAAGACGATCGACAGACTGGAGAGTGGTACGCCCGCCAGGTTGGCTGAGACGCCCGTTATCGTCCCGTTTGCATTGACGGTAACCGTGCCGATAATTATCTGGCCGCTCTTGGTCACCGCTGTGACAGTGTGCGTTCCAGCCTGGAGCCCAGCGATACGCAGGCTGCTCCCAAGGACGAGGGTGACCGACCCGCCGGCCGGAGCTGTGACAACCGCGACCGTTCCAGAAACGCTCGTCGTTGCCGTTGAGCTAGACGTCGTCGGTGTGCTAGACGTCGTCGGTGTGCTGGACGACGTGCTAGACGTTGTCGTTGTCGTCGGCGCGGTAGACGTACTCGTTGTTGACGTGGCCGTCGTGGTCGGGGTCGTCTGAAGATTGGCGCTACCCTGCGGCCCGGCGACTGCGATTGGCACGGCAATGGCCGTCGCCAGAACCCCCAGTACCACGGCTTGCTGAACCTTACCGACTCTTTGGTTGAGCGTCCGCCACAATTGTCCTACAGGTGTCATAATCCCGTCATTCCCTTCCCGTTGAGCACTGGGTCGCTCCGTCAAGCACAAGCGGACGGAACAACCGGGTTGCCAGCAGTATACGGCCTACCGCCGCAAAGTCAAGTGCTGTGCCAGTAGGGGGGACGCAGAGTTGAGCGTCGCAAGGGAGCCGTATTTGCACGCGGCCCTATACTCTCGGGTACTCTCGTCGTTCGCTCGCGACGCAATACGTTGCGTCGCACCCTCATTGGCGGAGTGCGCCGCAAAGCAGTGCATAGTCGCAGATATGGTATGTTCGGCCTTGCGCGCCATCCTTAAGCGTAAGGCGACACGCAGGGTGGCGGATGCCGCGGCAAATGTGAGAGAAGGGAACGATGGCGCCGAGTGTTCGCGCAGTGGCGGATGTAAACGAGGCATGGCTGGCGGGCCTCTCGTATCTTCGGCAACGACCAGCCGCTGCCACGATCCACGGCGTGCTGGTTCGCGATCTCACCGTCCACCTCGACGGTCGCGGTAGCTTAACAGAACTCTGGAGCTCGACCTGGCTGCCCGAAGGGGTCATTCGCGCCGAACACGCCTATCAGAGCGTGACCGACTATGGCGTGGTCAAGTGCTGGCACCTGCACGCCCTTCATACTGACCAGTTTGTGATCACCCGAGGCAAGGCCCAGATCTCGCTCGTTGATCTGCGTCCCGACTCGCCGACATTCCAACACGTGAACGCGCTCTTCGCCGGCTACGACCGTCCCCGCTTGATCCAAATCCCGCCGGGGGTCATGCACGGCTGGAAGGCGTTGCTGCCGCCGGAATTGATCGTGACGAACTTCCAGTCGCACCCCTACGATGCGTCCGACGAGTTCAAGTTCAGTTGGAACTGCGTGCTGGAGGACCTCTGGGAACCACGTAACGGCTAATTTGGTCGCATGACGTTGGCGGCGGTCACGACGAACCGCCGGCACGGCGCCGCCACCAGGTCCGCAACGGCGCCTGAAGACAAACGAGCAGCGCCAGGCCGTAGCTGCAAAAGAGGACGGCAAACTGGATCGGCGCCGGGCCATGTCCGGCGAAGCCGATAGTACTTATGACAGCGACTGCACCGGCGGCCGGCGCCGCTAGATACCTACGCAAGGGGGCGCCGTCGCCCGGCAATACGCGGCGCGCCGCCAGCGCCGCCACGACCAGCGCCGCCAGGACGCCCGCATCCACCGCCAGCGCCGCGCCGACCCCGCCCCAGCGCGCCAGGAGCGCTGCCAGGAGCGGCAGGAATACCGCCAACTGGACAAGTTTGGCTCGGGCCACGGCGCCGGCCATCCCTTGCGCCAGCAACAACTGGCGCAAGTGCTCAAACAGGGGAGCCAGCAGCGCATAACCGGCGAACGCCTGGACCATCGGCACGGCGCCGAGCCACTGCACCCCAAAGAGCAGCCGGATCATGGGGTCGGGCAACAAAAGTAACAGCAGGAAGAACGGGGTCAGCGCGTAGACGCCGCCGGCCTGAATCAAGCGGTAGGTCGCTGACCGGCGTTCGGAGTCCTCCCTTAAGCGGGCGTAGGCCGGCAGGGCCACCTGGCTCAGTGCCGGCTGGCTGACCCGTGCCGCCACATTCGCCAGCTTAAAGGCCTCTTCATAGAATGCCAGTTCCCGCGTTCCCCACACGACGCCCAGCACGGCGCTGTCCAGGCGGTGGGTTGCCAGTTCCCCACTTTGACTGAGCAGCACGGCCAGACCAAAGCGACGGATGCGCGCGGCGATCGCCGGTCGCCACTGTGGTCGGTAGCGACGCCGGCTGATCAGCCGCCCACCCACCAGCAGGCCCAGAGAATCGAGCACGTCACGGCAGAGCAACGCCCAGACGCCACCGCCGGCCAGCGCCACGACGACGGCCACGATGTGCTCAACTATGCCGGTAGCAATCTGCACCAGCGCCAGCCAACCGAACTGGAAGCGCCGCTGGAGCAGCGCGCTGTAGCAACTACCGTTGAGCAGCAGCACGCGCTGCACCGCCAGCCCGGCCAGCAACGCCGCCACCAGCGGCTGCTGCCGCCAGAGGAAGAAGGGGATGAGGGCGGCAGTGAGTCCCAGGAAACCGCCGCCCAGGAGCAACACGAAGGACAGGGCGGTGCCGAACTGCTCGGCGTCATCCTCGGTCGATTGGACGAGGTAGGTGTCGACGCCCCAGGAGACCAGTAACGCAGCCAGGTCGCTGGCCGCAATGGCCAGGGCATAGGCGCCAATTGGCAGTGGACCCAGCCGCCGCGCGAGAAACACATTGACGACGGCGCCAATGATGCCGTTGGCGAGGGTTGCCGCACTGAGCCAGACCGCCCCCGTCAGCGCCTGCCGGCCAAAGGCGCCGGGGACCAGAGGCCGTTTGACTTAGGTATGCTCGGGTGGCGGCAGCGGCGTGACGCCCGCGCCACCCTCATCGTCAACGACGCCGGCCTGGCGCGCGATGCCGAGGATGCTCCCGGCAGGCAATCGCCGGGTGAGCCCATCGACCTTTGTCGTTACTTTGGGTGAGATGTAGGTGGGGAGCTGCTGCAAATCCAGATAGCCGCACTCCAGACAGAGGTTGGCAGGGACGGGTCCATCGGCATAGACAATCGGGCGCGATTGCACCCGCGCCGAGCCGCAGCGGGGGCAGATTGCCGGCGCCGTCACCACCAGTACGTCCGCTTCGCGCGCCATCGATTTGCTCCCTTCAGTCGCGGGGCCGGGGGCCGGAGGAAAGGGCAACGCCTTGCGCCGCCCTGCAATTGCTCCCGGCTGCGAGCACACCGCGGTGTTGTTTGAGGTCTTCTTCGTTTCCGGCAGAGTATAGCGCATGGGGTTTGCACGGCGCTGATGGTATGCTCCGGCGGCGCTATGTCTACAACCAATCGGCACGGATGCGGTAACAGGGAGCACAACAGCGATGACCGGATCGATCCCCAGGGGTCTCCAGGAGCCGCAAACGGCACGCCTTGCCAATGGGCTACGGGTGGTCCACATGCGCATCCCCGGCGCTGTCGCCATCGGCGCCAGCCTGGGCGTTGATGTCGGCTCGGCCGACGAACCGGATGAGTGGGCCGGCATCTCGCACTTTCTTGAGCACCTTGTCTTCCGGGGCACCGCGGCCTTCGCCGACAGCATCGCCATTGGTCAGGCCATCGAAGCAGTCGGCGGCGATTTCAACGCCTTCACCGGCAAGAGCTACACGCAGTACATTTGCTCCGCGCCGCTCAAGTACCGCGAACTGGTGACGCAGATTCCGGCTGAACTTGTAGTGCATCCGCTCTTCCGCCAGGACGACGTGGAGGACGAGCGGCCCGTGGTGATTCGGGAGATCGGCCTGTCGGAGGATGGCGCCGGCCAGCGCGTCTCACGGGCACTGGAGCAAGCTTCCTGGCCGGACAGCCCCATGGCGCGCCCGATCATCGGGCGTCCCGAGGCCCTGCAACAGGTCACCGCGACAGAGGTGCGCCACTACTGGCAGGCGCACTATCGTCCCGGGAAGGCGACCTTCGCCCTCGCGGGTGATCTGTCACTCGATGACGCTTTGGCGCTGATCGAGCAGGCAGTTGGGCATTGGCAGGCGCTGCCGGCGGACCTCCCCGCCGCATCCGCGCCAACCTTCCCCAGCGAGGGACCGGTGCGCCTCGAAACCATGGAGGGACGGCAGGAAACGGTACTGGCACTTGGGGCGGCCGTTGGCGCCTGGCGCAGCATCGATCAGGCGGGCGTCAGCGTGCTGGCGGCGCTGGCCGGCGAAGGCGAAGGCTCATTGATCGTGCGCGACCTGGTCCGTCGGCGCGGCCTGTTGCACAGCGGCGGCGCGCTGGCCTGGCTCAATCGGGATGCCGGCGTCTTTGGTCTCAACGGCACGACCCGCCCGGCCGACGTTGTGGCGGCAGTGGCGGGCTTACTCGGCATCCTGCGCCGCTTACAGGAGGAACCTGACCCGGCCGAGTTCCGGCGTGCGGTCGGCTACGTGCGCGGCGACACGCTGCGCCAGTGGCTGCGCCCGCTCGATGTCGCCATCCAGTTGTGCCATCAGGCGCTGATGGGCGACACGCAATACGGCCCGGTACACGACTTGCGCGAGCTGGCGACGGTGACGCCGGAGCGGATCCAGGCCCTGGCCAGAGCGATCTTCGCGCCCGATCGCCTCCGTCTGGCTCTGGCCGGACCGGCGACCGACACGGAGGCCGTAGCGCGCCTCCTCACCGCCCAGGCAGCGTAGGGAATGCAGCAGTGACGACCACTTCTTCCCAGCAAGCAGCACCGCTGCAGCGCCGCGCGAGCAATGGCCTCCAACTCATCGCCTCGTCCTGCAATGGCGGCCTTGCCACGATCGCTGTCGCCCTGCCCTGTGGCACGACCGATGAGGCGGGAGCGGTGCCGTTGGGTGCTTCCCTCCTCCTGGGCCGCCTCCTCACCCAGGGTTCCCGGCAGTTCCCCAATGCCGAAACCCTGGCGATGTACCTGGAAACGCTCGGTGGCGTCTATAACGCCGGCGCCGACCAGGATGTCACCGCCATCATCGCCAGCGTGCCCGCCGACGAGCTGGAAGCTGCATTGCGCGCTGTCGTCGATATCACGACCAACCCGCTGCTGGAGCCGCGCGTGCTGCGCGTGGAACGTCGGCGGCTGGCCGGCCAGTTCCGCGCCGCCACCGCGGTCCCCTCCAGCCGGGCCGGTGACCTGGCCGACAAGCTGCTGTGGCCGGAGAGCGCCGAGGGTCGCACCTCCCAGGAGATGGCGCGCGCCATTCCCCACCTGGACCGCGAAGCATTGGCAGCGTTGCATCGGGATCGCTTCCGGGCCGGCAGCGCCGCGCTCGCCATCGCCACGCCGGACGACCTGGCGTCGGCGCTGGACATGGCAGAAGCAATCGTTGCCTCCTGGCCGGGCGGAAAAGCCGATCCGGCGCCGCCGCCGGCCCTCGGCGCCGAACGCGTAGCCGCCGCGAGTATGCCCGCGGACCTGGCGTACCTCTCGCTGGCCGCGCCCGCCGTGCCGCGTGGGCACCCTGATGCCAACGGCTTGAACCTGGCTGCCGTGGTGTTGGGCGGCGGCGCAACGTCGCGTCTCTTTGTCGAGGTGCGCGAGAAGCGCGGCCTCTGCTACGGCATCGGCTGTCGCTACGTCGCTCAAGCCAACGCCGGCGCGCTACGCATCGAAGCCGGCGTACCGGCCGACCGCCTTGATGACGCCATCAACGCCATCCTGGAGCAACTGCAGGACCTTGCCACCGCCGGGAACGACGAAGAGGTGGCCAAGGCGCGCGCCTTGCTGCTCGGACACCTGGCCATGGAGTCGGATCGCCCGGAGACCTGGGCTCGGCGCTACAGCCGTGATCTGGTGCAACTGGGCAGCATCCGCACCTACGACGACATCGTGGCGGCCCTGGAAGCCGTGACGACAGCGGATGTCCGCCGCCTCACCGCCGCCTACCTGGCGCCCTCCCTGCTGCGCTTCAGTGTGGCCGGGCCAGGCGTGAGGCGAGCGCGTGTCGCTCGCTTCGCGCGCAGATAAGCGGTCCATCCGGCGAGTCGGTGTTATATTCTCGCACGGGTGGTGACGCCCGCCGGACCTGTCGGATGCGCCACAATCCGCTGAAGGGAGCACCCAATGCGATACCTGACCGAAGCCCAGGTGGCGGCCTTGCTACCGGTGGGCGATGCTATCGTGGCGCTGGAGGAGGCCTTTCTGGCGCTGGCCGGCGGCTCTGCCCAGGTGCGGCCGCGGCAACGCCTGCATCTACCGAGCAGCGTGCTCCAGATAATGCCCGCCGGCCTGACGACGGAATCGGCAACGGGAATGGGACTGAAAGCGTACGTGAGCGGCCGCGGCGGCACGCGCTTCGTCTTCTTGCTTTTCGATCCTCATGACGGCCGCTTGCTGGCGCTCATGGAGGCGAACCAGCTCGGGCAAATCCGCACCGGCGCCGCTTCGGGCCTGGCCACGAAGTACATGGCGCGGAATGACGCCCAGACGGTCGGTATCTTCGGTACCGGCTGGCAGGCCCGTAGCCAGTTGGCCGCCGTCTGCGCGGTGCGCCCCATTCGCCAGGCGCGCTGCTTCAGCCGCGACGCCGGTCGGCGGGAACAGTTCGCCCGCGACATGGCGGCGCAACTCGGCATTGCGGTAGCCGCGGCGCCCGATGCCCAGGCTGTTGTGGATGGCGCGGACATTGTCATTACCATCACCAGCGCGCGGGAGCCGGTGTTCGACGGCGCCTGGCTGGCGCCCGGCACACACGTCAACGCCGCCGGCATCAACCAGGCGGTGAAGCGTGAAATCGACAACACGACGATTCAGCGCGCCGACAGCATTGTGGTGGACCTGCTGGAACAGGCACGCAGCGAGTGCGGAGACTTGATCGCCGCTGAGCAAGCCGGCGCCTTCCGCTGGGAGCAGGCGCTTGAGCTGGCGAGCGTCGTTTCCGGGGCGGCGCCGGGGCGATCCAAGGCAGATGACATCACCCTCTTCGAGTCGCAGGGCATCGCTCTGGAGGACGTCGCTGTCGGCATGCTGGTCTACCGACGCGCTCTGGAACAAGATATTGGCGTCGACCTGCCGGTTTGATTGGGCGGCGCAGACGCGCACGGGAAGGGACGGACGGCGAACATGCAAGCAGCAGTACTGCATCAGCGGCGTGACCCCCTGGTGATCGAAGACGTGGAGTTGGACGCGCCGGGACCCGGTGAAGCGCGGGTGCGCCTGGTCGCCAGCGGCGTCTGCCACTCCGACTACTCCCACTGGCGGCGCGACACCTGGACACCGCTGCCGCTGGTCCTGGGTCACGAAGGCGCGGGCGTCGTCACCGCCGTTGGTCCCGAGGTCAGCCAGGTCAAAGCAGGCGACCACGTGATTCTGGCCTTTGGCAACAAATGCGGCACGTGCGCCTACTGCCGGCGCGGTCAGCCGTACTTATGTACGCCGGAAGATGCCGGCCGCAACGTGCATTTCCGGACCCATATCCATCGCAACGGCGAGGCGATCTACCAGTTCCAGGGCGTCTCTTCCTTTGCCCAGGAAACGACGCTGCCGGCCAACAATTGCATCCCCATCCCGTTTAACGTACCTCTGGAGCCCGCCTGCCTGATCGCCTGTGGTGTCTCCACCGGTATCGGCGCGGTGGTCAACGTCGCCCAGGTGGAAGCCGGGGCGAGCGTGGTGGTGATCGGCGCCGGCGGCGTCGGCCTCAATGTCTTGCAGGGGGCGCGGCTGGCCGGGGCCACGCGCATCATCGCTGTCGACCTGGTACCCCAGAAGCTGGAACTGGCGCAGCAGTTCGGCGCCACCCACGTCATCCGCGCCGACGATGGCGACGTGGCGCAGCGCATCGCCCAACTCACCGGCGGCTACGGCGCCGACTACGCCTTCGAGGTCATCGGACTGCCGCAGACCATCCGGCAAGCCTACGATGTCACCCGCAAAGGCGGCGCCATGCTGGTGGTCGGCGTGGCCGCCGATGACGCCCAGGTCACGTTCTCCGCCGCCGAGCTGATGCGTTCCGGCAAGACGATCAAGGGCTGCGTCGCCGGCAGCGCGCAACCCTATGTCGACTTCCCCCGCCTGGTCGACCTCTGGCAGGCGGGCCTGATCATGGTGACCGAACTAATCAGCCGCCGCTTTGCCCTGGCAGAAGTGAACGCCGCCTTCGCGGCGATGGCGGCGGGCGAAGTGGCTCGCGGGGTGATTGTGTACTAACCGGGCCGCGACTGCGTGCTCACGCTGTGGGCAGGCAGTCACGGCAATGCCCCTGCTAAAGCAACGCCCGCACGTCCACAATGCGTCCTTCGCGGGCCGATTGCACGGCGGCTACAGTGACGGCGTGCGTGCGTAGGCTGTCGCTGTAGGGCGAACGAATATCCGAGCTGTCGCCGGTCTCCACCGCCTTGATGAAGGCGGCGTTGAGCTTAAAGTTGCTGTCGTCCCCTTCCGCCTTGATCTCTACTCGCTCCTGCTTCGGACGCATGACATGCAGCGAGCTCGCGGAGGCTGCCAGCACCAGATCCTTGGCCACAATGTGAATGGCGTTGCTCAGGTTCGGCATTTGCTGGCCGGCGACGGCGCAGGAGTTGATGATGCTGCCGACGGCGCCGTTGACAAAGGTGACGGAGGCGGCATTGACATCGGCAATATCCAGGTTGGGCACATCACCGAGCAGTTGCGTGCCGGCGGCAGCGTAGACCGTGGCGACATCACCGGCGAGATAGCGCATGGCGTCCACGGAGTGGGTGTGCTGCTCGATCAGCATGCCCCCCGACTGCGCCTGCACGCGCCACCAGGGTGTCGCAGGCAGCCCGCCCAGCCGGATGGCGATCAGCAAGCCGATGGGGACGCCGGCCAACATCTCCCGCGCCTGCTCCATGGGGCCGGCATAGCGCCACTGATAGCCGACGGAGTTGATGACGCCCTTCTCGCGGATATGGGCATCGATCTCCTTGGCCACCGCCATCTCCACTGCCAGCGGTTTCTCCACGAAGATGGCTTTGCCGGCGTCAATAATCGCGTGCTCGATCTCGCCGTGGGCGAAGGGCGGCAGCGCAACGTAGACAGCGTCCAGTTCCACCGCGTCCAGCATGCGCCTGCAGTCGGTGAAGGCCGGCGCCGACACCTTTTCACCGGCACCCCGCCGATTGTTCAAGCGCTCCAGCCCGGCGGCAACACGATCCTCCGTGATATCGCACATGGCAGCCATCGTGACGTTTGGCATTTGCACAAGGTCCATCATCTCGCGCACGGCCCGGCCGCCGCAGCCAACGAACCCTACTCGCACTGTCATCTCTTCGCAATCCTTCCTGACCAATTCCTGCCGCGTCAACCGGCCAGGCGACTGTAGCAGGCGCGCGCCAGCGGGTCAAGCGAGCTTGCAGGGCCGCGACTGCGGGCCCAGGGGGCGCCCCCGGCCAAGCGACGGGGGGCACTGCGGTGCCGAGGACCCCAGCGACCACAGTCGCCCACGTCGCTTGGCCGGGGGCGCCCACGAGTGGGCCCGCAGTCGCGGCCCTGCACTTTGCGGTGCATCATGCAATCAGCCGGCTCGCTGCCCTTCGGCAATAATCGCCTCAGCGATGGCTGCAGCCATCGCCTCCGCCGAAGGGTAGCGGTCGTCGGCGTGCTTCTGCAGCGCTCGCTCCACGATGGCGCGGACCGCCGCCGGTACCTCCGGCGGTAGGGGCGGCGGCGGCAGGTCAACGTGCGCCCGCAGCGTCTCCAGCGGGGCGCAGCCGGCGAAGGGGACGTGGCCGGCCAACAGTTCGTACAACATGATGCCGAGTGCGTACAGGTCGGCGCGGCAGTCCAGCGGCAAACCCGCTGCCTGCTCCGGCGCCAGGTAATCGGCGGTGCCGACGATGACGTTGGTAGCGGTCAGCCGCTGTTGCGCGCTCACGTCCGCCAGCAGCACCGGACCGAAGTCGATCAGCACGGCGGTCCCGTCGGCGCGCAAAAGCACATTGGAGGGCTTCACGTCGCGGTGGAGCAGCCCACGCGCGTGTACGGCGGCGAGACCCTGGGCGACCCCGTAGGTAATGCGAAGCGCCGATACCGTTGGCAGTGGCTCCGGGTATTGCGAGCGCAGGACCCGGTCGAGCGCCTGGGGAATCCACTCCATCGCCAGGTAGCAGCCGCCGCCGAGGGCCGCCTCGACCCTGCCGACAGCGAGCACCTTGATAACGTTGGGATGGTTGATCGTCTGGAGCGCCGCCGCTTCGCGCTCCAGACGATCCCGAAAGTCCGTCGCCGCTCCCCAACCCACCGGCAACACTTTGAGGGCGACCAGGGCATCGGAGCCTGCGTGGCGAGCGCTGTAGACGGCGGCCATCCCGCCCCCGCCGATTTGTTCAACCACCCGGTAGGGGCCGAAGCGCAGCCCAGCGCCACCGCCGCCCGGTCCGCGGTCCTCCAGGAGCGCCATCATCTGCGTGACACGCTCGCACAACGCCCGGTTAACACTATATTGGCGTGATCTATGCGAGTCTCCTGGGGAGGAGGTTGGCAGATGCAATTGGTGATCGGTACGGTGGACAGCGGGGCGCTGGAGGAGTTTGTG
>DAIMXP010000024.1:0-75118 GCA_036734945.1 Chloroflexota bacterium
AGCATCCCTTTTCATCACCCGCCAGCTCTCACCAAATACCTACCCCAGAAAGCCTCCCCCCCGCCCTCCGAAGCTGGGGCCTGCTACCCCTGCACGCCTGCGCCGTCGATTGGCAGGGGAAGGCGCTGGTGTTTCCGGCGGTGAGCGGGAGCGGCAAATCCACGCTGGCGCTGGCGCTGCTGCGGGCCGGCTTCAAGCTGATTTCCGATGATATGCCGATCCTCCAGCGGCAGACCGACGGCAGTTTCCGACTGCTGCCGTTCCCGGAGCGCAGCCGGGTGCTGCCCAGCTCGCTGGACT
The DNA here is from genome assembly GCA_036734945.1 of Chloroflexota bacterium. GTDB lineage: Bacteria > Chloroflexota > UBA4733 > UBA4733 > UBA4733 > UBA4733. The sequence continues at coordinate 301 of DAIMXP010000024.1, forward strand.
TCTTTCCAGAGCTGGCCGGTGCGAAGGAGCGGGCAGAGCCATCGGGCGCCAAACTGCTGTTTGATCCGGCTGACTACTTCGGCGATTGCTATGCCCAGGAAAGCAAGCCGGTAGCGATTGTGCTACCGAGGATCGCTCACACGGCGGAGAGCACGCTGCGGCCAGCGTCGGCCACGGCAGCCTTCACCGCCATCGTCGCCGGCATGGCCTTCGGATCAACCGGCGACTCCATGGGGAACATGCTGCCGACTCTGGTCGACTTCGTGGCGTCCTGCCGCACCTACGCCCTGGACACCGGCACCGACTTCGACCGGCTGCCGGTGCTGCTGCGAGACCTGCTCGAGGCTGGCTAAGATGCAGGATGTGCGGTGACACGGCCGGGGGCGTGGACCAGAGCGGGCAAACGTCGTAGTATGGGGGCCAAGAGAGCGCGTCCGACAAATCGCCAGACGCAAGGTCGGAATACGAGAGGGAATAATCTAGCGTGGTACAACCGAGTGTGGTCCCTGTGCAACGAGAACGCATCGTGGCGCGGCGCCTCGGTGCGGAGATGGTTTTGCTCAACACGGAGACCGAGGCCTATTTTACGATCAATAGCGTGGGCGCGCGCATCTGGGAGTTGATCGATGGGCAGCGCACCGTATCGCTGATCGTTGCGGAGCTACTGGCGGAGTATGAGGTACCGGAAGCCGAGTTGCAAGCGGACATTGACGAACTCCTGGGCGAGTTCGCCGCCAAACAGATGATCACCTGGGTCGATGCACCGGCCTGACCTCCGCACTGACCTTCGAGCGGCTGCACTGCACCTGAAGATCATCATCTTCCTGCTGGCGCTGCCCGTACTGCTGCGCGTCTCGTCGGTTCGCCGGACGGTTCGCCTGCTGACGCCGCACAGTCCGCCCGCGAGGTGCGCCCAGGGGCAAATCGAGCACGTCGTGGCCGCCGTCGATCACATCTACCTGCGGCGACCCTTGCGCCATTACGGACCCTGCCTGCGCCGCTCCCTGACCTTGTACTACTTCCTCCGCCGGCGCGGCTACCCCGTGCGCCTCGCCCTCGGCGCTTGCCCCAGTCCCAACGGACTTGTGGCCCACGCCTGGCTAACTTTGGATGGCCACCCAGTCTTCGAGCCCAACTCCGTCGAGCGTTACGCCGTCATGGCGGAGTGGGGCGACAACGCCGCCTGACGGCCTGCCGGTATAGCCGCCGCGGTCAACCCTTCGGCTCGCTTAACCGAGTCGTGCGTTGCCAGCGCGTCGGCGGGTGCATGGTTGCCCGCAGCCAGACCCAGGCCTTCCAGAGCACGTAACGCGGCGCCGACGCCAGCGCTTGATACGCTTCCGACGGTGCGCCGGCCAGACGGAGCCCGAGCAGCACATAGGCCACCTGCCCGGCGAGCGCCCCGAGACCGAGGACGCGCAGCAGACGGGATCGTCCGACCAGACCGGCCAGGATCGCCAGGAGGCAGGAAGCGACACAGACCGACAGCGGCGCGACCAACTGCTCCAGCGCCGCATCGAGCGCCGACGGGTCGCGCCGTCGGACGGCCAGTCGGAGAAGGCGCGGCACCTCTTTTGCCAACGCTTCCAGGCGGCCTCGCTCCCAGCGGCTGTTCTGAGCGGCGGCGCCGCGCAGCGTCACCGGCATCTCCGCCTCCACCACCGCCTCCGGTGCAAAGGTCACGTGAATGCCGCGTTCCAACAGCCGGAAGTGCTGTTCGACATCCTCCGTCAAGCCGTGCGCAGTCCAGCCCAGGGCGGCAACGTCGCGGCGGAAGCACATGCCGTTGCCGCGCAGCCCGGCCGAGAGACCGAGGCGAGAGCGGCCAAGCGGCCGCAAATAATGATAAAGGCAGAGCGCGACATAACGCAACATCGCCACGCTGGAGTCGCCGGCATTGCGTACGCTGTAATAGGCCTGGATCGCCTGGGCGCCGGTACCGAGGTGGCAGGCGAGGACGCGCAGAAACTGTGGCGAGAGGTCGCTGTCGGCATCGATGATGACAATTCCGTCATGCGGCTGCCCTGGGAACTCCAGTGTGGCCGACATACCCAGGGCGAGGGCGAAACCTTTGCCGATCCGCTCCGCATCCTCACGCTCGTGGACAATTGCCCCGGCCTGGCGGGCTACCTCCGCCGTGCGATCGGTGCAGTTATCGGCGACGACGTGGACGCGCAGCCGCTCGGACGGGTAATCGAGGGTGGCGATGCTCGCCAGTAGGCGCGGCAGCGTGCCTTCTTCGTTGTGGGCGGCGATAAGCAGGTCAAACTGCGGCAACGTCGTCGAGAACACCGCGGTCTGGCGCGGCAGGATTGCGGCTGCCGTCAAGGTCAGCAAGTACCCGGTACTCAAGACGGCGTAAGCGCCGAAAGGCGCCCCGAGGGCACGCACGGCCCTTTCTGCCACTGGTTGTCGTCGCATACGTTGCACTCGTCCATTACCGGCGTCTGCGCCTGGTCCACGGCGCCCGTCTCCATCCGGCGCCGCTTTCTACGTATAGCTTATACGCCGGGAAACGGCTAGCGGGGTCCGCAGCCAAACCAAAGGTCCCATCTATGCACTAGCCAATTCGACCGTCGATGAGTAGCCGCGGCCTTTCACCGTACACTCAGTGCAGCGGGGCCGCGCAAGAAAAGGATGCACATGTGAGCCGGTTACTGCGCGGTTTGCTCCGGTTGCCGTTCATCATCGTGGTCACTTGCATGAGCCAGCACGCCGCCCGCTCCCGGCGGCCCGACCTCAGCGGCAGAAGCAAGGCGTCCCGGAATGCCGCTCGGGCGATCCGCCGGCATTTCCTTATTCGTTAGGCCTACACCGGTCAGTAGGGAGGTGACTACCGCCTTCGGCAGTCTCCTCCCTACTCGATGTGAATTTGCTGTCATGTTGTCATTGTTGATAACGCCAAACGGTACCGATCTCTGCATAGCTGTTCACACTGCGAGATCGGCTGTTCATCGGTTCCCTAGACGCGCGCCATATCTTTCATTGGTACCAAAGTACCTGGCATGGAAGTACTACGGAAGCGACTAAGGACCGGGAGTGCCGCGATGGCTAACCAAATTGATCTCCTCAATGTTCGGGTCGATCGGGTCGACTTTGCGGCGGCCATGGAGCACGTTCGGCGGGCCATTCAGTTACGACGTCCCCGCCAAATCGTGACCGTCAACGTCGATTTCATCAAGCTGGCCAAGGCGGATTCTGCCTACCGTCGGCTCATCAACACGGCCGATCTCAGCGTCGCGGACGGCATGCCCCTGCTGTGGGCCGCCCGGCTGATCGGCGCGCCCCTGCCCGAGCGCATCACCGGCACCGACCTCGTGCTCGGCTGCGCGCAGATGGCGGCTCTGGAAGGGCACCGCCTCTTTCTCCTCGGCGCTGCCCCCGGCGTGGCGGAGCAGGCAGCGACCGAGCTCCAGCGCCGCTTCCCCGGCCTAACCGTGTGCGGCATCTACGCTCCGCCCTTCGGCCCCTGGGCGGAGGACGAGGATCGCCGGATCGTCGAGCGCGTGCAGGCCGCCCGGCCGGATGTGCTGTTCGTCGCCTTTGGCGCGCCGCGCCAAGATGTCTGGATTCGCGAGCATATGGCCGAACTCAACGTCCCGGTGTCTATCGGCATCGGCGGCACCCTCAACTTTCTGGCCGGCAAGATTCGCCGCGCCCCGCAGTGGATGCAAGATTTCGGGCTGGAGTGGCTGTACCGCGTCATGCAGGAGCCGGGCCGGCTGTGGAAGCGCTACCTCCTGGAAGACCTACCAATCTTCTTCCAACTCCTCGCTCAGGCACGCGTAACGCCGAACGAGGCCCTAACGGAAGAGGCGCCCGCGTTTAGCCACCGTTTCGCCATAACGGCGGACGCCACCCCGGTGTCCGTTGAACTGACACCCCGCTAATTGTCCCCACTGCAGCGTGAATCGAGGTACGTATGATCCAGGATATGCTCGCCGACGATGCCGGAGCGGCCGACTACCCCTGGCGGTCGGTCGCCCCGATAGCGCCAATTCGCCACGCCCATAGCGCGGGAGCGCTGGACCCTACGGCGGAGCCCTGGTATCCGCCGGTGAAGCGGGTGGTAGACATCGTGGCGGCATCGCTCTTAATCGTCTGCCTCCTTCCCCTCTTCCTGGTCGTCGCCGCCCTGGTCAAGCTTGACTCGCGGGGACCGGTATTCTATCGCCAGCAGCGGGTCGGCCGGGGCGGCAGTCCCTTCCGGATGTACAAGTTCCGTTCCATGCACAGCGGCGCCGACCGTCAACTCGTTCATCTGCTGCCATTCAACGAGACGGATGGCCTCCTGTTCAAGCTGCGCAGCGATCCGCGCGTCACCCGGATCGGCAGGGTGCTGCGCCGCCTGAGCATTGACGAACTACCTCAACTCTTCAATGTCATCATCGGTAACATGAGTCTGGTTGGTCCCCGCCCACCGCTGCAGCGCGAAGTGGACCAATACACCTCTCAGCACCATCGCCGCCTTGATGTCACGCCAGGCCTGACCGGTCTCTGGCAGGTGAGCGGACGCAGCGATCTCTGCTTCGACGAGGGCATGGCGCTCGATTTGCAGTACGTCGCCCAGTGCAGTCTCCTCCTCGACCTTGCCATCATCGCCCGGACGATCCCGGCTATCCTCCGTTGTCGGGGAGCGTACTAACTGCTACGACCTACCAGGCCGGAAAGTGACCGAGTGTTGATAGCTGCGCTGAGGGCGGTTCGGTCGCCCGCGCGGCACCGGGATCTCGAAACGGCCGCGGTCACCCTAGCGCTCGCCCAGGCCGACGCCCGGCAATCCGCCCTCGGTCTTACCACACTTACCGACAATGTTGATTGGGCGGCGGTCCTGGAGATGGCCGCTCGCCATCGCGTCACCCCGCTGGTGGCCTGGACGCTCGGCGCCACGGCCAAACTGGCGCCAGGCTGGGTGCAGCAGGCGCTACAAGCCCGCGTCCGCGAGGATGGTGTCAGCGGCCTCGCCCAGGAGGTCGAGCTGGGACGATTGCTCCAGACGCTGGCGGCGGTCGCAGTGGACGTGCTGGTACTCAAGGGGCCGGTGGCGGCGCACCTGTTGTATCCGCACCCCGACCTCCGCCCGTTCGGCGATCTCGACCTCTACTGTCGCGCCGCCGACTATGGCCGTCTGTACCGAGCGCTGATCGCCGCCGGCTACGTCCCATATGCCGGCGCGCAGACCTTGCGACCGATACGGAGTGCTCTGGAGGGCTACGACGAGCGTGGCTTCTCCAGTGCGGGGCAAAAGGTCCACGTCGAGATACATTGCAGTTTGCTGGAGTTTGGCATGGCTGATCGCCACCAGGAAGCGTTCTGGCGACAGGCGGAACCTCTGCACAGCGGTGTTGTAGCGATGCGCGTCCTGGCGCCTACGCACCAGTTTATGCACCTGGCGGCACACCTCCATCGCCATTCGTATGAGCGCCTGATCTGGCTTATTGACCTCGATCTTTTCGTCCACCGGTATGGAGCAGCGATCGACTGGCGAGTCGTTATGCAGACTGCTCGTGACGAAGGGATCGGCAGCGTGGTGCGCCACGTGTTCTGGGTGCTGCATGCGATCCTGCAGACGCCACTACCGGACCTCGGCCCTCCCACCAGGGAGGAAGTTCTCCTGGCGCCCGTGTACCGCCTGCTCTGGCCCGTTGCCGTCGTGCGACGTTTGACCGGTGTCGCCCATCTGCGTCTGGCGCGTTTTGACCCTGCAACCCGTCATCCCCTCGATGTCTTGCCCGGTCTGTTCTTGCTCGGTCGGCGTCGGGAAAAGCTCCGCATCTTGCGGCGCTATGCCGGACTGGGCGCGATCTAAGAACTACCCCGGACAACAGGTACCCCCAGGGCGTAGGACTAAAGGGGGCTACTCAGTTCATTCACCTGCCGTTATCCTGCCTTCATAGGTTGTCCGCAATAGGCGCCGCCGCTCAACCCGGCGCCTGCGCGAAGGGCTCCATCAAAACGTCAGGAGGATCCATGCATGCACGTGTTGGACGACGAATTACCGGCAACGATAAGCAGACTGACGATGGTCGCGGCGACGGCAGTCGTGCCGTCCTCTGGATCGGCCTCGGCCTGCTCTGGCTGGTAGATGGCCTATTGCAGGCCCAACCCGCCATGTTCACACGCCAGTTCGTCGATCAGGTATTGCAACCGGCGGCCCTGGGCCAGCCGCAGTGGTTCGCTGCCATTCTGCAGCTCAACGCCGCGTTCTGGCTCCAACATCCCCTTGTAGCCAATGCCGGCGCGGTGATCGTGCAGCTTGGCATCAGCCTGTTTCTGATCGCCGGGCGTGAACGGCGTTGGGGACGGCTTGGCCTCTGGCTCTCAGTCGCCTGGGGGTTGGGTATCTGGGTCCTGGGGGAAGGGTTGGGCGGACTGCTCGTCGGCTCATCCACCATTATCACCGGCGCTCCGGGTGCCGTTCTCGTGTACATCATCGGCGCGGCCCTCCTGTTATTGCCCATCAAGCGCTGGGCTCCAGGCGGCACGGGGCGGGTGTCGGCAAGGATACTCGGCGCCTTCTGGCTCGCCATGGCCATCTTGCAGGCATTGCCGGGCGCGGGCTTTTGGACAGGCAGGCAGCTCGGATCGCTGTTTGCCACGGTGGCCGCTATGCCGCAGCCGACGGTGCTGGCTGCGCCAATTCAGGGGATGACGGCGGTGGCGTTTGCCGCGCCGGTTCTTTGCAACGCCTGCTTCGTGGCGATTTTGGCCTGGTTAGGCTGGGCCTTCCTCACCGGACACGTGCAACGCTGGACGTTTGGTCTTGCCGGCGTCTGGCTCCTGTTCACCTGGTGGCTGGGTCAGGACTTCGGTGGTTTCTTCACTGGCACCGCTACCGACCCCAATATCGCTCTACCCATGGGCGTGTTCTTGCTGGCCGCAGTGGTTGCTTACCGTGAACCAATGGCCAAGGGAATACTGCTTGGCCAAGCGGTATCCGTCCGAAGCACGCGGGGAAGCTTCCAGTGACGGCATCTCTCCGTCCCAACAACTTGCCGACCGCCGGCGCGCCAATGCCCAGGCGGCAGGTGGATGCAGCGGCAATCGTTCGGGGTACTTCAAGCGAGCGCGTCCCCGTGTCCTTAACGTCGCACCGCGTTTCATAATAGTGCAGAACGCGTCATGGTGCTGACAATAAAGTGAATATGGCCCCCATCTGCACACGTGCCGTTCATTGCGTCGGCGTACAGTAGGGCACTTGGTCGCAGCGGTATCGGGAGAAATGCTCGCATAATGATGCTGACACGGAAGTTAATACCCAGCGACGCGGTCGTGTGCGCCGAACTGGGCGAGGAGACCGTGCTATTGCATGTCGAGAGCGGCGTGTATTTTGGTCTGGACGCCGTCGGGACGAGGATTTGGCAACTGCTGGCTACGGGCAGTTCGGCAGAGGAGATTGTCAGCCAGATGCAGGACGAGTATGATTTTTCGCCCGCCGAAATGGAAGCAGACGTGCGGGCGTTCCTGACACTGCTGGTCGAGAAAGAGTTGACGCGCGAAGTCGAGCGGTAGAGCAGCATGCGCGGTGCTCTATTGCGATTTCAGTCCCTGGAGTACGCTGATCAACGCGTCCTCCTTCGCGCGCTCGTCTGGCTTACCGCAGTGGACTTGGCCCTGCGATTCGCCTGGTATCGGCAACGCATGACCCTGGCACGGCCCGCGGACGTTATTCCCGGATTTACCCCGGCACCCGAGGAATTATACCGCGCTCGGCGCTACGCTTACTGGCTCAATATCGCTTCCCGCCACCATGTCGTGCGGGCGCGTTGTCTCCATCGCTCGCTCGTGTTGCATCACTGGCTGCGCCGGGAAAGGATGCCAAGCGATCTGCGGATCGGTGTGCGCAAGGACAATGGGACGTTAAAGGCCCATGCCTGGGTCGAACTGGGCGGTCGAGTCGTGAGTGACTCACCCTCGGCGGTTGCCGCCTTCAGGCTGCTCGCTCGTAGTGATGACAACGTTAGCAGCGTCGCCAGCAACGCTTGAGGGCATAGCTTGGCTGGCGCGATTTGGAATGGGGGTAGCCCTGTGACGCCCGCATCGATGCAAGATGGCATGGGAGGGGAGAGGATATCCCTCGCCCCTATCTATTCGCTCTTTGGCCTGCGTGTGCGCAGTGACGTTCCCTTACCGGCCGCTCTTTGCGCGGTCGACGAGAGCCGAGTAGACGTCGTCTTTCAACGTCGGCAACCGCCTGTCTACCCTGAACCGGACGGGCCCGTCTTCGCTTCTGTTCCTTGTCCGATCCATGGGGAAGATTTGCGCCTCAATCGTGGTCCGGGCGGCGCCTGGATCTGGCAGCGCGCAGTCGGCACCTTCCACGTCACGCCCGACTTGCACGTGGTAGAGGTCTACCCCGACGATGGAGCCGATGAGCGGGCGATCGGGTTGGGACTGACCGGGCCTGTGATCCTCTTTATTCTGCAAGTGCGCGGGACTCCGATCCTCCACGCCGGGGCCGTGGTAACGTCAGCGGGAGCGGTTGCCTTTCTTGGACGGAAGGGCCAAGGGAAATCCACAATGACCAGCGCGTTCGTTCGGCGAGGGGCGCCGCTGTTGACAGATGATGCCCTGCCGCTACAGGTGTATGGTGGCCAACTTTGTGGAACGCCGGGTCCCCCCTATATGAAGGTCTGGCGCCAGACGGCGCTACACGCACTGGATATATCGGACGAGTTGGCCAATCTGTTCGACAACACTGAGAAAAAGTTCCTGGGACTGGAGGGCCGCTACTCCTTCACCCAGGAGCCACTCCCTCTGCGTAGCATTTATCTGCTGGCACGGTACGACCCCAGGAAAGAAAATCGTTCGGACATCACAATACGTGGCCTAAGTCCACGGGATTGCCTCTCGGCTTTGCTAGCATTTACCTCAATGCAATCATTCCTCTTGCCCGTTGAAGTGGCGCGCTTCCTGCCGTTGTACGCGCGTCTTAGCGCACAGGTGCCGCTGCGCGTCCTCACCTATCCATCCGGCTTTGAGTATCAAGAGGCGGTGCATGCGCAAGTCCTGGCGGACTTGGAAGTCGGAAACTAAGGAATCGTAGACGTCTGCGAATGAGCCATCTGGCGTGCCCACGAACGGGCATACAGGCCGTCGCCGGCCACGAGTTCGTCATGGCTCCCCGACTGGATGACCTGTCCATCCTGCATCACATGTATGATGTCCGCGTACTTCGCAGTGGTGAAGCGGTGCGTGATGATGAGGACGGTCCGCCCCCGAACGAGATCGCGAAATCGCTCGAGCCAGTCGGCCTCGGCCCAGGAATCCATGAAGCTCGTTGGTTCATCGAGGATAATTATCGGCGCCTGACGCAAAAACGCCCGGGCCAAGGCAATGCGCTGCCACTCGCCACCGCTAAGGTCGATACCATCACCAAATGCCGTACCCAGCGTCGTGTCATAGCCATTGGGAAGGCGGGCGATAAGTTCGTGTGCTCCCGCTGCAAGTGCGGCGGCCACAATCTCGGCCATAGTAGGCGCCGACGCGAGGTCGCCCACTGCGATGTTTTGACCGGCTGTTGCGTAGTACGTCAGGGGGAACTGGAATAGGACGCTGATCCGACGCCGAAGTTCGGTGAGCGACAGCTCGCGAAGGTCGAGTCCATCGAGCTGGACGCATCCCGCAGCGGGATCATAAAAACGACAGAGCAGCTTAATCAGGGTGCTCTTACCCGCGCCATTTGCACCAACGATCGCGGTGATTCGTCTGGCAGGGATTTCAAGGCTGAAATCCCGGAGTGCCGCACGCGTGCTGCCCGGGTAGTGGAAGGTGACATGGCGGAAATGAATACCCTGCATCAGGTCTGCCGGGAGTGGCACCGGTTTGGCCGGATCGAAGATGCGTGGTTGCAAAGCCAGGAACTCAAAGAGATTTCCGAGAAAGAAGCTGTTCCCGTAAATCTCTCCGACATTTGCGAGCAGTGAGCGCAGGAGTCCTTGGCCCTGATTGAAAGCTTGATAGAACAGCGCGAGATCACCCAAGGTCGCGGCACCCGCGATAGCCGCTCGGATCATGTAGATCATGGTCAACCCAGACACAGCGAGCGCCACTGCGCTCGCCACGAGTCGCGCTAGATTCTGATCTCTCGAAAGGCTCAGACGCTCGCCACGCAGGCGTCGCCGCAGCGACTGAAACGCCGAAGAGTAGTAACCGCCAAGGTCGAACAGGCGAAGCTCAGCCGCTGCATTGCTATTAGAGAGAATCGTGTCATCGTACTCAGCCAGGCGACGATCGGACGTGGTTCGTTCCCACCACGCATGATACCGGCGATTGAAGCGCAGGAGAACGACGAAAGCAGGTACTGTGCCTACGACAAGTGCCAACGGCAACCAGACGCCATAGGGTAACAGCACGACAGCCATGGCCAGGAAGGTGATGCCATTTCGGGACAGAGCGCCAATACTCTCGAGAAGCGCCAGGGGGCGAGTCTTCGCCTCCCTACTGGCTCGATGGAGGCGGTCATAGTAATCGGCTGACTCGTAGAATGCGACATCCACTTGCATCGATTTAGCATGGATCAACCCACTGACGTAGTCCTGAACGACCTCGGAAAGAGCTGTTCGGAGCCAGTCGCTGCCTCCCTGTAGCAACGTCGTTACCACGAGCGCGGCGGCGATCGCCGCCGCGACAATCAGTACCGGAACTAAACTCTCCCTGCTACCTCCAGCCACCTTCGCTGCTACCAGGTGATTGACCAGCAGCCGACTGAGGTAGACTGGAACCGCCGGAAGGATCCCCTGGATCAAAACGAGAGTTGCCCACAGTACCGTCCAGGATGGGGCTGCGTTCCAGATGAGGCGCAGCGCCTGCCGCAAATAGGACAGCCGGCCGGCGGCGTCCGTTATCTTCGCATGCATGCGCGTTGGTCTACTGCCTACTTCACGTTCTCATCGCTGATGCAGAACACGGTCTGTCTCGGGCAGCCACCTCCTCAGGCAACTCCAGATCCTCGATTCTACGGTATAGGGGCAACAGGGAATGGGCAGTACAGGACAGTTGGTGAAGCCGGCTGTCCGGTACTGCCGCCGCAAGCCTTTAACTTGAGCCGCTGCAGATGATTGCTTGGCCCTGGAACAGAAAACCGTCCGATGATCCGTACGTCTTGTTGCACCCTAGGGTGATCTCTTCGAGAGTACCGTATACAACCAGTTTTGGAGCGGCCCAGACCTTCTTGGCAGGCACTTCCGTCATGACGATATCCCCTTCCATCTTAGCGCGTCGAACTGCGTGCATTACCGTGAACCGTTCTGTGAATTCACCATCCAGCGTCCGTGGCACAGCCATGCCCATGCATCACCTCACTTGTGGGAGTGTAGCGGCAACAGGTGACAGTAGCATGAACATATGACGCGACCAGACGCTATTGCGAACGCAGACCTGTTTTCTCCAGCCAGAGCGCCAGCATCACCGCCCGATAGACCGTGACTACATCTGCCACCGCCGGTGATGCTGCCGACACGCAGCGATCATAGGCAGCTCGCAGAACAGACACGTCCACATACGGCTCGATGGCATATGGCTCGCGGTGCACAATTCGCTCAAGTGTCTCTGCGTTGCAATCGAGGAACCGTCGAATGAAGTTCGGACTTAAATTTGCCTTGTGCCGTCTCCATTGCACTTCTTGGGGGAGAATGCCGGCCATCGCACGCCGCATGATCACCCGAGTCCAACCAGCATGCAGTTTTTGCTCAGGGGGCAAGGCCAGGCAGAATTCCATTAACCGCCGGTCAAAGAAGGGATAGCGCGCTTCCAGTGAAAACGCCGCCGCTGACTTGTCGGCGAGTTCCAACGTATAGGGAATAAGCGCGGAGGCTAAACCGCGGCGGTGGACCTCGCGCTCTGTGCGTGCCGGTGTGCGCTCGGGCAGCGATTGGCTTCGCAGGCGCTCCATAAGTCCAATCCGGCGAGCGAACTCTGAGCGAATTGCCGCCTCGCCGCCCCAACCCACTTGTTGCTGGTGGCGGAACAGGTTTCGCACCCGGAAAGCACTCTCCGGAATCAGTGGCCGGATGCCAAATTCCCAGACGGTTCGACGGCAAGTGTAGGAACCGGAGGTGACCGCCAGCGCGACGGCTTCCCGCATAAGGCGCCGCCATCTACCGGAACCGGCGAGTTCAGCGAAGTAGCCCAGCCCATGGGATACTGTCGTGTCACCATCGATGCCGTCGAGGAAGACACGACAATGCTGTTGCTGCGCGGCGGCATACAGCGCCCAGTGCAGGTACAGATTCGGGGCGACGAACGCTTCGTCCGTATGCCCCAGGATCGTTCCGAGGTCCATAAGGGGATTGAGCTGATCGGCATGGACGTAGTGCGCCTTGAATACGCCGGAGGCAAGCACGGCTTCGATGTACTGCCGTTCATCGATCATTCGCAGTTCACGTTCAGACAGACTTGGGAAAATGGCTGATAATGTGTGGAGGGGAGGTGAACCCCGCGCTCGAAGGATTGGACCTGCCGTACAGGCGATCGACGATGAATCAAGCCCGCCACTCAACGTTGAACTGACCTCGAAAGCGCTACGTAAGCGGCAGCGAACAGCCTCGGAGAAAATCTCGCGGAACTGCTCCGCGTACTCTTGATCGGAACGGCGGCGCACCCGTCGTGACGGGTCCGGCGCCCAATACCGTTGCAGCCGCAGTTCCGTTTCACCGACGACCATGAGGTGGGCGGCAGGCAAGCGAAAGACATCGCGGTAAAAGGTGGCGGCACGGTCCTCAAAATTGGAGACGAGGTACTCTGCTATCCGCAGTTCATTCAACTGCCGCGGCGCGTCCGCAAGGCAGAACAGTGCTTTGATCTCGGTGGCGAATACAAGGGTCTGCCCAGAACAGTAGTAGTACAGACACTTGACACCGATCGGATCGCGCCCTAAGACGAGCTTGCGGTGACGGCCGTCCCAGATCGCAAACGCAAAATCGCCCAAGAAATGTGTTGGGCACTCCTCACCCCAACGCTCGTAGGCACGAAGGATGAGCGCGCCATCGGCAATCTCTGTTGGCGGCGAGCTACCGAGACCAAGGGTCGCGATGAGGTCCTCCCGATTATCGAGGCGCGCGTCGGCGGTCAGTACGAGAGTACCGGCGGCACCGGTGAGTGGTAACCGCTCCTGAAGCGACTCGGGAGTGGTCCAAAGCATCCGGTGCGCCAGACCGACCGCGCCGTGGTGCCAGGTACCTGATCCGTCGGGACCGCGATGGGCAAGCACGTCCACCATCCGCTGGAGATCAGCGGGAGCCACCGGCCGGCCGTCGCGATAATAGATTCCCATAATCGCACTCATTGCTTGGACTCCGAGCGATTCCCGCTCCTCTGACGCGTTGCGCCTGCATCCCTGGCAAAAAAGGCAGTGCTCAGCTTTCGCATGGCCGCATGACCGATATCTGTGACGTGTTGGACGTAAGCGCCACGTAAGTTCCTGGCGGCTAACTCCGGTGCGTACACGCGCATGGCTGTCGGGGGTGGGAAAAGGCGTTCGCAGAGGAGCCTCACCGTGGTCGCCGGGTTGTCCACGACGAGGTACTTCACGAGGGCCCGCCGTTCATCCGTCACTGGATCAAGAATCACCTGCGGATTGAGGACGCGTTCTAGTGCCTGGAGGACGCATCGGGGCGGACGCAGTTCCGTAATGACGCGCTGCGGCACGGGCGCGGACAGTAAATTCTGCGCAAGAGCGAGAGCGAGGAATGTGGCGGCTTTTGCCCGCGCCCGGTGTGCAAGATCGATGGTTGCCTCCCAATCAGCGACCGTCATGGTCCGACCCACCGCCGCGACGTCGGCGAGCCAGATCAGCCGACCCAGGGCGTGGCCTTCTGTGGCAGCATGCGCGGCGAGGTAGACCATCTGGGCGGTTGGCGTCAGAATACGTGCCTCGCGCGTCGGCGCCCCAGCCAATAAGACAACACGAGCTCGAACAGTACAGTCCTCGAGTGCGGCCGGGGTCAGCCGGTTCCGGCGCTCCAACCGGCTGGCTAGATCCCAGTGCAATTCGACCGGCTGGCGGCCTCGCTGCGGATCAGCATAGCGAAAATGGTAGCCGCGTTCGCTGTTGAAGTCGTCATTGTAGTACAGGGGCACTTGCCGATACTGCAGCTCGGCCATAATGGCGAGCATGGCGTCCAGGCGGTCACGTGTCGTCAGCAGATCAATGTCGCCCATCGGGCGAAGAGTCGGATCAGGATACGCTGTGGCCGCAAGCGCCGCACCCTTGAGCACAATGGGACTCAGTCCATGAGCCGCGGCCAGGTCAAGCAACTCCCCGAGCTGTCGCGCAATAGCGAAGTGCGCGAAGCGCATGGCATGGTGATAACGGTCCAGCTCCCGACGCACCTCCTCCGGCAAGCCTTCCCAGCGGGGACTGGCTCGCAGTCGGCGATGCAGTAGCCCGGTCACTCCGTGCACATAACTGAGATCGAGCACGGTTTCCCACTGCAGCGGCTCGTCAAGCAGCCGGCCTAGCAGCGGCTCAGTCTCCTCGGCCGGCGCTAAACTAGCGGTGAGCAGAAGGACCGCGCACTCCGGCCTGACCAGGTACTTTTGGCACAGGAGACCGGAAATGCTGTCGGGCGCACGATGGATCATGTCGTCCATATGTGCCGTTGGGGATTCTCCATCAGTCGCCGCCCTCCACCTGCCAGAAGTCGCATAGCTGATGCCGGATCACCGCCATGATGGCACAGCACTTCTGTTTCCTTCCTAGCGCTCGGGCACTGGGCCACGCTGGGCCGCCCGAAACGCTTGCACGCCGACCAAGGCAACGAGCTATCTTGTGACAATATGATCCCCAGCGCGAAGCAGGGCGGCGATACGCGCGACGTACTGGTCAAGCGTCATAAGGCACTCAATGAGGCGGCGACCGCGAGCGCCGAGTTCCATCGCCTGATCTGGATGGGCCATCAGTTGCTCAATTGCCTGTCGCAGGAGGCCACTGTCGCCAGGCGGGACGTAGAGGCCAGTTTGATCGGCGCTGGCGCCGCACTCGTTCTCGAAGTCGGGAAATCCGGATGGCGGTCTGCCGACGACTGGCAGGGGTAGACCAGTCTCTCCCCGCACGACATCTCGCTGTCCCCGCGTCTGCGTCACCACTATAGCCTTCCCCATGGCCATCGCTTCCAGGATCGTGGTGATTCCCGCCTGGAAGTCCACCTCCTTCAGCGGTACGACGACGAAACGGGACTGCGCGTAGAGGCGGCGCAAATCCTCGTAGTTCAGAGCTGTCACCCGAACGTTCGGCGGCAATGCGATCTGATTGGCTTCATTCTCGCGTTTCGACCAATGGCTGGCCGCGGCGATGACGACGTCCAGCGGTAGGTCCCGCACCGCAGCGATGAGGGTGCGGTAGTCACGGAACTCCAGTCCTGCACTGCAGATCGGGCCTGCCGGCGCCGCTGCCGCCGGCCGCCAGAAGCGTTCATCTACTGCATAGGGGAGCAATACGACCCGCTCCGCCGGCACACCCTGCTGCCCAATGAGCAGCCGGCGCTGCAACGACGAGTGGCAGATGATGCTGTCAATATGGGAGTGGACCTTCAGGTACCGAAAGAAAAGTTGTTTCCAGCTCGTCGAAGGGAGGTGGCCAATCATGACATGGCGGCGCCGCACCCGGAAGACTTTGAACAACAAAGCCAGCCAGAGGCCGATATTCTCGGCGTCGGTAAAGACCACGTCGAACTCCCGCCGACGCATGAACGCCAGTGCCGCCTGAGCAGCGGGCACGCCGAGTAACCGGGCGACGATGCGGCTGATCGGATGTTGCGAGACTACACTTCGGAAGAGGATCTGGCCATTGGTCGCCTTTGCTAACTCAAGGTAATCTTTTCTCGGGAAGCGATCCTCGGCGATGCGCGAAACGAGATCTGGATCGGGCGAGGCCGAAATGACAAGAAGAATCCGGGCGCCGGATTCGCGTCCCTGCCGCCCATCATCATGCGCACCATCGCCTGCCATTGCGCTACTCCGGCCCTTCGAATATGGGGAGCACGTCACGATGCGCGAACTCCTCGTTCACTGCCTGGAGCAAGTGCGCGTTATCGGCGTCGAAACCGTACTGTGCCGCCTGCGTGCTGATGATATAGGAGAGTGCCGGCGCGGGCAGCCGAAACTCCGGCTCGGACTCGGTATCCTCGTCATGATCGACACGTTGCTGAATGTAAATGTCGACGATCATCTCGGCAATCGTGCGGATCACCGCGTCCTGGTTCTTCATGAATGATTCCTTGCTCACACCTCGTGCCACGGCCGCGCGAACTCTCCCTATTGCGGTGATCGACGAGCCGACGGATAAAGCATAGCGCGTAAGAGCGGCCATGCCATGCTGTAAGGCCGGTGGGAGTCTGTTCGCAGACCGGCCACCGCAAGGCCAATAAGCGCACTAACCGCCATGCCGACTGCGCGTCAGGGGGTGTAACTGGCGTAGATGGAGAAGGCGCCGGAGGTCGTGACGGCCGGGCCGAAGCTGGCGGGCCAGGCGCCGAAGGGCGTCGCACTCACATTCCAGGCCTCCCCAGCGCTGCTGCTCGGGTCGTAGTGCAGGTTGTTGAGGGCAGCGCTGCTGCCGTTGGTGTTGTACATCAGCCAGTACGCCGTGTTGGGGGCGAGGGTGGCGCTGATCGGCAGGGTGTTCCAGGCGCGGACCAGCCGCCGAGTGGTCCCGGTGGTGGCGGCGAGGGTGCCGGTGCCACTCTGCGCCACCAGGGTACCAGGAGCACCGTTTTGGTCCGTGTAGATCGCCACCTGGAACCGGTTATGGGGGGGGGTATCCACGGTGCCCACGGCGACACTCATGCTCGTCACCGTGCCGCCCGCGCTCCCTGTCGTGAAGCGCGAGCCGTTCATGTTGTTGGCGTCGCCACTATCGAACGCGATGCCGACGCGGGCATCCCCCAACACGCCCCCACCGCTGGTTGGGGTCGCCGTCGGCGTACTGGTAGCGACCGGCGTGGACGTGGCCGTCGGTGTCGCGCTCAAGGTGGCGGTTGCTGTCGGTGTCACCGGTGTCGAAGTCGCCGTGGCCGTCGGCGTGCTTGTGGCCGTCGGCGTGGCGCCGCCTAGACCTGCGTAATACGCCTGGGCCTCCATGCGGATGTAGCCGCCATCATCGTCCGCGACCGTGCTGCTGTGGTTGTTACAGATCTGGCCACTGCTCAGTCCATCGGTCGTACAAAAGCTTGGCGGATTCGTTATGCCATCGTTATTGGCATCCCAGTGGTTCGTGCTGCCACCGTTGCCGGAGCCGAAGAGTAACGCAATAATGCCGGCCTGCTGCAACTCGGCTACGTGGCCAAAGAAATACTCGGCCCGGTTGTCCTGGTAGTGCCCGTAGGTGTTGTTCTCCGTATCGAAGTACTGGTTGCCTTCCGGAATCTGCCATATGACTATCGAGCGCCCCGTCGCCGCATGCACAGCGCCGACGTAGCTTTCCCAACGGTGGAAGTTGGGGAAGGTACCATTCAGGCGATCCCACCAGCGGGAGGCATCGCCCCAAACATACTTATAGTAGCCGGCGTCACGATCCAAGACGTCGTTGAACACCAGGTCGAAGCTGCTCGTGCCGGACGGCACGCCGGCCACGCCGGCCTGGGAGAGGAACTGTCCCGCTTCCTGGCCGAGCGTCGCTGCGTCAAGGGAGGGATCGCTACTAGAGCCGATATCAACGCCTGTGGCCCAGTTGCTCAGGTGGAGGGCCAGCAGGACGTTGGGGGCGTACAGGTCGCGCAGATGCAGCAGCGCCCAGTTGAAGCCCTGGTACGAATTGGGATAGCCTGCCACAGCGGGATAGCCGGAGGCGGCGACCGCTGCCTTTAAGTAGGCGGGATTGTTGCCCTGGCCCGTGCAATAGCCAAAGCAAGAACCGTTATTGAGCACTGCCTGCTCGGCATAGCCGGAGAAATCCGGCTCGACCTGAACAATGGCGGTCTGCCCGAATCCCGAGATGCCGTCATAGCTGCCGGAACCGAGTCGCTGCATCAAGAGCGCAAAGTTCTGGAAGTAGCTGGCCATCGTCGTCGCGTCGTTGAGGTTACTAATGTCCTTTTGACCCTCACCGCAAGTATTACAGGAGCCATTACTCTGCAGGAGATCGTAGTAGCTGAAGACGGGGACGTAGTGGTGAGACGCTGCATCCTGGGCATAATAAAGGGGAAACTGGCCGTTGCTATTCCACGTTTCCCACCCACTGTTGGTATTTACTCCACCCGAGAGATACTGATAGGCATAGTCCCAAGGGATACCAGAATTCGGCATCCAGCCGTCAAGACCATTGCTATTGGGAGCCGCACTCAGCCCAATCCCGAAGTGACTGGGCAATCCTTGTGGCGCCGAGGCAGCGTGAACCACGCTACGCTGGAAAGGGC
This sequence comes from Chloroflexota bacterium, assembly GCA_036734945.1. GTDB lineage: Bacteria > Chloroflexota > UBA4733 > UBA4733 > UBA4733 > UBA4733. Next base: position 18,654 of record DAIMXP010000024.1, read on the forward strand.
CCAAAGCACTGTTAGCAATGAGCACGATCGATACAGCGATGACCAGGAATACTCCTTTGAGCTTTGTGATGATCAATCCTCCTCGTTTCCAGCGTTGCAGGTATGTGATTCACGCCTACGGCTCAGAACATAGTCGTTCGTACCAACGGACATATTACCGTCGACCTTCCGCTTTATGAAAACGGGACCGGAAATTAGGAAATTTGGTGTAGTACTCTGCGGCTTCTCCGTGCGGTTCATCGCTGCTTCAGGCGGGCCATCCTAATTCTACAGCCTCACTTCCAAAGACCCCCTCTGGAGAGTACCGACGAGCAATTCAGCCGGGCGACGTTCTTGCATCTGGAGCTATCGAGCGCCGTAGCGGAAGTGAGGCTGCAGTACTAAGCCCAATACGGTTTAGATAAGGGAAGCAAGCAGGTGAGGTGACTCCTGGGGGAGCGTGTGGCATTCTGGGATTTGGACGATCTCAAGGGGTCGCACGAGCCGCAGAGGAGTCATCTCATGGGATCTATAGCACGTCACCGTCCCGCGACCAGCACGTTTACGGATGCCGTAGCGTTGGAGGCATTGGAGCAGGTCGTGCCGCTGGCGATGATTCATAGGGTGGCTGCGGACGCCGATGTGCCGACGGAGCGGCGGCGCAAGCTGCCGGCGGATGTCACGTTGCTGTTGTGCGTGGCGATGAGCCGGTTCAGCTAAGAGGCGCTGACGGTGGTGCTGCACAAGCTGGTGCATGGGCTGCGTTTGTTCTGGCCGGACCCTGAGATCGCCCTGGCGAGCAAGCGCCCAGAGGGCACCCGGATCAGCCAGGCCCGCTATCGCCTGGGGGCACGCCCGGTGGTGGCGCTGTTCCACCGCGTGTGTGGGCCCTTGGCCACCGTCCAGACGCCAGGGGCCTTCCGCTTTGGGCTGCGGCTGGTGGCCATCGACGGCTTGGTTGAGGACGCGCCCGACTCCCCGGCCAATGTCCGCGCCTTCGGGCGGCAGCACAGCGACCGGGGGGCGAGCGCCTTCCCCCAGGTGCAAGGCGTCTAGCTGAGCGAGTGCGGCACCCACGCGCACCCAGAGGTACCGCCGGTCGCGTTCGTTGGTCGCGGCAGCTATCAGCGGCACCCACGCGCACCCAGAGGTACCCGCGACGCCGGCTTCTGGCCCTGCCACTCCAGCGGGTGGGCGCGCTCCGCCCCTTGCGCAGCGTCTGCGCGGGGATTGTAAAAGCCGGGTGTCAAGCGGCTCTGGTGCGTAAAGTAGGGAGCACCGAGGATAGGGTATGCTATACCAGAGGGCTGAAGCAAGCGCCGCGCAGCGACAACACGGGCCCGGACCACCTCCCCACTTTATGCACCAGAGCCGATTTCGGTGGGCTGTTTACCGGCATATCCACCGCCCCAAACGCCGCCTTGCCGCTCGGAGTCTTCGTCATAGCCGCAGCCTTTGCGTACCGTGAACCGGCGACACAAGCAGTGCTGCCCGCCTCAATCCTGCGCACTCGCTAGTTCAATGGCGCAAGCGTTGTGACAACGCCCCACCATCCGATACAGTGCGACTGGTGTCCCCTGGCATCAGGTTGTTAAATGCAAGGCTCCCAAGTATATCAAGCCAGGACGAACATGACAGCGCCGTTGGAGGTCGTGCCCCCCGATCTCACCGGGTTACCCGAAAAAAGCACAGGTCGTCAGGGGCGAAGCACCAGGCGTTGTAATGTCGCATTCATTCTGCTGGGTTATCCCTATAGTTATCTGGATTAGGAGTTACACATGCGCCGCCTCGGGATCGTCCTCATTATAGTCGGATTCATCGCAATCGGAACTTCGTCGGTCACGCTTGCAACCGCTCAAGGAAGTGGGGGCAATAATCCGGGCGGCAGCGGCACTTCAACTACCGGCTCTGGACCTGACGCCGCCGCGCCAACGCGTGAGCTAGCTGACGGTACAGCCCTCCAGGTAGGCGCGAACGGTACTGCACCAGCAAATAACCTACCGGCTCCGACACGCGAACTGGCGACGGCAGGAGGCGCGCCAGGGCCCACTACCACGGATACAACACAGCATGCGCCGGCCAGTCGAAGCAAGGGCCTGACCCCCGAACAACGACTCGCAACCCTCCAGGCGGATGGGTTTATTCCAGAGGCGAAGCCGCCGGTGGCGGAGAACGACCCGCGCACTGTAGCCATCAAACAGCAATTGGACGGTTTGGCCGCTCGCTGCATGGAGAGTCCCGATCAACTTGCGGACTTGACAGTAGAAGCACGAGCGATCAAGGCAAAGCACGGCATCAACTCGAACGATGAAAGCGTGTTAGCGAGCGTTAGGGCGGCACTTCCCGCTGGCACGGCGCCGGTACGATGCAATGCGCTATTCACCAGCCATGGGCAGAGTTAGTCAACCATTTCCTTCCATTAGGGGTCGCCAGACCATCCGTGAACGGTAGCTGCGACTTCGTACCGGCGGCTTCTGTGGCCCGCTTGGTCCAAGGTGGCTGTGCACCTGAAATAGCGTTCATCTCCCGTTCACAGATTCAACGTAGAACGATGGGAACCTTAGCTATTCAGTCAGCACAAGGGTTTGCCTGCTTGATTCGTCGCATATAGGCTAGGATAAATTTGTTATGTCTCCGTCGGCACGCCAGCTTTACCGGTTCGCTTTGGTGGGCTTTGCCTGTATTCTTCTCGGCGTACTGCTCGGCGTACAGCCCCACCCTGTCACCCGAGTTCAAGCTGCCGGTGGATGTACCAGTAACCCCATCGTCTGCGAGAATGCCTTGCCTGGTACTCCACAATCACAGTGGGACATCAGCGGTGCCGGCGACTCCAGCATTCAGGGCTTTTCCACCGATATCAGCGTCAATCACGGCAACTCCATCTCCTTCAAGGTCAATACACCTGCCACTGCTTACCGCCTCGACATATATCGGATGGGCTACTACCAGGGGAATGGCGCCAGGCTCATCTCCAGTATCCTACCATCCGTCGCCTTGCCTCAGAGTCAGCCGGCTTGCCTGACCGACTCAACGACCGGGCTAATCGACTGTGGCAACTGGGCAGTGTCGGCGTCGTGGGCAGTTCCCTCGACCGCCGTTTCCGGCATCTACTTCGCCAAGTTGGTGCGGACAGACGGCACGACCGGCGCGAGCCAGATCGTGTTTGTCGTTCGTGACGACGCCAGCACGAGCGATGTGGTGTTCAAAACATCCGACACCACCTGGCAGGCGTATAACGACTGGGGTGGCAACGACCTCTACACGGGAGGACCAGCGCCCTGGGGGGCCTACAAGGTCAGCTACAACCGGCCATTCAATACCCGAGGCGACAGCAGCCAGGACTTCGTTTTCAACGCCGAATACCCGATGGTGCGCTGGATGGAATCCAACGGCTACGACGTCAGCTATATCAGTTCCATCGACGCCGACCGTTATGGCTCCCTGATCAAGCAGCACAAGACATTCCTGTCGGTTGGTCACGACGAGTACTGGTCCGGCAACGAGCGCGCCAACGTCGAGGCGGCTCGGGCTGCCGGCGTCCACCTCGGCTTCTTTTCCGGCAATGAGGTTTTTTGGAAGACGCGCTGGGAACCGAGCATCGACGGCTCGAACACCAACTATCGCACGCTCGTAACCTATAAGGAGACGCATGCCAACGCGGTGAGCGATCCCCAGGATCCGCCGACCTGGACGGGCACCTGGCGAGACCCCCGCTGGAGCCCACCGGCCGATGGCGGCCGACCTGAAAATGGCCTCACCGGAACCATCTTCATGGTCAATGGTGGCGTCAATCGACAGGACTCCATCGCAGTGCCGGCATCGTACGCAAATCTGCGCTTTTGGCGCAACACGAGCGTCGCCGCCCTGCAGCCGGGGCAAACGGCGACCTTTCCGGCCGGGACGCTTGGCTACGAATGGGATGAAGACCTAGACAACGGCGCCCGCCCGGCTGGCCTGATCGACATGTCCTCCAACACGCTCAGTATTTCAGGCGACTTGCTTCTGGACTACGGCAACACGTTCGGCAACGGCACGGCCACGCACCATCTGACGCTCTACCGGGCGCCAAGCGGGGCGCTGGTCTTTGGCGCCGGAACTGTACAGTGGTCATGGGGCTTGGACGGCAACCACGACAACGGTAGCGCCTTCACCGTCCCGGCGATGCAGCAAGCCACGGTCAACCTGTTCGCCGATATGCATGTGCAACCGGCAACCCTGCAGACCGGCCTCGTCACTGCGGCCGCCTCAACCGACACGACCCCACCGACCTCGATCATCACCTCGCCGGCTAATGGCGCAACCATCCCCGTGGGCAGCAACGTCACCATCTCCGGCACCGCTTCGGACGTAGGGGGCGTCGTTGCAGGCATGGAGGTATCCATCGATGGTGGCGCGACATGGCATCCGGCCAGCGGCCGCACGAGTTGGAGCTACACCTGGACAGCGAGCGTCAGTGGATCTGTCACCATCGAGAGTCGCGCCACCGACGACAGTGGCAACATCCAGAGCCCGGCCACCAGTGTGACGGTGACAGTGCCCGGGCCGACCTGTCCCTGTTCCTTCGGCAATACCGTGGCAGGGGCCGGAGTAGACAGTGGTGATGCCAACAACATCAATGGGACACGCTTCACGATGGGCAGCGCCAACGGCACGGTGACGAGCATGAGCGTCCACGTCGGCAGCGTCGCCGCCGCCCCCAATAACCAGTTCCAACTCGCCATCTACACCGACCAGGCCGGCCAACCGGGGACCCTCGTCGCCAAGAGCGGATCCGGCACCCTGACCGCCAACACCTGGAACACGCTGCCGCTGAGCGCCACCCTCACTGCCAACACCGCCTACTGGCTGGTCTACAACAGCAACGGCACCAGCGACAACTCCCTCAACGACATGAACTACAGCGCCAGCAGCAACCCGGAGGTCTGGACCAACAGTCCCGTGACCTTCGGCGCGTGGCCCAGCAGCTTCCCCGCCTCCAGCCAGGGCAGTTGGTCCTTCTCGATCTATGCCTCCTACACCACCAGCGGCAGCGCCACGCCCACCCCGACCCCTACCACTGGTCCAAGCCCTACCCCAACCGCCACCGCGACGGTCGGCACACCGACAGCCACACCAACCACTGGTCCGACCTCAACCCCGACGCCGACGGCCACCACCCCAGCCTGTCCCTGCACGATCTGGCCGAGTTCGGCGACGCCGGTGACGCCCGCGACGAGCGATGCCAGTGCGGTCGAGGTGGGTGTCAAGTTCCAGGCGGACACCAGCGGCTTCATCAGCGGCATCCGCTTCTACAAGGGCAGCAGCAACACCGGCCCCCACACCGGCGACCTGTGGAGCAGCAGCGGCGCCTTGCTCGCCACCGCCACCTTCAGCGGCGAGACCGCCTCCGGCTGGCAGCAGGTCACCTTCTCGTCACCGGTGGCCATCACCGCCAACACCACCTACGTCGCCGCCTACCACACCAACTCCGGCAACTACGCCGAAGACGATAACTCCTTCACCGCAGCGCTGAACAGTCCGCCCTTGCACGTCCTGGCCAGCGGTACCAGCGGTGGCAACGGCGTCTACGCCTACGGCGCCAGCAGCACCTTCCCCAACCAGACCTACAACGCCGCCAACTACTGGGTGGATGTGGTGTTCACGACCGCTGGTGGCAGTGCCACGGCCACCCCGACCGCCACCAGCACGGCCACGGCCACCCCGACGGCCACCAACACCGCCGGCCCGACGGCCACGCCGACCGCGACCAATACCGCCGGCCCGACGGCCACGCCGACCGCGACCAACACACCAGTTGCGACAGCAACCAGCACCCCGACGCCGACCGCCACGACGACTGCAACGCCAACAAAGACGCCGACGGCCACGGCAACTGCTACCGCGACGCGCACCCCAACCGCCACGGCAACGACGGCTCCGGGTGCCAAAACGCTGGGCAATACAGTGGCTGGGGCTGGCGTGGACAGTGGTGATTCCAACAACATCAACGGCACCCGGTTCACGATGGGGAGCGCCAACGGCGCGGTGACGAGCATGAGCGTCCACGTCGGCAGCGTCGCCGCCGCCCCCAACAACCAGTACCAACTCGCCATCTACACCGACCAGGCCGGCCAGCCGGGGACCCTCGTCGCCAAGAGCGGCTCCGGCACCCTGGCCGCCAACGCCTGGAACACGCTGCCGCTCAGCACCACCCTCACTGCCAACACCGCCTACTGGCTGGTCTACAACAGCAACGGCACCAGCGACAACTCCCTCAACGACATGAACTACAGCGCCAGCAGCAACCCGGAGGTCTGGACCAACAGTCCCGTGACCTTCGGCGCGTGGCCCAGCAGCTTCCCCGCCTCCAGCCAGGGCAGTTGGTCCTTCTCGATCTATGCCTCCTACACCACCAGCACCAGCACGCCCACCCCGACCCCCACAACCGGACCAAGCCCCTCCCCAACCGCCACCGCGACGGCGCCGACATGCCCCTGCACGATCTTTGGCAATGCGGTGCCCTCGACTCCCTGGACCAGTGACTCCGGTTCTGTTGAGGTTGGCGTGAAGTTCAACGCGGACCGCAACGGCCAGATCACGGGCATCCGTTTCTACAAGGGCAGCGGAAACACCGGAGCACACGTAGCCCATCTCTGGACAGCGTCCGGCGCCCTCCTTGCCACGGCAACCTTCACCAGTGAGACAGCGTCCGGCTGGCAGCAGGTGACGTTCTCCTCGCCCGTCGCGATCACGGCGGGGGCGACCTACATCGCCTCCTACCACAGCACCAGCGGCTACGCCGAGGATGACGGCTACTTTACTGCTGCAGTGAACAACGCGCCGCTGCATGCTCCGACAAGCGCGACGTCCGGTGGTAACGGCATCTATGCCTACGGCAGCGGGGCCGTCTTCCCCAATCAGACCTACAACCAGGCCAACTACTGGGTCGATGTCCTATTCAACTGAGTACACAGTGATGCCGAGTCGGGACACTGACCGGTGGTCGGAGCCGGCAAACCGAAAGAGAGTGGTGGTGTGAATAGCAAGAGTAGTAAAACAGCCTGGGTGATGAAGCACCCTGCGTTCAGCGTCGTGCCCGGGGTAGCCAGACTGGTCTTCGGGATTCTGGTAAGCGTGCTGCTCGTCTTGCCTCCACACCCGGCCAACATTGCCAGCGCGCAGACAGCGCCCACGGCGACAGCGACGCCGGTGCCGCAGACCTGTCCCTGCACGATCTGGCCCAGCTCCGCCACACCGGCCGTGGCCGACGCCAACGACAGCGGCGCCATCGAGCTAGGGGTGAAGTTCCAGACGGATACCAGCGGCTACATCCTCGGCGTGCGCTTCTACAAAGGCAGCGCCAACACCGGCACGCACGTCGGCAATCTCTGGTCGAACACGGGCGCCCTGCTCGCCACCGCTACCTTCAGCGGCGAGACCGCCTCCGGCTGGCAGCAGGTCAACTTCTCCAGTCCGGTCGCCGTCACCGCCAACACCACCTACGTCGCCTCCTACCACACCAGCGTCGGCGAGTACGCCTACACCGGCGGCACTTTCGCCACGGCCGGGGTCGACAACGCCCCCCTGCACGCCCTCTCCAACGCCGCCGCCAACGGCAACGGCCTCTACCTCTACTCCGCCGCCAGCGCCTTCCCCACCCAAAACTACAACGCCACCAACTACTGGGTCGATGTCGCCTACGCTCAGACTGCTCCCCCGCCAGCCTCGCCCACCCCTACGCCTACGGCGACAGCGACGCCGGTGCCGCAGACCTGTCCCTGCACGATCTGGCCCAGCTCCGCCACACCGGCCGTGGCCGACGCCAACGACAGCGGCGCCATCGAGCTAGGGGTGAAGTTCCAGACGGATACCAGCGGCTACATCCTCGGCGTGCGCTTCTACAAAGGCAGCGCCAACACCGGCACGCACGTCGGCAATCTCTGGTCGAACACGGGCGCCCTGCTCGCCACCGCTACCTTCAGCGGCGAGACCGCCTCCGGCTGGCAGCAGGTCAACTTCTCCAGTCCGGTCGCCGTCACCGCCAACACCACCTACGTCGCCTCCTACCACACCAGCGTCGGCGAGTACGCCTACACCGGCGGCACTTTCGCCACGGCCGGGGTCGACAACGCCCCCCTGCACGCCCTCTCCAACGCCGCCGCCAACGGCAACGGCCTCTACCTCTACTCCGCCGCCAGCGCCTTCCCCACCCAAAACTACAACGCCACCAACTACTGGGTCGATGCGCTCTTCAACACCGCTCCCAAGAATCCCAATCCTCCGGTGATCAGCAACGTGGGCGCCGTCGCCACCTCGTCGGGAACCGTAACCTTCTCCTGGTCGACCAATGAGGGCGCGAATTCCCAGGTGGATTACGGCGTGACCGCATCCTACGGCTACTCCACTGCAATTGATACGAATCTTGTGCTCGCTCACTCGCAGCAGATCGTCGGGCTGCCGCCGAATACCACGTACCACTATCGTGTCAAAAGCACCGATCAGTACGGCAATTCGACAGTGTCGGGTGATTACACTGTCACGACACCCGCAGCAACGCCATCACCCAACCAGGGTCCGGGTGGCCCCATTCTCGCTATCAGTTCCGCCGCCAACCCATTTTCGCTCTACTACGCCGAAATCCTCCGAGCGGAGGGGCTCAACGAGTTCACGGTGACCGACATCTCAGCAGTTTCCTCGACGGTGCTGAACAGCTACGATGTCGTGATTCTAGGCGATATGGCCCTCACCGCCGGCCAGGCCACGATGTTGAGCAACTGGGTCACCGCCGGCGGCAATCTGATCGCCATGCATCCGGATAAGCAGCTCGCCGGCCTGTTGGGACTGACGAGCACCTCGAACACACTCTCCAATGCCTACCTTCTGGTCAATACGGCCAGTGGCCCGGGTGCAGGCATCGTCAACCAGACCATGCAGTTCCATGGCAGCGCGGACCTGTACGCGCTCAACGGCGCCTCAGCCGTGGCAACCCTCTACAGCAACGCGACGACTTCGACGCCGAACCCGGCCGTAACGCTCAACACCGTCGGCACGAATGGCGGTAAGGCCGCTGCCTTTACCTACGATCTGGCACGGTCCATCGTCTACACCCGCCAGGGCGATCCGGCCTGGACGGGCCAGCACCGCGACGGGCTCACTGTCGTCCGTTCCGACGATCAATACTATGGCGCTGCCAGCAACGACCCGCAGGCCGACTGGGTCGACCTGAACAAAGTGTCGATCCCGCAGGCCGACGAGCAGCAACGACTCCTGGCCAACCTCATCACCGAAATGAACCAGACCAAAAAGCCGCTGCCGCGCTTCTGGTATCTTCCCAGCGGCTTGAAAGCGGCCGTTGTCATGACCGGTGACGACCACGCCAATGGCGGTACGGCCGGCCGTTGGGATCAGTACATTGCCGATAGCCCGCCCGGCTGCAACGTTGCCGACTGGCAGTGCATCCGCGGCACGTCCTATCTCTTTCCCGGTAGCCCCCTCACCGATGCGCAGGCGAAGCAGTACACGGCCCAGGGCTTTGAGGTAGGTCTGCACGTCAACACCGGCTGTGCCGACTGGACGCCGCCGGACCTCAACTCCTTCTTTTCGCAGCAACTGACTGCCTGGAGTGCCAGCTACCCAAGCGAACCGGCACCCATTACCGAGCGCCTCCACTGCGTCGCCTGGAGCGACTGGTCCACGGTGGCGCAGACTGAGCTCAGCTATGGAATCCGGTTGGACACCACCTATTACTATTACCCCCCCGCATGGATGGCAAGCAACCCCGGCTTCATGACCGGCTCCGCCATGCCGATGCGCATCACCAATAGCGACGGCTCGATGGTCGACGTCTACGAAGCAGCGACCCAGTTGACGGACGAGTCCGGCCAGACCTACCCCGACGCCATCAACAGCGTGCTCAATAACGCGCTCGGCGCCCTGGGCTTCTACGGAGTATTCACCGTCAACGCCCACACCGATTCCGCAGCGTCGTCTGTCAGCGACGCGGTGGTCGCCGCGGCGCAAGCGAACCACGTGCCGGTGGTGTCGGCCAAGCAGATGCTGACGTGGATCGATGGTCGCAACAACTCCTCCTACAGCAACATCACCTGGGGCAACAACAGCCTGAGCTTTTCCGTGACGCAGGCGACGGGAGCGAACAACCTGCAAGGTATGGTACCGACCAGCTCGAACGGCTTGCTCCTGGCCGGCATCAGCGAAAACGGCGCCGCCATCGGCTACACGACAGAGACGATCAAGGGCATTGAATACGCCTTCTTCCCGGCGACGACCGGCTCCTATCAAGCGGCCTACCTCGCCAACACAACCCCTCCGACGATCAGCCACGTCACCGCGAGCGCCATCACCTACCTGGGCGCGACGGTCGCCTGGAACACGGACGAAGTAGCCGACTCCCAGGTGGACTACGGGACGACAACGGCATACGGGACATCGACCACGCTCGATACTACGCTGGTCGCCAGCCATTCACAACAGCTCACGTCGCTGACACCGAGTACCCTGTACCATTACCGCGTCCGGAGCCATAACGCCGCAGGCGTCGCAACAGTATCTGGTGATTACACCTTTACGACCGCCCCGCCGCCGCCGTGCCCTTGCACCATCTGGAGCAGTACCGCCAAACCCGTCACAGCCTCGTCCGGCGATGCCAGCGGCATTGAGGTGGGTGTGAAGTTCCAGACCGACATCTCCGGCTATATCAGCGGCATCCGCTTCTACAAGGGCAGCAGCAACACCGGCCCTCATACCGGCGACCTGTGGAGCAGCAGCGGCGCCTTGCTCGCCACCGCCACCTTCACAGGCGAGACCGCCTCCGGCTGGCAGCAGGTCACCTTCTCGACACCAGTTGCGGTGACTGCCAACACGACGTACGTTGCTGCCTACTACGCGCCCTCCGGCAACTATGCCGAGGACGACAACTCCTTCACGGCGGCGCTCAATAATCCGCCCTTGCACGTGCTGGCCAGCGGGACGAGCGGTGGCAACGGCGTCTACGCCTACGGTGCCGCCAGCACCTTCCCCAACCAGACCTACAACGCCGCCAACTACTGGGTGGATGTGGTGTTCACCACCTCCATTCCGACCACGCCGACTCCCACAATCACTCCAACGCCCACGGTTGGCCCCTCGCCAACGGCTACAACGACCCCAACCTCCACACCGACCGTCGGGCCTTCGCCAACACCGCATAGCTGTCCCTGCACGATCTGGCCGAGTTCGGCGACGCCGGTGACGCCCGCGACGAGCGATCCCAGTGCGGTCGAGGTCGGTGTCAAGTTCCAGGCGGACAGCAGCGGCTTCATCAGCGGCATCCGCTTCTACAAGGGCAGCACCAACACCGGCCCCCACAGCGGCGACCTCTGGAGCAGCAGCGGCGCCTTGCTGGCCACCGCCACCTTCAGCGGCGAGACCGCCTCCGGCTGGCAACAGGTCAGCTTCTCCAGTCCGGTCGCAATCACGGCCAACACCACCTACGTCGCCGCCTACCACACCAGCTCCGGCAACTACGCTGAGGACGATAACTCCTTCACCGCAGCGCTCAACAATCCGCCCTTACACGTGCTGGCCAGCGGCACGAGCGGTGGCAACGGCGTCTACGCCTACGGCGCCGCCAGCACCTTCCCCAACCAGACCTACAACGCCGCCAACTACTGGGTGGATGTGGTGTTCACGACCGCTGGTGGCAGCGCCACGGCCACCCCAACCGCCACCAGCACGGCCACGGCCACCCCAACCGCTACCAGCACCGCCGGACCGACCGCGACCGCGACCAGCACCGCCGGCCCGACGGCCACGCCGACCGCCACCAATACCGCCGGCCCGACGGCCACAGCGACCGCCACCAATACCGCCGGCCCGACGGCCACAGCGACCAACACACCAGTTGCGACAGCAACCAGCACCCCAACGCCGACGGCCACGGCAACTGCAACGCCAACAAAGACGCCCACGGCCACGGCAACACCGTAGTGCGCCTCGATGCAGGGCTTCGGGGATGTTTCCCGCGGTCCTGCATCCGGACGGCCGGTGAGCACTGGCCTCAACACCTCTTGCGGCGACTCAGCGCCTGAACGTCTGGTATGCCAGGCGCGGAAACAGTTCAGATGTCCGTCATTATCCTGACGTACCCTGAAGCATCATGAAACGCGTAGAGACGCTCAAGGGGACAGCAGAGCAAGCCGCCAGTCCACTATGTTTTGCCCGGCAGGACCGGGAAGGGAGGAGGAGAGCAACGTGATAACTGACGACGTCATCTTCGGGGAGAATGCCAAAGTCTATCAGCCCGGCCTGGTGAACCTGTACGGTTGCCGGATTGGACCGGGCTCGACAGTCGGCCCCTTCGTCGAGATTCAACGCGGGGCAGTGATCGGCACCAACTGCAAGATTTCCAGCCACACCTTCATTTGTAAGGGAGTCACGATCGAGGATGGCGTATTTGTCGGACACGGCGTCATGTTCATCAACGATCTCTATCCCCAGGCTGTGAACGACAATGGCAGCATACAAGTAGAAGCCGACTGGGTGATGGCCGATACCCTGGTGAAGTCGCGCGCGTCGATCGGCACTCACGCCACCATCCTGGGTGGCGTGACCATCGGTGAGCACGCGCTGATCGGCGCCGGCGCGGTGGTCACCCGCGATGTACCGGCCTACGCCATCGTCATGGGCGTGCCGGCACGCGTCGTCGGTGACGTGCGCGAGCGCGGCGCGCAGGTAGACCATCGTGACCAGGGCGAGACCGCCCGGGATTTCCAACTGGTCGTCACGTCATAGGCACGTCCGGCCTGCTGGCGTCAACGAAGAAACGAAGGTACGAGGAGAACGGCATGATTCGGGTCGGTGTGATCGGCTACGGCTACTGGGGGCCAAACCTGGTGCGCAACTTCGCCGAAACCCCCGGCGCGCAACTCGCGGCAGTGAGCGACATGCGCCCCGATCGCCTGGCGCAGGCCAAACAGCGGTATCCCAGCATCCGCACGACCACCGACTACTGCGACCTGTTGCGTGATCCGCATATCGATGCTATCGTCGTCGCTACCCCTGTGGCCAGCCACTTCGAGCTGGCCTGGCAGGCGCTCCAGGCCGGGAAGCATGTCCTCGTCGAGAAGCCGCTCACCACCTGCGCTGATCAGGCCAGGCGGCTGATCGCGGAAGCTGAACGGCGTCACCTCACCCTGATGGTGGATCATACCTTTGTCTACAGCAGCGCCGTCGGCAAGATCAAGGAACTAGTCGATAGCGAAGCGCTGGGCAACCTCTACTACTATGACGCCGTGCGCGTCAACCTCGGTCTCTTCCGCCACGACGTGAACGTCATCTGGGATCTGGCGATGCACGATCTCTCAATCATGGACTACGTCCTGCCCGAACGGCCGAGAGCCATCTCCGCAACAGGCATGAGTCACGTTCCCGGCGAGCAGGAGAATATCGCCTATCTGACGCTGTTCTTCGACAGCCGCTTGATCGCTCACATCCACGTCAACTGGCTGGCGCCGGTCAAGGTGCGGCGCGCCCTCATCGGCGGCAGCGAGAAGATGATCGTCTACGACGACATTGAGCCGAGCGAGAAGATCAAGGTGTATGACAAAGGGATAACCCTGAGCGACAACAGCAACGGGAATGGCGAGAGCCTCTACAAAATGCTCATCGGCTATCGGACGGGCGATATGTGGGCACCGCAACTGGACATGACGGAGGCGCTGCGGACCGAAGCCTCACACTTTGTGCAGTGCATCGAGCACAATCAACGGCCCACGACGGATGGTGAAGCCGGGCTGCACATTGTGCAACTCCTGGAGGCGGCGACACAATCTATGAAGGAACAAGGTCGGCTGGTCGAATTGAAGAGTGGAGTGGCCCTGTGATCCCCTTTGTCGATCTGAAAGCACAATACCACAGCATCAAGCCAGACATCGATGCGGCGGTTCTAGCGGTGCTGGAGAGTACTCAGTTCGTCCTCGGCAACGAAGTCGCGGCGTTTGAAGAGGAGTTTGCCGGCTATTCCGGCGGCCGCCACGGCATCGCGGTGAACTCGGGCACCAGCGCGCTGCACCTGGCCCTGCTGGCCGCCGGGATCGGGCCGGGCGACGAGGTCATCACCACCCCGTTTACCTTCGTGGCCACGGCGGCAGCCATCCGCTATACGGGCGCCAGGCCGGTGTATGCCGATATCGATCCGCACTCCTTCAACCTGGACCCGGCCAGGATCGAAGCCGCCATCACCGAGCGGACAAAAGCGATCCTACCGGTGCATCTGTACGGCCAACCTGCCGATATGGCGGCAATCATGGAAGTGGCGCGGCGTCATAGTCTGGTCGTCATCGAGGATGCCTGCCAGGCGCACGGCGCGGAGTACCACGGACAACGCGTCGGCAGCATCGGTGACATCGGCTGCTTCAGCTTTTATCCGGGCAAGAACCTGGGCGCCTATGGTGAGGGTGGTCTGGCCGTCACGAATAATCCCGATTTCGCGAAGACGATGCGTATGCTGCGGGACTGGGGCCAGGAGAAGCGCTACCACCACGTCCTGCCAGGCTACAACTACCGGATGGAGGGCATCCAGGGCGCCATCCTGCGCGTCAAGCTGCGACATCTGGAGGACTGGACTGAGGCGCGGCGCGCCCACGCCGCGACCTACGACGCCCTGCTGGCCGGTGCCTGCCTGCAGACACCGGCGACAACGACCGACGTGCGCCACGTCTATCACGTCTACGCCATCCGCACGACGCGCCGGGACGCCGTTCAACAGACTCTCCAGGAGCGTGGCATCCAGACCGGCATCCACTACCCGATCCCCGTCCACCTGCAGCAAGCCTACGCCGACCCGCAGTTCCAGGCCGGCGACTTCCCCTGCGCCGCGGCGGCGGCGACGACGGTGCTGTCGCTGCCCATGTTCCCCGAGCTGACGGAGGAACAGATCGCGACGGTGGCGGCAGCGACACGGGAGGCCTGCGGCGATGGCCGCTAAGGCTGAGCAGGTTGCTCGGCGCGTCGCGGCCATCCACGGCCGGCAGGAAGTCAGTCCGGATCCCGAATTTGAACTGGGCCTGGCCGATTACCTGCGTGGTCAGTATGACCGTACTGGCCTGATCGACCTCTACACGCGCTACGCGCTTGGCGACGGCGATCTCGATCTACGCATGCGCCGGGCAATCTGGCGGGCGCTGGCCCGGCACTGCGGCCACGGCCTCCAGGTGGGGAGCAGCGTGGGCTTCAAGCATGCCGAGACCTTCGAGCTGGGAGACGGCGTCTTCATCGGCGCCCAGGCCTACTTGCAAGGGCGCTTCGACGGGCGCTGCGTCATCGGCAATCACGTCTGGATTGGTCCCCAGAGCTACTTCGACGCCCGTGACCTCGTGATTGAGGACCACGTCGGCTGGGGCCCTGGCGCGAAGGTGCTTGGTTCCGCTCACACCGGCCTGCCGGTCGACGTCCCCATCATTCAGACCGATTTAGACATCAAGCCGGTACGCATCGAAGCCTGGGCCGATATCGGCGTCAACGCGGTGATCCTGCCGGGCGTGACGGTAGGCAAAGGGAGCATTGTCGGTGCCGGAGCCATCGTCACTAGAGACGTGCCCCCCTTCACGATCGTGGCCGGAGTGCCGGCGCAGGTACTACGGCAGCGGGAAGACCGGGTCGAGAAGACCAAGAAAGAGCAGCATGCAGAATAAGCGTATCGTCATCACGGGCGGCGCCGGGCTGATCGGCTCCCACATTGCCGACCAGCTCGTCCAGCAGGGGGCCGGTGAAATTATCGTGCTGGACAACCTGGTGCGGGGCCGGCTGGAGAACCTGGCCTGGGCGCGCGCTCACGGTCGACTCACCCTGGTCGAGGGGGACATTCGTAACCGGCAGCTCCTTGCCGATGTTATGCGGGGAGTCGACGTCGTCTTTCACCAGGCGGCTATCCGCATCACGCAGTGCGCCGAGGAGCCCCGGCTGGCGCTGGAAGTGCTGGCGGATGGCGCCTTCAATGTGTTGGAAGCGGCCGTGCAGGCGGGTGTCGGCAAGGTCGTGGCGGCATCCTCCGCCTCCGTCCTCGGCATGGCCGAGGAGTTCCCGACCACGGAGCAGCATCACCCCTACAACAACCGCACCCTGTACGGCGCCGCCAAGGCCTTCAACGAAGGGCTGCTGCGCAGCTTCAACGACATGTACGGCTTGCAATACGTGGCCTTGCGCTACTTCAACGTCTACGGTCCCCGCATGGACATCTTCGGCGCCTACACGGAAGTGTTGATCCGTTGGATGGAGCGCATAGTCGCCGGCAAGCCGCCGCTCATCTTCGGTGACGGCAACCAGACCATGGACTTCGTGTTCGTGGAGGACATCGCGCGGGCCAACATCCTGGCGGCCCAGTCCGCCATCAGCGATGAGGTGTTCAACGTCGCCAGCGGCGTGGAGACCAGCCTGCGCGACCTCGCCCACGCCCTGCTGCGCGTGATGGGGTCGAACCTTGAGCTCGAGTTCGGCCCGGAGCGCAAGGTGAACCCGGTCGGCCGCCGGCTGGCGGACACGCGCAAGGCCAAAGAGCTCCTCGGCTACGAGGCGCGCGTCTCGCTGGAAGAGGGCCTGCGCCGCCTGGTGGCCTGGTGGCAAGCAGAGCAACGAGTCAAGGAGGTGGCGTATGCCGGTGTCTGAAGCAGTCCGCATGATCCCGATCGCCAAACCCTGGATGGACGAGCGTGAGGCGGAGGCAGCAAGCCGGCCGATCCTGGCCGGCTGGGTCACCCAGGGTCCCGAGGTCGCGGCCTTCGAGCGTGAGTTCGCCGCCTACGTCGGCGCGCCGTATGCCTGCGCCGTCTCCAACTGCACGACGGCGCTGCACCTGGCTTTGCTTGCGGCCGGTGTGCAGCCCGGTGACGAAGTCATTACCGTCAGTCACTCCTTCATCGCCACTGCGAACGTCATCCGCTACTGTGGCGCCACGCCGGTCTTCATCGATATCCAGCCGGAGACCTACAACATCGACCCAACGCTAGTAGAGGCAGCTATCACGGAGCACACCCGGGCCATCCTCTGCGTCCACCAGATGGGCATGCCCTGCGACCTGCAGGCGCTGATCGCCATCGGCAAGCGCCATGGATTGCCGGTGATCGAGGATGCCGCCTGCGCCACCGGCAGCGAGATCCTCTGGGACGGGCAGTGGGAGAAGATCGGCAGGCCCCAGGCCGATGTGGCCTGCTTTTCCTTCCATCCGCGCAAGGTGATGACCACCGGCGATGGCGGCATGCTCACGACCGCCAATCTGGAGTGGGATAAGCAGTTCCGCCTCTGGCGGCAGCACGGTATGAGCGTGCCCGACATGGTGCGCCACAGGGCGCGGGAGGTCATCTTCGAGTCCTACCCGACGCTCGGCTTCAACTACCGCATGACCGACATCCAGGCGGCGGTTGGCCGAGAACAGCTCAAGCGGTTGCCTGAGATCATCGCTCGCCGTCGCAGTCTGGCTGATCGTTACCGCGAACTGCTGGGCGACATCGACGGCCTAGTGCTGCCGGAGGAGCCGTCGTGGGCGCGGAGCAACTGGCAGAGCTACTGTGTGCGATTACCGGAATGGTGCAATCAGCGTCGGGTGATGCAACAACTCCTGGACGAGGGCGTGTCCACTCGACGGGGCATCATGTGTGTCCACCGCGAGCCGGCGTACGATCGGGAACCGTGGTCGTGCGGCGATGGCGGCGACGGCCACGGCACGGGCGGCTGCTCGCGGCTGCGTCAGAGCGAGCGGGCTCAAGACCATGCGATCATCCTTCCGCTGTTCCACCAGTTCACGGGGAGGGACCAGACCGTGGTGGCCGAGGCGCTGCGAGCGACTTGTCGACGCGCTTGATGGTTCCCTGCAACCGATGCTATTCCCGTGTGAGAGATTGCCCATGTCGAGTCTCTCAATGGTACTAACGGGTAACGGAGGCTCCGGAGTACTGGCTGTTACTCGCCACTCCATCAGGCCAGGCATCAATTCCACAAGAGGCAATCCTTCTCCCCCTGGGTTTCAGACGTCCTCTTGCTTGAAAGGCATGTGTTATCGACCGGATGACACTGCTCGAGGATGCGACGCTTGGAAGGAGTAGTGCGATGCATGTAACGGTTTGTGTCTGCACGCGTGATCGTGGGGACAGCATTACCGACACACTGGAGAGCTTTCTGGCCCTTGATTATGACGACTACGACGTTGTAATCGTGGATCAGAGCGCGGCCGGCGGTACGGCTAAAGCCGTCCGGTCAGTCGATGCCGCGCGGGGTAAGCTCACTTATATCCGATCCTCGACCACCGGTCTGTCTGCCGCTCGCAATGTGGCCATCGCACAAGCTTGCGGTCAAATCATCGCTCTCACAGATGATGACTGCGAGGTTCCTGCCGATTGGTTGACGCGCATCGTGCGCCATTTCCGAGCGAATCCCGATGTCGGACAGCTCTGTGGCGAGGTACGCGCCGCTCCACACGACCCGTCCGTCGGATTCATCCCGACATTCGGAGTGTCCCGACGTAGGAAGATATCCTCTCCCTGGCTCAAATGGCGTGAAGGCGGAATCGGCGCAAATATGGCGTTCCGCGAGGAAACGCTCCGGGCCGTCGGGCCGTTCGATGAGCTGCTAGGGGCGGGAGGTGCGCTATACAGCTCTGAAGACAGAGACATAACGTATCGCGTATTGCGGGCCGGCTATGCCGTACTCGACGTGTCCGATGTTTACGTCGTTCATAGTGGCTTTCGACCCTGGGGTGAGGGGCGATCTCTAATGCATCGGGCCGGACTGAGTATGGGTGCCGTCTACATGAAGCACCTACGCCTGGGAGACGTGGCCGTATTGCCCACGCTAGTGTACGAGTGGTGGACGTCCATTTCCTGGCGGCGTTTGCTCCTGTTCCGGCCCCGCACCGGCGTTGGTCGGTTCCTGTGGTACCTCCGCGGCTTGCACGCCAGTTTCCGATACGACATCGATCGTAGGTGGCGCGTCTATGTCCCGATTGCACGCCGCGCACGTGCAGAGCGATGCATCGGATGCGGGAGTAGTTCGGTGAGGAGTGATCTAAAGTGACGCCACGTTGGGATCTGCATGACAGGGCCCTCACCCCCAGCCCCTCTCCCCGTGGGAGAGGGGCGACGAGCCTTGGCGAGCCGGGATGAGGGCCTGCGCGTTTGCCCGTGGCCTGAGTTTAGGTGGACCGGAACTAGCGCAGTCGATCGAGAGGGATGCAAGCCGTATGACCCAGCCAAAAGTAAGCCTGATCGTGCCCGCACACAACTATGGGCGCTACGTCTGCCAGGCTATCGACAGCGTGCTGACGCAGACGATGACCGAGGTGGAGGTCATCGTCATAGACGACTGCTCCACCGACAATACTGGTGAAGTTCTCTCCGCCTACGACGATGACGATCGGGTTCAGGTGATACGGCATACCAGGAACCAGGGACACATCAACACCTACAACGAGGGCCTCAATCGGGCTCGGGGCTGTTACGTGGGCCTGCTATCTGCCGATGACTACTGTCTACAGTCACACGCGCTTGCACGGCAGGTCGCCGTGTTCGAGGAGAACCCGCGTGTCGGTCTCGTCTACTCGGCCCAAGTCTTAGTCCCCGCGTCCGGACCGATCTCAGAGATGCGACCATGGCCGCACGATTATGTGCATTCGGGCTTGGATGAGTTCCGCCAGCTCATGAAGGTCAACTACGTGCCGGCGTCCGGGACGCTCATCCGGCGGGAGGTCCAGGACCAGTTGGGTCTCTATGACCCGCGGCTTCCGCATTCGGGCGATTGGGACATGTGGCTGCGTGCCTTTGCCCGTGGCGATGTCGGCTATATTGCTGAACCGTTGTACGCCTACCGTGTCCACGGCCAGAATATGAGCATCCGGAGGATATCTCCGGGCAGGGCAATCGATGACCTACTCCTCACGATGGGGAAGGCGTTTGAGGCGCTACCTGACGACGCCCCGGCAGGCCTTCGGGGGGCCCGCCGAACCGTACTTGGGCACGCACTGTTCCGTACCGCCTGGATTGATCTTTACGCTGGCCGTCGGGACAGAGCCTGGCGCGGCTTCGCCTATGCGCTCCGATACCACCCTGCGCTCGCGCTCAACCGGGAATTGGCTTCCATGTTCCCGCAATTGCTCCTCATGACTGTCCTCCCGAAGGAGGCGTTCTGGCAGGTCATGCCGCGGCTCAAAGGCGCGCTGGGTCGCGTGGCGCGCGCGACGGGCCCGGGTGATCGCTCAGGCGACGCCGCAGCCACTACCAATTGATGCCGAGCGCTGGAGAGCCGTCCGGCTTGTGGAAGGACATTAGCGTACTCACCTGCGGAGCCCGTGTCAGAGGCGAGAATAGGTGATAGCCGCGTAAGCGCAAGAATCCAGCGCCGGACCAGCGTTGCTGGACGCGCTCGAGTCTATGACTCCTCGAACGAGGGCCCGTTGTGGGGGATTGTAACCCGGCCCGTACACCCGTGCCGCTGGAACGGCTCTGGGCAGGTCGCCTCCGTCGCCCGCCAGTGCGTCGCGCGGCGATGGCCGGGCACCGCTCCGGGCTGCCCGCCGCAACGATCGGCGTGACGCCGTCGGCGCTCGACCATTAGCAGCGTTGGCGCTTTCTCGTTTTGCTTAGACAAGGTTCAAATCCGGCCTATTGGGCAGGACAGTTGAGGCGGGGCGGTTGTGCCAACCTGGCAGGTATGGTTCTGGTGTTGAAGCCAAGAACCAACCTACCAGGGGGGACCCATGGGCACGACAGATGGTAGCACGGTCGTCGATCGGGTGCTGGTCGTCGGGAAGTTGCGAGTGCGCCGCAAAGTTTTGCGTAGCGAGGGGGCGGTGAAGCGAAGGGGAAAGTTAGTTTAGACTGAGGCTGCCGCTGGTTGGCGAGGATGGACCGAGGAGGCAGCGTGATCGACGAGACGACGCAGGATGGCTGGGATCTGGCGGGGCGGGCGGTGGCGCAGGAGGTGGCTTCGTGGCGGCGGGCGCATCCGCGGGCAACCCTGACCGAGATCGAGCTGGCAGTGGAGGCGGTGGTCAGCCGCTTGCAGGGGCGGCTGGTGGAGGATCTCGCCAACGGTGTGGGAGCGGAACCGGCGGTGGAGCGGCCCACCTGTCCAGAGTGTGGTCAGCCCATGCGGCCGCGGGGGAGGCAGAAACGGGAGGTATTGGTGGCGCGGCGGGCGACGCCGCTGCCACTGGAACGGGAGTATTGGGGGTGCTCGTCCTGCGGGACGGGTCTTTTCCCCCCTGGATCAGGAATTGGGCCTCGTGCCCGGTAGCCTGGGTCCGCGCCTGTTGGAGGCAGCGGCGCGGCAAGGGAGCAAGATGCCGTTCGCTGAGGCCAGCGGGGAACTGACGTTCTTCTGGGGAGTCTGGATCAGCGACGACACGCTGCGTCGCCAGACCGAAGCGGCTGGCGCGGCGCTGACGGCGCTGGAGGACGAGGCGTCAGCGCAGCTGGAGCGGGAGTTCCCGGCGGCGCCGCAGGGGCCGGCCATCCAGCAAGTGAGCGTGGATGGGGCGATGGTGCATCTGGTCGACGGCACGTGGGCCGAAGTCAAGACGGCGGCCATCGGGACCGTGACCACGCGCCGGAACAGAGACGGAGAACGGGTGGTGCACACCACGGACCTCTCCTACTGCTCGCGCTTGGCGGATGTGGCGAGTTTCGGGCGGCGATTCCAGCTGGAGGCCTTCTACCGGGGGACCCAGACGGCTCGCCGACGCCGAAGGCGGCCGTGTGGTGGCGGTGCAGGACGGGGCGGACTGGATCCAAGGGCTCCTCGACACCCACCGGCGGGACGCCGTGCGCGTCTTGGACTTCGCCCATCTGGTGGAACACCTGGCAACCGCCGCCCGCGCGGTGTACGGCGCGGACAGTCCGGCCTTCCGGGCGTGGCTCGGCGTGGCGGCGCACATCCTCAAGCACCGGGGACCGGACGAGATCTTGGTCGAGCTGCGGGAATTGCCGATCCACGCTGCGGCGGATCGCGCGACCGCCGCCACACTGCGCGACGAGACCATTGCCTACCTGGAAGCCCGGTTGCCCCAGGCGCAGTACCACCGCTTTCAGGCCAAGGGCTATCCCATCGGCAGCGGCTGCGTGGAAAGCGCCGGCAAACTGCTGGTCGAGACCAGACTCAAGGGCAGCGGCATGCGCTGGGCCCGTCGCAACGTCTGTCCCATGGTTGCCTTGCGCGCCGCACGCGCTTCTGGCCGCTGGGACCAGACGTGGCCTGCCATCTGCCAACGCCTGCGTCAGCAGGAACAGGAGCGTCGCCAGGCCCGACGCCACCAGCGGCGCCTGGCAAAAGGTCTGGCCGTGCCAGTAGCGCCCCCCTGTCCCGTTGCGCCGCCCAAAGCCCGCCCCAAACTGTCATGCGCCCACGCCCGCATGCGCGCTGCCGCGCCGCCAACCATCGTCAATGGCAAACCGACCGACCGCCATCCTTGGAATCAGTCCTCCCAACAAACAGGCTAACGGCGATCTACGCAAAACTTTGCGGCGCACTCGGAAGTTGCTCAGCCAGCAGGGCGAGTACGGGGTGGTGACGCGACTGAGCCGTCAGGTCGGCGTGGCGCGGCAGACGCTGTATACCTGGCGGGAGCGCGGGCGGGCCGCCCTGGAGCAGGCGTTCGCGCCGCCAGCGGTCGCACGGTCGGCGGATGACGCCTTGGGGCGTGTGGTCCTCACGCTGCTGGTCGAGGGGCTTGCGAGCGAGCGTGGCATCCAGCGTTGTCTGGTCGAGCAAGGGCGAGCGGTGAGTCTGGGCACGATCAGCGCCGTGGTGACGGAGGCGGAGCGGCGGGCGCTGCGGGTGTTCGCGCAGACCCTGACGGTGGGGCCGCGGATCGTGGCGTTTGATGAGATCTATGGCAATGACCGGCATGGCGCCTGGCTGAGCGTGGTGGATGCCTTGGGCGGCGCGGTCTGGCAGACGGCAGGGCCGGTGCGCGTCGACGCGGACAGTTGGACCCTGCTGCTCTGGGAGGCGCAAGCGTGCGGGCTGCACTGGTCGGCCAGCATCGGTGATGGGGGCGCGGCCCTCAGTCAGGCGGCGCAGACGGTGGCGCCCGCAGGAGAGCACCGGCGCGCGCTGGCCCCCGCAGGGGGACCGTGGCACGTGCTGCACACCTGCAGCCAGGTGCAGGGCCGGCTGGCGCGCTGGGTGGCAGAACTGGCGGCCAAGACGGCCACGGTGGACCGCCAAGCAGCCCGCGTAGCGGCCGGGCGTCCCCTGCGCGGCGGGGTCCCCGGACGCCCGTCGCAGGCCGACCCCGTCGCCCACGCCGCGCAGGTCGCTCACGCCCGGGTGGTCGTGGCTAGCCTGGAGTACCTCACTGGCGAACTGCGCCGGTTGTTGGAGGTGGTGGTGGTGACGCCGCACGGCCTGCTGGACGCTGCTGCGCGCCAGGCCGAACTGGACGCCCTCCTGGCGCTGCTGGCGGAGTTGGCCGACGCTACGCCCGCACCCCAGCACACGCACCTGACCCAACTGCACCGCCAACTGGTGACTGCACTGCCGGCGCTGCGGGTACCCACCGCAGGTGGGTGCTTCGTGCCGCCACTGGATGTGGTCCACCAGCAGTGGGGACCTCGGCTGGGGCCAGACGGGTTGGCCCTCCTTGCCTGGGCTTGGCAACGCCGTGCCATCCTGGGACCCTCCACCGAGGCGCTCCTGGCCGGACTCCCGGCCGACTGGCGCCCCGCCGCCCGCATGCTGCTGCACGCCTGGGATACCACGGTGCGCGCCAGCAGCCCGATCGAGACCTGGCACAGCGTCCTGCGCCCCCACCTGGCTGTCCATCGCACCCTCTCCCCCGGCTTGCTCGCGCTACTCGCTGTCGCCTACAACCACCGCGTCGCCACGCGCGGCAGGCATGCCGGCACGTGTCCGTTGCAACGCAGCGGCTGCACGGACGTCCCCGGCGATTGGCTGACCGTCCTCGGCTATTCGCCGGCCGAACTACACACCGCCAGCGCCGACACGCCTCGTGCCGACCAGCGCCAAGACGCCGCCTGAATGCTAAACTGTCATGTCAACATGAACCTTGTCTTAGCACGGCAAACGGACGCCATTGTGAATGCGGCTGACCGAGGGAGATTATTCGCCGCTGGACAGTGCGTTGGCCGCGGCTGGCTAGGGACGCTGGCGCTTCAGCGAGGCAGGGAATGCGTTCGGACAAAGGAAGGACTACCTCTAGTAGGGCGCTCGCCGAAGCGAATTCGCAGCATGCGGCGCTCGCGCGGCGGACAATTGGGTATGGCGGGTGAGGCCGGCGACACAGGCAGGCGCGCCGACCATACGCCCACCGGACGCCGCTCCGTCCACGGAGACGGGAAGGAAATCTTCCTAAGCCTGTCCATCGTCACAGCAGGTAATTCGCTGAGCCGGGCAGCGTTCGTAGCCAGCGATCTGCAAAATGCGGCAAGCCGTTACGGTTTCAACTAAGGTAGGCCGACAGGTTGATGGTGGGCCAGTTGGAACCGGGCGCCCAGGTGGCAGGCAACGTCGTCAGCCCGGTTTGGGCGCTTGTGGAACTGGTGCCGCCGTTCGTATCGCGGAACCAAAGCGAGCCGGTGCTGCCAGCCGGCTCCAGAATCACCAGCCAATACGTCGTCCCAGCGGTGATTCCGACCGACAGGGGGGCCCTGTTCCAAGCGCCGGCCTTCGGGGAGTTGATCGTCACCTGGCCTAACAACGTCCCCGCGCTCCCGGCAGTAGAACTGTACACGCCGATCGTCACCTCCGAAGCGGTGTTGGCGCTATCGAGATACAGCGACACGCCGGCCGATGTCCCCGTGCCTGTGGCGACGAATGGGAAGGCCTCGGCCTGGCCGGAGCCGTTCGAGTCCAAGCTAGACTGGATCGTCGAAGCACCGACCAACGGCGTTGGGTTGCTTGGTGGGGTCGTGGAGGTTGCCGTCGGCATCGTAGTCGTCGTCGCACTCGCGACCGGGGTGGCCGTAGCGGTCGGCGTGGCTGTCGCGGAGCCGGCGGGTTGGTAAACCCGGACATAGTCGATTGAGTGCGTCTGTGGCAGAGTCGAGGCGTCGATCTGCCCTCCGCCATTGCCTCCAAGGGCGGTATTGAGGAGCAAGAACATGGGATGCGCAGGTACAGCTTGAGTCATCGTGCAGGTCGTCTGTCCATCGATCTGCCAGGTGAGGGAGCCCGGTTGCCAGATGAGGTCGTACGTGTGCCAGTTCTGGCTTACGTCGGACGTCGTCGGGGCGCACGTTGTGTTGGTACCGTTGGAGATGAGGTTCTGATTGACAGTCGTCAGGTTCCCACCCTTAATTTCCGCGATGTCGATCTCGTCAGACCCCGGTGCCGGCCAGTTGCACGTTCCAACGTTGTCGGCTGTGGTGATGTTCGCCTGCTGACAATCGGCACCGAGCAGCCAGAGCGCGGGCCAGGTTCCCTGACCGCCCGCCTCCTTTGCCCGGATTTCAATCGTACCGTAGAGAAAGTTGAACGACTTCCACTGCACCATGGCAGAGGTGTAGCTGTACCCTGCACACGAGCCATCGACCTTGCTGGTCAAGACAAGCGAGCCATCTGCCACGGCGGCGTTACTGGGGAGATAGCACTGTGCCTCGCCGTTGCTGCTGTCTCCCGGCCGGTTTAGTGCGATCCAGGTGCTGGAATCCAGGGACGTGCCATTGAACTCCTCATCGAAGATCGGGTTGCCGGTTGGTGACGACGCGGCGGTTGCTCCCGAGGTCGCCCCGGCGATCTCGCCATGGAAAAAGACACTGAAAACGACGGCTAGGAGTACGGGGATTCCCCGGATAATCTTCAAACATGTCCCCCAAAACAGAGCGACCAACGTTTCTAGTGAAGAAACCCTAGCATAAATCGGACCAGACTCTCGTTCCGTGCAGATAAGAATGGGCTACGGTTTTAGAAAATCACGCTGTTACGGAGAGGCCTAGCGGACAGTATCGCTGACTCACCGTACTTTTCACGGTATACGAGTCGCACCAAGCTGTCCTGGGGAAACAGCAGTAACACCAGAGGACAAAGAGATGCTGTCGGACTTCTTCAGGTAGATCATTGGGGGAAGGCCTCTTGGCGGTGCCTCGGGCCCTTACGCACCTGCCAGCGGTGCCGGTCTCAAGAGGCCGCCACCAAGCTTCGATATGGCCTGCAGTGAGACCGTTCGAAGGGCCAGGGAGCCGACCCCATAGCTTGCCACCGCGACGGCAACACGGATCAGAAGCGAGCTCCGACCGACCAGGAGTACCGCCAAGACCATTGGTACGCAGGCTAGCAAGCACCGAACCAGGTAGCCAGCAGTTGCACGGTCTAGCACGCCGGCAGGTCGAAGATATACCGCACCGGTCAACATAACTAGCTCCGTAATGACCGTGACCACGGAGGCGCCAATGGCGGCGTTTCCGTAGAGTCGCGCCGCGAGCGGGATCGCCACCAGATTGAGTAGCAGGTTGACGATTGCCGCAATGACGCCAACAACCACCCAACGGCTCTGGCGATCGGCTGCCGCAATGGTGGCCGCCAGGATAGTGGTGATGGCGACGCTCGGGACGTGCAGAGCGAGGATGCGAATCAGCGGGATGGAGTGGCTGAACCCGGCCGGATAGCGCAGCAGCGAGACGATGTCACCGGAGATGAGGGCTATCCCGGCGGCCATGGGGATACAACCGAGAGATACCAAACGTATCGCCTGGTTGGAAAGGCGGGAAAAAGCCGGCGAGCGCCGCGCCCCTTCCGCGGAAAGCGTGGGGAAGAATGCGGTCATAATGATCGACGGTAGGAAGATTGGGATGCCGATCAACTTGTAGGCCAGGGTATACCACCCGACAACGGTATCGCCGGCCATATAGGAGAGCATGACGACATCAATGCTACCGTAAATGGTGAAGACCACGTTCCAAAGGAGAAACGGCAAGCCTCCTTTGGCGAGCGTCGTCCAGACCTTAAGATCGATCCGAATAGTGTTGCCTAGCCGCCCGACCAGTTGCCGGCCATTGGCAATCAGCGTGATGATACTGCTGGAGAACTGAGCGGCGGCGACTACCGGCAAATTTTGGCGCGTGACGAGTGCCAGGATAACTGCGCCGTTTGACTCGTAGTTCCCAACAATCCCCCAGGCTGCAGACTTCGCCATTCGCTGCTCGCCTTGGAGTCCGGCGATCATCGTGGTGCTCAGCACATTCAGGCCCATCCCGACGCAGACCACCACAACCAAAACGCACGATTCGCGGGGATAACCCGCCCGCCACAGGATCGCGATTGCCGAGGAAAATAGCAGTAGCATGAGCAAGATATTCATAACCAGGGCGTTGAAGACATAGGAGCCGAGACGTGAACGGTCCCGCGCCACCTCTTTCGTGATGAATGAAGGACCGCCAAGTCCGGCCAGGAGCCCGAAAAAACCGACGAAAGCAACAGCAAAGCTCAGCCGTCCGTACTGGCCTGCCCCTAAATAGTGCGGGACCAGCACCATCATAATGATCATGAGGCTCCACGAGGAAGCCTGCGCACCGAGCAAATACGCGACGTTTTTGAAGATGATCCCCACGGGCGCTCCCACCGTATGCGCTGTCAATTGTCTCTCCAGCAGCGTAGGTCAGGATGATGACAGCGAAATGAACAATGCTCGACAGCGTACGCACGACCTGATGACGCCAGTTGGATCCCTGTATACCTCCTCTCAGGAGCCATACGTTGCGTAGATGGAGTAGGCGGCGGTGCTGGTGGTGGCCTGGCCGAAGGTGGTGGGCCAGGAGCCGAAGGGGACGCTGGCGGTGCTGTAGGCGTAGGGCACGCTACCGCTCGTGTCGTAGTGCAGGTCGTTCATCGCGTCGTTGCTGCCGTTGGTGTTGTACATCAGCCAGTAGTTGGTGTTGGGCTGCAAGGTGGCGCTGACCGGCAGCGTGTTCCAGGCGTTCCCCGTGAGCGTCCCCGTGCCGCTGTGCGCGAGCAAGGTGCCGGGGGCGCCGTTGTTGTCGCTGTAGATAGCAAGCTGATACTGGTTGTGGGGGGCGGCATCGGCCTGGCCGATGGCGACGCTCATGCTCGTGACGGTTCCCCCCGTGGCGTTCGACGTGAAGCGTGAGCCGTTCACGAAGTTGGCATCGCCGGAGTCCGTCTGCCCTCCGACGGTCGCATAGCCCAGGAGCGCCGTGGCTGTGGAGGTGGCCGTGGCGGTCGCCGTTGGGTGGGCGGTCGCTGTCGCCGTCGGTGTCTGTGTAGGGGTCGGAGTGTCATTCGAGCCGGTTGGCGTCGCTGTGGCGGTCGCCGTGGCTGTTGGTGAACTAGTCGCCGTTGGGGTAACCGTCGGAGTCGGCGACGGAGTCTGCGTAGGCATCGGTGTCGCCGTAGGTGACGTCCCGCTGGACGAATAGGAGTACGTCGCATAGATGGAATACGCCCACGTGGCGACTGAAGCAGACCCAAATGCTGTCGGCCAGGTACCGAAGGGGACGCTGCTGTTGCTGTAGCCCTCCAGCACGCTGCTGCTCTGGTCGTACGCCAGGTTGTTGGCGGACCCACTGCTGCCGTTTGTGTTATAGACCAACCAGTAGGAGGTGTTGGCGCTCAGATTGGCAGCGATTGGTATCGTGTTCCAAGAATTGGCTTGCAACACACCGCTGCCGCTGCCGGCAACGAACGCACCTGGGGTGCCGCTGTTGTCCGTGTAGATGGCCAGCTGGTACTGATTGTTCGGCCCGGCGCTCACGCTGCCGACGTACACACGCATACTCGTTACAGCGCCGGCGTTGGTTCCCATGGTGAAGCGGGAGCCGTTCATGTAATTAGCGTCGCCCGAGTCCATCTGGGCCCCGACACTGCTGTGCCCAAGCGTTGCTATCAGAGGTGTCCCTGAAACAGAGGCAGTGGCCTGGTTGGATGGAGCGCTGACGTTGCCCGCCGCGTCCCTGGCGGTGACCAGGTAGTAGTATGTTCCCGCCGCCGGAAAGCTGGTGTCCGTGTAGCTTGTCCCCGTTGTCTGGCCGACCTGGTTGGCAGGCGCAGGCACGAATCCCGAGACGGTGGAGCGGTACACGGTGTACCCGGTGACGCCCACATTGTCGGTTGACGCCGACCAGTTCAGATTGGCCATGCCTGTTCCACCCGTGGCAACGAGGTTGGTCGGAGCGGTCGGCGGCGTGGTGTCCGCCCCGGGAACGGGAAGATTCACAAAGGAAGCCACCGACGGCACGCCGTTGCTGTTGACGATGAAGAGCATGTAGTTGCCGGGAGGCGCGGCGTCGGCATTCACCGGGGCCTGCACCGTGAGGTTTCCGCCAGCTACCTGGAACGGCAGATTGAGAAAGCTCTGGTTCTGATTGAAGCCATGCGTCGCCGCGCCCAGCCGCATGAGCGAGATCGAGGCGATGCTGGCAGAGTCCGGGCTGCTGACTGTGAAGCCGGCGCCGTACTGCACGGTTGATGGCGCAGTCGTGATCGCCGGTCGCGCACCCTTGAACAGATAGGGCGGGGAATAGATCTCGGCGCTCTTTTCATCCGTGGCATTATCCCAGGAGTCCGCACCGCCGCCCGAAACCAGCACGCGTGCATCAGGTAGCAACACCGCTGTCGAGTGGTACAGACGTGGCGTTTGCATCGACGCCATCGTGGACCAGGTCTGCGTCGCCGGCGACCAGAGCTCGGCGGGGAGCACGGCGTTGGCCAGGTTTGTTCCACTGGTATCCTTGCCGCCCCCCGTGACGAGCACATTGCCATCCGGCAGCATGGTCAGCATGGAAAAGGCCCTTGGATAGGCCATCGAGGCAGTTTGACGCCACGCCGGTGAGGGCTGGGTCATATCCAGCACATAGGTCGTCGCCACCGCAGCGGACGTTCCACCGCCGTCCGCCGCGCTACCGGCCTTGACGATCATGCCCGGCCGGTACATGGCGGTGGTTCCACCGTCGACGATGGTGGGGTCTACCGTTGCCCACGTCTGGCTGGCGACATCCAGAGTCGCCGCGGAGACCTTGATCTCCGACGCCCCGGCCTCAAGGAGGCGACCGTCGGGCAGGACGTACATATTCGGATAGCTCGGCGTGTTCCATACAGCTGTGGTCAATTGCGTCCAGGCGCCTGTGCCTGGATTATACACCTCAGGAATCTGCACGTTACAGTTCGTACAGTCGCCCGAGTTCGCGCCACCAGTTGCCAGCACTCTGCCATCGGGCAAGGCCGTGCCAGTTGGATACCAACGCGCGTTTGCCATGGACGAAGCGGTGGTCCAGGTGTTAGTGGCGGGATCAAAGATATTGGCATTACTGATCCCGTTACCGGTCGCCGGGTTGCAGCCGCCGATGACGAATACCCGGCCGTCCGCGAAGACTGTCTGGCCGGCGCAAAACAGGTCGACGGTACCGAGCGGCACCGAAGTGAACAACCCCGTGGCTGGATCCCAGACGGCCGGAGTCCCGCCATCCTGCCAGGACAGTACCTTGCCGTTGGCCATTAAGACCGTATGCACTGTGACGTTCGGCCAACTGATCGGCGCGGACCACTGGCCGGTGAGGGACGGGTCGGTGCTGTAGCTCAGCGCCGCCGGCAGTGCCTGCAAGGATTCGCCAGGCGCTCCAGTCAGGACCGCCGCGCTCGTCAGCATGGTGAGGGGAGCGAAGGCGAGGCAGGCAACGAGGACAGAAACGAGGACGCGGCTGCGTCGAAGCACGCTCTGCAATGGAGTCCTGGTCATGGCGACATCCCTCTGTGCGACAGCCTACACAAGGCGCCCTCCAAAGTGGATCGAACATGGCCAGGGCGCACCCGAACGGATAGTGCGCAGCAGTGTAGCCACCGTTCTTGACACCAAGATGAACGACGAAGCTGTGCTGCGCTCACCTACGCCGGGAAGGATGAACGTAAACAGGTCTCCTAACGCCGCGTGGCGCGACCGTTATGCTACCGGCTGAAGCAGCGCGGCAATGCGCCTGACGTACTGGTCGAGCGTCATCAGACGCTCTAGCAGCCGGCGGCCGTTGGCACCCATCACCTCGGCTTCGTCAGGGTGGCCGGCCAGGTAGATGATTGCCTGCCGCAATGCTGCCACATCGCCGGGTGGGACGTAGATGCCGGTCTGACCATACGTTGCGGCAGTGACCTCGTCGAGCAGATCAGCAAATCCCGACGCTGGCCCCCCGGGCAGCGGAGGCAATCCATCGGCGTCGCGCACGACGTCTGTCTGGCCACGCGTCTGGGTGACGATGACTGCCTTGCCCATTGCCATGGCCTCCAGAATGACGGTGATGCCGGCCTGGAACTCCACATTGTAGAGCGGAACGACCACGAACAGCGACTGCGCGTACAACTCGCGCAGCCGTTCGTAGTCCAACGCCGTCACCCGCACGTTGGCCGGCAACGGCATGCCCTCGGCGGTATTGCCACGTTTCGACCAGTAGCTTGCCGCTGCGATGACGAGTTCGAGATCCAGTCCGGCAACGGCGCTGATCAACGTCGGATAGTCACGGAACTCCAGACCAACGCTACAGATCTGGCGGCGCGTCGGGCGCTCCAGCGGCCGCCAGAAGCGCTCGTCCACTTGATAGGGGAGCAGGGCGATACGATCATCCGGGACCCCCAGGCGTCGCCCAATGATCCGACGTTGCAGGGACGAATGGCAGACGATCGCGTCGAACTGTTTCCCGAGCCTACACACGCGAAACAGCAGCCGCTTGGAGCGCGTCGACAACAGATGGCCAATCATCACGTGCCGCCTGCGTACCTGTGTCAATCGGAAGAGCATGGCCAGCGGGATGCCGATGTTCTCCGCATCGGTGAAGACCGCAGCATAGTCCCGGCGCCGCGCAAACGCAAGCGCCGCCTGGCCCGCCGGGAGGCCAAACAGTCGGGCCACGAGGCGGCTCCAGGTGTGTTCCTGCACGGCGTCGCGATAGAGCAGCGTCGCATCAAGCCGGCGAGCGAGTTCGACATAATCTTTGCGCGGCGAGCGGTCCTGGGCGATGCGCTCGTTCAGTTGCCCATCTGGGGAAGCAGAGATGACGAGCAGGGTTCGAGGCATCTGTACGCATCCTTCGCCATAAACCGGTCTGTCATCTGAAATGACGCCACGATGAAACCCGCAGGGCCGTCACCACTGCCCCGCTCCTCCGGGGAGCGGGGCAGTGGTCAATGGCCTGGTTTGGACGTCGGCGGCGCGCCTTATGCTACCGTATCAGGAAGCCGGTGACGACGATGGCGCATCCGGCCTGGTGAGCGGGAGCAGCAAGTGATGACCGGTGCGGGCAGGACGCATCCTCAGGCCAGACCTGACGTGCAAGCCCGTGCCATGGCCGACGGCTCGTGGCTGTTGATTGATCCGGCACACGGCATATCGCACGCCATTAACGCCACAGCGGCGTTCATCTGGCAACGCTGCGACGGGCGTCACTCGGTTGCCGATATGAGCACTGCGCTCCAGCATGCCTTTGAAGCGTCGCCGGAGGTTGTGCAAGGCGATGTCGAGCGGTTGTTGCTGCAGTTCAGCGAGCTCGGGCTGCTGGCGTCGTGACGGCGTGCAGTACTGGCTTTAGCGGACTATCTGGTCGCCGCTACGAGCTCCCGGCAGAAGAGGAACTGCTGTTCCTGGCGGCACGTCTGGCCCCGGCAGCGCCTGATGATGCCCGGCTGCGAACACTGTGTACGGAGCCGTTGCGCTGGGTGATGATCCAGGGACTGGCGAACCGCCATGGCGTGACCGGCCTGGTGCGGCGTCGGCTCAAGGAGAGCGGAGCATGGGCGCACGTGCCACTCGACCAGCGAACGGCCCTGGATCGCTGGCAGATCAGCAGGTTGAAGCTGCATGTGGCGATCCAGGAGCAGCTCGACGGCATACTGGCCGCCTGCGCCGACGCGCACATCGCACCCGTTGTGCTCAAGGGGGCTGCTCTCGCTGCCACTGCCTATCCCGATCCGACGCTCCGCTCGATGGCCGACATCGATCTGCTCATCGCCCTTCATAACGTGCCCCGTCTCAGCGAGATCATGGCCGCCCTTGGCTACGGGCACCAGGAGTTGTACTACGGCCACGAGTTCAACGCCGGCTATGGCTATCACCTGCTCCTGCGTCACCCTGCCGGCCGTTACCTGCCGGTGGAAGTGCATTGGGGGCTGGCTAGCGGCCCAGAGCGCCGTAACCGACTCACAGCCGCCGCCCTGCTCGCCAGGACTATCCCCGCTGCGGGAGACTCGTCCCCCGACGATTGGCGCCGCAACGCGCGCGTACTCACGCCGGTAGCGCAAATCGTCTACCTGGCCACCCATACTGCCACCGAGGGCCACGCCTTTGGCCGCCTCGTGTGGCTGGTCGACCTCGCCGCTACTGCAGCGGGGCTTGACAGGCGTGACTGGGATGCGGTGACCCGCCTCGCGCGCCAGGCACGCGCCGCCACAGCCGTATGGACGACCCTTACCCTTTCTCACGACCTGCTGGCGGCGCCGGTTCCAGAAGCACTCCTGGCTGAGTTGCGCCCCAATGGCTTCCTGCTACGAGCACTGGAGCGCGCGCTCAACCCACAGACCCTGTTGCGCCTGCTCACGGAGGAGCGGCGGGCCACCGTCAAGTATCTAGTCGTTGACAATCCGGCGTTCGTTGCCAGGCTGCTGCGCGAGCGTTTGCTGCCGGCGCCGGACATCTTACGAGGATACTATGCCCTGGCGGGCAGCGCCGACCTGCTGCGGGCCTACCTGCGGCATGTCGCCACGACCGGCGGCGCCGCAGGGCGCAAGGCTACGCGCCGGCTCATGAGGCGCTAACCAGCGTATCTAGCGCGTCGATGGCAGCGGAGAGGTCGCTGCTGCCCAGTCGGTAGCAGGCACATTCGGCCACGAGACGCTGGAAGCCGTCCAGGGCCACCCGGTCGCCGTTGCGCAAGCGCGGCGCGTGTGGAATGGTCATCGCCATCGCCTCTGAATGGCTGAGTGGCTGGAGTTGCCCGGGCGCAAGGCCGTCCCGCTCGGGGAAGACGAGGAAACGCAGCGGCGCCGCTACGGGCTGGGCATGCAGGCCAAACGTGGAAGGAGGGAAGGTGCGCTCTGTCGGAAAAGCGGTGCAGCCTACGTGCAGACGACGAAGCATGATGATCGACGTCGCATCGAAGTGAAAGCTCCGCCAGAAGGGCAGCGCCAGTCCGGTGGCGAGATCGAGGAACGCGATATCATCGGAGAGCAGAGCAAAATCGCGCGCGAGCAGTGCCAGCGTCAGCGTCGACTTCCCGGTGCCGGAGACGGCAGGGAAGAAGATGGCCGCCTCACCTTTGGCGGCAGCGCCGGCGTGCACCTGCAGCAAATGGCCGTTGCGGCGGATGGCCTCATTGCAGAGCCACCATTCCAGGCGGATGGCGGCCAGCCCAGCAGTCGGCTCAACGCCGATCAACTCCTGCCCCCGCCAGATGGCCCAGTTCGCCGGTGCGACCTCGGCGCAATGGGGACGAACCTCCAGGTTGTCGTCCACCTGCTCGCGCGCCTCAGCGACGAAGGCCTCACAGACGTAACGCATGCGGCGGAGCAACCAGGGAGAGGTCGAACGTAGGCGCACGCTGTACGAAAAGTAGCAAAGATGCAGCGTCGTTCGCTCGAAGTGCGGGGGCATGGCGAGGACGATCCACTCCTGCGCGTTCGCCGGTGGGCTCGAAGGCTGGGGAGCCCACCCGGCGGATCAACGGGAAGCTACCCGAAGGAGACGATCCCCTGGAGCTGCGTCTCGATCGCCTGCTGGACCCCCGTGATGGGAAAGCCTCTTGGCGGCGGTGACGTGAAAAGGATGTGCCAGAGGGTGTTCACGTCTTCTTGCAACGCTGCCGACGCAGGGTTGGTTTGGAGATTGTTCAACGCATGGACGAGCCCGCCGACCAGCAGATTCATATAGGCGTAGGCCTGGCCAACCGTCGTGATAGTGGTTGTGCCGAGCGTGCTCGCGTCTACCAACGCGCCGGCGGGCAAGGAGACGCCGCTCGGCAAGCCGCTCAGGCTGGA
Organism: Chloroflexota bacterium; assembly: GCA_036734945.1. GTDB lineage: Bacteria > Chloroflexota > UBA4733 > UBA4733 > UBA4733 > UBA4733. The sequence continues at coordinate 53,574 of DAIMXP010000024.1, forward strand.
TGGGAAGATTGGGCTGCTGAACGGAAGGTCGGTGCCACCATAGGGTCCGCTAACGGGCGTAATCGTGATCGACGCCGGCAAGGCGGCGGCGAATCCCACCCCGGTATTCGCCACCGCCTGAGCGAGGTCGTTAAAGTCGGTCAGATACGTGGTGACGCCGGACAGAGCCTGGTTGATGTCGGCGATCGTCGGCGGCGTACCCCCCGTCGAGAGGCTCAGACCGAGGCCCAGATTATTGACCTGGGTGTTCGTCACGGTTTCCACACGGTCGAGGCTGCAGTCGGAAGTGGCGACCGGACCGCCGGCACAATCAGCGAAGGCAGGGACGGCTCGTACCGAGGCAAGCACGACCGGGGTGGCGTAGGCCACGCGGGCGCCTGTCCGGAGAATGGCGCGGCGCGACGAAGATTGGGAAAGCAGATTGGGAACTGCCACGATTGATGCTGTCCTTTCACAACAGGAATACCCACAGTTATCCAACCGTCCACGGGGGGTGCGCCGCAGAGTTGTGCGTCGTCGGTTGGTTGGTAGTTACCGGTTGCTTGGTAATGGTCGTCTGGTTAGTTTGGTGGGAAGAGAGTGTGCAAGATCGGCTGCTGGGGCTAGACTGGTGGGGAATGGTGAGTCGTCCCGTAGGAGGAGCAACATGGCGGCAGATGGTGGCGGCTGGGCAGCGGCGGGTCAGGCAGTCGATGAGGAGATGCGGGCGTGGCAGCGGTCGCATCGGGTGGCGACGCTGACGGAGATTGAGTTGGCGGTGGAGGCGGTGACGGCGAAGCTGCAAGCGCGCCTGATCACCGACCTGGCCCAGGAAATGGACGAGGTGGTCACAGCGGCCGTGGACCAGCCGGACTGCCCCACCTGCGGCGCCCGGCTCAAACGCCGGGGGCGGCGGGAGCGGCTGGTGCTGGTGGCGCACCAACCCCAGCCGTTGCGCCTGGAGCGGGAGTATTTTGGCTGCTCGGCCTGTGGGGCCGGGTACCCGCGAGCGGGTGTTTCCCCCCCTGGATGAGGCGTTGGGACTGTTGCCGGGGGAACTCAGTCCGCGTCTGGTGGAGGGGGTCGCCCGGTTCGGGGTGAAGGTACCGTTTGCGCAGGCGGCGGAGGACATGCACTTTTTCTGGGGGGTGTGGATAAGCGAGGAAACCGTGCGTCGCCAGACGGAGGCAGCCGGCGCGGCCTATGTTGCCGTCCAAGCGGCGGAACTGGCGCGTCTGGAGCGTGAACTGCCGGAGCCGCCGAAAGGACCGCCGATCCAGCAGGTGAGCGCGGATGGGGCGATGGTCCCCCTGGTGCATGGCAAATGGGGGGAGGTGAAGACGTTGGCGGTCGGGACGGTGACGACCGTGCCGGGCAAAGACGGCCCCGAAGTCTGTACCCGCGACCTCACCTACTTCTCCCGGTTGACCGATGCTGCCACATTTGTCCGTCAGGCGCGCGTCGAACTGTACCAACGCGGGACCCAGACGGCGGACCTGGTGGCGGTGGTGGGCGACGGCAGCGTCTGGATTCAAGCGATCCCCGACACCTACCGCCCCGATGCCGTGCGCATCTTGGATTTTCCCCACGCGGCGGAGCATCTGACCGAGGCCGCCCAAGCGAGTTTGGGGTCCCAGCCCCTCCTGTTCCACACCTGGTTGGCCGAGCAGCTGCACGCGCTCAAACACGAGACGCCGGAACCAGTGCTCGCTGCCCTGCGCCTGCTGCCGACCGAAGCGACGCCCGATCCCGTCGCGGCGGCCGACGCCCGCGACAAGACGCTTGGTTACTTGGAAGCGCGCCTGGACCAGATGCAGTACGCCGACTTCCAGCAGCGCGGCTTGCCGATTGGCAGCGGCGCCATGGAGAGCGCCTGCAAGCTGGTGGTGGAAGCTCGGCTCAAAGGCAGCGGCATGCATTGGGAACCAGACAATGTCAGTCCCATGGTCGCCTTGCGCACCGTCCTCTGTTCCAAACGCTGGGCCGAGGCCTGGCCGAAGATTCAGCAGGAACTCCGCCGTCGCGCCTACGCCCAACGCCTGGCGCGCTGCCAAAAGCGACGCCCTCAGCCCGAACCGATCCCCGCTATGGCGCCATCACCCAAACGCAAAGTCCACCTCGCCAGCGCCCACCGGCGCATGCGCGCCGCCACCCCGCCCAAGATCGTCAACGGGCGCCCCACCGACGATCACCCCTTCCGCAAATCCTTCAAACAGACCGGCTAGCAGACAGTGACGCACAACTCTGCGCCGCACCCGTCCACGGGTCTGTTGGCATGTGCGTCGTTGCGCTACTATACGCCAGCAATGTGACGGCCTTCTGAACGAGGTGAACCGATGTACATATATGTCGATCATTGGTCACCTTGCGCTCGCGATGCTATCAAATGCAAGCTGCGCGACCGAGCCGGTCAAGCCGGGCAGTGGCGAGCCGCTGGGGCCCGTGCTCAGGATGCGGGCGACGACATTGCGCTCTTGAAACACCGTCAGGCGCATGTTAACTCCGGGCAACTGCATACTGTAGGCGACAGCGTTGGGGCCAAGACCCGATGTCGCCAGGTGAGTGACGGTGCCGAGCGTGACGGTTTCGCCAGCGATGGCGTGAAACATGCCCTGGGCGTCGGCGGCCGTGGCATACCGTCCGAGACTGACTTGCATCCAGGCAGGATAGGTCGTCGTGATCGGCGTCGCCGTACTCGGCAGCCCGTAGGTGACCAGGGCGCCATCCTGGCGGTGCCAGTGCTGGAAGAGCGCAGCTTCCCCAATGCTGGTCGAAGCGAGACGTACCAGCGACTGATTATCCGCCGGCTGCTCGTTCAGTTCCTGCAGGTTTGCAAAGGGTTGCCCTTGCGGCGGGAGCAGGCCCCGCGGTGCGGTCTGCACCAGGGAAGTGTCCTGGAACAGCGAAATCTGGGGGCGATGCGGAAGATGGGCGCGGATACTGGCAGGACCGCAACCGGCCGACAATGCGGCAGTAACGACGAGCGGTAGCAGCCAGCCGCTACGCTGCGAGACGAGTGGAGTGCGCCATAGCACTGGTCACGTTCCTCAATTCAGCATTCAGCGTGTACGCGTATCCTGGTGCAGTGCGCCTTGCACCGTCTTCAGGTTCATGTCAGGTTCATGTATAGTGCTGCAACCTGAATTTTCACTGTACGACACAGCGACCTATTCACGCACACGTCACCATAGAGACCTATGCTGCCACACTATGGAGCACATTGAGACGCCGTACATGTGCGTCAGCATCGTCATGCCGACGCACAACCGCCGCGAGAGCTTGAGCCGCACGCTGCTCGCTGTGGCCGAGCAAGACTTTCCTGCTGACCGCTTCGAGGTGATTATCGTCGCGGACGGCTGTACAGACGGGACAGTCGAATTGCTGGCGATGCTGAAGGCAACCCTGCCGTACAGCTTGCATTGGATCGTTCAGGAGCAAAGCGGACCGGCGGCGGCACGCAACGCGGCCATCGCTGCCGCGCAGGGTGACGTCATCGCCTTCCTGGACGATGACGTGGTGCCTGTTCCCGGCTGGCTGTCGGCGCACATGGCTTACCATGCGCGTGACGCGCAAGCTGTCGTCATCGGCCCGCTCTCGCCGGGCAGCCGCCTGCGCCCGGCCTGGGTGCGCTGGGAAGACGACAGCCTACAACAGCAATATCGCGCGATGCTCGCTGGCGTTTATCGTCCTACGCCGCGCCAGTTTTATACCGGCAACAGTTCCGTTCGACGACAATGGATTGTGCAGGCCGGCGGGTTCGACGGGCGGCTGCGCCGCGCGGAGGACGTAGAACTGGCCTTCCGGCTGCAAGATCTGGGCCTACACTTCGTGTTCGATCCCAGCGCCGACGGACTACACCACTCCATTCGTACCTATCGCTCCTGGCTGGGCATCCCCCGCCAGTATGGGGAGAATGATGTCCTCATGGGCCGGGTGCGGGGTCGCGCGCACTTGCTGCACGCGATCGGCCGCGAGTTCCATCACCGTCGGCGTAGCACGCGGCTGCTCGCGCGCTGGTGTCTAGGACGCCCCTCAAGGTACAGGTTCGTCATCGGCACACTTGGCCTCGTTGCCCGCCGAACCGATCGTTTTAACTGGTATCGTCCGAGCGCCGCGGCTTGCAGCGGAATTTGGAACCTGGCGTATTGGCAAGCACTCTCTGAGGCTTTAGGAGGCCGGAGTGAGTTTTGGCGTCTCGTGTTGCCACGCACACACGCTGAATGACGCCTGAATGTCCAGTGAAGTGTTCAGGTAGGCGTCATCAAGACGACGTATGGTGAACCGTGCTGAGACGCCGTGAAACGCTACAGGACTTGCGTGAAGGCAGGGGGACGGGGTGGAGCGCCTGACGACCGATGATGTGTTGCTCACATTCAAGGAGGCGGAAGAGTACCTACGGGTAAGCCGTGCAACCGTTTACCGGCTCCTCTGGTCGGGCCAGCTGGCCGGACACAAGGTTGGGAAGGGCTGGCGGTTCTTTAAGGCCGACCTACGCCGCCTGGTCATGGATGGAGGTACCGGCATGGTCACCAACGCACCGAGCACGGTCGGAATACGCGAGGACTGAGGAGGCGGTAACTGATGGAACGCTACTTCGAGACACTCTTTCGCTTCAAATGGTTATTCCTGTTCGTCCTTGTGCTCGTTCCGAGCTTGGGAGCCGGCTACGCCATCGACCAGCGGCAGGTCCTCTACCAATCCGTTGGGACCGTGTGGGCAGATAAGCCTGCCTATCTTGACATCGCCTCGCAGGATTGGAATCAGTGGAACACGCCGGCGCAAAATCAGGCGAGCAATGTGCAGGAGTTTCTGCAGACGAATAGTTTCGCTCTCGAGGTGCTCAACCAAACTGACCTGCGCGCCAACCTCACCACGCAAAGGCAGGCTCAACAGACGCTCACCAACCTGCGGACGCGAGTGAGCATCACTGCGGCCGGCACCCATCTGCTCGCGATCAGTTACTCCGACGAACAACCGAAGGTAGCGCAACAGGTCGTACAGGCGATCATTGATACCTTTGACAAGGAAGTACTTTCTAGCGCCACGAGCCAGAATTCGGTCGCGCTCGCCTTTTATCAGAAGAAACTGCAGGACGTCACGGCGACGGCCGCCAACTCGACGGCAGCGCTGCGGACCTATCTGGAAGCACATCCCGAACTAACACAGGGGACAAACGCCACACAGGCGCAAGTCTCGCAGCTCGTGGCCAATGCCTCTTTTGCCGCCCAGCATCCGGAGTTGGTCAAACTGATCCAGGACCAGCAGACGGCAACGGACCAACAGTCGAAGTATCAGGCACAGGTTGATCAGATTCAGTTTTCCCAGAGTTCTGAGGCCGTTGGTACCGGCCAGTCATTCCGTATCATGGACCCACCTGCCTTCCCCACCAGTGCTTTGAGCAGCAAAAAAAAGCTCGTATTGGAGATTGGCATTGCTGTCGGGGCTGCGGTCGGCTTTGTCGTCGGAGGAGTGGTTCTCTTGACGGCGCTCGATACAACGCTGCGCAGCGCGACAGTCGCGGCGGACCGCTTGGAGCTGCCAGTGCTCGTGATGGTGCCGTTGTTGAACGAGCGCCGAGGCCTCATCCGGCGTCAGCGCTTCAGCCACCGCCATGTTCGGACGCTACTCGCGATGGAAGCGCATCTGCCCGAACTGACCGGTCCGACGGTCAGAGCCTAATGCTGAGACGCGGGAATTAAGGAGAGAGCGAGCATGGCAACCCTTCCCCTCACGGCTCCCATCGGGCACGGCAAGGTCTACAAACCGGTCTACCGAAAGCTCGAAACGGCACCGCGTACAGTGTCGGCAGCAACGCCTAGCTATACGCGCAGCGAAATGGCGAGCCGCCGGTACCTAGAAACGGCCTATCGGGAGATATACACTACCCAACTGGCCGACCTCGAAACCGGGGAGTCCTACGTCATCGGCGTCACGAGCGCCGTGCGCGGCGAAGGACGCACAACGACTGCCCTCGGATTGGCGCTGGCGATCGCGCGGGACTTAGGTTTGCGCGTGCTGCTGGTCGAGCTTGATCTCCAACACCCGGTACTTGCCCAGGAACTTCAGGTCACCGGGGTACCTGGCCTGGCTGATGCCGCGAATGCACCGGAGTTGATTGGCAGTGCCGTGCGTCACCTCGAAGCGTGCGGCGTGGACGTGCTCCCCGCCGGGAGAGCGCCTGTCGCTATCTCCCGGCTCCTCCGGTCGGCGACCCTCCGCGACCTGATTGCAACAGCACGCACCGTGTATCACGTCATCGTCCTAGATATGCCGCCCGCGCTCTCAAACAGCGACGTGGTGCCACTGAGCGGCCTCACCGACGGTGTGCTCATGGTCGTACGGTCCGGCGTCACGCCAGCACGCCTTGTTGAGCAGGCTACAGCACGCTTTCCCGCAGGCATGGTAAAGGGCATCATTTTGTCTGGCCAACACTCCAAGATTCCGAACTGGCTGCGACGCCTCTTTTGAGAGTCCAAGCTGCTGCAAATACCAGGAGTCGGTTGGGGTTCTGGAATCAACGCGCTAGCCAAAGCTACCGGCCAGAAAGCCGGCAATGCGCTTACGTCGAAGATGTCATTGAAGGGAACGGCGCGCGATGTACATAATGCTTGCACTCATCGTTGGCAGCCTGCTCATCGGCTGTTCCGGCACGATATCGGCCCGAGCCCAACCGTGGCTTGCCCTGACCGCAGCTACGGGGGCAACGCTAATTTACTATATCTCCCAAAGGGCTATGTGATGGTCGCGGCGCAAGACCTGACGGTAACGTCGCTCCGCAACTGGTCCCGGCTGCGCAACTTTTTGGTGTGCGCGATCTTCGCGGTCGTTGTCTGGGTGTTAAGCGACGCGTCGCTCAGCCGCGGGCTCACATCATCGATTTTACTGGTGCTCGGCTTGATCCTGGTCGGCTTGTGCACCTTGATATTTTGGAGACCGGTTATTGGCTTGTATACCGGCGTACTGCTCAACATCGCCATGGATGGTCAGGTCCCAGGCGATCCGATCAGCAAATACACTGCCTACTTCCACGAGAATCTAAACACTTTTGCCCACGCCGGTGTTGCGTTTTCTCCACTCGAACTCTTGTTTGCGGTCACGACCCTCGCGTACCTGCTACGTACAGCGTCCGGAATGCGCCTGCAAGGTGGAACTCTGGCGAAACCGGTTCTCGTGTTCGGACTCTTTCTCGCCTTCGGGTTCGTTTGGGGGTTTAGTCATGGCGGTGACTGGAAAATCGGCCTCTTCGAGGCGCGCGGACCTTTTCTGCTAGTAATGCTCTATTTCCTGGTAACAAATCTCATCCGCGACGAACGCCAGCTCGCGCATCTACTCACCGCGCTAGAAACCGGCTTGGGCATTCTCTCGGCCTGGACTACTTTTCGCCTGTTTGTATTCTTGCATGGCCATTCCGGCGGCGCGGATGGTGCATTGGGCGTTAATCACGAAGATGCCGTATTCCTAGGCTACTACGCCGTCATTTGTCTGTTGCGCATGGTCTCACCAGGCTCGCGAAAGCGGCCTTTCCTGCTCCTGATGGCGTTGCTCAGCGTTGTCCTAATGTTGGAGATGCAGCGCCGCGCCGCTTCGGTCTGTCTGGTCATGGCTCTGGTTGTCCTCGCCATCGTCTTGTTCTACCGCCGCCGTCACCTTTTTCTTCGACTTGCCCCGATCGCTGCGCTGCTCATCGTCCTCTACTGTGGCGCCTTCTGGAACAGTAACAGCACCTGGGCTCAGCCGATCCGGGCCATCCGCACGAGTTCAGCGTCTAGCAGTGTAAACGCTCGTGACAACTCATCCGACCTGTATCGCGTAGCGGAGAAGGCGAATGTGCGCGACACCATCAAGGCGGGTCCGCTCACTGGCGTTGGCTTTGGCCGCAAATATCTGGAGACACATCCCGTTATGCATTTTGCTGACTTTCAGTTTCAGTTCTACACGCCGCACGCCGAGGTGCTCTGGATTTGGCTGAAAATTGGCGCCGTGGGCTTTGCTGCTTTTTGGGTGCTCGTCTGCTTGGCGCTCATGCGTGCCGGGAGTCTTATCAGTCGACTAGGAACCGCTCCACTCGGCTTTAGCTGTCTCGTCGGCATTCTCTATGTCGCCATGTTGCTGACATTCTCCTACGTCGATATTGGCCTAGCCAATATTCGCTGCGAGATGATGCTAGGCACCGCCTTAGGTATTGTGGGCACCGCGACAGATCTGTGGCGAAGGCAAGCTATCTCGCGCCGCCCCAGTTCGGCAAGCCGACTGGGGTCTAGCAGCCGATTCGTTATTCACTCGTAACAGGAGGATTGCCATGACTACCAGCGCCGTGCCGTCGGCACACGTTTCGGTCATCATCTGCACTCGCAATCGCGGTGACCGAATTGGAGCGACACTGACCAGTGTGCTGACGAACGACCACGTTTCGTTTGATCTGACGGTCGTTGATCAGAGCAATAACTCTGAGACAGAGGACGCCGTCGCGCCGTTGGCGTCGGTCGACGCGCGACTGCGGTACCTTCATGTGACTGAGCCGGGCCTATCGCGTGCCTACAACACAGGCATTCGGAATACGTCGGGCGAACTGCTGGCCTTTACCGATGATGACTGTGTCGTTCCTTCAGACTGGCTCACCTCGATTGTCCGCGCGCTGGAAGAGGACAGCGAGGCAGGTCTGCTGTACGGCCAGGTGCTTGCTCCAAAGGACGGCTTTCGCCACGGCCGCATCACGCCTGTCCTTCGAATCCCGGAGACCCGACGACTCAGCAAAGGCGACGGGTTCAAGGTCTTCGGCATGGGCGCGAACTTCGCTGCCCGCCGGCAGCTCTTCGCCCAAATCGGGGGATTCGACGAGTTGCTGGGCGGTGGGGCGCCTCTGGCGTCATCCCAGGACTACGACCTTGCCTTTCGTGCCTACCGTTCCGGAATCGCTATCCTCCTCTCCTCGGACGTTGCCGTGATCCATTACGGCACGCGCACTGCCGAGCAATGGCTGGCGACAGAACGCGCTTATGGCATAGGAGACGGCGCCTTCTACTTCAAACATATGCGTTGCCGCGACACTTTTGCCATGTGGCTCTTTGGGCGGGCAGTTCTGGACGCCGCCTGGCGCTATGGCGCGAAGCGAGCATTTCGTCGCGGATCCCCAAGTTTGAACTATTTGCGCGCGATCCCGGAGGGCATACGGCGCGGCACCCAGTTTGGCGTCGACAGGCGTCTCCGTCTCTACGTCCAACGCTGAGACGCCGCCGATAATTTTCGGATTGAGAGAAAGAGGTTCACAAGGTATATGGATGAACGTGTCGTTGTACTCGGCGCAGGTCCAACTGGCCTCGGTGCTGCTTACCGATTGGCGGAGTTGGGCCACGCTAACTGGGACATCTACGAGCGAACTGACCACGTCGGCGGCTTGGCGTCTAGCTACCGGGATCCGCAGGGCTTCATCTGGGATCACGGTGGCCACGTCATGTTCAGCCACTACAGCTACTTCGATGACCTGGTGGAAAAGATGCTGCGCGGTGATTACGATCAACACATGCGCGAAGCCTGGATCTGGATTTACGATCGCTTTGTGCCATACCCGTTCCAGAACAATATCCACCGGCTGCCCAAGGAGACCTTCCTCGACTGCGTCATGGGCATCGTGGAAGCACAGCGACGTGCTCTGCCCAAAGGAACGTTTGAGCAATGGATCCATGCCGTTTTCGGGGAGGGAATCGCTCGTCACTTCATGCTGCCCTATAACTTCAAAGTCTGGGCGCATCCCCTGGAAATGATGGCGACGCAGTGGCAGGGAGATCGTGTACCCACCGTCGACCTGCGTCGCATCCTTCAAAACCACCTGGACGATCGCGACGACGTCAACTGGGGACCGAATAATAAGTTCAAGTTCCCACTTTTGGGTACCGGGATGCTCTATGAGCGCGTCGCCGAAGCTCTGCCGAAGCCTGTTCAGCTTCACAAGGAGGCGACGGAAATCGACATCCAGTCCCATGAGGTTGCCTTTGCCGATGGCAGCCGCACCAGCTATGACCGGCTTATCACGACAATGCCGATCCCTGAGCTGCTCAAGCGTATGTCGCATTGCCCACCTTCGGTGAGGACCGCGGCACGTGACCTGCACCACACTGAAGGCTTCTTTGTCGGCATCGGCGTCGCTGACCCCTGCCCGAGCAGCAAATGCTGGATGTATTTTCCAGAGTCCGACACACCGTTCTATCGGGTGACCTACCTGTCGAACTATTCGCCGCAAGTCACGCCTGGGCCTGGCTACTTCTCGCTGCTGGCAGAGATCTCCGCCTCTCCGTACAAGGAGGAACGCGCCGACGACATTATCGAACGGACCATTCGAGGCATGGTCAGCGCCAACCTCCTGACGCCGGACCAGGCCACCCAGAGGATCGTAAGCAAACAGTTGTTGCGCGTTCCCTACTCATACCCCGTGCCGACCATTGGGCGCGACAGCGCGTTGGCAATCATCCAGCCCTGGCTTATGGAGCATGGCATCTACTCGCGTGGCCGCTTCGGCGCCTGGCGATACGAGATCGGCAACACGGACCACTCGGTGATGCAGGGCGTCGAACTCGCCGATTTTCTCTTGTCGGGGAGGCCGGAGACGACATGGTCCCTGCCGCCTGGCGCAGAGGCGAAGGCTCGGTTAGCCTAACGGCGGCTGATCCGTGATGCGTGCATCGGGGGAAGGTAGAGTGTGGCCTTGGAACATGGCAACAGAGCAATCGCCGTAGATCGTCCTTCATCAGGCTCATCACATTCCATCTCGGGACGCGGTGGCTTTTTCGTTCCATCACTTGACGGTCTTCGCGCCTATGCCGTGATGCTCGTGTTTCTCTCCCATGCCTGGACAGCCAAATGGTTACCGGGCAACTTCGGCGTCACCGTATTCTTCTTCCTCAGTGGCTATCTCATCACGAGCCTGCTACGTCGGGAGCACGAAAGGTCTGCTCGCATCAGTTTTCGGGCCTTCTACCTGCGCCGCACACTGCGCATTCTGCCGCCCTTCTATCTGGTGCTCTTGCTTGCATCCGCACTCACGGTCTCCGGCATGCTACCGGGGAGCGTACAACTCGTGCCCGCGCTCTTCCAGGTCTTCCATCTGAGCAACTATTACATTATTCAGCATGGTTGGTGGGACGGTCGAGCCCCGGGAACATGGGTATACTGGTCACTCGCCGTCGAGGAACACTTCTATCTGGTATTTCCGGTGGTGTACCTATTTCTGGTGCGCCGTGTTCCCTCCCCCCGCCGTCAGATGTTGCTCCTATTTGGGGTCTGCGCCGCAGTGCTCGCCTGGCGCTGCCTACTCGTCTTCGATCTGCACGCCATCAAAGATCGAACGTATGTGGCGACGGACACCCGCATCGACTCCATCCTCTTTGGCTGCATCCTGGCCATCTATGGGAACCCGATGCTTGACCGCACGCGCCTCTCGGAGCGGCGACTGAAGTGGTTCTGGCTACCATTAGGTATCGCCGGGCTATTGATCAGCTTCGCTATACGGTCAGAGCCGTTCCAGGAGTCCTTCCGCTACACTCTCCAGGGAATTTCACTGTTTCCGATCTTCATTGTCGCTATCCGCTACCCCGATTGGGGGCCATGCATGCTGCTCAACTTTCGCTGGATCAGGTTTATGGGGGTGCTCTCCTATTCATTCTATCTGGTGCATCCAACCGTCATCTTCAGCATCCAGCAGTGGACAAACTTGCCACCTCTCATCCAGGCAGTTCTCGCCCTACTGGTATCGCTTACGCTATCGATAACCATCTACTTTACGATTGAGCAGCCCAGTGCCCGCCTTCGCAAGCGGCTGTCGAGTGCCGGAGAAGGCAATCATGCCGCTACACCGGTCTCGGTCGACCACACGGTTGATCCTCCCTTCAGTAGTGGCCGTCAGCGTGTGCCCTCGCTGGACGCCACCCCGACGCGGTAAGCGCGCTATGTGCGGCGAGCACAGTACATTCGACATCGCGTACAATGACTTGATCCCGCGTCGCCACGGTCAACAACGCAAGTCGAGGCTGCACGATGACAAACGAACCGGACTCCAAAGTGCACCAGGGCGAGGCTCCAGCATCCAACAGTCTGGGCATGATGCCTGCCCGTCAACGTGGTCACCTTTTGGACTTACCTAGGGAACCACGGTCCTATTTGAGTACGCCAGGCAAATCGCTGCAGAAGGTGACGAGATGGCTCAATGCGCGCTGGCGCTTGCGCGCGTGTACTCAGGTGGGCCGGTGGACGAGGCTCGTGGGACGTCCCTTCGTGAGCAATCGAGGGCAATTGGTGATCGGCGACCGCGTTCAGTTGTTCTCCCACTACGCTCGCTCGGTGTTTGCAGTGTTCCCAGGCGGTAGGCTTGAGATCGGCGATCGAACGTTCCTAAACTACGGTCTGGATATCGCCGCCACGCGCCTGGTCAGGATCGGTGCTGACTGCATGATTGGAACGCACGTAATTATTCTGGACAACGACTTTCACGAGGTCTCTGATCACACCCGGATGCCCCGCCCCAGGCCGGTGATCATTGGGAATCGTGTCTGGATCGGCAACCGAGCGACGATCCTGCCAGGGGTCAGCATCGGCGATGACTCCGTGGTCGGAGCGGGCAGCGTCGTCGTCAGCGATATCCCGGCACATTCCGTCGCAGTCGGCAACCCTGCCCGCGTCGTAAAGTCGCTATAGCAACACCGCCCTCCCGGACCCGTTTGGCCCGAAAGTACTATCCTGACATTCGCCTCATTGCGGGGGGGGGACAACGTTCCGAGACGTCCTAGAGCACCGGTCCAGTAATCCACCAGAGCAGTGATTGGGCAGGATTACAGCCCGACATGCCATGTCTGCGCCAGAGGGAGAACGCCGATCGACCGGGCCAAGCAGTGGCTCTCGCTGCCCCGAAAGCCATTACTGGACCGGCGCTCTAGTACCTACTAGTACCTGAGTGCGCCGCAAAGTTTTGCGCGCTCGCTTGCTTCCCTCCTGGAGACACGAACCGCAGCCAGAGGGCACGGCTGCGGCTCCATCTGGAGAGCTTGCCTGCTATGCAAAACTTTGCGGCGCACTCCTAGTACCTATAGGGCATGGTAATCTCGCGCCAAGACGGCTACACTCGTCCAATTCCTATTATCGCGGGCGCTAACATCATGCCCTGATTGCTTAGACTAGGAGTAAGATCATCCTACAGATTAACTCTGGCTCATTACCGAATCTATTACACATCAACAAGCCTCTCAAGCCGTTGGCGATTCGCGCATTCGCAAGTATAATCATTCTCGCTCTGATCTTTGGAGTCTTCGGCGGCGATGTTGCTTCGGCAAATACCAGTAGTAGCACGGCAAAGAGCCCGATGAAGGCGCTAACAGTTATGGACACGAACTGCGGATTGAGCCAGGTGGGGTTCTGCGACACCTTTAACACAGCTTCGCCGGGTGGGCGAGCCGGAGACCTAAATGACGCAAACTGGAGTTTTGCCCGGTTGAGTTCGGCAGTGAATCCCGGACAGGGACAGTTCAACTGGTACCCACCCACGGATGCAATGTTCTGCATGACACCCATCTCCGGCGTGTTACCGCCACAGGACTCGTTCTTCTGCAACGCCAATGGCATGGAGCATATGCACTGGATGACCGCAATGAATGACGGTGGCTCCTACGCCCTAGACTCAGCCCAGATACGTCAACCCTTTGATTTCGCGGGCCGCACCGGTATCGTAACTTTCGGCGTAGATGCCGTCACGCGGGGCCCGCATAGCTGGTGGCCCTCGGTTGTGATCACGGACCAGCCGGTGGAAGGCCCCCACCCGGTCCACCCTGGTGAGCAGGTCAGCCCACGCAATGGCATCAGCATCAGCTTCGACAATCCCTGCGCCCAGAGTAGCGCGACGACTGACGCGACTTCTGTCACCGTGGGGGACTTCCAGCGCTTCGATAATTACGTGCAGAACAGTGTCAATTTTACTCCCACCTGGGCCGATCCCAACTACTGCGTCGCAGTGGCCCGGGACACTATGAACCGCATCCAGGTCCGTGTCAGCCAGCAGGAAATCCAGGTCTGGGGAAGCGACGCGGGCACCGACACCCTGAAGCTGATGGCAGATGCTACCGGACTCAACCTGCCGTTCACGCGCGGCTATGTCAGTTTGCAGCAGTCGCAATACAACGCCGCGAAGTTCAACGGCGAGAGTGCGCACACCTACCATTGGCACGATGTGGGCTTTGACGGCCCGGTCTTGCCGACCCCTCGCGCCTACGAGGTTCCTGATGCCATGGTGCCGGACAGCGGCGGACTCGACCTCGGCTATGACATGAAGACCGGTACGGCTGGTCCCAACTTCACTCTGCCCAACGTCGACTTGACCGGAGCGACCGGGGCTGTCCTCTCTTTCGACGCGAACTACATCGGTCTGGGAGGTTCGGTCAGTTACCGCTTCAATGGGGGTCCTTGGCGGCAGCTAGTCCAACCCACCGACACCGCCAGTTGGTTTGGCTTCGTGGCACCGGTGACGCTAAGTGATCTACGTCAGGGCAACAACATTCTGGAGTTCGAGCCACACGGTGTGATCTCCTGGATGCCTAATGACGCCGCTCTGGCCAACATTGACCTTGAAGTAGGAGTTCCGTCCGGAACCGGTGGGTCGCCGACGGCAACGGCGACGCCGACGGCCACCGCAACGGCGACGGCCACACCGAGGGCGCCAGCGACGGCCACACCGAGGGCGACGGCAACGGCCACCACGTCGCCTTCCGCGACGCCGTCCTTCAGCGATGCGTCAACAGCGTCGCCCAGCACAGTCGAGCCCGGGGCGACGACCACGATCCACACCACGATCACGAACCACGGCGGCGCTTTGAGCAACGGCAATGTGGACATCGAGGTGTACGATGCTTCCGGGCAGAAGGCGGGCCAGCAGGTCTTCAGCGGCCAGAACCTCGCCGCAGGCCAGTCGGCAACCTATAGCTACGCCTGGACGGCTCCGACGACCAGCGGCACCGACACGGTGATGGTGGGCGTGTTCAATGGCAACTGGAGCACCGACTACTTCTGGGACGCCTCGGCCGCCACAGTCGCGGTGACCACCGCTGCCCCGACGGCTACGGCCACACCGAGACCAACCGCAACCGCCACGGCCACACCGGTGACTACGACGACGGCGACACTGGGCGCCACGACGGCAGGAGGGCAGACGGACTCCGGCGATGCCAACTTCGTGAACGGCTCACGCTTCACGTCGAACGCCACGGGGGGAACCGTCACGAGCATGAGCGTCGCCATCGGCCAGGCCGATGCCGCCCCCCACAACCAGTATCAGCTTGCTATCTACAGCGACAACAACGGCGCCCCCGGCACCTTGCTCGCGCACAGCGGCACGGGGACGCTCACGGGGAACGCCTGGAACACGCTGCCGGTCAGCGCCACCTTGCAGCCCAACACCAACTACTGGCTGATGTACAACACCAACGGCAGCAACGACGCGATGAACGACCTGCACTACGACACGAGCGGTAGCGTGCCCTACGCCTACAGCACCGCCAGCGTCCCCTTCGGCTCCTGGCCCACCACCTTCGGCCAGGCCACCACCAGCACCGACCAGTACTCAATCAATGCCCTTTATACGCACTGATGAGTCGAGAAAGCAACTCAAGGCTGGATATCGCACCCGGGCCAGGCTATATGGCCTGGCCCGGGTAAATGGTTGAGGTAGTGTGTCTGTGCCAGCCAACGCCGGATCGCACAGCAGTCGTCAAGGAAAGATTAGGCAGTTCGGGGGCAGAAGGCCTGCAGGTCTGGTCAACCCAAATCACAAGGGGCGATCCCAGTCACCTCGTTGGGATGCGCTCCCCTAAAGGGCCTTCACGACGCGGGCAGGGTTTCCAACCGCGACAGAGCGCGATGGAACACTCTTTACAACAACAGTTCCTGCTCCTATCACCGAATCGTCGCCGATACTGACGCCCGGAAGAATGGTGACTCGGTTGCCCAACCATACGCGATCTCCGATGATAACCGGCCTGGATCTCGGCGTGCGCGTGTGGTCTCTGACGTCGTGGAAGTCGCTATCCAGGATGATTACGCGGAATTGCCAGTGGGCATTCATCCAACTCACGACCTTGTTGAGAGAGCTCCGCGGCGATCTAAGGTATGACCACGGCTCCCGCGGTAGGTGAAGGATACGACGCCCGTCGAAGGAGCTACGATCAAGCGCACCGTCGTAACCGCTAACGCTCGTATCATCACCGGGCTGCGCGGGCACGTCAATATCATCACTCATCAACCCTACGCTACCATATAGACTCGAAACAGTACGCCGACCGGTCGCCCTAAATCCTTCGATGGGGCCTGTTGAATCTGCAATCCTAGGCGACCAGGCGCAGTTCGTCGTGGGTGGCGTCGTCGGCCAGGAGTGCTGGTGGGACGTTGTAGATATGGCGAAAGACGCGGTCGGGGTCGGCCTGGAAGCGGTCCACTTCCGCTTCGGCGTCGACGTAGCGGTTCCAGAAGTCGTCACGTGGTGGTTGTGCGTCACCTCGCGCCGGCAGACGCGCCAGAGGCGTTCAAACCAATACGGGTGAAAACCGCTTCCTCGAGCTACAATTAGATGCCCCATGAGTGGCCGAAGCGTATTGGTATACAGTGGAATTGGAGAGGCGATGCGTCGTATTTCGCGCCGGCTCGCGCTCGGTGTTTCGTTGTTCCCCTTTCTCTCGCTGGCCGCCTGCAGTCAACCGGGCACGGCGGCGGCGGCAGTACCAACGATTCAACCGCTGGTCACGTCGACGGCGTCCACGGTGAAGAGCGTGACCACCGCTCAGACCGGACCGGTGTACGGCGTAGCGATCGATGCCAGCCAGCGGCTGCGCCCGATCAGCCTACTCATCTACGGTCTCGCCGGCGGCAGCCCCGCACTCCAGAAGCAGATTCGGCCGAGTCTGGCGCGCTGGGGCGGGAACCCTTCCAGTCGCTACAACTGGTCGCTGGGCAATGCCTGGAATGCTGCTCGGGACTATGAGTTCCGCAACGGCAACTATGGCAACACCGCGCCGGACGACCGCCAGCCGTCCGGCGTGGCCGACAAGGCCATCGCTGCCAACCGCGCCATCGGGGCAGCCACGCTCCTCACCGTTCCCGCCCTGGGCTGGGTGGCGAAAGACGACAACAGCAACAGCCGCTCCCTTAATGTGCCGACCGGAGGCGGCCCGGCGCTCGCCGGCAGCAGTGTCGCCGCTGTCGCCGGCTATGATCCTTCCCTGAATCGCATCCGGACCTCGGTGCCCAGTGCTGCCCGCGCGGCAGCGGGAGCGCCGCCCGGCACCGTCGTGCAGCAGGAGTGGGTGCAGCATCTGGTCAAGACCTTCGGCGATGCCGCTCACGGTGGCGTCAGGTATTTCGCTATTGACAACGAGCCAGACCTCTGGGATGCGACGCACACCGACGTGCATCCCGCCCAGATGAGTTATGACAGTACACTGACGACCTTCCTGGATTACGCAACAGCGACCAAAGAAGCCGACCCGACGGCCCTGGTCACAGGGCCGGTGGTCTCCGGTTGGACCGGCTTTTACTACTCAGCTCTGGACCGCGGCACCGACAACTTCCGGACCTCGGCCGACCGCAATGCCCACAGCGGCACGCCCTTCCTGCCCTGGTGGCTGGCGCAAGTCCGCCAGCACGACGAGCAGGCCGGCAAGCGGACGCTCGACGTGCTGGACGTCCACTGGTACCCGCAGGGTGGCGAGTACACGGCCGGCGGGACGGACCCCAAGATGAACGCGCTGCGCTTGCGTTCCACGCGCAGCCTGTGGGACCCGACCTATGTCGACGAGAGCTGGATCGGCAAGATCTGGGATGAGCATAAGGTGCAAGGCGTGGTGCGGCTGATCCCGCGGCTGCACGAGTGGGTGAACGCCAACTACCCGGGGACGAAGATCGGCATCACGGAGTGGAACTGGGGGGCCGACGACACGCCCAACGGCGCGCTGGCCATCGCCGAAGTGCTCGGCATTTTCGGGCGGGAGGGGGTGGATCTCGCGGCCTACTGGACGGCACCGAAAGAGGGCGGTCCGGGGGCAGTGGCCTTCCAGGCCTATCGCAACTACGACGGCAACGGCGGGCAGTTCGGTACCACTGCCCTGGCAGCAGCCACCACTAATGATGACCAGCTCTCCTGCTTCGCCAGCCTGGACGATGCCGGTGCCGTCGTGACGTCCGTCATCCTCAACAAGGACGCTGCGACGGCGGCCTCGGTCTCCATCCAGGTGAGCCATTTCAACGGCAGTTCCGTCGCCGGCTACCAGTATGCCGGCGCCCTCAATGCGCTCCCGCCGCTCGCCGCGCTCAAACTGGAGAACGGCCGCCTGGCGCTGACGCTGCCGCCCAGTTCGATCACCGTGCTGCGCTTCTCGCCGCAGTGAGCGGCTTTTCGCCTTCCCTGGCCGGAAGCTCCTGGCCGGTAGAGCTTCCGGTAGCGCGTGCGGCAACGGTTGACCAAGCACTCGCTGCCGGCGCTGTTCCTTGGCCTGCTCCTGCGGCGCAAGTTCACCCGCGCCGGACTTCTGGTACGTATACCGGGCTTGCCGTTGGTGCACATCTGGAACAAGGGCGGCACGATTGAGGCAGCGAACTGCACTTTCTTTCCGGGGGTCCGCCTGGAGTGCTGGCGCGGCGCCCGCATCAGCATCGGTAACGGCACCTACCTCAATCGCAACGTGGAGATCATCGCTGCCCAGGAAGTGGTGATTGGCCGCGACTGCATGATCGCCTGGGACGTGGTGATCATGGACACCGACCAGCACGGCATCGGCGGCGCGCCCCCCGTCAACCGTCCGGTACGCATCGGCGACCGGGTCTGGATCGGCTGCCGGGCCCTCATCCTCAAGGGCGTCACCATCGGCGATGACGCCGTCATCGCCGCCGGCGCCATCGTCACCAAAGATGTGCCGGCAGGTGCAGTCGTCGCCGGCGAGGCCGCCCGCATCATCCGCAGGGCGCAGTAGCCGCGGCCCGAAATGACAACTTGTTCAGCAACAGCCGGCCACGGTCACCAACCAGACGGCTGAATGGGCTACCATTTGGATCAAGTGGGCTACCATGGTTGACTCAGCCCGCGCGCTATCTCGTGTCGTATTTTCATCGGAGGGCCATTATGCGCAGCACTTTCGTACGGGTGGTACTCGCCGTTTATGCACTCGGTGTCGCTACCTTCCTTGCCGGGCTCGTCGCCCTGATGTTTGCAGGCGAACGCATGCTGCGCGCGGAGGATGACTGAAGCTCTCCCTGACGAGACCTATTGGACAGTGAACTGCCCCGCCAGCAGATCACAGCCGAGGATAGCGCCGTTACTTGCAGCAACCGTGATCTGGAAGGTGTCGGCGCCGGGCGTGGCCGACGCGGGCGCCTTCCAATAGGTCGTGCTAAAACTCGGACGTAGGCATTTGGTACTACAGCACTGTTACTGACGAAATGCGCATCGTGCCGTTGTTTCGTCGTGCCCCCGCCGTTCACGGGCTATTCATCTCCGGGACGGATACTGGCGGACAATAATTCCTGTGCGCTGGGGAGCGCAACCGGCTTGGCCGGCGCCATCTCAGGAGTACCATTACGAGGGCGCAACCACGAACTGTGGAATGAGACCAGTGCGCAAGCTCGGCGCCAGAAAGGAGCATGCGCGATGGCCCATCATGACGGGGCGGCTGCGGCGCTCCCAGATGAGCGCCTCGGTGCGGCCTTCCTTGAGGTCGGCGCGGCCGCCGGACCGCGCGAGGCACTAGAGGCGCTGTTGCGGAGCGTCGGCGCCCTGTTCCATGCCGACTTGGCGGTGGCCCACCTCATCACCTCGGGCGCGGCTGACCGCCTCACGCTCGTGCTCGCCCGCGATGGCGCTCCGAAGCCTCTACCCACGCTCGCCGCGACATCGTTCGACGGCGTTCTGGAGTGGCCGGCCGGAGACACGGTACTGATCGAGGACGCAGCGGTCCTCGACCCCCGCGTCGCCCCGGCCGCCGCTGCTTTGCTGCGCGCGGGCCAGCACGCGCTGCTGGCGGTGCCGATCGAAGGGGCAAGCGGACCCGTCGGCAGCCTGGTCCTCGCCCAGCACCGGCCCGGCGCCTTTGGTCGGGCGGAGTTGGCCGTGGCGGCAGCGTTGGCGCGCCAGGCTGGTGAGGTGATCGAGCAGACGCGACTCGTCGACGGCTTGCGGAAGCACGTGCGCGAGTTGGAGCGGGTAAACGTCCAGTTGCAGCACCTCGCCGTCATCGACAGCCTGACGGGCCTGGCCAACCGGCGCGCCTATGATGCCTGCTTGCAGCGGGAGTGGCGGCGCGCGCTACGACACGGGACATCACTCTCCTTGCTGCTCATCGACATTGATCACTTCAAGCGCTATAACGACACGTATGGCCATGATGCGGGGGATGATTGCTTACGACGGGTGGCTGCCGTCGTCGGCAACGTCGTCAATCGCCCAGGAGACCTCGCCGCCCGCTATGGCGGCGACGAGTTCGTGATCGTGGCGGCAGAGACGCCTATTGCCGAAGCCAGCCGTCTCGCCGAAGTCGTGCGAGTTGCTGTCGAGGGACTCGGCATCGTCCGCGTGCGGTCCGGCGTTGGGCCTCACGTGACCGTGAGCGTCGGGGTGGCGACTACAATCCCCCGGCAGCACGATGTACCAGCGGCTCTGCTGACCGCCGCCGACGCTGCCCTCTATGTCGCGAAGAGGGCCGGAGGCAACGGGTGCTGCGAGGGAAACCCCCTCGACGACTCGGGGGTAATGGCAGCCAGGTAGCAACCAGTGATCGCACGAATCCATCACCATTCCGGCATCCTACCTCTCGCTCTTGGAGCAAGAAGGCCGGGACAACCTCTCCGAAGGCACCCGCATCAAGATCGAACACGCCTGTACGCCCAATGGCTACTACTGGTTCCCCATGGGCCGTCCTGGCCCGCGTCGCTAACCCTATTCCAGCCCAACGAGAAAGGAGCACCGCCGCCAACCCGGGCTCGCACCCCCCTTGGAACAACGATCAACGGAGGCAGCTTGGCAACTTACTTTGAACGCGATACTGGCAAATTATCCTGAACATTGAAAAACTCTATGCCACCAGCACCACGCCCCGCTATCAAGCAGCCAGCTAGCCCCTATCAGAGTCTTATCATTGACTGATTTAGCCGAGTAGACCAGAGTGTTTGCCTCGCCGGCGCTGAGCTCGACGGAGTTCAAAGCTTGGAATATAGTAGTGGCGACGGAACGCCAGCCAAAGAAAGAGCCGAGTGATGAGACGCATTTCCTGTATCGCCTTTCGCCCCACGTCGTCGTCGTCCCGTAACCTTACCCTCTGGGTGCCAAAAGAAGATGAACAGTGCCCTCACTTCCAGCAGCGTAGGCGATTTTCTCACTGATGATCGGCTCCGTACAATTTTGCCCAGATGACTCCGTGCTGTGCAAAGGTGCAACGGTACCGACGACCAACGTTTCTTTGGTGAAGGTGGAACTGTGCTTTGAAGACGTAGATTGCAGGGGATTGCACCGTGGCCTTGCAGAGGGAGGGCGGTGCCGCCAGAGGGGAGGGCGGCAG
>DAIMXP010000025.1:0-71013 GCA_036734945.1 Chloroflexota bacterium
GAGCATCCCTTTTCATCACCCGCCAGCTCTCACCAAATACCTACCCCAGAAAGGGTAGGGGCCTGCCCCTACAAAGTCGCTTGCCAAACCATGCGCCACGGCTACCTCTGGCTTGCTCGCCCCTTTCCATGGCATGCTACAGGCACGAAGGAGGACAGATGCCGGGGTGGCGGGATTGGGATACTGACGATTCGGCTGAGCGCAGCCGGGAACGGCGGCGCGACATCGACCGACGGCGCGCACAGGCACCGGTGCGGGTGCCGGCGGAAAACGTCTATGCCTTGCTGGAGCGCGTGAGCCGGCGCGAGAGCGTCGCGGCACGCGGTGACACGCGCCAGTGCGCCCTCTGCGGGCGGCCGTTGCGGCCCGATACCCTGACGATCGACCACACCCTCGCCCGCGCGCTCGGCGGCGCCGACAGCCCCGACAACCTCCAGGCGACCTGCGTGCGCTGCAACAACCTCAAGAGCCGCCTGGAAGGCGCCGTCCAGACCCAACGCGAACGCGGGCTGACCGTGGCCGAGGTTGCCGACGACGTGCTGGCGGCGATTCCAAACGCTGAGGAGCGCCAGCGTTTCGCCAATCACCCATCAGTGCGCGGGCTACTGGACGCGCTCCGCCCACCGCCAGGTTTGTAGGGGCGGGTACCCTCCGGGTGCTTGTGCCTGCCCGGCTTGCTAGATCGGTCGGAGGTTGGCTTCGATCTCCGCCCGGCGCGGCTCCAGGAACGGCGGCAAGGCCAACCGCTCGCCCAGGTGGGCCGGGTCTTCGTCGATGGCAAAGCCCGGCCCATCGGTGGCGATCTCAAACAGCACGCCGCCCGGTTCGCGGAAGTAGATCGAGCGGAAGTAGTAGCGATCGATCACCGGCGTCACGCCGATGCCGACGCCGGCCAGCCGTTGCTGCCAGGCAGCGTGTTCCGCATCGTTGGGAGTGCGAAAGGCCACATGATGCACGCCGCCGGCGCCGACCATGCGGTGAGCGGGCAGGTCCGGCCGCTCCACCAGCCGCACCTCGGCGCCGGGTCCGCCGGGACCAACCGCGTAGGTGGCGGCCCGATGCCCACCATCGTCATATTCGCCCACCTGACGGAAGCCCAGCACATCGGTGAGCAGCATAGCCGTCGGTAGCATGTTCTTGATGGTGAGCGTGACGCCCTCCAGACCGCGGATGGCGCTGTCCACCGGCACGGGGCTGTGCTCCCAGGGAACACCCGGCGCCACGCCCGTTGCATCGGCGGCGCTGTCATCAATCAGTTCCAACTGTTGACCCTCGGGGTCGCTGAAAGCCAGGATCGCCCGGCCGGCGCGCTCGTTGACCGTGCCATGGGCAACAGCCACCTGCTCGAAGCGCTGGACCCACCACTCCAACGCCGCGCGGCCAGGCACACGGAAGGCCGTCGCGGCCACTGCGCCGGCGCCAGGCTTGTGCTTCCCAGCGAACGCCCAGTCGAAGAAGGTCATCTCCGTGCCGGCATGGCCAATGCTGTCGCCATAGAAGAGGTGGTAGGCCGAGACATCGTCCTGATTGACGGTCTTCTTCACCAGGCGCATACCGAGGACGTTGGTATAGAAGGCGACGTTATGTGCCGCCTTACTCGTCACCGCCGTGACGTGATGAAGGCCACCAAGTTGCATGTGATTTCTCCTTGAAATAATCCCGGCGACTGAAGTCGCGGGCTATACATGCGAAGTCCGCCTGCGCGGACTACCGTAGCCGCCGAAGGGCGGCTTCGCTGTCTGTAGCCGCGACTTTAGTCGCCGAGACCACCTCGCCAATTACCGGCAATAGTACTGGTGACGCATAGGAACACTTGTGGATATCGCCGCCCGCTATTACACTGTATTGTAGTGCTGTACCAAAGCAGGTGGTTGTGTTGATCACCTTTTGGCACACCACTCCCTAGAAGGGAAAGAAAGGAACCCATGGAAAAGTTGCTGGCTCTCTGGATCAACATCCAAAATCGCGAACGTGGTCAGGGTCTGGTTGAATACGCACTCATCATCGCCTTAGTCGCTATCCTGCTCGTCGCCGCTTTGGGTATTCTCCAGGGTCGCCTGTCTACCGTCTTCTCCAACATCAGCGGCAGCCTGTAGAACCCAGGTCTCCGCAAGCAAGGCCGGTACGCACGGTGCGTACCGGCCTTCGCCGTTAACCTGGGGGACCTCACCCGGCACTGCGGCCGGGTGCCCTCTGGGCGCCTCTCCTGGACGGAGAGGGTAGGGACGCCAACTTTCGGGCAATGACGTGCAATGACCAGCCACTCCTCCGTACCCTCTCCGCCTAGGAGAGGGTGCGAGCCTCAGCGAGCGGGTGAGGTCCCCTTACGACGTCTTCAACGCGGCGTTTGCCTTCTGATCGGCGGCGGCGAGGGCGTCCTTCGCGTTCGCGGTGCCGGCGATCACCTGCTGGAGCATCGAGAGCAGGATGTCGCGTACCTGTTGCCAGGCTGCGACCTTGGGTTCGCCTCTGTTGCCGGCCGACTGCAAGCCGTTGATGGCAACAGCGTTGCGCGGATTCTCTTTGATGAAGGTCGTGTAGTCGGCGCTCTGGGTGGCTGACTTGCGCAGTGGCATGTAGCCGGTACCGAGCGCCCACTTTGCCGTCTGCGGACCGGCGCTGAAGTACTTCATGAACTCCCAGGCGCCACGTTGCGCCTCAGCGCTCGTCTTGAACAGGGTAACGTTGCCGCCGTAGAGGTCGGAGGACGGCGTCTGGCCGGCCTGGCCAATCGGCGGCATCTCCGCCGTCCAGTTGATGTTGACGTTGGCCTTGGTCAGCGCCGAGAGAATGTAGGAACGGGCGGAACTGGAGTCCTGATAGAAGGCGGTCTTCTGCTGCTCAAAGTCTGTCTCCGACTGGAAGCCCGTCGGCGCCTGGACCTTCTTGGCCTGGACCAGGGTCGTCAGCAGCGCCAGGGAG
Organism: Chloroflexota bacterium; assembly: GCA_036734945.1. GTDB lineage: Bacteria > Chloroflexota > UBA4733 > UBA4733 > UBA4733 > UBA4733. The sequence goes on from DAIMXP010000025.1 coordinate 2,923, forward strand.
GCCTGCGCTTCCGGCGTGTTGATCATCAACTTCTGGCCGTCGGCGCTAATCAAGTCGGCACCGCGGCTGAAGATCCAGGTGGCAAAGCGGGATGCATCAGCGCCAAATTCCCAGCCCCACACGCCGCCGGCGCCGACCTTCATCGCCTGCTGCTGGAACTCGTCCCAGGTGACGGGCGGCTTGGCAAAGCCGGCCTTCTGCAGGAGGTCGGCGTTGTACCACATCAACTCCAGGCTCTTGGCGAAGGGGAAGGTCAGGAACTTGTTGCCGAACTGCGGAAACTTGCCCAACTCCAGGAAAGCCGGGAAGAAGTCAGCCTTGTCGGCAGCGGATAGGCCATACTGGGCGCTGTTAACGTAATCATCCCAGGGTACGACCAGGTTGCTGCTGTAGTAGTCCGCCACCTGATTCTCGTAGGCGACCGAGAGGGGCACCGGCTGACCGGCGTTGATCGAGGCGAGGTTGGCCTTGTACAGGTCGTCGTAGCTGCCCTTGTACTCGGGCACGATGGTGTAGTTGGGCTGGCCGGCGTTGTAGGCGAGGACCATCTGGTTGAGCAACAGGGCGTTGGGGCCGGATTGCGTGTGCCAGAAGGTGACCTTGGTTCCGCGCAGCGTCACCGGAACCGCCGTTGGCACCGGGGTGGGGGCCTTGGCTGCCGCTGCTGACGTCGCAGCCGCCGTGCTGCTGGTGGCAGCCGATGTTGCTACCGACGCCGCGTTCGCCGCCGTGGTACTGGCGGCGGCGCTGGTAGTAGCGGCGGCGCTAGTGGTAGCGGCAGCCGTGCTGGCGGCACTGCTGGTAGCGGCCGCGCTGGTGACGGCCGCGCTCGTCGCCGCCGCGCTGCTGGTGACCGCTGCTGCCGTGCCGGCTACACTGCCGGCACTCGTCGTCACCGCCGTTGCCGCCGCGCCGCCACAGGCGGCCAGCGACAACCCGGCCAGCGCTCCGGATGCCAGGATGAGAAAACTCCGACGCGAAGATTTTTTCAACGATTTCCTCTCTTCTCTAGACTGTGCCGGCGGCGCTCCAACCGCCTCCGGTACACGCTCCCCAGTGCTGTCACGGGAACGCCCGCCTCGCTGCGAGCGCTCACCCTTTCAACCCAGACCGCGCAATTCCGTCGATGAACTGCCGCTGGGCAACCAGGAACAAAACGAGAATCGGCGCGATCGTAAAGGCTGCCGCTGCCATCAACTGGTTGATCTGCGTCCCGTTCTCCGTGATGAAGAAGGATAACCCCACCTGCAGCGGTCGCATCGAGTCGCTGCTGGTGACGATCAACGGCCACAGTAACGAGTTCCAGCTCTCCAGGAAGTTGAACAATGCCATCGTCAGAATGCCGGCTATCGAGAGTGGCGCCACCACGCGATAGAGGTAGCCGGCGTGCCCCAGCCCGTCCAACTGTGCAGCTTCCCACAGCTCGTTGGGCAAGGAGGAGATGAACTGGCGCAACAGGAAAATGCCGAAGACGCTGGCCAGCCAGGGCACGATCAGCGCCTGGTAGGTGTTGTACCAGTGGAAGGACTTGATGATCACGAAGTCGGGCACCAGCATCGCCTCAAAGGGTACCATGAGCGTCGCCAGCAAGCAGATAAAGATAACATTGCGACCAAAGAATTGCATCTTAGCGAAGGTGTAGCCGGCCAGCAACGACGTCAGCAAGGAGCCCGATGTGGTGGCGACAGCCAGGAAGACCGTGTTCACGAAGTAACGAGGGAACCCGCCGGGCCAGGAACCGGGCAGGTTCCAGGCATCGGCGTAGTTGCTGAAATGCCAGACCGCCGGCAGGATGGTCGGCGGATAGGCCAGCGCCTCGAACTGCGTCTTGAAGGAGGTCAGCACCATCCAGATGAAGGGCAGCGCCACCAGGAAGCCGGCCAGGGTCAATGCCAGGTAGAGCGGCAGTATCCGCCACCAGCGGCGGCTGTGTTGCGTTGTACTGCCGACTCGTGTCGCCGGCATGAGCCGCGCCTGCGTTGTACTAGCCACTGGCAGCCCTCGCACCACGTCCGACGACGCGGAACTGCACAAGGGTGAGACCCAGAATGATGGCGAACAGAATGAACGCCAGCGAGGAGGCGTAGCCCAGGTGCCCATAGCGGAATGCCTGGTTGTATACCAGGAGGGCCACCGTCGTCGTGGTACCGGCTGGCCCGCCGCCCGTCATGATGTAAATCTGGTTGAACGCCTTGAAGCTGCCGATGACGGAGATCACCAGGATGAAGAAGGTGGTGGGCAGCAACAATGGCCACGTCAGGAAGCGCAGCACCTGCCATTCGCCGGCGCCGTCCAGGCGCGCCGCCTCGTACAACTCCCTGGGTATGGACGTCAGTCCCGCCAGAAACACCACAGTGTCGAAGCCCTGGCTGTACCAGACAGACATGACCGCGATACAGAATAGCGCCAGACTCGGCCCGCTCGCCCAACCGGGTGGAACAATGCCGAACGGTTGCAAGGCCAACTGGAACAGGCCGCGCGGCTCGTTGAGCCACTGCGGCGAGGGCTGGCCCGCCCACGTCCAGAAGGCGCTGATCACGCCGTCAGGCCGGAAGATCACCCGCCAGACCGCGGCGGCTGCCACCGTCGAGGTCACGTAGGGGATGAAGAAGAGCGTGCGGAAGACGCTGACGCCGCGCAGGTTCCGGCTCAACAGCAGCGCGGCGAACAAGGAGAGGACGATACTGACCGGCACGGTCAGGACGGCGTACCAGATCGTCGTGACCAGCGCCTGATGAAAGTCGGCGTCTTGCAGGATCACCGAATAGTTGGTCAGGGCAAGGAAGGCGCCGCGTATGACCTTCCAGTTGAACAGACTGATGTAGAAGGCAAACCCGACAGCAAAGAAGTGAAAAATGGCGATGATCACGATGGCGGGGAGCAAAAAGAGATAGGCGAGCGCCGTGGTCCGCCAGTAGCGACGCCGCCCGGCCGGTGAACCCGGGCGGCGTGCCGGCACCGTCGGCGTCAGGACGGGAGCTATCGCCATCGAGTCGTAACCTCTGGCATCGCACCTGGCAAGGCCGCGCCCTTCCCATACAACGCCAGTATAAGCTGCCTGACGCCACGCGGTCAACGCTGCGTATTCCCTCACCTAGAATGCTACCGAGCCCCGGGTGTCCCCCACGGGCGCTGCCGATTTGACGCCCAATGCACCGAGCGCTAGCATCGTAGCAAGGATGTGGTATCGATGTCAATCAGGATAGGATGCACGACGATGGACATTTCGGACTATGCGCCACTCGATCTTGGTCAACACGGTAATGCCGGCCCGGAGGTGTTGCCCTCGCCCAGCAGCCCTGCACTCGGCCTGCAACAGTTTCACGGGTTGCCCTTTCAGATCGGAGCAGCGGATGGCAGTGGACAACCGTTCCTGGTGCTCGGCGGCGAGGAGCGCACCCCCCGCCGTGTTCCGGTCGGTCGGCAGGCGCGGCATCTTATCTTTGCCCATCGCCAGCTCGACTCGCAACTCCTGCAAGGCGGCCCGGTGGGGGAACTGGTCGCCGAGTACGTGATCTGCTATGCGGACGGCACGGAGGAGCGCCTGGCGATCCGCGAACGCCTGGAGATCGCCGTGGTGCCCAGCGAGTGGGGCCATTGGCCGCTGCTGGCGCTGCCGGACGGCGCGGACCGCCTGCAGCCGCGCTACGCAGGCCAGTGGTCCCAGGCCGGCCAGCGCCAGACGGAGGGTATGCAGGGCAACGCGCGGAACTACTACCTCTGGCCCTGGTCCAATCCCCAGCCTGATCGTTCGATCGATGCCATCACCATTGTTCCGGCCGGCCCGCGCTTCCTGCTCGCTGCGATCACCCTGAGTTCGCTGGAGGAGGACCCGTTCGTGCGGACGGGTCTGCGCGCGGTGCGGATCACACTCCCCCAGGCCGACGACGCTGAGAAGCCCTTCAATGTGACGGCGGAGGTCGATCGCGGCGTGGCGACCTACCCGTATCCGCTGCCGGCGGAACCCGCGGCGGGATTCTTGCAGGATCCCATGCGCGGCTGGGGCGAGCGGCCCAACCGGGGCAGCAGCCCGGCCTACGTGGAGATCGCCGCCTCGCCCTCGGCGACGGTCACGATCAGCGCCGCCGGGGAGGCTTTGGGCAGCGTACACTGGAGCGCGCTGGAGGAGCACGGCACCCTGGAACCGACCGCCCGGCTGCGCGTGGAACTAATCGATCCTGGCCGCAACTGGGTACGCACGACCGTCGTGGACGACGCCACCGGGCAACCGCTGCCCTGCCGCATCCACTTTCGCTCGCCGCAAGGCGTGCCCTACGCCCCGCATGGCCACCACGCCCATGTGAACTCCAACAACGGGACCTGGCACATCGACGTTGGCGGTGATGTTCGGCTGGGCCAGATCAGCTATGCCTACATCGACGGCCGCTGCGAGGGCTGGCTGCCGCGCGGCGAGGTGCTCGTGGATGTGGCGCGCGGCTTCGAGTACGAGCCGCTGCGCACCAGCGTGACCATCGCGCCCGGCCAGCAGGTGCTCCAGCTCCGCCTGAAGCGCTGGATCGACATGAACGCCCGCGGCTACTACAGCGGTGACACCCACGTCCATTTCCTCTCCACGCAGGGCGGCGCTTTTGAAGCGCGCGGCGAAGACCTCAACGTGGTCAACCTGCTGCTATCGCAATGGGGCAGCCTCTTCACCAATACTGAAGAGTTCACGGGAGCGCCGCACCACTCGCCGGACGGTCGCACCATCGTCTACGCGACCCAGGAGAACCGCCAGCACATGCTCGGCCACCTGACCTTGCTGGGTTTGAAAGAGCACGTCATGCCCTGGTGTACCGGCGGGCTGAGCGAGGCGGAGCTTGGCAGCACCCTGGAGACCACCATGTCCGCCTGGGCCGATGCCTGCCACGCCCAGGGCGGCACCGTCATCCTCCCCCACCTGCCCACGCCCAACGGCGAGCCGGCCGCGCTAATCGCCACCGGTCGCGCCGATGCCGTGGAGATGCTGCGCCACGGCATGTACATGCACCAGGAATACTATCGCTACCTCAACGCCGGCTATCGCCTGCCCCTCGTCGGCGGCACCGACAAGATGACCAGCGACGTACCGGTCGGCCTCTACCGCACCTACGTCCGCATCCCGGCCGGCGAGGCCTTCACCTACGATAACTGGTGCCGGCGCCTGCGCCAGGGGCGCACCTTCCTCAGCGGTGGTCCCATCCTGCACTTCCGGGTCGACGGCCAGGAGGTGGGCGACACGCTCACCCTCCCCGGCAATGGCGGCACCGTGGAAATTGAGGCCTGGGCGGAGTCCACCCTGCCGATCCATAGCCTGCAGATCATCCAACAGGGACGCGTCGTCGCCGCGACGGAGCAGGCGGGAGGTGTCCGGCGCCTGGAACTCCGCCAGAAGCTGCACATCGACCACCATACCTGGCTGGCAGCGCGCTGCGGTGGACCCGGCTACGCCACGGCGATTCCCCACTTTGACACGTGGCAGCGCGGCATCATGGCGCACACCTCGCCGGTCTACATCGCCGTGGGAGAACCCTGGCAGATGTTCGATGCCGGGACGGCCACCTATATGTTGACGCTGCTGGATGGCACCCTCAGTTACATCCGCCAGCGCAGCCCGCAGTATCCCCCCGGCGCCGTCACCCACCCCCACGGCGACGATGACCACCTGGCCTTCCTGGAAAGACCCTTTCAGGAGGCAATCCAGGCGATCCACCGTCGCATGCACGAGCGCGGCATCGCGCATTGACGGCCGATGGGCCATACCGGCGATAGCGTCAGGCGTGATGCAGAGCCGTACACCCGTGTAGGGGCAGGTCCCCGTGCCTGCCCTTTTACCGGATGCAAACAACGATCGCTTGCCGCAAGGCGAGCAGGGCAGGCACGGGGACCTGCCCCTACGGCGCGATACCCGCCGCTCACTTCCCCCAATAGTCCGAATATTGCGCCAGAAGCGTCTGCTGCGCCGTATCCAGCGCCTGGCGGGTGGGCGTCTTCAGACTCAGCACATCGTTCTGCGCCTGGTTCAGCGCCGTTAACATAACATCAGTGTACGGCCAGCGCCATTGGGCGGTGGGGAGTTCGGCGATGAAGAGCTGGCCTGGTGACCCGATGGTCTGTTTCACCTGGTCCAGCGCGGCCAGCGACGCCGGCAACTGGTGGGTCGCCTGGTAATAGGTGACCTGATTCTGGGTGTCGGCCAGGAAGGTGTACAGTTGCTGCACTGCCTCCGGGCGCTTGCCGCCAACGGGCCGAGCGAAGGAAAAGCCACCCTGCCAGGTGCCGTTCTTGCCTCCCGGCGGATGGGGCACGACACCGCCGCCATATTGGAAGGTCGGCGTCCCCTGCTGCATGGCGCCGGTCAGCCCCCAATGCGCCGGGATCATGGCCACCCGCTGATCTTGGGCGAAGGACTTCATCAGGTCGCCGCTCACGCCGGCGCTGGTCAACGCCGTCGGCGTCCCATACTGCTTGGCGTAGCCCAGCATCCAGTCGTAGGCCTGAACGTTCTCCGGCCGGTTGAGTGTGGGCCGGAAAGTCTGGTCGTCGAAGTAGTCGCCCCCGAAGGTCCAGATCCAGCCGATGTTATACCAGTTGCCAATCCAGGGCAGCATGCCGAAGCGTTGGGTGCTGGGCGTGCCGCCCTGCTGGGTAAGCACCTGGGCGTAGTGGTTGAGATCGTCCCAACTTTGCGGGCCGAGCTTGGCGTCGAGGCCGGCCTGCTGCAACTGTCCCACGTTCCAGTAGAGGCCGCGAATACCGGTGTCCTGCGGCATGGCGTAGAGCTTCCCTTTATAGGTCGCCTCCTTGACCGTCGGCGCCAGGAAAGTCTTCACCGGGTCAAGGCCGCGCAGCAGGTCGTCCACCGGCTGGAAGAGCCCTTTCACTGCCCAGGTCCCCACCAGGTAGCGGTCGAAGTGGGTGACGTCGGGCGGCGTGCCGGCAGCGATCATCGTCTGTAGCTTGGTCACGTCGACCGTCGGGCTGACGTTTACCTGGAGGCCGGGATTGGCGGCCTCGAAGCGCGGCGTTAGCAGCTTCCAGCCGGCCACCAACCCCACGGAGCTGGGTAGAAAGACGCTGAAGACGGCGCTTGCCGCCGCTGGCGCAGTCACCGCGGCGGCGGCCGTGGTACTGCTGCCGGTTGACGACGCAGTGCCATGCGTTGTCGCCGTCACCGTCGCGGCCGAGGTGATCCCCTGAGTCGCGCCGGCCTTTGTGGTGGCTGCTACCGTCGCGGCCGATGTGACCGCTTGCGTCCCATTACCGGCGCCGCCGCACGCCGTCAACAGCGCGCTGCCGGTTAGCGCGCCAAAGGCCAGGCCAAGAAGCCGGCGACGACTGGTGGAAAACTGCACTGTGACCATGCTGGGCGATTCCCTCCGCTCAAACGTTACGCCAGAGATAAAGGACGTGGGGCAGGTACTGCACCGATTATATAGCCCGGTATTCCAACTGGTCAGTGGCGCAACTGCCGGGACTAGCCTGCTTGAGCAGGCTTGTCGATCGTAGCGCTACGATTTATCGTAGGGTGGGCCTGATCGCCTTGGCGGCGGGTATGATCCTACGCAGGGCATGAGAGCACAACATAGGGTAGGCGAGGTGGGGCCGGTATCAATCGAGCGTTTTCGGGCCACAGCACGCCGGCCGTTGGCCTGGCTGGGTGTGATAACGACCGTCGGCATGTTCATCGTGGTGGCGATGGGCGACCTGGTGACGAATGCCGGGGCCGCCGAAGGCTGTGGCCGCTCCTGGCCGCTCTGCCATGGTCAGTTCGTGCCCACCTTCACGGCGCAGACGCTGATCGAGTTCAGCCACCGGGCAGTCGTCGGTCTGGTCAGTGTCGGTGTTATCGCCCTGGCCGCCGGCACCTTCCTGCGCACGCCCTGGCGGCGGGAGACACAGATATTGGCGCCGGCGCTGGTCTTCTTCCTGGTCCTGCAGGCTGTTCTGGGCGGCATGGCAGTGCTCTGGCCGCAGTCGCCACCCGTGCTCGCCCTGCACCTGGGCATTTCCCTGATCGCCCTGGCCACGGTGTTGCTGACGACTGCGCTGCTTTTAGAAGAAGAGCAAGCTGATCGGCTGCGCGATCGACCAGCGCCGTTGCGGTTCCGACGGCTCTGCTGGGCGGCGCTGCTCTACCTGTACGCCCTGGTTTACCTGGGGGCCTTCGTCCGCCACAGCAACGCGCAACTGGCTTGCAGCGGCTGGCCCTTCTGCAACGGCGCGCTCATCCCCACGCTCCAGGGCCCTGTCCTGATCAATTTCGGACATCGCCTGGCGTCGCTCGGCGCTGTGGTGCTGTTCGGCTACCTCTACTGGTCGGCCCGCCCGCTGCGCGCCCAACGGCCGGACCTCTACTGGGGCAGCGTTGCTGCACTGCTGGCGCTGCTGGCGCAGGCGGGTAGCGGCGCGCTGGTCGCCCTCTCCGACATGACCCTCTGGTCGGCGCTGCTACACGGCGCGCTGATCAGCCTGGTCTTTAGCGCCGTTAGCTACCTCTGCCTGCACGTGCTGCCACGGCCCCGTCTGGCACGGACCGAGACTCAAGCCGCTCCAGGACCTGCGGTTGCTCCGAGCGCCCCCTCCTTTGTGCCGGCAGGTATCAAGGGCACACGGAGCTAAGCGACAGGATGGCCTTGCCCGAACAACGTGGTCCCTGGCAGTGCCTGGACAGCCGTGTCGCCTACACCAACCCCTGGATCACCGTGCGGGAAGATCGCGTCATCCAGCCGGATGGCCGGCCAGGGGTCTACGGCGTGGTGGAGTGCAACCCCGCCGTCGGCGTCGTCGCCCTCACGGCCGACGGCCACGTTTACCTCGTCGGCCAGTATCGCTACCCCATGGACGAGTACTCCTGGGAGATCGTCACCGGCTATACCGAGCCGGGCGAAGACCTCCTGATCGCAGCACAGCGCGAACTCCGCGAAGAGACAGGCCTCACCGCCAGCAATTGGACCTCGCTGGGGCATTGCCACATCTCCAACAGCGTGACCAACCAGATCGGCCACCTCTACCTCGCCCAGGGGTTAGAGTCAGGCGTGGCAGCGCCCGAGCCGACAGAGAACCTCACGGTCAAGGCCGTACCGCTGCGCGAGGCGATGGAGCTTGCACAGTCGAGCGAGATCGTCCAGGCCTTCAGCCTGGTCGGCCTATACCGGGCGGCACGTGGGAGCGGAATGGACTGATGGAGACGATTCCCAGTGGCGTCGCTGCAAACTGTAGAAGAGGTGACCGTCGAGGCTGATCCTGCCTATCGCTGCTCCAGCCACTCCATTGTCTCGGCAATCGCGCCTTCCAGGTCGTAATGCGGGCGATACCCCGTCAGGTCTTCCAGCTTGCGCAGGCTGTAGATGCGGTGGCGGGCGTGAGGGGCCTTGTCCGGCCAGCGGCTGCGGAACTCTTCCACGCTCATGCTGTCGCAGCGCAAGGGCACACCCAGACGCCGGGCGATGATCTCGAAATAGACGCGGGTGGTCACGGCATCCGGGCCGGTGCAGTTGAAGACCTGGCCAAAGGCGGCGCTGTTGCCGGCCAGGTGGGCGATGCAAGAACCGACCTCCCGGTTGCGCACCGGTGCAATCAGCAGCAGCCCTTCCGCCAGCAAGGTCAGGTCGGCGCCGGCGCGCATGTGCGCCAACAACTGCCCATCGCGCCCCTTCACCGAGCCGGTGCCGAGCACGTTCCCCGCTCCCAGGATGTGCGGCGGACGCAGCGACGTATACGGGAACTGTTGCGCGCGCCAGGCCGCCTCCAGCACCGCCTCGCAGGCCAGCTTGCCGACACCGTAGCGTCGCTCGGTCTCTTTGGGGGCATCCTCCTGGATGGGAAAAGGACCAGAAATCTCCGGGGAATAGACGAAGTCGGTGCTGATGAAGACATAATGGCCGGTCCGCCCGGCGAAGGTGGCGACTGCTCCCTCCGCATCCGCCTGCTGGTAGGCGGCGCAATCGACCACGAGATCAAACTGCTCACCACCCACCGCCTGCGCCAGCGCACCTTCCTGGGTGCGATCGGCCTGGATAAAGCGCACGCCTGCTGCCTGGTTGACTTTGTTGCCGCGCCCCAGCGAGGTTACCGACCACCCGGCGGCCTGCAACTCCGCCACAATGCCCGAACCGAGAAAGCCGGCTCCGCCGATGACTAGCGCCTGTCTTGCCATGTGCTGTACCTCCTGTGGCTGAGTATACATAGCCTCTCAGCTACTGAGCCGGAATCTCGTATAGTGGCCCTATTCGTCATCGGCCGGCGCGCAACGTAAACGGGAACGGTAGCAGTGAGTCTAACCTATGCCATCCTGACGCTCAACGAGGCGGCGGAGATCGGCGATTGCATCCGTTCGCTCGGGCCGGCTGAGGAGCTGCTCGTACTGGACAGCGGCAGTACCGACGCGACGATCCAGGTGGCCCGCGCTGCCGCCCGTCAAATGCCTTTTCCGTTGCGCGTAGCGCAGCATCCCTTCCGCGACTACGCGGACCAGCGCAACGCGGCCCTCGATCTCGTGCGTACCGATTGGGTCTTTTTCGTCGACGCCGACGAACGCAGTTCGGCCGAGCAGACGGCGGAAATCGCCGCGCGAACGGCGGCGCGGGATGCACCGGCCGGCTTCTGGGTGCCGCGCGCGAACATCATCTTCGGGTACCGCATGCGGCACACCGGCTGGTCGCCGGACTATCAGTTGCGGCTCTTCCAAACTCGTCTTGGTCGCTATGACCCGGCAAGGCCGGTCCACGAGTTGGTCCAACTCAACGGCCAGGTGGAGCACCTCCAGACGCCGCTGGTCCACTACAACTACCGGCGGGTACGCCAGTTCATCGCCAAGCAGCGCCGCTATGCCCGCCAGGAGGCGCAGCAGCGGCGGCGCGAGGGCGAAACGGTGCGGCCGCGTGCGCTGCTCACCCTGCCGGTCCGCGAGTTCTACTGGCGCTACGTCACCCTCACCGGCTGGCGCGACGGCGGTCACGGCCTCCTGCTCAGCACCCTCATGGCCTGGTACCGCCTGCTGGTGGTGTGGAGGATGAGGGGATGACGAGTGAGGGAGCCGTCGTCGCAGCGGTCGTCGTGAGCTGGAACGTGCGCGACCATCTGCGGCGGTGTTTGGAGTCGTTGCGGGTTGCGGCGCTGGAGACGGCGCTGGACGTCTGGGTCGTCGATAACGGATCCCGTGACGGCAGTGCCTTGATGATGCAGCAGGAGTTCCCGGAGGTTCACCTGCTGGCGAACGGCGACAATCGCGGCTTCGCTGCGGCCAACAACCAGGCGACGCAGGGCAGCGCCGGCAGGTATGTACTCCTGCTGAACCCTGATGCGGAGTTGGGGGTTGGTGCGCTCGCTACCATGTGCCGCTATCTGGACGATCACCCGCAGGTGGCCATAGTCGGACCGCAGTTGCGCTACGCTAACGGCAGTGTGCAGCCGTCACGCCGGCGCGCGCCGCGCCTGGCGACGGGTTTTGTGGAGAGTACCCAGCTACAGCAGCGCTGGCCACGCTCCTGGTTGACGGATCGCTATTACATCACTGATCGCTCCGATGATGAGGAGCAACCGGTGGATTGGCTCGTCGGGGCTTGCCTGCTGGTGCGTCGCGCCGCGATCGACGCCGTGGGGCTAATGGACGAAGGCTTCCGGCTATACTCGGAAGAACTGGAGTGGTGCTTACGCTTCCGGCGTGCCGGTTGGGGGGTCGTCTATCTGCCTACGGCGCAGGCGCTGCACCATGAGGGGCAGAGCAGCGGTCAGGACGTCTTTCACCGGCACCTCCACCATCATCAAAGCAAGTACCGGCTGTATGCGCTGCTCTTTGGCCGGCCGGCGGCAACCGTGCTCCGGTTGTGGATCGCACTGCTCTACCTTGAGCAGTTTGCGGAGGAACTGGCGAAGCTGGCAGTGGTCCGCCGCAACCGGACCATGCGGCGGCAGCGCCTGCGTGTGGTGGCGCGCATGCTGGTGTGGCATGTCACCGGCCTGCCCTTTGGTACGCCATGAGAGTGCTGTTCGTCACGGGAGAATTCCCCCCGACTCCTGGTGGCGTTGGTGACTATACCGACCGACTCGCCGGCGCGCTGACGGACCAGGGTCATGTCGTCGGCGTGTTCACCTCGGCACGAGCATCGGATGGCGAGGCGGCGAACACCGATACTGTCTGGGCCAACCGTCCCGGCGCCAGCATCTGGCGCTCGGTCGGACGTTGGAACCTGCGCGCCTGGCGCACGCTGGCCGCACAAATACAATCGTGGCGGCCGGATGTGGTCCATATCCAATATCAGGCCGGCGCCTACGGGTTGCGCGGCGCCGTCACCCTCTATCCCTGGCTGCTTCGCCTGTGGAATGTCCGCCCGCTGAGCGTCGTCACCTTCCACGACCTGTTGCCGCCGCATATGTTCTCCGGGTCGGGCCGCCTGGGGTTCGATCGCCGGGCGGTGGCCTGGCTCGGGCGGGGGGCGGACGCGGCGATTGCCACCAATGCCGACGATGCTCGCCAATTGGTGACAATGCAGGCCCGGCGCGTCTGGCAAGTACCAATCGGCGCGAACATCCCCGTTGTTTCGTCGCCAAACCGTCAGGATTTGCGCGCCCAATACGGCATCGTTCGCGAAGCGCCATTGCTGGCCTATTTTGGCTTCTATAACGCCTCCAAAGGGTTGCTGGAACTGCTCACGGCATTCGCCGCCCTGACCCAGCAGCGGCCCGACGCGCGGCTGCTACTGATCGGCGGTGGCGCCGGTCAAACCGACCCGACGAACGTGCAGTTCGCCGAGCGCTTGCGCCAGCACGCGCAGTCCCTGGCGGTGTCCGACCGCCTGATCTGGACCGGTTACACCGATGCCGCCGGTGTCTCCGCATGTCTGCACGCTGCCGATGTGGTCGTGCTGCCCTTTCGCGACGGCGTGTCGCTCCGCCGCGGAACGTTCATGGCAGCCCTGAGCCACGGCTGTGCCATCGTCAGCACCATCCCCCCTGCGCCAGTCGTGGGTCTGGAAGAGGCGGTCTTGCTTTGCCGTGCCAACGATCCCGTCGACCTGCAGCGAGCCATGGAAGAGAGTCTGGACCCGGCGCTGCAAGCCCGTCTGCGGCGGGCGGCGGGCGCCGCGGCGGGCCAGTTTTCCTGGGAAACGATAGCGGCCTCCCATTCAGCCATCTATCATGCTTTATGTTACTGCGATGCCTGAAAACACGAGCATTGACAGTATCTTCGATATTAACGTCTGTTGTTACTTCCGACCTGTGTAGGATGATGTGGCTATCGCTGTTCAAGTGCTTTGCGCTCATCCATCTGGTGTAGGCGTGAAAGGTATATCGTTATACTACGGAGCGGACTATGGGGAAGACAGAACGGGCGCCAGGACGGTGTTCGACGGCGGCTCGACTGCAGGTCGCTGAGGTCAGGGGGATGGGCGTGGAGGAGCATACGGCATGGGCGTGAGCATGTCACCGGAGATGGCACCCGTGGTGGCGACCGCGATTCGAATGGCGAGCGCAGCGCCGGCGCCGCACGGCGTACGAACGGGCATCCGCATCCTGCTGGCGGAGTCTATACCGTTGGTCCGTATGGGCCTGCGCAACTCGCTGGAGGCGCTGGGTGGCCACGTGGTGGTTGCCGGCGTGAGCACCTGTCGCGAAGCGCTGCTGGTGTTGCAACGTGAACCCGTGGACGTGCTGATTGCCTGCATCGAGCTGGATGATCAGAGCGGCCTGAACCTGGTCCACGCGGCGCGCCGCCTTCGCCCGGAGTTGCGCTGCCTCCTCCTGAGCGAAGCAGAGAGCGAAGAAGAACTCTACCTGGCCTTCAAGGTGGGGGCGGCCGGCTATTTCTCCAAGATGATCGCGCCGGAGCCGCTGTTGCAGGCGGTGCAGCAGATCGCCGATGGCTGCCTGCTGTTGAGTACGGACGCGCTGGCCACGCCGCGCCGGCGCAGCCGCGCCGACAAGGTCCTGGAGCAAATGGATCAGCAGGTTCCCGAGCCCAGCTATCTGCCGCTCTCCAACCGGGAGCTGGAAGTGGTCAAGCTGATCGCCCAGGGCAATGGCAACAAGCACATCGCCCAGGCGCTCGGCATCAGCGATCAGACAGTGAAGAATCACATCACCGCCATCCTACGCAAGCTCGGTGTCAACGACCGCACCCACGCTGCCATCTACGCCTTGCAGCGCGGCTGGATCAGCGATGTCCAGACCTGATCGAGCGCCGTGATCGCGTTCCCGCTGTCCGCGGCCGAACTGCAGGCGCATATTCACCATGCCCTGGCGGAGGATGTCGGCTGGGGTGATGTGACGACTCTGGGGTTAGTGGACCCCGATGTGCAATCGCGTGGTGTCGTCGCCTTTCGCCAGGCCGGCGTCGTGGCTGGCTTGCCCGTAGCGGCGGCGGTCTACGCGGCACTCGACCCGACCGTACAGTGGCAAAGCCACGTCACCGATGGCGATCAGGTGACGGCGGGAGCGGCCGTGGCCGAAGTCAGCGGCCCGGCGGGCAGTCTGCTCACGGGCGAGCGTCTGGCGCTGAACTACCTGCAGCGACTCTCCGGCATCGCCACGCTGACGGCGCAGTACGTGCGGGCCTTAGCCGGCACTAAGGCGAAGTTGGTTGACACCCGCAAAACCACACCGGGACTACGCAGCCTCGAGAAGTACGCAGTGCGCTGTGGCGGCGGCAGCAACCACCGGCACGGCTTGAGCGATGGCGTGCTCGTGAAAGACAACCACATCGCCATCCTGCGGAGCCAGGGAGTCACCTTGCGCGACGTTGTGGCCCGCGCGCGCGCCGCCGCTCCCCATTCTCTCCGCGTGGAAGTGGAAGTCGACCGCCTTGACCAGATCGAGGATGTCATAGCCGGCGGCGCCGACGTCATCCTGCTGGACAACATGCCGCCGCCGGTGCTCGCCGAAGCGGTGCAGGCTGTGGCGGGCCGCGCCATCACCGAAGCGTCCGGCGGCATCACCCTGACCAACATTCGCGCCTGCGCAGAGGCGGGTGTTGACCTGATCAGCGTCGGCGCGCTCACGCATTCAGCGCGCGCGCTGGATATCGGGTTGGATTTTGATTGAGGGGGGCTGGACCACCCAATGCGGTTTAGCCCGTCCCCCGGCGACTGAAGTCGCGGGCTACCTTTGCGAAGCCGCCCTTCGGCGGCTGACCCAGTCCGCGCAGGCGGACTTCGCCTTGCGTAGCCCGCGACTTCAGTCGCCGGAGGACGTGCCCGAATGCGCGGCGAACTTGCCGGATGCACCATTTAGGTTCCGCCCAACTCACCCCCCACATCCACCCCCACTGATTTCCCCGCCTCCACGATCTGCCGCACCGTTTCGTCGTCCACGTCGATCCCGTTCTGCAAGCGCGTGGCGCGCGTGCGGTATTCCGGCTCGCCAGGAAGGAAGATTTCGGCGACCCCATCCTGAGGGGGGCTGGACTTGACGTGGTCGGCCAGCACCGTCATCTCGCTCAGGTATTGCTCCCGTGGCAGGAAGCTCTCCGGGTTGATTGCAGCATAGAAAAGCCCGTTGCCGCTGCGTCCGGGGTTGGGGCGGCTGACACCGGCGCCGCCGAGCGCGCCGGAGAGGATTTCGACCATCAGGGCCAGCGCGAAACCTTTATGCCCAACCGGCCCGCCCAAGGGCAATAACGAGCCGCCCTCATAGAGCGCGTTGGCGTCGGTGGTGGGGCGGCCTTCGGCGTCCTGCACCCAGCCCGGCGGCAGGTCCTCGCCGCGGTTGCGCTTGACGCGTACCTTGCCCTCCGGTACAACGGAAGGGGTGAGGTCCATGACGAAGGGCACGTCGCCTGGGCGCGGGGCGCCAAAGGCGATCGGGTTGGGCGACAGCCGGCCGGATTTAGCGCCGAAGGGGGCCAGCAGCCGGCCTTGACCGTGATTGTTGACGGTGGCCAGCGCCAGCATGCCCGCCTGGGCGGCGATCTCCACGTACTCGCCTAACCGGCCGACGTGGTTGCAATGATAGGCGGTGACGACGGCGACCGTGTGCTGCCGCGCCTTTGCCACCGCCAGGTCCGCCGCCTGACGTGCCACAACCTGTCCGAAGCCCCAGCCGCCATCCAGCACGGCCATCGCCGGCGCCTCCTGCACGACGCGAATGGCGCCCGTGTGGACCTGGCCGTTGCGGACGTTGGTGACGTATTGTGGGATGCGAATCACACCGTGCGAGTCGTGGCCCATGAGGTTGGACTGCACGAGCGAGTGCGCAACGACCTGCGCCTCGGCGTCCGGAACGCCGGCGCTCATAAAGACACGGCTGGCGGCCGCTTCCAGTGTGGCGGCCTGATACCTGGGCATGTGGTTCCTTTTTCCTGTAACCTGCGATCACGCCGCCGGCCCAGCCGGAGCGAAAACGAGTATAGCAAGGGGAAGCGGGCCGTGTACTATACTCAACCCCGCCGGGCGCTGGACGCCGGCTGAGGGGAGACAACGGTGGGACTGCTCGACGGCAAGATCGCGGTCATCTTCGGCGTTGCTAACCATCGCAGCATCGGCTGGCAAATCGCCCTGGCCTTTGCCGAGCAGGGCGCCACGCTGGCATTCGCCGCCCAGGAGCGGGTGGCGCCGGACGTGCAGAAACTGGCCGCCACCCTGGGCGATTCGCCGGTCCTGACCTGTGACGTGCAGAACGATGGCGACGTACCCGCTGTCTTTGCCGCCCTGGCCGAACGCTACGGCGGCATCGACATCGTGGTTCACAGTCTGGCCTTCGCCAACCGGGAAGACGTCTCGGGCCGGCGCTACGTCGACACCTCGCGCGCCGGCTTCTTGCTGGCCCTCGACGTGAGCGCCTACTCGCTCACCCAGCTTGCCCGGGCAGCGGAGCCACTGCTGGAGGCGCGCGGTGGCGGCAGCATCGTCACCATGACCTACATGGGCAGCGAGCGCGTCATCCCGAACTACAACGTCATGGGTGTGGCCAAGGCGGCGCTGGAATGCAGCGTGCGCTACCTGGCCAACGACCTGGGGCCGAAAGGCATCCGCGTCAACGCCATCTCGGCGGGTCCGCAGCGCACGCTGGCCGCCCGAGCCATCGCCGGCTTCCCCGACATGGAGAAGCACGTGGCGGCGCGTGCCCCGATGCGGCGCAACGTGGAAGGGCAAGACCTGGGCAGCGCGGCCCTCTACCTGTGTAGCGACCTCGGCCGCAACGTCACAGGCGAAGTGCTGCACGTCGATGGCGGCTATAACATCATCGGCATGTGAAGAAGTAGGTTGCGACTTGGTTATCGCCGCCTACTTCATACTTCCTATACGTCTCTGTACGCAATTCCTTCATAGTGGCCCGGTAGTTTCATTCTAGTTGAGATGAAGTCATCTCACAAGGAAGGAAACAATCACGATGGCAAGACGATCTCTTCGAAGGTTATTGATTGGCGGAGGCGCCGCGGCATGCTTGTTGCTGCCGGGCACGGCTTTTGCCGACAGTACCAATGCCCCGGCGGACGCTACGCTGGCAAGCAACCCGGTGTCGCTGACCGGCCTCTTCACCGGCAGTCTGGCGGCCAATAGCGGCGGCAGCTTCAGCTATGCGCAGTTCAGCTATCCCGGCAACGGCTCGACCGTCACGCTCAACCTGACCGTGGACAATGCTCTGCCCCTGGAGACCGGCGCCGCCGGCTTCAACGTTTATCAGGCGGGCAACCTGATCGGGTCGTCCGCTGAGATCTCCTCGAACACAGCCGACTTTGACCTGTCGTCTGCGACGCCTGGGCCGGTGCTGATCCAGGTGTTTAACTATGATCCCAGCAATGGCGTGAACTTCACGTTGGCGCCCCAGAGCTTGGCCGCGACCACAGCGGCTGTGGCGCCGGCATCGACCACCACTACACCGACTGCCGCTACGACGAGTGCCACGCCTACTCAGAATCCCCAACTCAACGGTAGCGCCTCCGGCTCCCTGGCTGGTAACAGCGGCGGCAGCTTTGCCCTCTATGGTCTCAACTACGCCGGCAACACCGGCAACACCACCCTGAGCCTTGCTGTCTCACCCACGCTGGATGTCGCCAACGCAGCAGTCGGCTTCAACGTCTACGACGCCAACGGCAACCTGGTTGGCAGCGGCCAGCAGACGGACGTCGGCACGGTCAGCCTGAACATCTCCAACCTTGCCGCCGCCACCTATTCAGTGCAGGTCTTCAACTATGACCCGAGCACGACGATCAGCTACACGCTGTCCCAGGTGAATTCGTAAGGGGGAATGGGCCCTCTCTCTGGGGTCGCCCGCAGGCGCACCCCACCCGCAGGCGCCACCTCTATGTATCCCTCGCCTGCGGTTACAGTACCGACACCCCTGGCAATGGTAGGCCGGTCGGCGCTGAGAGACAGGCAATTGATGGTGCAGTCCGCTGGGATGCGCGTCCGGCTTGAGCGCTGGGTTCGCGAGCGGGGGCCGCGGCTGCTGACGGCGGCGGCGCTGACATGGGCGGTGGGCTGGATCGCCGGCTTGTTTCTGGCGCCGGACACGCTGTTTGGTGGCCGCTTCATTGATGCGGGTACGTACTACGGCGCCGGTCTGGCCTACCGCCAAGGCGCGGATCTGTTTTCCGGCGTCGCCTTTCGACAGTGGCCCCTGGTGGCCGCCCTGTGGTCGCCTCTGACGCTGCTGGCACGTCCCATCGCCTTCCGCCTCTGGCTCCTCCTTTTACTGGTCGGCGTTGCTGTGGGGTTTGTCTCCCTCCTGTCTCGGCAAGAACGAGAGCCAGGCGGGGCGCCGTTTGGTCGGCTAGTCGTACTCTTCCTAGGACCGCCGACTCTGATTATGCTCTATCTTGGTCAGATGAGCGGACTCTGCTTCGCCGCCTACGCCGTTGGGCTACGCCTCCTCCCCCGCCATCCGCGCCTGGCCGGCTGCTGCTTTGCGGTGATAGCGGCGAAGCCGAACCTGGCCCTGATCGCCCTACCCGCCCTCATCGCGGCGCCCCCCTCGGCCACGCTGGCCTTTGTCCTGGCTGCGCTGATCTGGCCGGTGGGGTCGGTGCTCGTGTCCGGGCCGGCGACGCTACTGGACTTCCTGGGGCGTGTCTACGCAGTGAGGGACTCGACTCTTGACCTGGTTTCCAGTTCGCTTGGCTCCCTCCTCCCGCTGCAGGGTACGCCGCATGCGCTGGTGCAGTTCGCTTTGCTCGGCGGCCTGGCGTGCCTGCTCGCCTGGCTTTGTTGGCGCCGCTGGCGGCGGGGGACGCTGCTCACTCCTGCTGGTGTGGATCTGGCGGCCGTCGTGACCCTGCTGGCGTTGCCCTATGCGCTGGTGTCGGATCTGCTCTTCGTGGCGCCGCTGCTGTTGCGGCTTTTCACATTGCCGGGACGGTCGACGCCGGCCCTGTTTACCGCCTGGTGGCTGGGTCCCTGGCTCGCTGCCCTTTTTGCCCATTCCGGTGGTGGTGGTCTGGCCGCCCTGTTGCCGCCGTTGGCGGCACTGGTTGGCTGGCGACTGCTCGGCGAACGCTGGCAGATGAGACCGCCTACAGCGCTGGTGGCAACGCCTCCAGATAGCGGATCACCGCCCGCGTGATCTGGGTCTTGGTGGACGCCCCGGCGGTGACCCCCACCTTCTTGACGCCGCGTAGCCAGGCGGGGTCGATGTCGTCGACGGTATCGACGCGGTAGGCCGGCTTGCCGGCGCGATCGCGCACTGCATCCACGAGGCGGTTGGTATTGGAACTACGCTCATCGCCGACGACGATGACGACATCGCAGAGTGCCGCCTGCTCCACGGCTGCCGTCTGCCGATCCTGGGTGGCGCTGCAAATCTCGTTGTGGACTTCAATCTCCGGGAAGCGCTCCTGCAGGCGGTTGACCATGTCCTGCGTATCCCACATGCTCATGGTGGTCTGGGTCGTCACGGCGAGCTTGCCGGGCGGCAGTTCGAGCGCCTCCACTTCCGCCATGGTCTCCACCAGGTGGACCTGTTCGGGCGCATTGCCGATGGCGCCTTCCGGCTCCGGGTGGCCGTGCTTGCCGATGTAGACGATGTGGTAGCCCTCGCCGGCCAGGCGCTGCACCAGGTCGTGCGTGCGCGTGACATCTGGGCATGTGGCATCAACCGTGCGGAGACCCTTGCGTGCCGCCAGTTCCCGCACCTGGGGCGAGACACCGTGCGCCGTGAAGATCACCGTACCGCCGTCGATCTGCTCCAGGATGCGTGCGCGGTTGGGGCCATCCACGGTCACGACGTTGTGTTCGGCCAGTTCGTCAATCATATGGCGGTTGTGGACCATCTGACCCAGGCCGTAGACAGGCCCGTTGGTGGTGTCACCGATCTGCTTCGCCAGCTTCATCGCCCGGACGACGCCGTAGCAGTAGCCCTGTGGCTTGATCACGTGAACGTCCATCGCCGCCATCCCTCTGTGCGAGTTTCTCTCCTCATGCTACCAGCGGCGGCAGACGCGGTGGCGTGGGCCTGCCTGGCGACTGAAGTCGCGGCTACCATAGCGAAGTCCGCCTGCGCGGACTCGTTAGCCCGCGAAGGCGGGCTTGGCATCGTGTAGCCGCGACTTCAGTCGCCAGGCGCGCCCCAGCGGCGCCTTAAATCCACCGCACACAGCGCGTGTCAACTCAAATGAAAATGCTACCGAGGGGGCCGAAATTGGGTGCACCGCAGAGTTGTGCGTCGTAGGACGCTTGGTAAGCGTCAGCCCTGATGCGCGTCATCTGGGACAGTGAACGCTCGCGTGCTGCAAGCAGGCTGCGACGCACAACTCTGCGGTGCACCCGCCGAAATTGGCGGCGTTGCGATGGCCTCGATTCCATGATACCATTTTCATAGCATTCTTTCTGTGAGCAAACTGGGAGGGTTTCATGCTCCAACCGCCGCCGACCCCCAACGATCTCGACGCCCTCTTCGCGCCGCCTACGCCTGAGGAGATCGCCGAGGCCTGGGCGTCGCTGACGATGGACTTCGTCCCCGGCCCGCTCGAGCTCCTGGGCAAGCCGATTGAGGAGCACGGCGTGACGGCCCAGTTCTTCCACTACGCCAGTGCCGGGCTCAAAGTCTATGGGGCCCTCTACCGGCCAAGCGACACGTCCGCCGGCCCCTGTCCCTTGCTGCTGGCCAACCACGGTGGCGGCGGCGGCCTGGGACCGTTGCGAGCGGCCCCAGCACCGGCGCCTGGCGCTGCTGACGGGACACCGCCCGCCAGGCGGCGGCCCTTCCCGACGTGGTGCTGGGAGCTCGCCCAGGCCGGCTACGTCGTGCTGGCCTCCACTTACCGCGGCGAACCATCGCCCGTGGGCATGTCGGAAGGCACGCTCGAGTTGCGCAAAGGCGAGGTCGACGACGTGCTGCAACTGTTGGCCTGCGGCAAGGCGCTGCCCTATGTGGACGCCGGGCGCATCGGCATGTGGGGCAACTCCCACGGCGCCGTGATCACCGCCCTGGCCGTGCAGCGCTCGCCGGACCTGCGGGGTGGAATCTGCTTCTACCCGGCGATCGACGTCCTCTTTCGCGGACCCGCCCCCGATCGCAGCACCCGGCAGTATCTGGCAGCGCTGCTCAGCGGCCAGACGCCGCAGCGGATGATCACGCACTTCATCTTCCAGCCCTGGCTGGAAGGACGCCAGACGCTGCACCAGACTCGGCAGGAGATGATCGTCCGCACGGCGCATCTGTTCGCTGACCGCACGCAGTGCCCGGTCTTTGTCGTCTGTGGCGATGCCGACCCCCTCCTGGACCAGGCGATCACGCTCGACATCGCCCTGGCCCGTGCCGGCAAGGAGCACGAGTTCCGCATCTTCCCGAAGGAAGACCACGGCTTCAATCACGGTGGCTCGCCTGAAGCAACGGCCGAATCCTGGCGGCTGACGCTGGACTTCTTTGCTCGCCGCCTAGACAGGGAGGTCTCGTAGCAAACCAGCCTTCCAGGTATCGGCGCGCCTGGCGACTAAAGTCGCGGCTACAAGAAGCGAAGTCCGCCTTCGCGGACTCGTTCCCAGCCCGCGCAGGCGGGCTTCGCCGGCATTAGGCGCGACTTCAGTCGCCAGCCATCGACACACCGGGCCAGACTTGCCGGCTGCACCACTCAGGCCGACCCCAGAGTCGCCTCGCGCCCGTCCTCCTGCAGCGTCTCCAGGAGCAGTGCGGTCAGCTCGCGTGGCGCTTGCAGGACGGCCCCGTGCCCGCTGGCCAGCTCCCGATAGCGCCAGCCAGGCTCACCTTGCAGCCGCTCAACGACGTGGTCAAGGATGGTCGATCGAGGGTTGGTGCAGCGAATGAAGGTGCGCGGCACTTTGGACGCGGCGGCGTTGGTGAGCCGGATCGGCTGCAAGTAGGTCTGCAGCGGCTGGGCAGCCGCCCGTGGTCCGGCGTTCTTGCCGGGGGGAATGCGCCAGCCATCGCCCTGGGCGCGCGCGGTCGCCAGCCAGCCCTCGCGCGCCTGGGGAAACAGGTCGGCCACGGCCTCGCCATCCCTGGGAACCATGGCGTCGACATAGACGACATGGGCCAGCCGCTCGGGCACACGATCGGCGACGCCGGTGATGACCATGCCGCCGTAGCTGCCCCCTACCAGCACGGCCTGCTGGAGATCCTCGTAGACCAGGACGTTGACGACATCCTGGATGTGCGTGTCCAGGTTGGTATCCGGGCGGGCAAGGTGTACCCGCTCGCCAAGTCCGGTCAGTGTAGTGGCAACAAGCTCGTGGCCGGCTGCACGCAGCCTCGCTCGCATCTGGGCCCAGACCCACGCCCCGCCGTGACTGCCGGAAACCGTGACGAACACTGCCATCGTACTCCCCTCCTAATCTTCATCTTCCTGTTCGTGTCCACCAGACGCGAGCGTCTGGCGGACCGCGAGCATTTGCGGACATCGTGCATATCGCGGCCGAGCGCATCACGGCTGGGCCAGGATGCCGTTGATCTGGGCTGCAGCGGCGCGCAGACCGTCGGTCACGCCCACCGTGCCGGCAAAGACCTGTTGCCCTTGCTTGACGTATGCTGCCCAGACCTGATCAGCGTGCGGCGGGACGGACGTAGGTACCCCTAGCTTGCTGGCAATGTCCACGATCTTGCCGATGCTCGCCGGCACCGGATGCTGCTGGAGCTCCTGCTTGGCCCACTGCTGCAAGGCCACCAGTCGGGACGGCAGGTTGCCGGGAAAGAGCACCTGCGCCGGCGTTTGGTTCAGGATCCACCAGCTCAGGAAGCCCCACGCCTCGTCCTGGTGCTTGCTCAAAGGCGAGAGGCCGTGCGTCGGCGCCGCGATTAGCAGCGAGTACTGACCGGCCGGCCCTTTCGGCGGCCAGGCGATATCCCAGTCCAGCGAGGGATTCGTCTGCAAAGTGCTGACCAGTGAACTTGGCCCGATCTGCAGCGCCACCCGGTTGGTTTCGAAGGGCGCTAGTTTCACCTTAAGGGGTTGCCACTCACTTGCCGGGAAGGTGACCTGATATTTCTGGATCAGATCAAGCAGATACTGGTGCTCGGCCAGCGAGGCGGGGCTGTCGACCAGCGCTTTCGTGCCGTCGGCCGACACCTCCTGAAAGCCGAAGGAGTCGAGGCATGTCAGGAAGAACGCGCCGTGGGGCGGCAGCAAGACATCGAGACCCCAGGACGCCTGGCTCGGGTCGGTGCTCTGATTGGTCAGCTTCTGGCCGAGCGCCAGCGCCGTCGTCTGGTAGTCCAGGTTGTCGCCCGGATCGAGCAGACCGGCGCGCCGCAGGAGCGCCTTGTTGTAAAAGAGCACGTCCGTGGACAGCATGGTGCCCCAGGCCCACAGCTTGCCCCCGTTCTGGGGGTAGCGCCCCTGCGCCAGCGCGGCGCTGACGTAGTTGCGCTGATCGATGCCACTGCGGGCGACGAAGGAATCCAGGTCCATCAGCACTTGCCCCCGGGCGAAGCTCTGCAAATGGTAGAAGTCAATCTCGATGAGGTCTGGCGGGTCGCCCGCGGCGGTCTCCGCCAGCATTTTCGTGTCGAGGGCATTGCTGCTGGCGCTGTACTCGACCGTGATGGTGAGGCCGGGATGGAGTTGCTGGTAGGGAGCGATCAACTCCTTGTTGTAGACCGCCTGGCTCGGCGCCTGGCCCATCCAGGAGCCGATGCGTAAGCCAATGGAGCGAGAGCCTGGCGGCGTGGGGCGGGCGCTTGCCGTCGAGGCGCTCCTGCTTGGCGCGACGGTGGTGGCGCCCGTTCGCGCCGCCGTGGGAACCGCGCTCGGTGAGGAGGCGCTCGCGCTGGACGTTGCGCTGGACGTACCGGAGCAAGCGGCCAGCACGCCGGTTCCCAGGCCAGCCAGGCTGAGGAGCGCTGCAACTCGCCCCAGCATGGAGCGCCGGCTCAGGCGCCGAGCAGAGAGCATCACGGGAATCATGTCCTCTCCTTTTCACGCTGTGACGAACAGCTAACGCCAACGCTCCAGCTCCGGCCGCCCAACGGCACAGTGGCCGGCCGCGCTGAGGCCGGCGCGGGCGCTCGCTTACTGCGCTACGAACCACCCTTTCGCCGTGTCGTCGGACTTCAGGAAGCGCAGCAGCAACGCGGTAGTCTTCTGGCAGCCACTGACCGACGGGTGGAGTCCGTCGGCGCGAACGTCTTCGGGCGTCCAGGTCAGGCCATCACTGCGGCCTTTGGTCCCGTCGGTCCACAAATACGGCCCCCAGGCCAGCCATGGTCGCTTCACTCCGCTGTTGATCGCCTCTTCGATCAGCCACTTGACGGCGAAGCCGTTGTGATAGCTGTGGGGCTCCGGGCTGGAGTCGCGGGTGGAGTAACCCCCGTAGGTGCGGCTCGCGGCGTAGATGAGTTGCAGGTTGGGATAGCGCCGCGCCAGCAGCGCGATATCGGCGGCGAAGGCGCGTTGCTGGTGGCGCGCCTCCTCCGGGAATCCGCCGAGGAACAGGCGCTTGGGGATGACCTCCTTGAACCAGACGACCTGCACCTGCGCATCGCTGAGGCCGGCCTGGCGCATACGCTCGTCGACCACCTTCCAGTAGTTGGCGTCGGGGTTGCTGATGATCAGGGCATTCTGGCTGCCCTGGGCGCCATCAAGGAGCACCAGCCGGGGGTTCTTCTGCCGGTCGCCATCAGCTTCCAGCTTGAACGCGGAGAACTCCTGGGTGGTGTTGGAGTAACCGATGCTCAGGAAGACAATCGCACCGTCCGTCGCCGGTACACCGTCCTGGTTCAGCGGCTGCACCGCCCGGGCGCGCCCTAGCCCGATCTGCCGGTAGGCGGCCGGCGGCTCATTCTTGCCGCCGGGGTACAGCCCGCCCTGGAACCCCTCATGAGTAGCCGTTCCCAGATCGGTCAGGGGAATGAGACCCACAGAGGTGCGGCTGAAGTCGACCATGCTCTCCAGAATACGGGCGGCGGGATTGGCGCCCGGCCGTGGCACTTCGGGTCCCGGAGCATCACCGGTCGGCGGCGTTGTCATGACAGACCTCTATTCTCAGCGCATAGCGAACCGCGCTCGCCCTCCGAAGGGCATGGTCCACGGCTGTCCGTGACTGCTGCAGGCGCAAAGAGCCGTTCGGACTTCATCGGAGCACCCCAGCGCACAGACGCCGGGCAAAGAAGTCCAGCGTCAACTCCCAGGATTGCGCTATGGCTGCGGGCGAACCACGGTAGATGAAGCCGGTGGCCCGCGGGCGGGTCACTGGTTCCGTGTATTCCTGTGCCTCCGGGCGTGGGAGCGCTCAACGTTAACAAACCCCCACCGCGCTGCCGGTAACGCAGAGCTTCTTGCCAACGTTGGGTGCGAGGACGGCCGTCACCGCCGTCTGCACACTGGTCAGGGCCGCCGATACACTGGCCTGTCCTGCCCACAGCGTGTTGTTCAGGATCGGGTTGAACACGGTCAGCAGATGGATGCTGTCGACGAAGGCGTGGGTAAACGGCGGCTTGCCGTGTTGGAGCGCCCCCTCGAAGGCCTGTTTGAGCTCCTCCTTCGGCAGGAGGGTGTACGTTGGATACCACTCGTCCAGCAGCGTGCGGTTGGCCGGCGGCGAACCGGTGGATGCCATCATGCCGCGCAAACCCGCCGGGCCGGTGAGGTACGAGAGGAGGGCCCAGGCCTGATCGGGAACCCTGGACTTCGCCGCCAGCACGTAGGAATCCGGCAAGAGCGGATTGGTATTGGCCTTGTCCCGGGGAAAGGCGGCGATGCCCAGCTCGAATTTCACCGTCTTGAGGAATGGCGTAAGCGCGAAACCACCACGGAAGACCATGGCGATGCGCTGCTCGGCAAACGGGTCCTGGTTCGCCGCCAGCCCAAGCGCTTTCACGTCCGCCGTGCTCGGCGCCACGTGCTCTTTGAACATCAGGTCGGCAAAGAAGGTGTAGGCAGCCTGGGCCCCGGCGCTGTCGAAGCTGGCCTTGGATGGGTAACCTGTGCTGTAGCCGTCGGCCGACCAGGGGTCGGCAGCCCACAGCCAGCCCTCGACGGTCTCATTGCTGACGCAGCCATTGCCATTGACGCCGTACTGCGCGTCAGCCTGACCCGGATTGCGGGTGAGTTGGCGCGCTGTGGCGGTCATGACCTCGACGGTCCAACTCTGGTCATCCCAGTTTGCCGGCGGCAGGGGCGCCCCTGCCTTCGTCAACAAGTCCTTGTTGTAGAAGAGGAAGGAGCCGTAGACGCTGTACGGCATCGCGATGACGTGGCCCTGCACGCTGAACAGGTCGCGCACGGGCTTGTCGAAGACGGTCATGTCCACCTTGTCGCGCTGGATGAACGGGGTGAGGTCGCGCACCATGCCCAACGCCCCGTAGCCGCGCGCTCCGGTGCCGGCGTGGGGCACCCAGAGGTCGGCCGGTGTGCCGCCGGCCTGCATTGTTTGCAGCTTGGCATCGAGCTGCGGTTGGGGAATGTTGAGCCATTCAACCTTGATGGCGGGATTGGCCTGCTCGAAGCCCGGGATGGCGACATCCTTCTCCCACTTGTTCCAGGTTGCGTCGGCCCAGGTCGCCCAGGTGACGGTCGCGGCGCCCGCCACAGGACGGCTCGACTGAGGAGCCGCCACTACGGTGCTGGATGCAGCCGCGGCGGTGCTGGCGCTGCGTGTCGTGGCCGCAATGACGGGCTTGGGGACGGGACCAACACTCGCTCCCGCCCCCAGGCTACAGGCGGCAAGCGGCCCCGTCGAGCTGATCGTGAGGACTCCGGTCAAGCGCAGTAAGTCCCGTCTTGTCAAACTGACAGGCATCGGCTTCCTTTCTCCCTCCTGGTTCCTTCCCTACCTAAATTGTGCGCTACTCGCGCCGACGAGGTGCTGCCACATCTCTCGGCGTAGAGCGCGCTCCTTGTAGTGGTCAGACTGCGAGCACGTGCAGGCTTTCTCAAATGTGAGACGGCCGAGCGACCTGGTTGCCTGCTCCGGGTCGTGGTCCCAAGTCGGAACCGAGGGATCACTGAGCCGATCAAACAGGAACTTCAGCATGTAGCGCGCCGTGTCTCCCTCGTTGCGCGTCCCAGCATGCCAGATGTCGTAGTGCGCCAGGACAACGGCGCCGGCTCGAACCGTCAGGAGCACCTGGTCACGGAGATTGGCGTAGGTCGCCATGAGCTCAGTCGGGGCATTGCGGAAGTGGGTACCGGGGAGGATGACCGTCGGCCCCAACGCCTCGGGGACGTCCTGCGGGTAGTAGAAGCCGAGCACGACGCGTATCTGGTGGTGACGTTGGTTCAGGCCATCCTGATGCCAGGCCTGGCTGCGCATCCCCGGTAGGCTGACGTGACAGTGCCGGTGCGACTTCATCCGATAATCGGCGCCGAGGAGACTGATGAGGGCCCCGTGGACTGCCGGGTGCTGCCACACCTGTTGCAACTGGGGGACCAGATCAAGGATGGCGTCGCCGGGATTCTCCGCCGACCGCGCAAGGACCTGCGTGAGGTCGGCGTAGACCTCCCGATGGAACGCCGCCGGCAGGTCCGTCTCGATAATGTGGTAGCCACGGATGATAAACGAGATGACTTCATCGTCCGTGAGCAACACCTGTGCAGCAGTCTGCATGTCCGGCTGCCGGGTGAGTACTGCCTCACTCATCATATGCCTCCATCTTCTGTAGGATGAACTCGAAGCCGAGCACGTCGATCTCTCGGTCATCGAATGCCACGCGCAACTGCGGGAAACTGACGACTTGCCAGCCGTCCACGATGGCGGCATGGACGGTAGCGTAGGGCCACTGCACGTTGGATGCTACCTGCGTGACCGAGCCGCGAACGGGTTCGTGCAACGCCATACCGATGACGGGAGAGCGGATGCTCGGCGTGGACGCCTGCAAATAGAGGAGGCGTTGTCGACGGCAGCGGACAGGCAGATCCACTGCAGCGAGCAACTCGTCAAAGTCTTGCTCCGTCAACCCCCCGTTACGCAGTTTTTGGCGTGACCGCGCTGTCCAGGCTGCGACCTGTTCTCGCTCCATGCTGACACGTGCTCCTCTCCCTCAAGGCGGCGAAGGCGAACGAGCGAGCGGCCGCTAGGTCGCGCTCAGCAACTGGTTGCCCTGGTCCGTGATCGTTCTGGCCACCTCCTGCGGTGACTTGCCTTCGTAGAGCAGGGAGGTGATCTCTGAGCTAAAGAGCTTGTCTACTTGCGATTGTTGCGGATTGTCTTTGGTCAGTGGCGGGAGGGAAAGCTGCCTCGCCGTCGCCTCGATCAGGGCCAGGTTGTGGGGCCTCTGCGTCCCCATGCTCTTCCGCCAGGCTGGTAGGTCCGACTGGCGTCCGACCATTTGGCCGTAGCTCACGGCGTTTTCCACATCGACGGCCGGGCTGAGCATGAAGGTGGCATAGGTCCAGGCGGCATCCTGCTGCTTCGAGGCAAGGGCAATACCCAGGTGGCCGACGTTGCCGTAGGTGGGATTGCCGGCCGGTCCGGCCGGCGTTGGCGCTACATCCCAGTCGAAGGAGGCCGTCCGCCACCAGGCGGCGGCGGCCATCCAGTAGATAGCCTGGGCGACGCGATTGCCCGTGATGAGGCCGTTGGATTTCGCTTCCCCCTGGAGGGGCATCGTCCGCAGTTGCGGTCCCAGCCGGTAGAGTACCTGCAGCGCCTGGACACCGGCATCGCTGTTGAGGATCACCTTGGTGCGGTCGGCGTTCATGTAGTCGGCGCCGTAGGCGTGGAGGAGGATCAGCACCCACGTCATCACCTCCCAGTCCTCGGGTGAGCCGAGACCGGCCTGGTCCAGGGTTTGGGGGGAGGAACGCTTCGTCATGGCCTGGGCGTTGTCGACGAGGGCATCCCAGGTCCACTGCTTGTTCTGCACCGCCTCGTCTGGCGTCGGGCGCCCGGCAGCAGCGAAGAGGTCTTTATTGTAGAAGAGCAAGGCAGCGCCCAGGCCGCCGGACATGGCCACCTGCGCGCCCTGGTACTGGTTGGCCTGACGCGCGGCCGGCCAGAAGTCCTGCCAGTTGAAAGCGGCGTCCTGCGCGATGCGGCTATCCAGCTTGAGCAGCACGCCCCGAACGGCCAGGTCGGCAACCCCGCCCGAACCGGGATAGGCCATGTTCAGCACGTCGGGGGGCGTATTGCTCGCCAGCATGATCAGCACCTTCTGGTTGATCTGCGCGCCGCCGGCCGTCACATAATCGACGCCGATGTCCGGGTGCTGCTGTCGGAACAACTGGATGAAGTGCTGGCTGAGCTGATTCTGCGCCTGGGCGGCGGTCGTGTGACTCGTCACGATGATTGTGGTCTTCTGGGCAGCGGCGCTCTGCTGGGTAGCGGGCCCCGGAGTGGCTGTTGGGACAGGAACAGTTGTGACGGCCACGCTGCCGGCTGTGGCCGCCGTAGCCCTCGCGCGTGAGCTCGCAATGTTGGACGCAGGCTGAGTCGCGACGGTCACGTTGCTCGTTTGTGCTGTGACTGCTGAGGTTGCCGTGCTGTCACAGGCGGTGAGGAGGGCGACCGCAGGGAGCGCGATGCTGCCGCGGATGAGGGCCGGCGAGAGAGACCTGGTCGAGGGGCGCGTGCAGCATATGGCATGGTGAGCATGGCATTCTCCATCCACAACACAGTCTTTGACACGTGGAGGATAACGATACCATGGCAACGATCCCACATGGTACTTTCTGAGCGAGTGCAGGCTTTCGTGGAGTCAGTACAGCCTCGCGCAAGCAGTGTACGGATTCTTTTCTTCCCAAGCGAGAGGAGCGCCCGATTATGGCCCAACGACGACCGAACATCATCTTCATCCTAGGCGACGATTGGGGCTGGGGCGATCTCGGCTGCTTCGGCCACAACCGGTTGCAGACGCCCCACCTCGATCAGCTAGCGGCAGACGGCGCCCGCTTCACCCAGTTTTACGTCGCGGCGCCCGTCTGCTCGCCCAGTCGCGTTTCCTTCATGACGGGTCGCTTCCCTGGTGAGCTCGGCGTCCACATTATCTATGCTACCGCCGAACAAAACCGCGCTCGCGGCATGGCTGACTGGTTGGACCCGCAGATCCCTACGTTACCGCGCTTGCTGCAGCAGGCCGGCTATGTCACTGCCCACTTTGGCAAATGGCACCTCGGCCACGGCCCAAACGCGCCGGAGCCAGGAGCCTACGGCTTCGACACGCATCGAAGCACGGCCAGCAACGGTCCATCCTGGGAGGGCGGGCGTGAGCTGAACAATCCCGATCAGGTCGCGATGTTTCGTCCGCGCTCCAGCGAGCTGATCGTGGACGAAACGCTGCACTTCATCGAGGCCAACCGGGACCGACCGTTCTTCGTGCAGGCCTGGCTGCACGATCCGCATGCCACGCTCGACCCAACGGCAGAGCAGATGGCACCGTACCGTCACCTCTCGCCCCCCGGGGTGACGCATGTCGGCGCGCCGACGATCTATTACTCCGTCGTCACCAACGCCGACCGCCAGATTGGCCGCCTGCTGCAGCGGCTGGAGGCGCTGGGACTTGCCGAGAACACCATCATCCTCTTCACCGGTGATAACGGGCCGGAGGACATTCTCGTCTCGAACGCCTCGCACAGCGGCGTCGGCAGTTCCGGCCCCTTCCGTGGCCGCAAGCGCAGCCTCTACGAAGGCGGCGTGCGGATGCCGCTGATCGTCCGCTGGCCCGGCCACGTCCCTGCGGGCGCCGTCGACAACGACAGCGTGTTCAGCAGCGTCGACTTTCTACCGACGCTCTGCACGCTGGCCAGCGCTCGCCTACCGGAAGGCTGGCAAGGCAGCGGTGAAGACCGCTCCGCCGCCTTGCAGGGAGACAGCCTGGCGCGTCGCACGCCGTTGTACTGGGAATGGCGCTTCGCCATCATCGGTCACGTCCTCCACCGCAGCCCCATGCTGGCCATCCGCGATGGCAGTTGGAAGCTGCTGCTCAACCCGGATCGCAGCCGGATCGAGCTGTACGATATCCCGCGTGACCCGATGGAACTGAACAACCTGGCTGCGGCCGAGCCGGCCGTTGTGGCCAGGCTGGCCGAGCAGGCACTGGTCTGGCACGCCTCACTGCCGGCCGGTCCAAGCGTCCCAACGGCCGGCTCCAACGCCTATCCCTGGCCGACGTAAAGTTAAGGCCGAAAGCCAGGCCAGCCAGCGGGGCACTGGCTTCGGTCGAGGATGAGCGGTTAGCCAGCGTCGAGGAGCGCCCCCGCGCTGACCAGGACGTCCCAGAAAGCGTAGTCGGCATAATGAACGATCGTGTTCTCCAGGCTGCGCACGACACGCTCGCCTTCGCCGGAGTGCGCCCCTGCGGTGTGTACCACTGCCTCCGGCAAGCCAACCGTCAAAGCAACATGCACACCGTAAACCGGATGGCGAATGGCTGGATAGCCCGCCGCGGCGGGATGCTCTTTCCAGCGCGCCTGATTGCGCGGACTGAACTCGAAGGGCTTGCCCACATCGTGGCAGAGCGCGCAGGCAATCAGCAAGTCCCGATCAATTTCCAAGGGCCCGACCACCGCCTGCAGGGCATCGGCCATCGCCAGCGCCATGCGCGTGACGCCCCGGATGTGCTCGGTCTGGGTGCCTTGCTTCATTACCGGCGTCGTCGGCCCGCCGGAGGCCCGGATCTCTTCGATGCAGGTGTACTCGGTCTGGGAGAGGGCCAACGCCCACGCCTCCACCACTTTGGCGCGCAACGCCGCATCCTGGATCTCGTCCAGTTCTGGGAAGCTCTTCCGCACACCAGTGCGCAACTCGTCAATCGTCGTCATGCCTTGCCCTCCAGCACCTCATTCGTCAAACCAGCCTGGCGGCGTGCGAAACGTCGCCCTATCGAGGCTCCCGCGAGTGATGCGGCGACCTGTTGTTGAGAAACCCCAATCATATTTGCCCGTTTCGGTTGAGTCGGGCTATCGCTTCCGCTTGCTTGCCTGTTGGGGACAACTCCATGAGTTCGATCCGGTTGCCCTCGGGGTCCGCGATCCAGGCGATCCGGTTGCCGTCGATCGCGGCATCGACGCGACTCAGGATCCTGACGCCGCGGTCTGTGAGGTCCGCCGCCGTCTCGTCGAGATTCTCCACCGCCAGGCAGAGGTGGTTCAAGCCGACCTGGGTGCGCGTGCGCGGGCCTTCCTCCGTGCCGTTCGGGAAGACTTCGATGAACTGCGTGTCGGCGACTCGAATGTACGCCAGCCTCAGTGACCCATCATCCATCTGCAGCCGGAACATCTCTGCGAAACCGAGCACCCTCGTGTAGTAGTCGAACAACGTATCGAACTGTTTGGCGCGAATCGCCACGTGACTGATGCTGGTGACACCCCGCATGAGGAACCTCCCGAGACACAGACAGCACGTGTATCGACGCCCATTGACATCGATACCATGCCGTCGTTAAGATATTAGCGACGCGGATAGCTGGCGTCAACTCGGCAGCGCCAGTGGAGTGTAACGCAGAGTCATGCACAGCAAGCGAGCGACGCGATTTGCAAGGCCGCGACTGCGGTCGCTTCGCGGTCCCGCCACCGCCCCCCTCCGCTGCGCTCCGTTACACCCCGTCGCTTGGCCGGGGGCGCCCACCGCAGTGGGCCCGCAGTCGCGGCCCTGTGACGCAAACCTGGAGCAGTGGAGAAAGGTCGGATATGCCAACGTTTTTGTTTGGGTACGACGTGGAAGCCCCCAACCCGGCGCTGACGGGCGCCTTCCTGGCCCAGATGCAGGCGGTGCATCACGACCTGCGGGTGCCGGCCAGCCTGTTTCTGGTGGGCCGGACTGTCGAGCATAGCACGGCGGCGCTCCGACCGGTGGCCGGGGACCCGCTCTTCGACGTGCAGCAGCACACCTACTCGCACACCCTGCTCAAGACGGTCTGTGAGGTCAGCGATCGTGGAACGCTCCTCAAGCGCGGTGGCAGCCTGGAGCAAATCGACGAAGACCTCGGCCGGGCCAACGAAGCGATTGAGCGCCTGCTCGGCGTCCGCTGCCGTGCCATCACGGGGCCCTGGAACTACTATCGGGGACTCTCCGACCGGCCGGACATCCTCGAATTGTTACAGAAGCATGGGCTGACGACCTCCCGCTGCTGGGGCCGGAACGAACAGGACTGGCAACCGGTCAAGCTGGAGGTGCAGCCGTTCTGGTATGCCGCCCAGGGGTTCCCGGACATCCTGGAAGTCGGCATCCACGGCTGGCAGGACTGCCTGCGCCGCTCGCGGATTGGCTGGGATCAGCTCGCCGACTATGTCGCGCTGACCTGTCGCGACCTGGATGAGGCCGCCGAGCGCGACTGCGTCTTCTCCTATTGCCAGCACGACTGGAGCAGCATCCGCGCCGATCCGGAGATGACGGCAACGCGCGCCATCCTGGAACACGCGTTGCGCCAGGGCTTCCGCATGCTGCACTATCGCCAGTTTTATGACGAGTTAGCGGCGCAGCAACCGGCCAGGCGCGACCTGACTGGCGCCATGGCTTGAGCCAGGGCAGTAACGAAGGAGGTGCAGCATGCTGAATCCACTCACCCGGCGACGATTGCTTCAGTACTGGCTCGGCGCATCGCTCGGCCTGGGCGGTAGCGCCTTGTTGATGGCGTGCAGTCGTGACGCAACGGTAACCACTGTGCCGCCGGCGACGATGGCGCAGGCGAGGGTCCGTACCGTCGGGACGTCGAGCAGCGCAGCAGCAAGCACGGCCGCCAGTACTTCACCCGCGGCGAAGGCAATCTCCGTCACCTGGGCGACCTGGGCCAACCCCGACTGGAACAACTGGGAGAAGGATGTCGCCATTCCGGGCTTCGAGCGCGCCAATCCCGCCATCACGGTAGCATGGCTCAACATTCCCCAACCCCAACTCGATACCAAGCTCCAAACTATGCAGGCCGGCGGCACCCCGGCCGACCTCTGGGTGCCCCACGCCAACACCGGCGCGCGCGGCTATGCGGCGCTGGGCATGGTGCGCGACCTCACGCCGTACATCCAGCGCGACAAGGTGGACATGACCGTCTTCGACCAGCCGGTGCGCGATCTTTTCACCTTGCAGGGCCACGTCATCGCCATGCCGTACAGCGTCTACGGTTCTTTCCTCTTCTACAACAAGGACTTGCTGACGAAGGCAGGGGCGCCTCTGCCACCGGCCAACTGGGATGACCGGAACTGGACGGTCGAGGCCATGCGCGCCACGGCGCTCAAACTCACCCGCAATCCGGGCCAGGCCGACGCCCAGTACGGCGTCAACGGCAACGGCTGCGTCGGCCAGGGCGTCGAGGGCTGGCTATGGGCGGCCGACCCCTGGTCGGCCGACGGCTACACGACGGGCTACCCGTCCAGGGCCAGCTTCGACAGCGCCGGCGCTCAGGCTGCCTATACCTTCTTCGCCGACCTGATGTTCAAGGATCACGTGGCGCCCAGCGCGAACGACGTCAAGACCCTGGGGCTGGCGGCGACTCAGGATCCGTTTGTCGAGCAGCGCCTCGCCATGGTGCTGCGCGGCGGCTTCGCGCTCACGCCGTTTCTCAAGACGGTGAAGTTCGGGCTGGGCATCGCCGCCTTTCCCTGGTCTAAAGCCAACACCAATCCGCTCTGGCCGGATTCCTACCTGCTGGCGGCGAAGACGAAGGTTCCTGATCAGTCCTGGTCGCTCCTCTCCTACCTCACCAGCCCGGAGGGGCTGCACGGCATGCTGACCTCCACCGGTTCGCCGCCGGCCAACCGCACGCTGCTGGATGCCTGGTATCCAACCTACACCCTCCTACCGAAGGACGAACTCAAGCAGGCCTTCGAGGGTGCGCTCCAGTACGGCAAGCCGCCGCTCTCCCACGCCTTCGTCGACAGCATCCACCTGGAATCCGTATTCAACCCGATCCTGAACAACACGCTGTGGCAAGAACAGGCCGCCGTATCGACGGCCCTGACCAATGTGCAGACGGGGGTAGCGGCGGCGCTCGCACCCAACGTCGGCAAGCGGGTCTGCGTCACGGGCGTGTGCTGAGGGGGGGGCTGGCGACTGAAGTCGCGCCTAACGGAAGCGAAGTCCGCCTACGCGGACTCCTATAGTGAAGCCGCAATGGGATCTACATGGCCTGGCGCGTCCCGGCCGCGGGTTTCATCGTGGCTTCACTATAGAGCCGCCGAAGGGCGGCTTCGCTTCTGGTAGCCCGCGACTTCAGTCGCCGGGCGGGCGCAGCGGACAGTAACCGAGAGTTGATAGATGCATCGTTCACTCAGCGCGCAGGAACCAATCCTTCGCCAGCGCATCGGTCGAGAAGAAGTCGAGTAACAACTGGCCGACCTTGTTGGCACCGGTTGGGATAGAAGGGTGTGTCCCGTCCGGGGCGACGTCCTCGCACGTCCAGATGAGGCCGTCGCTGCGTCCCTTCAAGCCGTCTGTCCAGAGGTAGGGACCCCAGCCGAGCCAGGGACCGCCGATCTTGCCGGCCATGCGCTCTTCGATCAGCCACTTGACGGCGAAGCCGCCATCGTAGGCAGCCGGCTCGGGGTTGAGCGGCGTCGAGGCGTAGCCGGCGTAGATGCGGCTGGAGAGATAGAGCAGTTGGAGGTTGGGGAAACGCTGCCGGATGATGGCGACGATCAGACGCAAGGCCTCTTGTAACCCCTGCGCATCGGCCGGGAAGGGGCGGCTTTCGCCGGCGATCGCCTGTTTCAGCCAGCCGACCTGCACTTGCGCCGCGCTCACGCCGGCGGCATCCAGGCGTTCCGCCACCGTGCTCCAGTACGGCGCCTCCGGCTCCTTGATCCGCCCGGCATGGGCTCCGCCCACGGCTCCATCGACGATGCTGAGTCGCGGGTGCTTGCGCGGGTCGGCGTCGGCGCGCTGCTTGAAGGCGCGGTACTCCATCGTCGTGTTTGACATGCCAAAGGAAAGCAGCGCCACCGTGCCCTCAGGATCAGGTTGACCCTGCTGGTTGCGCGGCAGCACCTTTTGGGCATAGGCGGCGCCTTCCCGGGCGTAGGCGGCCGGCGGCTGATTGGACCCGTTCGGGTAGAGGCCGCCAGTGAAACCCTGGTACGTTCCCGTGCCGAGGTCCGTGAGCGGCACAAAGCCGACCGACGTGCGGTCACAGTTGGGTACCGGCTGCGGCCGTGCCGGGGGTACGGGGGTTGCCTCTACGCTCATATCTGTCTCCTGCTCACTATGGCCTTTGGTTCCCGAAGTACACCGCTGACCTCTGGACCGCGGCAGACGCCCTTGCTCGGGTTCCTTCCGCTCCTGGCGTTCGCTCAGGCTCTGTCCGGCCGGGGCGGAGGGTCCGGCAGCGCTGCCCACACCGCTTCGTAGGGCGTTCCGCGAAGGTCGCCGCCGGCTGCTTTCCAGGCGCGCAGGTCGAGCTCTTCCAGCCGGAAGCTGGTCTCGTGGCGAATGGCATCCATGACCGTCTGGCCGGGTGATTGCATTTTGCTCCGTTCGTCCGCCGGCAGGGTGGCCACCCAGAAGGGGAACTGGCCGTTGCGGCCCCTGCCAGCCGGGCGAACAGGAAATGTGCGGAAGTGGTCACCATCCAGCGACTCTGCAAAGCCGTGTCTTCGCTCCCAATCGACCAACCGGCGCTCCAACGCCGCCGCCCGCTCGGGCTCGGTGTCAATCAGGTTGTGGCGCTCCTCCGGGTCATTCGCCAGGTCGTACAGTTCCCGCTTGCCCGAACTCAGCCAGACGGCGTACTTGGTGGTGCGTTCGCGCAGACAGAGCCAGCGTTGGGGGCCAAGGCCATGGTCGATCACCAGAGCGTCGCGTTGATCGGCCAGTTGGCGGCCTTCGGCCGTGAGCAGGCTGACGCCCGCCGGATCGTGCGGCCCGGCGTAGGTCACGCCGGCCGCCGCCAGGCAGGTCGGCAGCACGTCCAGCAAGCTGACGAGTTGCTCTCGTACCTGGCCGCCCGGCTCCCGGTCCGGCCAGCGCAGCAGGAAGGGGATGCGCACCGAAGCCTCATAGGGACTGCTCTTCTGCCACAACCCGTGGTCGCCGAGCATCTCCCCGTGATCGCTGGCAAAGATCACCAGGGTGTTGCCGGCCAGCCCGAGGCGCTCTAACTCAGCCAGGATGCGGCCGACGCATTTGTCGATCAGGCTCACCTGCGCGTAATAGCGGGCCTTGATCGCCCGTAACCGAGCAGGGCTCTGGTCCGCCCCGTCGCCGACGTTGCGGAGCATGTGTGCCTGCGGGCTCAAGTCATCTTCCGGTCGATCCACGTAGACCGGCAAAGGAAGCTCGTTTGGATCGTACATATCCCGGAAACTCTCCGGCACGTTCCAGGGTGGGTGCGGCGCGATCCAGGACGACCAGAGGAAGAACGGGCGGCCCGGGCGACCGCCGGCGTGCTCGCGCAGAAAGGCGCAGGTGCGGTCGGCCACCCAGGTGGACCCCACATGCGCCTCGGGCACGATCGTCGTCTGGGGCTGCTGATAGAGCAGGTTGCGGACGCCGTGGACCTCGCGGATGTGGCCGTAGCCCTGCTCCTGGAGGTAGCACAGGTAGTCGTCGTCGACTCGGTAGCGGGGGATCTCCTCCATCAACTCCATCTTGTGGAAGCCGTGGTGGCGACCGGTCGGCTGAAAGTGGAACTTGCCGATGCCGTGGGTGCGGTAGCCGGCGCCACCCAACAACGTCATCAAGGTCGGCAACTCCGGCCGCGGCCCCGGCACGCTGGCATTCGCCCCCCAATGATGCTCGCGCATGCGCAGGCCGGTGATGAGGGAGTAGCGCGAGGCGATGCAGACTGGCGTCGTCGTCACCGCCTGGCTGAAACGAATGCCCTCGCTCGCCAGCCGGTCCAGGTTGGGCGTCTGGATGAAGGGGTTGCCGGAACAGCCCAGCGCGTCGGCCCGTTGCTGGTCGGTAAAGAGCAGCAGGATATTCGGCGGCTCGGCGCCGCCGGCGGTCGTGGGCGGGGCCAGATCAGTCGAGCGTCGTTCCATCGGAAGTCCTTTCGTCGCGGCCCAGTGTACTCATACCCCGATCCGCTGTCCAGGCGCTCCCCCGGCGACCTCCGCATACGTCGGTCATTGCATCTTGCGGGCGGCGATCGTTGCCGCCACCAGAGCGCGCATCGTGAGCAACTGCACAGGGAATACGGGATCGAAAACGTAGGCTTCTTCACTGTCGTCGCCTAGCTGGCTCGTTGCCAGCACAAGGGTGGCCGCCTGGCTCAGCCCGCCGTCGGGAGCGTTGGTGAGCAAGATGACCTGCGTTCCCTGTGTTCGTAGTTGGCGAAGGGTCATGAGCAGTTCAGCCCCCGAGCCAGAAGCGCGACCCCGGTGCGAGACGGCCACGACGACGTCCTGCGGATCAATATCGCTGGCCCAGGTGGAATCGCCCGGGGCGACTTCGGCTCTGGTGCGCCAGCCACGGTAAGCGAGCATGCTGGCGAGCCGCTTCGCCACCACGCCGGATGTTGCGTAGCCAACCGTCACGACACGCCTGGCGGCAGCCAGTAGACGCGCCGCCGCCGCCATCGCCGCCGGATCAATGCCGTCCAGGTTCCGTTGCAGGGCAGCGATGTCATCAAGGACACTCGCACGGGCGGCGCCCCAGAGCGGCTCAGCGCCGTGGTTGTCAAGCTGCGGCACGACCGCCGCCGCGACGCCCTCGGCCCCCAGTTCTTCCGCCAGGGCAACGCGCAGCGCCCGAAAGCCGCTCAGGCCTATCGTGCGGCTGAAACGCGAAATCACGGCTGGCGCCACGCCGATTTCCCGGGCCAGCGCCTGAATGGGGAGTTCGATGACGAGCCGCGGCCGGCGTAGCACCGCCTGCGCCACCACCTGCTCGGCGGAAGTGAAGTGCCGGTATCGTCGCGCCACCGACCTGCGCAGCGTCTCGGCAAGGGGAACGCTGACGGCCTCGGGAATCGCCACCTTCTCGCTCCTGAAATAAAATTTCTGTCTTTCGGCAATGGCACAAAAAGTATTGACATGATAGTACCTGCTGTCTATCCTTGATAGCAGTCACCTCGGCGTCGCCCATCGGCGCAGGCGTCTGGGGCTTCTGATGCCTGTCGATACGTCAGATCGGCAGCCTGCGCCAGTGGGCGCCCCTCCCGGAGGTGCTACGTTCGTGGAAGGACGACCAACATGGCAACCTGCAGCGATGGAACTATGAGGACGCGACGGCAACTACTGGCAGGCGCGATGACCGTGGCCGTTGGCTTGTTGACCGCCTGCGGCTCCAGCGGCCAGACTGCCAGCGCCACTGTCGCTGCGACCAATCCAACCGGAACTGGTCAGTCGAGCACGGCGACCAGCACTATCGGAACCGGTCAGGCCGGTGGAGCGACCGGTACAGCACGAGGGAGTACAGCAGCGGCGACCACTACGAACGCGACCAGGACTGCAACCAACAGCATCACAGCTACGGCGACCGCCGCCGGCGCTGCACCGCAGGCAACGAACGGGCACCTCACCATCTGGCACGCCTCCGGCACCCAGACCATCGCCAGCAAGACCTTAGATGGCCTCATCCACGACTTCCAGGCGCAAAACCCGACCATCCAGGCGGACCACGTCGTATCTTCCAGCACCAGCTCGAACAACTTCGAGAAGCTCACCGCCAGCATGGCTGGTGGTGAGCCACCCGACGTGATGTCCATTGACGTCATCTGGCCGGCAGCGCTGGTCGCCAAGCAGGCCATCCGACCGCTGGACTCCTACCTGAATTCCAAACAAACCAGCGCCACCGGCCCCCTGTTGAGCGACTACTACCCCGGTCCGCTGGATGCCTGCACGATTGCCCAGAAGACCTACGCCCTTCCCTATGAGACGAGCGGTCTGTTGCTCTTTTACAACCAGGATATGTTCCGCGTCGCCGGGCTCGACCCCACGACGGCGCTGGCTACCTGGTCGAGCTTCCGCGAGGCGGCGGTCCAACTCACCAGGCGTAGTGGCACTACCTTTGAGCAGATGGGGTTCCTGATTCCACGCGCCTCCCTGGAGTGGCGCATGTATACCTTCGCGCCGTTCGTCTGGCAGGCCGGCGGCGACTTTGTGAATGCCGATGGCACGAAGGATACCTTCAACCAGGCGCCAGGCGTCGCGGCAGCCCAGTTCTGGACGGATCTGGTCATCAAGGACCAGGTCACGGCGCTGAAGCAGCCGGCGAACCTGTTTGAAACAGGCAAAGCAGGCATCTATATCCAGGGCCCGGGCGACATCGTGCGACTGACCCAGCTGAAGCTCCCCTTCGCCTTTGGCACCGCTCTCCTTCCGAAGCAACAGACTGCTGCCAGCGATACCGGCGGCTGGAACTGGAGCATCGCCTCCCAATCCAAACGTGCCGACCAGGCCTGGACCTGGTTGGAGTGGAGCGGACGCGTGGCCCAACTGGTGCGCTGGAGTCTGGCCGTCGGCGCGGTCCCACCGCGCAAGAGTGCGCGCGACACCAAAGAATGGCAGGACCTCGTCACCGCTCAGCCGACCTGGAAGGCGGCGCTGGATACCCTGGCCATCCAGCGCACGCGCCCCAAGCTGGTTCGCTACACCGATTGGTCACCCATCGTCAGTAACGGATTGGAACAGGCAGTCAGCGGCGCTACCGCCGTCCAGCAGGCGCTTGATACCGCGGCCCGGCTTGCCGACGCCGTGCTCACCCAGTCATGAACCCGCCGGAGGGTCCTTCGGCCGACCCTCCCCGCCTGCGCCTGGCCATTGTGGGCGATACGCACTACCTCAACCCGGCGTACCACCGCGGCGCCCTCGGCGATGCTGCCGGCGCACCGAGCAATGCCCCGGACATTACACGGCATACCTGGACGACGCAGGAGGTGCTGCCACAGCTCGTTGCCGAGGTGCGCGCCGCCGCCCCGGATCTCGTTGTCCACCTGGGCGACGTGGTCCAGGGTCACTGCGACGCCGCCGCCGGGGATGCGGCGGAGTTACGGGAGGCCTGGGAGTTCTTTACGGCGCTCCCGCGTCCGCTGCTCTTCGTGCGAGGCACGCACGAAGGGCGACCAGGCGGCCCCGCCGACGCCATCTACCGCGACCTGTTCTTGACCGAAGTCGCCCGCACGTCAGGCCAGGTGCCGGCAACAGTGACTACCAACTATGCCCTCGTTGTCGGGGGCATTCGGGTCATCATCCTCGACTACACGACCTTCCGGCCGGCTGGCGAAGCCGAACGCTTGCTGGTGGAGCAATTGGCGCTGGCCGAACGCCGCGGGGAACAGGTCGTCCTCTGTGGTCACCCACCCCTGATCCCGGTCGCCAGGCCCTTCTTCAGCCGGCTCGACTATGCCCAAGGCGTGCTGGCCCGTCTGGCCGCCAGCACCGCCCCGACGGTCTACTGCTGCGGGCACACGCACAATCAGGTCGCCAGCCTGCACCGGCTCAGCGGCGAGCGCTGGCTACCGCAACTCCAGAGCGTGCCGCTCGGTTATCCCGACCGCGCACCGCTCCCCCTCCAGCATGTGCGAGGCTTGCTGCCACCGCCAGAGGATTTGCACTACGGCTGGGGCTATCTGGAAGACTCCGCTCCAGGCTGGATCCTGGCAGAGGTGGAGGCCCATGGCCTTCGGCTCCGCTGGCGGCGCCTCGGCCAGCAAGAGGATGGGGGTGAGGTATACCTGGGCTTGGATGGTCGGGCCACCTTCGTGCATACGCCGGCCGAGGCGCCACCGGTGCCGCCGCCCGCGTGGCCCCTGCAAATAGGCGATGCGCGCGTACGCACCGTATGGTTGCGCGCTGCTGGTTCGGCCAGTCGTGCCCCCCACCGGCTCTTTCTGAATGACTGTGCCATTGGAACATTGCCACGCCTGGAGTACTTCGATGCCCGGCAGGGGCTCGCCATCCCGCCCGCTTGCTGGCCGGCCATTACCCAGCAGAACGTCCTCCGCCTGGAGCCGGTGGCCGAGGAGGAGCGCAGCCACTGTGGCTTTGTCATCGAAGTGACGCTCGCCAATGGCAGTGTCGCCCGCACGAGACCGCTCGCCGACATCTATACGACGTCGCCAAAATGGGATGGCTGGCGCTGGGCGGCGCCTTCCCTGCGCCGAGTTGGCCAGGATGAGCCGTTGCGTCTCTGCTTGGACTTCATGGGAACCTGACCGAAAACTCGCCGCGGGGCCATGCACCACTGCCGACCTGTTCGGCCGGGAAGCTTACTATGTCTTGTAAGACAAAAATTTCAGTCCTACGTTGTGGTGGATGAGATTTGGCAGCGCGTCGGCCCGCTGTTTCGGCGGCCCCGTCCGCCACCCGACTGCTCGGATAGTGAGTTGCTGACGCTGGCGCTGCTGGAGAGTGTCAGGGCTCGGCCAGGATGGCATCGACCGGTAGCTTCCAGTGCTCGTGCCAGACCGAGTCGGGCGGTGGTGGCTCGCCGCTGGGTTCCTGCATGCACGCGAACTCCTTCAGCCGCGGCCGAACGACCGTTTCCCAGAGCGCTTCCACATCGGCATAGGTGCGCAACGTGTGACGCGGCTGCAGGCTCGCATAGGTCGCCAGCAACTCGCGACCCTTGCTCGACAGCACGCGGGCCGACGCGGCGACGATGTTCTCGCCCAGTAAGCGATTGGCCTGCTGCGCGCTGGCACTCATGCCGAACTGGGGCAATGGCGTGCCCGGCGGCGGCAGGCGGGAGGCGTCCACGCAGTCCGGCTCCAGGGCCCAGAGCACGGAGGTCTCCAGTTGCCCGCCGTGATCGACGGGTACCCGTGTGCCGCTCTCCGGCAGCACATAGGGCATGGCGGGGCGTGGACACCAGAGGCGCGTGCCGACGTGCGGCTGCACCAGGTCGATCAGGCGGGCAAAGTCCGACGCGTGCGGCCCGAGGTGGCCGATCAAGAAGATCGCGGCGTGGAAACCGAGCAGGTCCGCCGTACGCAGGTGGTACAGGACCTGCCGGAAGAACACCCGGGGCGGCACGGCGGTGATCCAGGCGCGGTCGGTCTCACCAACCATGCGCCGCCCCCAGGCGGCGAAGGGGCCATAGCCGTGGATGTGCCAGTAGTCCGGCGGCGCCACAATGCCGCCATCCCCTCGGGCCGCGGCGCAGGCCAGGCCGTGCGAGTTCAGCGCGTCCAAACCGAGCGTGTTGTGCGGTCCGTGCGGCTCGCAGAGGCCGTAGGTGAAGTAGAGCAGCGGATGGGCGGCGAAAGCCTGTTCCAACTC
Source organism: Chloroflexota bacterium (assembly GCA_036734945.1). Lineage (GTDB taxonomy): Bacteria > Chloroflexota > UBA4733 > UBA4733 > UBA4733 > UBA4733. Next base: position 46,319 of record DAIMXP010000025.1, read on the forward strand.
ATCGGGGAACATGCGTTCCCAGCGAACTTCGCGCACGTTGTCACCCCCTTCACGGGCCACCGATGCTCGTTGACAAGTTCCACCCTGGGCCGCTAGAATGATACCGATGCCCTGATATCGGTGTCAACACAAAGGGAGCGTTGAAGGACCGACGGATGTGACCACGCACTTTACGTGGCCGCTCGTCAAGATCGTGGATGTGGGCAACGCCTGCAACGATAGGTAAAGGAACGCGAATGGTGGCCCAGGCCGACCCGCGCCGTCCGAACGTATTGTGGCTGATGAGCGATCAGCACAACGCTTCCTGTATGGGCCATGCCGGGCGCAACGTCCGCACGCCACATCTGGATGCGCTGGCCGCCGGTGGCGTGAGTTTCAGCCAGGCCTTTTGCAACAACCCGATCTGCGCCCCCTCGCGCGTCACCTTCATCACCGGTCAGTATCCGCACAGCCACGGGCACCTGGGCAATACGATCTTCGACTATCCCGAAGGCAACCCCAACACCCTTGCCGCCCTCGCCCGGCGCGGCGGCTACCAGACTGCCGTGATCGGCAAGGTACACATGATCCGCGCCTGGGACCAGGAAGGCTTCGAGTACCGCCGGTACTGCGACCTCGCCGACGCCGACCGCGATGACCCGCTTTCCAACCACTACTTTCGCTACCTGCACGAGCACGGTCTGGCCGACTGCTACGACCTGGGGACCTTGCCGCCGGACCATCCCGGCAAACGCAGCCTCTGGTTCGTGAGCGCGATTCCCCACGAACACTCGCTGGAAGTGTGGACCGGTGAGGAGACGCTGCGCTTCTTGCGGCAGCGCGATCAGCAACGGCCCTTCTTTCTGCAGATGTCGTTCCAGCGTCCGCACGCGCCACTGTCCCCTTCGCCCGAGCGGGCCCACATGTACCGGCCGGAGGAGATCGACCTGCCTAACAATGCCGCGGACCTGTTCGAGCGGCGCTTCGTCACGAAACCGACCGTTCAGCGCGAGCACATCAGCCGCCGCGGCGCCTACCCTTACGTGTCGGCCGACGTCGAGGAGTTGCGCCGGCAACTCACGCACTACTACGCGCTGGTGACGATTATCGACGAGCAGATCGGCCGCGTGCTCGACGAACTCCGGCAAAGCGGTGAGTTGGAGAACACCGTGGTCGTCTACGTCTCCGACCACGGTGACTTTGCCGGCGAGCACGGGCTGATGCAGAAGAACCTCGGCATCTATGAGTCGATTCAGCGCATCCCCTTCATCCTTGTCTACCCAGGCTGCCCCGCCGGCCGCCAGGTAACCGATCTGGTGGAGAGCGTCGACCTGTACCCGACGCTCTGCGACTTGATGCGCCTGGAGACACCGGAAGGAGTCGACGGCGCCAGCCTGTTGCCGCTAATTGCTGGGGAGCAGTCCGGCAAGGAGGCCGTGCTCTGCGAGTGGGGTCATCCCCGTCACGGATCGCTGATCCTGGCGGTCCGCACCGCCGACTACCGGCTGGTGTACTATGGTCGCGAGCAGGAAGGCGAGCTCTACCACCGCCGCTCGGATCCGGGAGAACTGGTCAACCGCTACGCGGATCCCATCTATCAGCCAGTGCGGCTGCACCTGCTGGAACGAATCCTGGACCAGACGAAGCAGTTCCGCAAGAAGACAGACGTGGCGTCCGACCGCCGCGAGGATACCCTGACCCGCAACAGTCTGACCCGGCTGATCCACAAGGGGATGAAGAGCTGGTCGGATATCGCGCCACTCTATCGGCAGTGAGCAAGATGGCGGTCTCTCCTTCAATCCCCTTTTGGAGGAGCACGAGCAGGCGTACAGGCATCGACAGATTGTAGCCGGTGCTAGGAAAGGACACGGTCATGCGCATCATTGCTTTTGGGGCACACCCGGACGACTGCGATTACAAGGTTGGCGGTACTGCAGCGCTCTGGGTCCAACAAGGGCACGTCGTCAAGTTCGTTTCGGTGACGAACGGGGACGCCGGGCACCACGAGATTGGCGGCGTGGAACTGGCGCGCCGCCGAAGGGCGGAAGCGGCGGCGGCCGGCCAGGTCATCGGCGTCACCTATCAGGTGCTGGATATCCACGACGGGGAGTTGGAACCGACACTCGCCAACCGGCGACGCGTCATCGAGCTTATCCGGGAGTTCCAGCCCGACCTTGTGCTGTCGCCACGGCCGAACGACTACCACCCGGATCACCGTTACACTGCCGTCCTGGTTCAAGACGCCGCCTACATGGTCACGGTGCCAAACATCGCAGCGCACACGCCCCATCTACGCGACAACCCCTGCATCTGCTACGTCAGCGACCACTTCCAGCGGCCGTATCCCTTTACGCCCGACGTCGTGGTCGCCATCGACGAAGTTATGACGCTGAAAATGGACATGCTGCACTGTCACGTCTCGCAGATGTACGAGTGGCTGCCCTACAACGGCCGGCGCGAGCAGGAGGTGCCGGCCACCGACCAGGAGCGTCGGCGCTGGTTGGAGGCATTGCGCGCGTCCGCCGGCCAGGACATCGCTAGCCGCTATCGGGAGAAACTGATTGAGCGCTACGGCCCGGCGCGAGGCTCCGCCATCCAATATGCCGAAGCGTTTGAAGCTTGCGAATACGGCGCCCGCCTATCGCCGGAGCGCCTCCAAGCGCTGTTCCCAGTGAAGGCTTGACACCCGCCGATTCGCCGCCGGCGCACATCATCGTTTGTCAACCTACCGCCATGCCCATTTGTACTAGAGGGCAGCGCTGCAGCGCTCTCAATCGCCGACGATTGGGTCATGGTGCCGATTCCATGATACCATTTCCATATTGCTGGTCGGTGTCCATCGGCGCTCCCTTGTAGAGGTACTCGGGATCGCCTCTACAGATGCCCGATGGACCTCACCTCCGCCATTAACCAACCGCCGACCACGGTTCATGGGGATGCTACCGGTCGAAAGCGGTAGCGTAAAGTTGAGAGGCAACGGCATGCTCCAGGAGAGATGCGCAACACCCCCAAGCACCCTGAGCAGAGTCACGGTCCTACCCCACGTCCGGCACCCAGCAGCGTGGCGAATGACCCCGCACGGGCATCCCAGAGTGGAATTGACCCTCGTCGCCGATGGCAACGCGGAGTTGATCGCTCCCGGTCGAGCATCCTTGCACCTTCAGGCCGGCGACGTCGTCGCCATTCCTCCCGGCCTGCTCCATGCCTTCTCGACAGATGACCGGGGCTGTGTCTTCCAGGTGGTGATGATGGATGATCTGCCGCAGGCGCTGTTGCGGCGCCTGATGCCGAGTGCGCTGCCGGCGCGCTTCGCGGTGTCCATCCCTGGACAGCGGGCATTCAGTGATCTCGCCGGTCGTATCGCTCAGGAACTGGCCTGCCGGCGTGAGCTCAGCGAGGAGTTGTGCTTTGCCCTGGCGACTGAGCTGGCGATACTCATCATGCGAGCAGGCGGGCCGGGCGCGGCGAAGCGCAACGGCGAGGTGAGCCGGGGTTACGTTGATGCGGCGCTGGCCGCCGTGAGAGCTGGTGAGACGCGGGTGGAGCAGCTAGCCGCCGTACTCCACATCTCCCCAAGTCACCTGCGCCGGCTCTTCCAGCGCGATCTCGGGCTCTCGCCGAGGGCCTACCTGCAGCGGCGCCGCCGCCAGGTGGCGGAGGAACTGCTCCGGCACACCGACCTACCGGTCGGGGCGATCGCCGTGCAGTTGGGCTACGCCACGCATCGCGACTTCACCGCGGCGTTTACGCGCGCTGGCGGGATGTCGCCCTCTGCCTGGCGCCGCCGCCAGCCGGGAGCGGCAAACGCTGAGTTGTTGCCGATTACAGCAGCGGCGCCATACGTCGCCGCCATGGCCTCGACATGAATGCGTCAAGTTCTTGGTGGAGTGGCGCGATTTTCCGAAGGATACGCGCGCTTTACACAACGACTTTGGTCCCGAAGTCCTGTAAGCTGACGCACTGATCACGATTGGCGCAGGAGGGAGCGATTCCATGCAATCTAACATCCCGCGACGGCGGCTTCTCGTCTCGGCGGCGCTGGCGGCAGGCGGTGTGTTCGGGCTGGCTGCCTGCGGCGCCACCTCGACGGTGACGACTGCTACCTCCAGCCATGCCGCGACGGTTGAGGCCACGTCGGCGACAGCGCGTAGCGCGGGGCCTCTAACTTCTGCTCAAACGTCAGTGGTGAGCACGGCCGCTCCGACCAAGGAGCCGGCGCCCACGTCGACATCCAGTCAAGCCAGCCAGACCCCCGCGAGGGGATCGCAAGGCAGTGCCAGCGTGTCCCCAACCGGCGTGACTGCGGCAGCGCCCGCGAAAGCGACCGGGGCGGTGCAGTTTTGGCAGTACGCCCCACCGTTCGTTTCGGCATTTGCTACCCTCACTAAGGCATTCAATCAGACGCACCAGATGCCAGTTGCCGCGTCGATGCCCTCTGGCTATTGGGAGAAGGTGGTCGTCTCCGAGGCTTCGGGCACGGGACCTGATGTCTTCTACGGCGATACTGCCTACTTTAAGGTCTTGGCCCATAATGGGAATATCGCAGATGTCTCCGCGTACGCGCAGACGGACAAGGGCGCGTCAGCGAATCTTGCCGCGATGTACCCAGCGCTGGTAGAGTTTCACACGTATAATGGCAAGCTGATGGCGGCACCCTTCAACTTGACGGCTGGCGTCGTTACCTTCCACACGGACGAGTTGCAGGCAGCCGGACTGCCGTCTCCCAATACGCTGGGCAAGCAGTGGGACTGGAATGCGCTGCGGAAATATGCCACCCAACTGGTCCAGATGCAGGGCAACACGGTCAAGCGGGCCGGTCTGTTCATCAGGACGACGCTTGAGGAGGGCTACTACGGCTTCTGTGTCGCGAATGGCGGTAGCTTCTTCAATGCCACCCTGGACCAGTGCATCATTGCTTCGCCGGAGGCCATCGCCGGATTAGAGTTTGCCGTCAATCTGGTGCGGGACGGCGTCGCCGTGGCCAGCTCCGGCTCTTTCTGGACAGCGGAGGCGAGCAAGTATCAACAAACCGCGGAAGGGGCGATCCCATCGGCATTCCTCTACAGCGAGCTGGCCATGTCTTATGCCGGTGACTGGTTCAACGCCTGGTACATAAAGGATCACCTCCAGCAGTGGGACGAGACCATCTTCCCATACAGCCCAACCACTGGCAAGACGGTCAACACCTCCAACCTCGTCGGGGTATACCTGAACCCGGCGTCTCGGGTGAAGGATGACGCGTGGGCCTGGATGGCTTACCTCATGACCCCAGCGGTACAGGACCAGATCCCCACCCTCTTCCAGCAGACGCCGGGCAATAGCGCGGCCGCCGCTGCGTTTGCGCTCGACCCAGCCAAAGCGGGGCCACCTGATGGTCGCCGCTTCCTGCAGCCGGAGCTCGATGCCACGGTTTCCCTACCGGCAAGTGACTGGATCGCCTGGAGCGACATCAGCAAGGCAGCCCAGGGTCAGGCACTCACCGACGCCTTCACCGGCAAGCTGAGCTCGACTGATGCCTTGAAACAGGTGCAGGACATCGTCAACGGGATCATCGCCGCCAACAAGCGGAAGGGCGGCGTTAGCGTCACGTAGCTGATCGTCAATGGTTGTGACCGGATGTCCTGGAGGCTGCCCAGCGGAACGGTAGGAAGCGGTGGCTCTACGGCATGTAATGGCTGCTTGATCGTCGGCCGGCAGCACCGGCTCTGAAAAAGAGAGGCATAGGATGGAAGGGATCGTGGCTCCACGCACGTCGACACGTCGGCAGGTATTGGCGGCATCCACTCTCCTCGCCGTTGCTGCCGGCGTCCTCGCCGCCTGCAGCACGCCGTCAAACAGGTCGAGCGTCCCTGCCACCGGTACGTCCTCCGCGCCCGGCGGCAGTTCAACCGCGAAAGCAGGGAGTTCGACCGCATCGGTGGCCTTGAGCGCTACCGGCGCCGTGACCAGCCCCTCACTGGCTCGAGGGGAGTTGTCGGTCGCCTATTTCACCAGCGTGCCGGAGTACAACCAACTGGTCGCGGGCATTTTCAAGCAGTACCAGGATGCTCATCCAGACGTCAAGCTCGAGCCGATTGCCGCCGCGGGCACGGACCTGAAAAACAAGGTGCTCACGATGTTCACGGCTGGTACACCGCCAGACCTGATGATGCTGAGCGCCGGCATCGGCGGCGGAGCTCCCGATCTCGCTGCGAGGGGTCAACTGCTCAAGCTGGACGACCGGCTGAAGCAGGATACGCAGTTCAATTGGAACGACTTCTGGCCAGCCGTCCACCAGGCCGGCCAGTACCAAAGAGCGCAGGTGGCGCTGGCGCACAGCGGCATCGCGATGGCGCTCACCTTCTACAATAAGGACCTCTTCGCAGCGGCGGGCCAGCGGACGCCGGCCGAGGATACGGCCAGCCAAAACTGGACCTGGCAGACGCTGGTAGACAGGGCGACGCATCTTACCAAGCGAGAAGCGAGTGGCACACTCGACCAGGCGGGAATGGGCTATCCGTGGGTTCCCATCGCCTGGGTCACCGTGTTGTTGCGCTGCTACGGCGCCGACTACATGAACGCCGATGGGACGAAAGTAGTCATCGACAGCCCGGAGGCCATCCAGGCGCTCACCATCGCCCAGCAGCTCGGCCCCCAGAACCGCACGATGCCCCTGCCGAGCGAGGGCGCGTCAGACGCGCTGGTGCGCGCCGGACGCGTTGCCCAGGCGATGTACTGGATGGCCGCGTCGTTATGGTGGCGCTCGACTCCTATCACCTGGGATGTCGCAGCGACGCCAGCCGGGCCGGCTGGTCAGCCAGCGTACGGGAACATCAACCCGCTCGTCATCGCGGCGAGCACGAAGCAACCCGACGTTGCCTGGTCCTTCGCCTCGTTCACCCTGGCTCCGTCCTTCAATGCACAGATGACGGCAGTGATCGGTACGCTCACCCTTCGCCAGTCGGCCATTCCCCAGTGGGAAAAGTTGATGTTAGCGGCCAAGAAGCCGGCCAATCTCACCCTGATCGAAACAGCGGCGAAGGCACTCCAGACCGATCCGTTGCGCTCACCCAACCCTCACCAGGCAGACGTCGACCAGATCTTCACGCGTGAGTTCACGGCGCTGCTGCAGAATGGCAAGCCGCCGGATCAGGTCGTGAAGACGATCAGCGCCGACGGCAATGCGCTACTCGGCGCGAGTTGAGCACGATGGACGGGACCGCTGCTTCGCCGCCGCTCTTCGCGCCGATCGACCTGAGGCCCCATCTCAACGCATCGGCCCGTTCAGTCCTTGGTCGCTGGCATCCGCGCGTCGACGTGCAACAACTGCATGTGCCGACAGGTACGCAGCGGTACTGGGGTGTCGAGTTCGTCCTCCCCTCCGATGGCGGCAACGCAACCGGGGAGGTTGGCTCCTGGCTTTTGCTGCCGGCCGGGGGGGCAGCTTCACCTCCGGTCCATATCGCTCTGTCAACCAGCACTGACCACGGCGCGTCGTCGCGGCCGAGCTACATCCTGTTTCTACACTCCTGCGGTGTGCCTACCAGCGGGTCCGAGTCGCTGGATGCCGACTTCCTGGAAATAGTGAAGCGACAGGGGGAGCACGTCGCCACCTACGTGCTCGACTACGCCGACGGCAGCACACACCGCCAGGCGATCCGCTGGCGCTTCGAGATCAACGGCGGACTGCCCGCCGAGTGGCTTCAGCCCTTCACCAGCCGCGCGCACTGGTGGCAGCGGCCGTTTGCGTCCCGGCCACAGGTAACTGATGCGCCGCTGGACTGGCGCGGTCCCTATGCGCCGAACTCCTGGGGGAAACATCAGCTCTCCGTTGGCGGGGAAGGCGGGCCGTCCTGGTTCTACGTCTACGCCCTGCCCAATCCAACACCCGAGAAACCGCTCATGGCGCTACGGCTGGAGGGGAACGGAACGGCGGACATCGCCATCGGCGCTGTGACCCTATTCTATGGTCTAGACCATCCCCTGCGCCACCGCCAACTGGCTACCTTCCAGGTGAGCATGTCTCTGGAGGCGCGAGGCGGCGTTGCCGATTGGGCAGCGTTGTCTAGCGCCGTTGATCTGGGGATAATTGCTCGCCGTTACGCCGTTCCCGCCTTCGATGCCGAGCGCTGGCTGGGCGGCGAGGGGATCACACGTCCGCTGTCCCGCGGGCGGCAGCGGGCCCCCGCCCAACTCTTTGTGGACCTCGCCGCGAGCGCCGACGCCACCCTGGCCGTCGGTCCGCACCGGGTGGCGCTACGTCCCGCCTACGAGCGCGGCATGGCGGCGTCGGCGGATGGGGCGCTGCGGGTAGAGGTGGTAGCGCCGCGAACGACATGGCTCCGCGTCCAGGTCCTGCAGAGCGACACCGGACAGGCGGTGCCGACCCGGCTGCACTTCCACGACCGGCACGGCCGCTACCTGCCTCCGTACGGTCACCGGCACGAGGTGAACGATAACTGGTTCGAGGACTATGGCGCCGACCTCAAGCTCCACGGAACCTCGTATGCCTACGTCGACGGAACCTTCCAGATCGAACTTCCGGCAGACGAGGTGTACGTCGAAATTTACAAAGGCTTGGAGTACCGGCCGGTGAGGCAGAAGCTCACGGTCGCACCAGGACAACGCGAACTCCGACTGACTGTGGAGCGGCCGTTGGACTGGCGAAAGCGCGGCTGGGTCACCGCTGACACGCACGTTCACTTCATCTCCCCGCAAACAGCCTGGCTGCAGGGCGAGGCCGAAGGCGTGAACGTCATCAATCTCCTGGCCTCGCAGTGGGGCGATCTCTTCAGCAACGTCGGCGACCTCACTGGAGGACTCGCTGGCGCCAGTCGAGGCGAGACGCTTATCTGGGTCGGCACGGAGAACCGGCAGCACATGCTCGGCCACATCAGCCTGCTGGGCACACACGGCGAGCCGGTTTTTCCGATGGCGACAGCGGGGCCAGTGGAAGGCTTCATCGGCGATCCGGCTTGGAGCACCCTGGCCGAATGGGCGGACGAAGCGCGACGCAAGGATGGCGTGGTAGTGCTCCCGCACTTCCCGACGCCGTACTGCGAAGCGCCGGCCGACATCGTCCTCGGCAAGATTGATGCCGTGGAGTTGACTATGGCGCAGTGGCAGTTGCAGCTTCACGAGTGGTACCGCTATCTCAACTGCGGCTACCGTGTCGCAGCTGTCGGCGGCACCGACAAGATGAGCGCCGCTATGCCGGTTGGCGCGATCCGGACCTACGCGTTGCTGGCGGTCGGTCAGCCCTTCACCTACGAAGCGTGGGCAGCGGCGGTTCGGGCGGGACGAACCTTCGCCACGACAGGACCGCTGCTCGAACTGAGGGTCGAGGGCAGCGGGCCAGGCGAGGAAGTACAGGTCGCGCCGGGCGGCGGAACGCTCCACGTCACGGTGCTGGCCGAGTCAGTGGTGCCCTTCCACTGCATAGAGGTGGTGGTCAACGGCGAAATCGTAGCGGCGCGTGAGTACGCTGATGGCGCCTACCGTGCCACGCTCGAGGAGTCGTTGCGGGTGCAGGCCAACGCCTGGATTGCGGCACGCTGCACGAGTCAGTTGGGCGCCTGGGTGGGTGCGCCACGGCCGGTAGCCGCCCACACGTCACCAGTGTACGTTGTGGGAGGCGACAGAGCGCTGTTCAATCACGGCGACGCCTCCTATATGCTGACGCTGATCGATGGCGCTCTCACCTGGCTGGATACCCTCGCTATTCCGGCCAGCCCGGAGCACCAGGCTCGCCATCGCGCCGTCTTTGAGCGTGCCCGCCACGAGCTACGCCATCGCCTGCAGAGCACCGGACAGTGAGGCGTGATTTTCCGAAGGATTGGCGCAGGAGGGAGCGATTCCATGCAGTCTAGCATCCCACGACGGCGGCTGCTCGTTTCGGCAGCGCTCGCGGCAGGCGGTGTGTTCGGGCTGGCTGCCTGCGGCGCCACCTCTCCGGTGACGACTGCTACCGGCAGCCATGCCGCGACGACCACGGCCACGTCGGCGACAGCGCGTAGCGCGGGGCCTCCAACTTCTGCTCAAACGTCGGTGGTGAGCACGGCCGCTCCGACCAAGGAGCCGGCACCCACGTCGACATCCAGTCAAGCCAGCCAGACCCCCGCGAGGGGATCGCAAGGCAGTGCCAGCGTGTCCCCAACCGGCGTGACTGCGGCAGCGCCCGCGAGAGCGACCGGGGCGGTGCAGTTTTGGCAGTACGCCCCGTCGTTCGTTTCGGCATTTGCCACCTTGACCAATGGGTTCAATCAGACGCACCAGATACCCGTCGCCGCGTCGGTGCCTTCTGACTATTGGACGAAGGTGGTCGTCTCCGAGGCTTCCGGTACTGGCCCTGATGTCTTCTATGGAGACACTGTCTACTTTAAGGCCCTCGCTCATAACGGGAATGTCGCGGATATCTCTGGATACGTGCATGCGGACAAGAACGCCTCAGCAAATCTTGCCGCGATGTACCCAGCACTGGTCGAGTTCCACACGTATCACGGTAAGCTGATGGCGGCACCGTTCAACTTGACGGTTGGCGTCATTACCTTCCACACGGACGAGTTGCAGGCAGCCGGACTGCCTTCCCCCAACACGCTGGGCAAGCAGTGGGACTGGAATGCCCTGCGGAAATATGCCACCCAACTGGTCCAGATACAGGGCAACACGGTCAAGCGCGCCGGTCTGTTCATCAACACGGCGGTCTCAATAGGCTACTACGGCTTTTGTGTCGCGAATGGTGGTAGCTTCTTCAATACCACCTCGGATCAGTGCGTTATCGCTTCGCCGGAGGCCATCGCCGGATTAGAGTTTGCAGTCAGTCTGGTGCGGGACGGCGTCGCCGTGACCAACTCCAGCTCCTTCTGGATGGCGGAGACCAGCAAGTACCAGCATACCGCGGAAGGGGCGATCCCATCGGCATTCCTCAACAGCGAGCTCGCCATGTCTTATATCGGCGACTGGGCCAACACTTGGTACATCAAGGATCACCTTCAGCAATGGGACGAGACCATCTTCCCCTATAGCCCGACCACCGGCAAGACGGTCAACACCTCCAACCTCGTCGGGGTATACCTGAACCCGGCGTCGAAGGTGAAGGACGACGCCTGGGCCTGGATGGCCTATCTAATGACCCCCAACGTGCAGGACCAGATCCCCACCCTCTTCCAGCAGACGCCGGGCAATCGAGCGGCCGTTGCTACGTTTGCGCTCGACCCGGCCAAAGCGGGGCCACCTGATGGTCGACGCTTCCTGCAGCCGGAGCTTGATGCTACAGTTCCCCAACCGGCAAGTGAGTGGGTCTCCATTAGCGACATCGCCAAGGTGGCCCAGGGGCAGTTACTCACCGACGCCTTCAGCAGTAAGCTGAGCCCAGCCGACGCTTTAAAGCAGGTGCAGGACATTGTCAACGGGATCATCGCCACGAATAAGGGGAAGGGAGGCATCAGCGTCACGTAGCTGCGCAGCGGACTTCCCGCAGAGCGGTGGCCGGTCCGTCGCGCCGTGGCAGCACGGATATGTGTCAGCCGACGTCGAGGAACTGCGCCGGCAACTCAGCCACTACTACGCGCTGGTGACGATTATCGACGAGCAGATCGGTCGCGTGCTCGACGAACTCCGGCAAGGAGGCCGTACTCTGCGAGTGGGGTCATCCCCGGCACGGCTCGCTGGTCCTGGCGGTCCGCACGCCCGACTACCGGCTGGTGTACTATGGTCGAGAGCAGGAAGGCGAGCTCTACCACCGTCGGTCGGATCCGGGAGAACTGGTCAACCGCTACGCGGACCCCATCTATCAGCCAGTGCGGCTGCGCCTGCTGGAGCGAATCCTGGATCAGACGAGGCATTTCCGCAAGAAGACGGACGTGGCGTCCGACCGCCATGAGGATTCCCTGGCCCGCAATAGTCTGACCCGGCTGATCCACAAAGGGATGAAGAGCTGGTCGGATGTCGCGCCACTCTATCGGCAGTAACCAGGGTGTCACGGCTGCGGCTGCTACAGTTGGCCGGGATGGTGAAGGCGCTAGCTGGAGAATGGGATGACGGTTAAGGTGGGTTTTGTCGGCTGCGGCGCCCGCGCGCAGCGGGAGTGGCTGGACCTCGTGCGCATGCCGAACGTGCAGTTTGCCGGGCTGTGCGATGTGTCTGAGGAGGCCGTGCGGGGCAGTCTGGACCGCTTCAATCGCGAGCGTCCGCCGGCGGAGCAGCTCGCCGCACCCCTGTTCACGGACGTCCGCCGGATGCTCGACGCCGTAGATCTTGACGCGGTCTACGTGGCGCTGCCGCCCTTTGCCCATGGCGAGATCGAGCATGCGGTGATCGACGCCGGCAAGGCGATCCTGGTAGAGAAGCCCCTGGCGATTGACATGGGCGTGGCGCGGGCGATTGACGCCCATATCCGGGAAGCCGGCGTCATCAACTCGGTCGGCTATCAAGGACGCTACGGCGCGCTGGTCGACCGGGCGCGGGAGGTGCTGGCCGGCGTGCCGATCGGCCTGGTGCTGGCCATTCGCCTGGGCGGTCTGCCGCCCAAGCTGTGGTGGCGCATTCAGGAGCAGTCGGGCGGCATGCTCATCGAGCAGCACACCCACGCGGTCGACCTCATGCGCTACCTGGCCGGCGAGGTCGACAGCGTGTACGCCGCGGCCGGCACGCTGTTGCTGCAGGAGGTGCCCCAGCTCAGCATCGACGACGTGAACGCGGCGACCGTCCAGTTCAGCAGCGGCGCCGTCGGGACGATCGTCAATACTTGCGCGGTGGCCGGCCGGCAACTGCCCAACGTCAGCGGCTACATCCACATCGTCGCCCGCAACCTCGTCCTGGCCATCTCCCCAGCGGCACTGCATATCATGCGCGGCAGGGAGGAGCCGGAAGTGCTGCGTGGCGAGCTCGAGGATGGCAACTACAAGATGAACGAGACGTTCATTCGCGCTGTCGAGACAGGGGACAGCTCCGCCATCCGCTCCTCCTACAGCGACAGTCTGCGCACCCACGCCGTCACCGTCGGAGCGGTGCAGTCGGCCCGCACGGGCCGACCGCTGCGCATTGCCGACCTGCTGGAGGGGCGCTCCTGAACTGTGGCCATCGTGAGAGCCGCGCGCGTTTCCGACTGCTGGAACACAAGATCAACGGCAAAATCGTGCTGGAGATGAGTTGACCATGGAATCGTCCCCCCGGCTATTTCAGCCGTACCCGATCCGAGGCGTCACCCTGCGCAACCGCCTGGTGGTGTCGCCGATGTACCAGTACTCCTGTGAGGCTCGCGACGGCCTGGCGACCGACTGGCACCTGGTCCATCTGGGCAGCCGCGCGGCTGGCGGCGCCGCCCTGGTCTTTACCGAGGGCGCCGCCGTCAGCCCGGAAGGGCGCGTCTCCCCCGAAGGTCTGGGCTTCTGGTCGGAGGCGCACGGCCAGGCGCTGGCGCCGGTCATCAACTTCGTCCGTGGCCAGGGGGCTGCCATGGGTCTCCAACTCTTCCACGCCGGCCGCAAATCGAGCATCACTCGTCCCTGGGAGGGCCATCGCCGGGTGGCCGAAACGGAAGGCGGTTGGACCCCCATCGGGCCGAGCGCCTTTGCCTTCGACGCCTCCAACAGCGAACCGCGCGCCATGACCGACGACGATATCCAGCGCGTGATTGCTGCCTATGGTGCGGCAGCGGCGCGGGCCGATCGGTACCAGGTCGATGTGATTGAGATCCACGCCGCCCACGGCTACCTGCTGCACCAGTTTCTGTCGCCGTTGAGCAACCGGCGCACCGACCGCTACGGCGGCAGCTTCGAGCACCGCATCCGTTTTGCCCTGGAGGTGGCGGAGGCCGTGCGCGCAAACTGGCCGGCCGCCAAGCCACTGTTCTTCCGGCTTTCGGTCACCGACTGGGTAGCCGGCGGCTGGGACGTGGCCGACAGCGTCCGCCTGGCCCGCGCCCTGGCCGAGCGCGGCGTCGACCTCATCGACTGCTCCGGCGGTGGTCTGGCTCCGCAGCAGCAGATCACCATCGGTCCGGGCTACCAGGTGCCGTTTGCCGAGCAAATCCGCCGGGAGGCCGGCATCGCGACGGCTGCCGTCGGGCTGATCACGACCGCCGAACAGGCGGAACAGATTCTGCAGGCGGAGCAAGCCGACTTGATCGTGATGGCCCGCGAGTTCTTGCGTGATCCCTACTTCCCGCTGCACGCAGCGAAAGCGCTCGGTGCGCCGGACGCCGTGCGCTGGCCGATCCAGTACGCGCGAGCGAAGTAAACGTGGCTCGGCGGCGTTGGCGCCGGGAGGGAGACATGAGGAAGGTGGAAACGATGAGCACCAGCACACAGGGTAGTCCGGCTCCAGCCGATGTAGCATGGCAGGAGGCGCGGGCATGCGCCCTCAGTCGCTACCGGCGGCCGGACCAGCTGCAGGCCGGTGACCCAGCGCCCGATCTGGAGTTGGCGCGGCTGGACGGCAGTGGCCAGCAGCGGCTGGACGGCTTCGTGGGCGACCGGCCACTGGTGCTGTTCTTTGGCAGCTATACCTGACCGCCGTTCCGTCGCCGGTCAGGCGACCTGGAGCGGATGTACCAGCAGCAACGTGAGCGAGCGGCGTTCTTCGTGGTGTATATCGCCGAGGCGCACAGCACCGACGGCTGGCAGGTGCAGGCGAACGAGCAGGAAGGGGTGCTGTTGCGCGAGCACACCAGTTTCGAGGAGCGGCGCGCGGCGGCGCACCTGTGCGCGGAGCAGCTCGGGCTGAGCATGCCGACGCTGGTGGACGGGATGGACGACGCGGCGTGCGAGCGCTTCTCGGCCTGGCCGGAGCGCATCTACATTGTCGGGGTGGACGGGCGCATCGCCTATAAAGGTGGGCCGGGGCCGCAGCAATTCAATCCGGCGGAGGCGCGGCAGGCGCTGGAGGGGCTGCTGGGGTAGAAGGCGGAGCCTGGCTGCTCAGCAGCTTGGGCCGACGTGAGCAAGCACGGCAAGGACCGTGCGATCATCGCTGCCGTCCTTGGAGCGGGCGCCGGTGAACTGAGAGGACCACGATGCGCGGACGACGATGCCTCGGCTTGCTGCTCGCATGGTTACTGCTATCGGCCACCCCCATCCGGGCCGATAGGCAGTGCCAGTTCATCCTGGGCTTCCAGACGCTGCACGACCTGGACTCGGCCGATGTGGGTAACTGTGTCGACCAGCAGGCCTTTGCGGCGAATGGCGACGCCCAGCAGCACACCACGAATGGCTTGCTGGTCTGGCGCAAGGCGGATAATTGGACGGCATTCACGAATGGCTCTATGACCTGGATCAATGGTCCCACTGGCCTGGTTTCCCGGCTGAACAGCCAGCGTTTCCCCTGGGAAGCGGACGCCGGCGCCGCCAGTCCCATCCCGGCAAGCTTCTTCGGCATGACGACGACCCGAGCGACCGCCTACCCGGCGTTGAGCCTGGGCGCCCTGGGCAAGCCACCCAACTTCGGCTGGCCCTGGAATGAGCCGTCGCCGGGGGTCTTCAACTGGAACACCGTGGACGCCGACCTCGACCAGGCCGACCGCCACGGGGTCGATTTCCTGTACGACCTTGGTGGCACGCCACCGTGGGCGGCGGCGAATCCGAGCTCGTGCCGGACCCGTGTGGCGAACGTGGGGATCTGTACCTCGCCACCAGCCAGACTCCAGGATTGGCAGGACTATGTCACCGCCGTCGCCACGCGGTACCAGGGACGGATCAAGTTCTACGAACTCTGGAATGAGCCGAATGCGCGCAACTTCTGGTCCGGGAGCTATGCCGACATGGTGACGTTGGCTCGCAGCGCGTATACCATCATCAAGGCCATCGACCCCGCAGCCCAGGTCCTGACCCCCGCGCCGACCGGACCGGTTGGCTCTGTCAACGGGGTCGTGAGCGCGTCGGACTGGATGGCCGGCTACCTACAGGCGGGAGGCGCGAGCTACGCCGACATCGGCGCCTGGCACGGTTACATGGGGCGGACCGGCGCCACCCCCTTTCCCGAGCCGGAGCAGGACGCCTCAACTGCGTGTCCGACCCCCCAGTGCTACGGCTCGATCCTGACCAAGGTCCACACCATGCGCGCGGTCTTCGACGCCAATGGCATGGCCGGCAAACCGATGTTCGACACCGAAGGCAGTTGGGGCGTGACCACGAACGTGCCCGATCCGCAGGCGCAGAGCGCGTGGCTGGCGCGATGGTACCTGTTGCAGGCCAGCAGCTATGCCTCCGACAATCTGCAGCGTGTCTACTGGTATGCGTGGGGGCAAGGGGGCGCCAGCAACGGTTGGGGCACGATTGACGACGCCGCCGAGGCGCCAACGGACGCCGGCCTCGCGTACAACCAGGTCTACACCTGGCTGGTTGGCGCCACAATGACCGGCCCCTGTACAGCCGACCCGAATGGCCTGTGGACGTGCCCGCTCAGCCGGTCGGGAGGCTACCAGGCGGTCGTGGTCTGGAGCACGGCTGGGCCGGCCGACTACACGGCGCCGCCCGGCTCTCGTCAGTACCGCGATCTGGCAGGCCACACCGTAGCCATCTCGGGCACGATCACTGTGGGCCCGGCGCCCCTCCTGATCGAACCGCTTGCGCGTCTTGACAACGGTATCAGGACATCGGTATCATTCTCGTATGAGGTGACTTTAATGCGCACGGGGCCACCATCGACCGGTCTGATCATTCCGTGAAGGGAGCTGCAGCGCGCATGCCCAACCAACGCGTCGTCCTGCTCGGCATTGACTCGGTGTCCCTGGATTGGCTACTCACGTGGGTGGATCGTGGCGTCATGCCGACGGTGCGGCGGCTCATGGAGCGCGGCGCGCTCTGCCCGATGACCTCCTTCTATCCCGTGGACACCGGTACCAACTGGGCCTCGATCGCCACCGGCGCGCCGCCCATGGTACACGGCTGCAACATGTCGATGCACCTGGCGGGGGAGCCGCTGGATCGCCACGTCACGAGCTTCCCCGCCGACCGGCTGCAGGCCGAGCCACTCTGGTTGGCGGCGCAACGCTCCGGCCGGACGGCGGCGGTGTTCGACTGGCCGCACTCCTCTCCCTTCCAGTCGGCGGAGCGGCTGCTGCATGTCGGCGAGGACGGGCGGCCCGACAGCGCCATTCGCGCGCTGCAGGAGGTGCGTGGCTACGTCACTAACCCGCCCGCACAGGACAATCCTCTTGCCCAACGTGGCCGGCGCGCGCACCTGCTGGCGGTCTCCTTTGGTCCAGCAGAGGGCTGGTCGCACCTGCCGGCCGGCGGGGCGCCTCTGCTGGCGGCCGAGCTGCCGGTCGTACCCGGTGAGCAGAGTCGCTACCGCCGGGTGGCTCCCCTCTGGTCGTTGCTCTGGCCCGGCCAGGCGGGATACGAGCGGCTCGGCCTGTATACCGAACGCGACGCCGAACGGCCGTTGGTCACCCTGCGCCTGGGCGAGCGCAGCGATTGGCTGCGTCACGAGTTCGAGACCGACCGCGGCGCCGCGCCGGCCGCCTTCCAGGCCAAGCTACTGCGACTCTCTCCCGACGGACAGGACGTCCACCTGTACCTGGGCGAGATCTATCCGCTCGGCGAGTTCGCCTACCCGCCGTCGCTGGCCGAGGAGCTCTTGCAGGTGGCTGGGCCGTTCACGGCTCAACCATCGCGGCAGCAGGTCGTCTTCAGCGGCGCGTCCGACGTGGCGACCTACCTCGAGGAGCAGGTGTTGCAGGGCGCCTGGTACGAACGCGCGCTGCGCCACGTCCTGGGCCAGGCCGACTGGGACCTGTGCATGCTGAAGTGGCACAGCACCGACTGGACGAACCATCTGCTCGGCTTCGCCACGGAGCCGCGCCATCCACTCTACGACCCGGCGCGGGAGCCGGAGGCGCTGGCCGTATGGGAGCGCCTGTTTGTCCAGGCCGACCGGCTCATTGCCGCCGCCTGGGAAGCGGCGGGTGAGCACGCAATCATGGCGGTGGTCTCCGACCACGGCAGCCGCAGCGCGCCGCCCGCGCTCACCTCCTATCCCGACCTGAATGCGCTCCTGGAGCAAGGCGGCTGGCTGGTGCGCTCCAACGGCAGGATCGACTGGAGTCGCAGCCGCGCCTACGCCTATAGCTACTACGTCTGGATGAACGTCCGTGGCCGCGACCCCGATGGCAGCGTCGCGCCCGGTGAAGAATACCGGCGCGAGCGCGACCGGCTGATCGACTTCTTGCTTGCTGCCCCTTCGGGCGGGCAGGGTGGCCGAGCCTTGCGCACGGTCTGGCCGATCGACGAGGCTGCCGTGCTCGGCGTGGGTGGGGAACGGGTAGGTGACATCTTCGTGCAGCCGTGGACCTCGGACGAAGAGCGGGATCGCCGCTTCGTGCAGGCGCGCGAGCAGGCCGGCGACGGCCGTTACGGCTCCTGGGACTGGCCGGCGGTCAACAGCGGCGACCACACCCCTGATCCCTTCTTCCTGCTGGCCGGACCCGGCGTGCGTGCCGGCTACCGCCGGCCGCTGGCCGCGCCGCTCAGCGCCGTCGCCCCGACGCTCTGTCACCTCTCCGGTATCCCGGTGCCGCGCCAGGCGACCGGCCCGGTGCTGTGGGATGTCCTGGCCGATACATGAGGCGGCGTCCGTGTTCAGGAGGGAGGTGTGGCGCAACCAGAACGCTACTGCCAACCCGAGCCATGTAGATCGTTCCACCAGAAATGCGGAGAAAGGAAACCACCATGTTCGCGCATGCTCGCTACGCCTCCTCGTTGCTCAGCCGGCGCCGGCTGCTGCGCGGAACGGCGCACGCCCTGGCGCTACCCGGCCTCGGACTGCTGGCCGCCTGCGGCGGAGGAGCGACCGTGAGCACGACCGGCTCCTCCAGCGCCAGCGTGAGCGTTGCCATCGCGCCCGTCTCATCCTCGGTGAGCAGCGCCGCTAGCTCGGCGCATCCTGCCACAAGCTCGGCGACGAGCAGCCCGGCGACGGCCGCCACCTCCGCGACAGCGAGCGCAGTGGCGCCAGGGGCGCGAGCGGTGACCCTGGAGATTACCTCCTGGCTCACCAACCAGCCGATGAAGGACGCCTATACGCACCTCATTGATACATACGCGAAGGTCAGCCCGAACGTCAAGATCGTCCAGCAGCCGCTGACGGGGGACTACATGACCGCGCTCACGGCTCGCATCGCCGGCGGCTCGGTTCCCAGCCTCGCGGAAACCGATTGGAAGATGAGCCAGCCCCTCGGTGAGCAGAAAGCGATTGTACCGCTGGATCCGCTGTTGAAGCAGGACAAGATCAGCGTCACCGATTACGTGCAGGTGGCGCAGGAACTGGGACGATGGCCCCAGAAGACCGGCAGCTACTACGCCTGGTACACCATGTTCGCCACGTCACCCCTTTTCTACAACACCGCCATGTTCCAATCGGCCGGCGTACAGCCGCCGGATGAGAGCTGGACGTGGGATCATCTGCTCGAGGCGGCGCAGAAGCTGACGAAGGCAGGGAGTGGCGCAGCCGATTCCTCCTTTGGGTTTAATCTGGAATACTTCACGCGCACCCTGCTCTACTCCTACGGCTGGGACTTTGCGATCTCGGACCTCAGCCAGATCCTTGTGGACTCCACCGACAGCGTGAATGGGCTGCAGTACTGGCAGGATCTCATCTACAAATACAAGGTCTCACCACCGGGGAGCCTCAACAATGGTGGCGCCTTCGCGCAAGGGGCGCCGTTCGGGGCGTTTTCCACCAAGCGCCTGGGGATGTCCATCGGCGGCTCCTACCGGATCCAGTTGTACCGCAGCGTGCAGGGACTGGACTTCGACATCGCCGTCCCACCGCAAGGTCCAAAAGGTCGCGTTGCCGTAATAAAGGGCGCCCCCGCCCACTCCTTGCCGGCGCAGTCGCCACATCCCAAGGAGGCGTGGGCCTTCCTCTCCTGGTGGACGCGCAACCAGACGGCCGACCTGGTGGTCCTGCCAGGCAACCTGCCAAGCAAGCTCACGGCACTGGCTGGCTGGACCGCCGAGCAGCAAAAGGACTACAAAGCTCCCGCGCACGTCGCACTCGTCTACGATATCGCCTCCAAGTACGGCAAGCCGGTGCAGGTGCTGCCGAACAACGACGTGGTGAAGAAGCCCTACTACACCGAACGCGCCAACATCCTGGCCAACAAGGAGGACGCCAAGACCGGGATGACCATAGCCACGCAACAAATGCGGTCGCTCCTGCAACAGGCCCAGGCGGGTACTGCCTGATCGTTGGAGGTAGGAATGAAAGGTACAAGACAGACGTGGCGACCACCCAACCGAACATTCTGCTCATCACCACCGACCAGCAGCGCTTTGACGCCGCCGGCGGAGCCGGCCCGCGCTTCCTGCGCACCCCCCACTTCGATCAGTTGCGCCGCGAGGGCCTGACCTTCACCTCCGCCTACGCCGACTGCCCGAGCTGCGTCCCCTCGCGCGTCTCCATCATGACCGGCCAGTTCGTCACCTCCCACGGCATGGCACGGAACGGCCAGACGTCGACCGTCATGGGGCGAGAGCGAACGTTGCCGGCCTACATGCGCGCGCTAGGCTACCAGACGGCAGCCATCGGCAAGATGCACTTCGGACCGCAACGCCTGCGGCACGGCTTCGACGAGATGATCCTCCCCGACGACTACTACCGGGAGATGATCCGGCGAGGCGCCTCTCTCCAGCCGATGCGCCACGGCCTCGGCCAAAACGAGCTCTATCCCACGATGGCGACGGTCCCGGAAAGCCAGACGCTCACCAACTGGATCGCCGAGCAGTGCCTGGAGTACATTCGCGTCCGCCGCGACCCCACAGTACCCTTCTTCCTCTGGTGCTCCTTTTCCAAGCCCCATCCACCCTTGGACCCGCCTGAGCCTTACTACTCGATGTACCGTGGCTGCGCCATTGCCGAGCCGGTGTACGGCGACTGGTCGGACGACGAGCACTGCCCGTACGCCCTCAAACGCGGCCGCCAGGCGCAGTCCTACGATCTACTGCCACCGGAGATCATCCGCGAGGCGCGCTCGGCCTACTACGGCTTGATCACCCAGATCGACTATAATCTGGGCCGCATCTTCGCCGGCCTGCAGGACGTCGACCTGTTCAACGAGACGCTCATCCTCTACACCTCCGACCACGGGGAGTACCTGGGCGATCACCACATGGGCAGCAAGGGCTTCTTCCACGAGCCCTCCGCCCACGTGCCCTTCGTGCTGCGCCCGCCCCGAAGCTGGGATCGACGGGCGCAGGGGACGACGGTCGGCGACCTGGCGACGCTCGCCGACATCCTGCCGACGCTGGTCACGGCCGCCGGCGGCACGCCGAGCGCGGACTGCGATGGCCAGGACCTGCTTGCCGCCGCACGGGGCGAGCTCGACCAGCCCCGGCGCCACCTGGAGTTTCTGCTTGGCGGCGCGCCGGCGCTGACGCGCGGAGCGCGGCCGCTACCGGCCAGCATCGGCCTCACCGACGGCCGCTGGAAGTACCTCTGGTACCCGCAGGGCGGCGCCGAGCAACTCTTCGACCTCGGCGCGGACCCCTTGGAGTGCCACAACCTGGCAGGCATCCCGGCCTTCGCGGGGCAGGCAGAGACACTGCGGCAGGAGTTGGTGCGCCGGCATCAGGACCGGTCCAGCGCGGCTGTCGCCGACGGCCGGCTCGTCGCCCGCCCGGTGCCGGATGACACGGTTGCCGACCGACGCAGTCGAAGCTGGGCCGGTTATCACACGGAGTACACCGACGTCGATGTGCGGCACTGAGTGGGATCGTCTACTGGCCCGACACCTGCCAGTTCTCGCGCCAGACCGAGTCAACGGAGGGCGCCGGTGAGCCGTCCCACGATTCCTGCATGCAAGCGAACTGCCCGAGTTTCGGCTGCACCTCGGCGCTCCAGAACTCCTCCACGTCGGCGAAGGTGCGGAAGGTATGGCGGGGCTGCAACCGGTCGTACTCGGCCAGCAACTCCTGACCCTTTGCGCCCAGGTTGCGCACGATGTCGGCCGCCATGCGCTCACCGACCAGACGATTCGACTGGTGCGCCGTCGGTCCCATGCCGAACTGCGGAATAGGCGTGCCGGGAGGTGGCAGGCGCGAGACATCGACGCAGTCCGGCTCGAGCGCCCAGAGCAGAGACGTTTCAACCTTCCCGGCGTGGTCACCGCTGCTCTTGCCATCGCTGTCGAAACCTGGCCGGTTCGCCTCGCTGTCCTGCAGGAAGAAGAGGCGTGTACCGACATGCGGCTGGAGGAGCTCGACCAGGCGCTTGAAGTCCAGGCTGTGCCGGCCGTAGTGACCCGTGATGAAAAGGGCAGCGTGGAACCCGAGCATGTCCGCGGTGCGCACCTGGTAGCAGACGTTGCGAAAGAAGACCCACGGCGGCACACAGGAGAGCCAGGGTCGGGGTGTCTCCCCGACCATCCGCTCGGCCCAGATGTTGTAGCCGCCGAAGCCGTGGATGTGCCAGAAGCTGGGTGGCGCCACGATGCCCCCCGTGCTGTGGGCGGCGGCGCAGGCCAAACCGTGTGCCTTGAGTTCGTCCAGGCCCAGGGCATTGTGCGGACCATGGGGCTCGCACAGCCCATAGGTGAAGTACAGCAACGGACAGGCGGCGAAGGCCTGTTCCAACTCATCGGGGAACATACGCTCCCAGCGAACTTCTCGCATCAACTCCCTATCTCGCTCCAGGTAAGCGGTGAGGTTGGTCAGCGCGCCCTTCCAACCGAGTGTGGCGATGATGCCACCGGCGAGTGTGGCAAAGTCCAGTGGCGCGCCACCGACCAGGAGTGTCAGCAGCTTCGTCACGTCCGAATAGCCAACCGTCTCGATCGTCACACCGGCCTTTTGGCCGGCATACGTAAGTGGGGTGGGCAATGGATGATAGCGACCGGGTAGTAGTAGCGGAGATGACGGTCCCCGTTCCCGCTGCGCCACTCCGTTCCCCTCCAGGCGCTCAACAGCGAACCGCCGGCTCAGTCCCCCCCGTGCTTTTATACCCTCGCATGGCCTCGCTGAGTTGTTCCCGTACTTCCTCTGGCACACGATCGCGCAGTCGGTTCTTCCCTTGCACACGGTCTTGCGGGATCGTCGCATCCGCGAAGATGAGCGCTTCACGGAAAAGGCCGGCTTCGGTAATCGGGTGGCCCCGTGGATCAAAAATAGCGCTGTCGCCGTAGCCAAGACAGCGTTCACGGTCCGTCACGACGACGTTGCTGCGCACGACGTACACATCGAGCAGCGCGGCCAGACCAATGTGGTTATTGCGTACCCGAATCCGGTGGTCGTCCATGCCCTGGGGCGGGATGCAATTGAAGTGTGGACTGAAGAGAATGGTCATACCGCGATACGCCATAGTGGCAGCAGTCTCAAAGAACGAGGAGTCGGCGCAAATGATGCAGCCAAAGGTGAGTCCCTTGGCCTGAAACACTGGCAGGTCGTAATCGCGGGAGAAACGCATCACGTCAGCATCGCTACTGGTCAGCATCGTCTTGCGATAGACACCGAGTAGCTGACCGCGGTGCAAGATCACCACGCTGTTGGCGATGTTGTCCTTCTCCCGCCGCTCGGCCAGGCCCACGAGCAGCACGATGTCGTGTTGCCCAGTCTGGACCGTCAACTCGACAAGCCTCGGATCGTCGACGGCGAGTGCTCCCCGCTCGATCGTTTGGCGGTCACCGTAGCCGCTCAGGAACGTCTCCGGCAAGCAGAGGAAATCGACGCCGCGACCGGCGGCCTCCTGCAGAATACGCCGAACGGTTGCTAGGTTGGCGTCGACATCGCCGGGGACGCTGCGTCCCTGGTACGCCGCTAGTCGCACCGTAATCGCGGACTCGGGCACGCGTTCGTTCCTCATCTATCAACTCGGCTGACGCAAGAGTGCGTTAGCCAGTTGAGCGGCTTGCCGGATGGCATCCGTCGCGGACTGTTTGCCGGCCGCACACTGTACGAGGATCGGGTTCACCGCATTAGCCACGGCGGTGGGCTGGATGAAGGGATAGGCACCCCCCAGCACTCCGTACTGCGGTACATACTGCAGATCCGGGAACTTTTGGGCCATAGAGGCAAACGCCTGGGACGCAAAGAAGTCCTTGCGCGGTTGCTCCGCTCGCTGCGTCGTCTGCAAGCAAATGGTGCGCGCTTCCAGTCCGGCGAAGTAGCTGGCGAAGGTCCAGGCGGCATCCGGATGCTTACTGCCGACGGGCAGCGTGATCATATTCGTAAAGCTCACGCTGCTGTTCTTCGCGCCGTGGGGACCGCGCGGCATCAGGGCCATGCGCAGATCAAGAGCCGAAGCTCCACTCTCCAAGAACTCCACCTGGAACGTCCCGCCGAGTTGCATGGCGACCGTGCCGTCGAAGACGCGCCCATTCTTGGTGACCGGCGGCTTTTGACCCGCGGCCCAGGTAGCTTGCCCCGGCCACTTACCCGAATTGATGTCAGCGATGAACTGTAATGTTTCAATGCCGGCTTCGTTGTCCCAACCGACCGCCGTCTGTTGAGCGTCGTACATGCTCGCGCCGTCGGATTGAACGAGCGTGGCCAGGTTGTTCACGTTCGCCGCCACGCCGTCGAAGCCGGCCACGGTGATGTTGGTACCTACCCGCTGGGTCAACTTGGCGGCATTGGCATAAAAGTCGCCCCAGGTCCAATGGTTCACGGCATCGACGGAGGGATCCAGCCCTGCCGTCTTGAATAGTGCGGCGTTATACCAGATGACGTTCGAGCTGGGCCCCTCCATGGGCTTTAAGGGGTAGGTTTTTGGATTAGGCGTCATCGTCGAGGCCTGGGAGGGGG
>DAIMXP010000026.1:0-70414 GCA_036734945.1 Chloroflexota bacterium
CACCGCCCGCCCTTCGCCTGCTTCGACCCCCTCGGCTAATGCGCATCACACGTCTCAAGCGTAGGGCTAACAACACCAAGCCTGCTGAAGCAGGCTGGGGCTACATGGCGGTTGGCGGGGGACCATTGGTCGCCACCGTTACTCGGCTTTCAGGAACACGCTTGCGAGAGACCAGACTCACCGCGCAGGTTCATGCGAGCCTGGCTTACCGGCATTGACGGCAAGTTCCATTCACCGCGGCCTCTTCATCAGCCTTGAGGGGCCGGATGGCGCCGGGAAGACGACGCAACTTCGCCTGCTGACGGCTCGGTTGGAAGAAGCCGGGCGTCGGGTCCTCTGTACGCGCGAGCCGGGCGGCACGCCGCTGGGGGAGCAGTTGCGAGCGCTGATCTTGCCGCGCAATGACACGACGAACGACCCAGTGGCGGAACTGCTGCTGCTCAATGCCGCGCGCGCCCAACTGGTGGCGCAGGTGATCCGGCCTGCCCTGGCCGAGGGCGTCACCGTGCTAGCCGACCGTTACGCCGACGCGACCCTCGCCTATCAGGGTTACGGCCGCGGCGCTGATCTAGCAGAGTTACGTGCCGTCATTGCCATCGCCACGCGCGGCCTGCAGCCCGACCACACCATCCTGCTGGACATACCGATCGACGCCGGCTTGCAGCGCCTCAGTGCGCGCGGCGCCGACAACTTCTTCGATCGGATGGGTCCGGAGTTCCGCCAGCGTGTTCGCGACGGCTTCCTCGCCCTGGCCCGATTGGAGCCGCAGCGCTGGACGGTGATCGACGGTTCCCGGTCGGTGGACGAGGTGGCCGCACGGATATGGGACAGCCTTCAGTCTTTTCTGTCAGCCGATTTCGCCGAAGGGTAGCTTGCATTGTACGGGATTCAACCGTACAATGGTGTTTCCTGAGTGGCGAGAGGTTGGAGGATTCGATGTCAGTACTGAGTGCGAGCGCCGGCCTGGCGCCGCAGCGACCGAAGCGTGAGCGCGTCGAAGTGCGCATCAGTCATGAGCAAAAGGCGCTCTTGCAACAGGCCGCGGCACTGGAGGGGCGTACGCTCTCCGATTTCCTGGTGACGAGTGCGCAGCATGTGGCCAGAGAAACGATTCGTGAGCATCAGGTGATTTCCTTGAGCGCGAGCGAGAGCCGACGTTTTGCTGAGGCGCTGCTTTCCCCCCCCGTGCCGAGCGACTACATGCGCGCGGCAGTTGCCCGATATCGTCAGCTCGTTGACCACGAGTAACGAGTGTGGCGACGTATGCCGTCGAGCCGTTGGCGGCTGGCCACGACCGATCAGGATTCTCCTGTGGCGTGGCCGGACTGGATCAGTACCTGCAACGGCAAGCAAGCCAGGATATGCGGCGCAATGCAGCCCGCGTCTTCGTGCTCAACGATGGTGAGTCGAAACGGATTCTCGGCTACTATACCCTCTGCGCCGCTTCCGTTGAGTCTGCCGAATTGCCTGCGGAAGTCGCCCGGCGCCTGCCCCGCTACCCAGTACTGCCAGCAGTGCTGCTGGGCCGCCTTGCCGTAGATCAGCGGTATCAAGGCAGGCGCCTCGGACAACTCCTTCTTCTCGATGCCTGCGAGCGATGCTGGCGTGTGAGTCATGCCGATGTCGCGGCTGTGGCGCTCCTGGTTGACGCCAAAGATGACCGTGTTGCGCAGTTCTACGAACGTCATGACTTTTTGCGCCTGACGCGTCAGCCTCAGCGTTTGTTCCTGCCAATGACGACGATGGCGCGCATGTTTGCGGCAGACTCGCCTTAGATCGCCGGTTCCATTTTCAGGCGTCACTGGACGTACAGCCGCGCTCGGACCTCCGGCTGATTTTGACCCGGCGTCATGGCGATATAGCTGCTGTTGGGGCGGTTAGAGGCCGCACCGGAGCGACCGGCAGGATCGAGCGCCACGATATTGAACGGTCCGGCGTAGGGATCGTCCAATGACAGCACGTCGCGCAGGGCGGCGGCGCAGGCATCGTCCGCCGACAGGCCGGCGCGCATGTGCATGACAGTGGCAAAGGCGGTGCAGGCGCGGATCGCCAGTTCGCCGCGGCCGGTGCAGGCGGCGGCGCCGTAGCGGTCGTCAGCATAGTTGCCGGCGCCAATCACCGGAGAGTCACCTAACCGCCCTGGATACTTCCAGGCCCAACCGCTGGTGCTCACGCCTACCGCCAGGCGGTCGGCGGCATCAAGCGCCAGGAAGTTGACGGTCTCGTTCGGCACCGTCGGGTCTACCGCCGCTCGCACGCGTTCGCGCAGCCGGCCCATGGTCGCGTAGTAGCGCTGCATCCCCGGCTCCGACGCGGGAGGAGCCTCCGCCAGCCGGCGCTGCCAGGCTTCGCGCGCGGCGTCGGTCAACAACTCGTGCCCGGAAAAGCCGCACTCGGCGGCGAAGCGGGCGGCGCCGTCGCCCACCAGGAAGACGTGCGGCAGCAGCTCCATCACCTTTCGCGCGACGGATATCGGGTGGGGATAGCCTTGCAGCGCTCCCACCGCGCCGGCCGCGCGCGTGCGACCATCCATAATGCTGGCGTCCAGTTCGACCTGTCCCAGCATGTTGGGCAAGCCGCCGACACCCACGCTCTGGTCCGTCACGTCCAGCTCGACTGGCCTAATGCCGGCTTCCACGGCATCCAGCGCAGAGCCGCCGCCAGCCAGCACCCGCACCGCGTCGGCGATGCCCACCTGTCCGTTGCTGCTTGCTACAACGATCACTACGGCATCTCCAACTCTTCTTGGCGCGCCGTCGTGACCAGCGGCCCCTGCTCCGTCAGGATAATGCTCACCTCCAGGCGAACGCCGAAGCCGCCCGGCACGTAGAGGCCCGGCTCGATGGTGATGCCCGCGACGGGCGTCAGCAGCCGATCATCTGGAAACTCAAAGTCATCCAAGTTGGGGCCATCGCCATGCACATGGTGCCAGCCCAGACTGTGGCCGGTGCGGTGGCTGAATTCGGTGGGGTAGCCCAGTTCGGCAAGCAGGTTGCGAACGTGACGATCGACGTCGCGGCCGCGCAGGGGACGACCGGCACGCCATGCGTCCTCCAGCAAGGCGATCCCCGCGTCGCGGGCCGCTCGCACGGCGGCATAGGCCCGCTGGAGTTCAGCAGGAGGTTGACGCCCGACGAAGCCCATCCAGGTGCTGTCGGCATAGGGGGAGCGCGCAGCAGGCCGGCGTGCCCAGAGGTCGATCAGGATGCTGTCGCCCGGGCGGATCGGCGCCGGACGCTCGGCGGAGGGAACGTAGTGCGGGTCGGCGGCGTGGGCATTGACGGCCACGTCGGCGCCGGCGCCCGTCAGGCCGGCCTCGGCGAAGCGGGCCAGGATGCTTGCCGTCAGTTCGTGCTCGGTCGCCGGGTGCGCACTGTCGGCTCGCGCAAAGGCCTCCTGGAAGGCGGCGGCGCGCACGCGATCCACAATGGCGGCGGCAGCGCGGTGATCAGCGACCTGGTCGGCGTCCCAGCGCACCAGCAGGCTGATCAGGTCTCCGGACGAGACGACAGTCGGCCCCAGCGCGCGTACCCAGTCCACGAAACCGGCATCGACGCGAGAGATCGGCGGGTTAGCGCCGTCGACGCTGTACTCCATGGCGACTCGGTTCGCGCCGCGCAAGAGCATGGCCAGGTGGGCTTGCAGGTCGGACAGTCCGGCATACTGCACGGTGCGCTCAATCCAATCGACCGGGCTGACGAGCGAGTGGCCGTCCACGGAAGAGCCAAGCAGTACCGCTCCGCCCTGCTGCGGCAGCCAGAGGACCGTGCGGCGCGTGAATTGATGAGGTATGCCCGTCAGGTCGCCGAAGATCGGGTTGCTACCGCGGAAGGATGCCACCAACCAGCCGTCCAATTGCTGGCGGCGCAGTTCCGCCTGAATCTCCGTCACATGCATTGGTTGAACAGCCTCACGATGTCCTCGTAGGTCGTGGGACGCGGATTGATGGCGATGTTGCCGCTTTGCATGGCATCAGTAGCCAGCGCCGGGATGCCATTGCG
Source organism: Chloroflexota bacterium (assembly GCA_036734945.1). Taxonomy (GTDB): domain Bacteria; phylum Chloroflexota; class UBA4733; order UBA4733; family UBA4733; genus UBA4733. The sequence goes on from DAIMXP010000026.1 coordinate 4,002, forward strand.
CGGCACATTGACGGCGCTCAGGGAGGGTGGAATACCTACCCGTTCCGCCAGGCGCCGCACCAGCGTCACCGCTGCCGCAGCATCAACGGCACCGTTGCCGGTGCTGTGGTGGCCCATGTGTTCGGCAATGCGCGCGTACTTTGCCGGCGCCGCCGAAGCGTTGTAGTCCATCACGACGGGCAGGATAATGGCGTTGGCGACGCCGTGCGGCACGTTGAAGTGGCCGCCAAGCGGGTGCGCCATGGCATGCACGTTGCCCAGCCGGGCCTGGGTGAAGGCCAGCCCCGCCATCCAACAGGCCATAAGCATGCCGTCCCGCGCCGCGATGTTGCCACCGTCGTGGACGGCGCGCTCGAGGTGCTGTTGGACCAGCGCGATCGCGCCCAGGCTGAGCGACTCCGTGAGCGGGTAGGCGAGCGTCGAGACATACGACTCGATGGCGTGCGTCAAGGTGTCCATGCCGACGGCGGCGGTGAGTGCCGGCGGCATACTCAGAGTCAATTCGGGGTCCATAATGGCTTGACGCATCGCCAGGTTGGCCGAACGGCAGGAAAACTTGAACTTGCGAGCGCGGTCGGTAATGACACAGAAAATGGTCACGTCGCTGGCGGTGCCGGCGGTGGTGGGGACGCCGATGATCGGCGCTGCCGGCCTACGAACAAGTTCGCCGCCCTCGTAATCGGTGATCTTGCCGCCGTTCGTCGCCAGGACACCAACGGCCTTGGCCACGTCCATGGCGCTGCCGCCGCCGACCACCAGGATCGCTTCAGCGTCGGCCGCCTGGTAGGCGGCGAAGGCACGTTCGACCGTCTCCACCGATGGGTTCGCCTCGATGTCGGCAAAGAGGCTCCAACGCGCGCCAGCTGCCTTGAGGTGGTCAGTTACCCGGTCAAGTAGCCCGGCGGCGACCACGCCGGGGTCGCTGATAAGGAGCAGATGGTCACGGCTATAGCGGGCGGCGATGTTGCCAACTGCAGCGACGGCGCCACGACCGTAGGACACCTCTGTGGGTGAGACGAAGCCCGAGACTTGGGTTCCAGCCATGCGCATCTCCTTCGTGCCTTTGGGTAGTCTATACCGTAGCGCGCTGCCGCGCGTCCGCCGCGAGCGTTGCCGAAGGGACTGCTGCATGCCGCAGGAGATCATACTGCTTGGCCACGGCAGTCGGCGCAACAACGCCACCGACGTCGGGCTGGCCGAAGTCGTCCGCCGGCTGCAACAGCGCGTCGGCGACCAGATGCGAGTGCGGCTAGCCGGCTTCGAGTTCACGCGGCCCAGCCTGGCGGAGGCGGTTGCGGCAGCGGACCAGGCGGGAGCTGAACGCGTCACCGTCGTGCCCTATTTCCTCTTCGGCGGACGCGAGGTCCGCCTCAAGATTCCGGCCGAGCTGGCTGAGCTGCGCCGAGAGCATCCCCGGCTGGACCTGCGCTATGCCGATTGTCTGGGCCCGGACCCGACCATGGCGGATGTCTGCGCCGACCGGGTGCGGGAGTTGCTGGACAGTCCCAACTGGAAGCGCAGCGTTCCGTCCGCCGTGACGCTTGGCCTAGTCGTCGTGAGTCGTGGCAGCCGCGCCAGCGAAGCGGATGCCGGCTTACGCGCCATAACGGCAATGGCAGCGCAGCGCTTGGGGGTGTCGATCTTCAGCCATGCCCAGGCTGAGATCGGAGAGCCGCGCCTGCCGGAGGCGGTGCGCTCGGTGATTGCTGCCGGCGTCATCGCCGTTGCCGTTCAGCCCTATCTGGTCTTCCCCGGCAGCGTGTTGCTCGACACTGTTCGACCGGCCTTGGATCAGGTTCGGCGGGAGCATCCCCACGTGCCCGTCGCGCTGGCGCGCATTCTGGGCATCGACGAGCGTATGCTGGACCTGGCGCTGGCGCGGGCTGAGGCGGCGGGGCAGAGTAACCCGGCGAATGTCGTTCGGTTCACCAGCGCCACCCGCCCGTAAACGTGGCGGTTGGCGAGTCCTGGACCATTGGAGCGTCGGCAGAACCAGCCCAAGTACCCGCCCAGATGCCGAACACGGGAGCAGGCGGTGGTGCTCTGCTCCCGTCGGAATCTACAGCGTCGTGTCCGGTGAACCGGCGAACAGTTCGCGCACACGCAGCCTGACCGGCAAGGTGGGCGACAGTAATTCTCCTTCCGGGCCAGCCAGGTGTACCTGGGCATAATCTCCAAGTTCTGCGTCGGGCTGGGAACAGACCAGGACGTCTTCATGCTGGGGCCGGATGACCCAGTACTCGGGAACCCCTGCCCGCGCGTAGGCGCCACGCTTGATCTTGGTGTCGCCCGCCGGATGGCCGGGTGACTGCACTTCGACTAGCAGCGCCGGAACGGCGTAAATCTTGCCGTCCCGGAAGATCTCCGGGATGATGTCGGACTGGCGCAAGACCAGGACATCCGGTTGTACGGGATCACAACCGGGCATGAAGAGGCCTATCGGCGACCACATGGTGAGACCAACGCCCCGACGATCGATTTGTGGATCAAGCAAGAACACGAGGCGCTTGATAATCCACTGGTGGAAAAAGCTCGGCGCGGTTGACATATATAACACCCCGTCGATGACTTCATAGCGGTTGCCATCGGCGGGCAGCCGTTCCCAACGGGCGCGGTTCCAGGTGGCATCGGGGGACCGCAAGACAAGCCCAGGGAAGAATTCAGCGATGGCCATGGCGTCCTCCTGATCGCGGGTTTCCGCGGCAGCGTGACTCACCTGTCAGTATAGTGTGGCTGTCGAGGCAGGGTACAATAGCCGTGTGGAAGATGCTGCGGCCGCGTTTCTCATTAAGGCCGAGCAGAGCCTTGTCGGCGCCAAGAGCGAGTGGGACAACGGACGGTATGATAACTGCGCGAACCGCTGTTACTACGCTGCCTTTCAGGCGGCCATTTCTGCCCTGCTTCGGTATGGTGTTCGGCCTGCAGGGCCAAAGTGGGAGCACAGTTTTGTGCAGGCTCGCTTTGCGGGCGACCTAATCGGCAGACGCAAGCTGTATCCTTCAGAGTTGCGCGATGTGTTGGGGCGCCTTCTCATTCTGCGCCAGGTGACGGACTACGAGGTTGAGGCGGTAACTCGTATCCAGGGTTACCGCGCCTGCCGTAATGCACAGAAGTTGGTAGAGACCGTGCGCGGCGGAGGAGGAATGGGCCAATGAGCGCGGAACGTGTGACTGAGGTCGACGCTCGCACAATGGCAGCGATGGACGAGTTGGAAGCACTCATTAGCAGCCGTTATCCGACAGCTTCCTACCAACGCTCCCACGGTGAAGATCCAGAAGGACAGTACCTCACAGCGACGGTCGATATTGACGATACCGATGACGTGGTTGACCTCGTCATCAATCGCCTGTTGGAGATGCAGATCGAGGAGGGGCTGCCTGTCTACGTCATCCCCATCCGGCCGATCCAGCGCGTGCTCGCCGCGCTGCGGGAACGGAGCAGCGTAGCGAGCACGGGTTAGCGGAGTCAGCGCCGTCACAGCGTATCTACCGAAACTGCTGACAGCGACCGCCGGGTACGGTACAGTCCACCAACACGCGAGTCATGCGAGGGGAAGCTGTGCCGATCCGTCCCTTATCTGCCGAAGTCACCGCGCAGATTGCCGCTGGCGAAGTGGTGGAGCGGCCCGCGTCGGTCGTCAAGGAGTTGGTGGAGAACGCCCTGGATGCCGGGGCGAGGCGCATCGACGTCGACGTGACCGAGGGCGGTCGCCAATTGATCCGGGTGAGCGATGACGGCCGCGGCATCGCGGCGGAGGAGATGGCCCTGGCGTTTGCGCGGCATGCCACCAGCAAGCTGCGCGACCTGAAGGACCTAGACGCCTTGCAAACGCTCGGCTTTCGAGGTGAAGCGTTGGCGAGCATCGCGGCGGTCAGCCACACGGAGCTGTGCTCGCGGACGGCGGATGCGGCCAGCGCCGTGGAGCTGGTCGTGGACGCCGGCGCCGAGGTGCGGCATGGCCCGGCGGCACGGGCTGTCGGCACGACGGTCAGCGTGCGCGGGCTGTTCCGGCCCACGCCGGCCCGCTTCAAGTTTTTGCGCTCGACGCAGGCCGAGGCGGCGCGCATCCATGCCGTGGTGGCAGCCTATTCCCTGGTGGCGCCGCAGGTGCGCTTCCAGTTGCGCTTCGATACGCGGGACGTGCTGGCCACGCCTGGGGATGGCGAACTCGCCTCGGCAGTGCGCGCCCTCTATCGCGACGATGCCGATCACCTGCTGCCAATTGAGGGTGTAGGGCGGAACGGCGTGACGCTGGACGGCTTCGTCGGCGCCCCGACCTTGAGCCGGGCTACGCGGGAGCATTGCTGGGTCTTCGTCAATGGCCGCTGGATTACGCATCGCGGCATCAACGCGGCGGTAGAAGGCGCCTACCGCACGCTCTTGCAGGTCGGGCGCCATCCAGTTGCCGTCATTCGGCTCAGCGTGCCGCCGGAAAGCGTCGACGTCAACGTCCACCCCACCAAGGCGGAGGTGCGCTTCCTGCGCGATCGCGACATCTGCAGCGCTGTCTTCAACGCGGTACAGGCGGCGCTGTTGGCTTCGCCGGTGGTTCCCGAAGCGGACTATCAGCAAGACCTGCCGCCCTGGCCGGCCTGGAATGCCGCGCCGTTGGCCGGCGCCCTCGCGCAGCCGCCGAGACCGGAGCGGGAACCCTGGAATCTGGATGCCACAGGCGCCGGCACGACAGCTTCACCGGTAACGCTGCGGGACGACCTGCCGGTAGGCGGAATTGCGCCGGTCACTGCCGGCGCCGCTGTAGGCTTGCTACCACTCCGCCAGGTGCCGTTCCCGCGCATGCCGGTGTTGCGCGTGCTGGGCCAGGTGGACGAGAGCTACATCATCAGCGAAGGTCCCCAGGGTCTCTACTTGATCGATCAGCACGCGGCGCACGAACGCATCCTCTTCGACCGGCTGCGGGAGGCGGCGCGGGAGGGCGTCAGTCCCCAGATGCTTCTGGAGCCGGCGCCAATGCACCTGACACCAGGCCAGTTAGCGGTGTATCAGGAGCAGGCTGCCCTCTTTGCCCAACTCGGCTTCCTGCTGGAACCCTTCGGCGGCTCCGCCCTGCTGATGCGCGGCGTGCCGCCGGCCCTGGCCGGCAGGGACCCGGTACGCGCCTTGCTGGACGTGCTGGATGAGATGAGCGAAGAGCACCGGGGAGGCACGACGTATGGCGAGGCAGCGCTGTGGGCTGTGGCCTGTCGCTCAGCGATAAAGGCCGGTCAGCAGTTGTCGACGGACGAGATGGTCGAGTTGGTGCGCCAGTTGGAGGCGACGAGCTCTCCGCAAACCTGCGCGCACGGCCGGCCGACGATGATCCATCTCAGTGTGAGCCAACTGGAACGGCAGTTCGGCAGGCGGTAGCGGTTGGTTGACCGCGCAAAGTGAAGAGGACACGATGTCCAGTCCTAGCGCTGCGCCGCTGCCGCCGCTCCTTGTCATTGGCGGGCCGACCGCTACCGGCAAGACGGCGCTGGCGGTGCAGTTGGCGCGTCGCTTCGGTGGGGAGATCGTCGGCGCCGACGCGCGCCAGATCTATCGCGGCCTGGACATCGGCACGGGCAAAGCCGGGCCTGTCGAACTGCAAGGCGTCGTGCACCATCTCCTCGACGTGGCCCTGCCCGACGAGTCCTTCACCGTCACGCAATATGCTGCCCTGGCCACTGCGGCGATTGCCGGCATCCAGCGCCGAGGCAAGCTGCCGATTCTCACTGGCGGCGCCGGCTTCTACATCCGGGCGGTGGTCGATGGCCTGCTGCCGCCGGAGGTCGCCCCCCAGCCAGTGCTGCGCGCGGAGTTGGAACGGCGCTGGCAGACCGACCGCGACGCGGTGCTGCGAGAACTGGCGGCGCAGGACCCAGTCACGGCTGCACGCATCGACCAGCAAAACCCGCGTCGCGTGATCCGTGCTTTGGAAGTGATCCTTACAACTGGCCTCCCTTACAGCGAACAGCAGCAGTTGCAGCCGCTGCCCGTTCGTCCCCTGCTGCTGGCGCTGACCGCCGAACGCCCTGTGCTCTACCGACTGGCTGACCGGCGCATCGACGGTATGCTGGCCGGTGGCCTGGAAAAGGAGGTCCGCCAGCTCGTTGGCGCCGGCTACGACTTTGGCCTCCCTGCCTTCACCGCAGTTGGTTACCGCGAACTGGCTGCCTACCTCGGCGGCTCCGGCAGCCTGGAAGCCGTGCGCCGGCGCATGCAGCAGGCAACCAATGCCTACCAGCGCCGCCAGCTCACCTGGTTCCGCGTTGACCAGCGCTGGCATTGGCTGGATGTGACCAAGCCGGAACTAGTGACGCGGGCGCAGGCGATGGTGAAGGCTTGGTTGGGGGGGTGACGGTTGGGGGAAGGGGGATTAGGTAGAAGGAGAAAGTACAGGGCCGCGACTGCGGTCGCGTTCAAAACCGTCGACGGCACACCCAAGCGACCGCAGTCGCCCCCCGTCCTTGGCCGCAGACCGCAGTCGCGGCCCTGGTCACTCGGGCACAATCGTCGTCCGCTTGCCCAGCCCCACTTTGCACTACGCCCACTCCTTCCTTCCTCTTGACAGCCCTCGCCCCACGCTGTACGATGCTCAAACGTTGGAATGGGGGCGGCGAGACGTGCAACGCAATAGCGCGACCATCAAGGATATCGCGCGCGAGGTCGGCATGGACTACTCCACAGTGTCCTTGGCCCTCCGCGATCATCCGCGCATCGCCGTAGGGACCCGCCAGCGCATTCAAGAGGCCGCGGAACACCTGGGCTATGTGCCCAATCGCGCGGCGCAGGCCCTGCGACTGGGACGATCCCACACCATCGCCTTTGTGCTCTGGGGCGACAACTCCGAGCAGATTCGTCAGTCGTTCCCTGATTACACACTGGCCGCTACGGCTGCTGCCTTTGCGGCCGGGTACGAGCTGCTCCTCTTGCAGGCCACGGCGGCACGGCTGGCAGCAGCCGGCATCGACCGCTTCCCGGAGTTGCGCCAAACCGATGGAGCATTGTTCGTCGGGGAGACGTTGGACCGCCAGGGACTGGCGGCGCTCCTCCAGGCCGGCTACCCGGTTGTCCACCTGGGGGAGCGCACCTTAGAAGGCGTGACACTGCCCTGTGTTGGGGCCGATTATGCGCAAGGTGGCGCGCTAGCAGCGGAGCACCTCCTCTCCTTCGGGCACCGTCGACTGGCTGCCCTCTACGGGCCACACAGCGGGGCGCCGGAAATCCACGAGCGGCGGCTGGCCGGCTTCACTGAACGAGCCGGTGACGCGGTGCTGGCGCAGATCGGCGTGCAGCGCGAAACGCCCATTGAAGCGGTGCTGGCCCAGTTGCGCGCGGCCGGTATCACGGGCGTCTTTGCCACCGAGCAGGTCATCGGCATGCGTCTGTTGGTCGCCTGTTCTGCCGCCGGCGTGCGTATCCCAGAGGATCTGAGCGTCGTGGCGTTCGACGATCTCCCGGCGGCCGCCCTGAGTTCGCCGCCCCTGACCTGCATCCGCCAGCCGCGCGATACCGCCGGTAAGCTGGGTCTGGAACTCCTGCGCGACCTGATTGAGGGGCGGCAGGTTGGCACGGCGCGGCAACTGTTGCCGTGTGTACTGGTGGCCAGGGCATCGGTGGCGCCACCGCCGGACGACCAGGAGGAGAAGTAGTTTGAACGTTGTCGTCGTCCTCATCGACACCCTGCGCAAGGACTACCTGAGTCCGTATGGCGGCGCCCATGTCGCCACCCCCAACTTCCAACGCCTGGCCGACATGGGAACCACCTTTGATCAGGCGTACCTGACGTCTTACCCGTGCATGCCCGCTCGTCGCGATCTGTGGACCGGTCGCTACGAATTCCCGTGGCGCGGCTGGGGTCCCTTGGAGGCCGGAGATCAGCCCCTGCCGGAGGTGCTCAGTCACGCCGGTATCCACACGGGGCTGGTCACCGATCATTACCATCTTTTCGAGCACGGGTCCGGCAACTACCAGTTTGGCTTCGATTCCTGGGAGTTCATCCGTGGCCAGGAGAAGGACCCGTGGGCATTGGCGGCGGGCGACGTCACCTGGCCCGGTCCGGAGTTCAGCAAGATTCACCGCGGCTGGCGCCAGTACTGGGCCAACACCGCCCGCTGGCGCGACGGGCTCAACTGGCGCTCGGAGGAACACACGTTCGCCGCCCAGACCTTCCGCAGCGCAGCCAACTGGCTGGATACCAACCGCAACGCGGAGCCTTTCTTCTTGCTGATCGATTGCTTCGACCCGCACGAGCCGTTCGATCCCCCGGAGCCGTATCGCCGGCGCTACGAAAACGAGCCGGGACACGATCGTATGCTCTGGCCGATCTACGGCGCTGCCGACCGCTACACGGAGGCCGAACTGCGCGACGTGCGCGGCCTCTACGCCGGCGAAGTGGCCCTGGTCGACACCTGGCTCGGCTACTTCCTGGACCGCCTGGAGCACCTGGGCCGGCTGGACGACACGATGCTGATCGTCACCACTGATCATGGCCACCTCTTTGGCGAACACGGCATGATCGGCAAGCCGTCCACGACGCACGGCGATTCCAACCTCTACCAGGAGGTTGCGGCCGTGCCGTTCTTCGTCTACTACCCCGGCGCGCCCGGCGGCCAGCGCCGCCAGGAGCTGGTGCAACTGGTCGATGTCTATCCGACGGTGCTCGCGGCGCTTGGCGGGGCTGGGGGCAAGGGATCGGGTGCCGAGGAACACGAGGCGGAGTCGTGGCAGGCGAAATTTGGCGTGAAGCCGGAGCGTCTGCACGGCTATGACTTGACGCCGTTGCTAACGGGACCTCACCCCCTGCCCCTGTCCTGGGCGGAGAGGGGGGAACGACGGGGGGCCGCGGTAGCTGATCCTCTCCCCTCCGAGGGGAGCGGCTGGAACAGGGATTACGCCTTCTACGCTAAGTTTGGTGAGGCGATCAATGTGACCGATGGCCGTTATACGCTCTTCCAGTGGCCGCCGAGCTATGGCAACAGCCCGTTGCACTGGTACGGCAGCCAGCCACCGGCCTTTCTGAAGCCGCGGGGCGTCGGTGACTACGAACCGTGCGACCAGCGCTTCCCGATCGATTGGGTACGCGGCCCTATGCACACCGCCCTGTTCGATGTCACGGCTGACCCCGCCCAACGACACGATTTGTCAAGTGAGCAACCGGAAGTATTGCAACGGATGCAATCGGCCCTACGTGACTGGCTCGTCGCCATCAAGGCGCCGCCGGAGCAACTCCAGCGTCTGGGGTTAGGTTCTTAGGAAAGGGAATCCATGCCTCGTAATCTCATCGTGGTGGTCTTCGACACGTTGCGCTATGACGCCGTTTCCGGCGACCTGGCGCAGATGCCGAATATGCGACGGTTCGCGGAGGGCGCCGTCTCCTTCACCAATGCCTGGGGGGAAGGGTTGCCGACGATCCCCTTCCGGCGTGCTCTACATACCGGCATCCGTGCCTTCCCCTGGCGCTACCACGTGCCGGACCGGGGATCGCACCCCAACATCCTCGGCTGGCACGCCGTGCCGGAAGACCAAACCACGGCTGCCGAGTACCTCTTCGCCCAGGGCTATGCCACCCAACTGGTGGCCGATGTCTGGCATATGTTCAAGGCGACGCAGAACTTCATCCGCGGCTTCGCCAGTTGGGACTACGTGCGCGGCCAGGAGGGGGACACCTACCGCTTCGGCGCCGACTCGCTGAAGACGGCGGCTGAGCTCGATCCCACGCGCATGGGTCCCGCCGCGTACCTCTACCAGGTCAAGGATCGCCGGTCGGATGACGACTATTTCGTCTCCCAGGTGCTGAACCGAGCCGGCGACTTCGTGGAAGGCATCCAGGGCGCCGGTCCCTATTGCCTGTGGGTCGAGAGTTTCTCACCGCACGAGTTCTGGGACCCGCCCCTGCGCTACGCCGACGCCTATTTCCAGAAGGAGGGGCTGAAAAACTTCATAGTGCCCCAGTTGCTCAACCGCATCCCTGCCGGCGCCGCCGGTCAGACGATGGCGGAACAGCGCCGGAGCGCGCAGGGAACGCCGATCTTGCAGCCGGGCGAAGAGCCGTCGGCCGACGATATTGCCCGCACCAAAGCCCTCTACCAGGGCTACTGCACGTTCTGTGACGACCGCTTCGGCAAGTTCATGGAGCGGCTGGAGCGCAGCGGCGCCTTGAAGGACAGTGTCGTCGCCGTGCTTTCCGACCACGGCACGGAGTTGTGGGATAAGGGACAGTTCGGCAAATCCGGCGCGCGTATGCACCCGTACAACACCCAGATCAACCTGATGATCCGCCACCCCGAAGGCGAGGGCGCCGGGCGGAGCATCGACACCTTTGCCCAGAACCAGGACATCCTACCGACGCTCCTGGGCATGCTGGAGATACCTCATCCGCGCCTGGACGGCGCCAACCTCTGGCCCCTCGTGAGCGGCGGGGCCGGGGCCGAGCAGTTGCGCGCGCGTGACCACGTCGTCATCGGTTGGGACGTGTACGCCTCGGTCCGCGACAGCGAATGGAACATGCTCATCAACACCAGCGAGCCGAGCAAGAATCTGCAACTCTTCCACCTGACCGATGACCCCGACGAGAAGCGCAACGTCGCCGGCGACTACCCGCAGATCGTCAGGAAGCAGATCGCTCGCTTGGAGGCAGTTCTGGGTGCGCCCTTGCCGGCGAACTACACCCACCGGCCAAAGGGCGGCTTCGCCGCGACGCCCGGTGGCCTGCGCCAGAAGCGCGCCCAGGCCGCCCTGCCGGGAGAACGCTGGGTCGGCAGCAACCAGGTGTAGGGGGCCTGCGGGCGTACCCCACCCGCGCGCTTCGCTTGCCGGCCCTCCCCTTAAAAGGAGAGGGCCTCGTCGCAGACGGCACGCCGGTAGTGATGGGGCGAGGCGATGCAGCACTGAAGGTGCGGTGGACCGGGCTGGCCAGACGACCAACTTCTCGCGAAAATTCCAGCACAGAGGGTTGGTCCCTTGAATGGAGCGGGCAATGACAAAGCGCAGCAGTTCCCAACGCCGGAATTGCAAGGAGTCCTGGCATGGACAACCGTCACCAGCCTTTCGGCGAGGCCCTCTCCTTTTAAGGGGAGGGCCGGCAAGCGAAGCGCGCGGGTGGGGTACGCCCGCAGGCGCCCTCCCCCGCCGCCACGCTCTGGCACTCCTCACCAGCGCCGGTCTCGCCTCTCTACTCGCTGCTTGCAGCAGCGCCCCAATCCAGCCGCAGCCCAGTGTGAAGACTTCCGTCTCATCAACAACGTCCGGCGGTCCAACTACCTCCGCGGCCGCCGCTCCCACCGGACCTGTTGTCAACCTCACCGTCTTAGGTGGCGGGTCGCCGGAGCAGCAGGCAGTGATTAACCAGGCAATCAAGCTATTCGAGGCGCAACATCCGGGAACGCATGTGGAGTCGGCCAACCCGGCCAACACCAACAGCAAGCTGGATACCTTGATTGCCGCCGGTACGCCGCCGTCGACCTTTACCTTACAGCCCTTCGACATGCCGAGCTACATCATCAAAGGCGCGCTGAATCCGATCGATGCGTATGTGGCCAGTGCGCACTACGACCTCGCCGACTTCTACCCGAAAGCGCTCAACCAGTACTACTGGAAGGGCAAGCTCTACGGGCTGCCGCGTGGCTTCGGCAACCAGGATTTGTACTGGAACGTCGATATGTTCAGCAAGAGCGGAGCGCCGGCGCCGGCTGCGAAGTGGGCTGACGCTTCCTGGACGATCGACGCCTTTCTCAGCGTGGCCCAACGGCTGACTGTCCGCACCGGCAGTACGGTGAGTCAGTACGGCTACGCCCAGGGCTTCGGCTTGCGGCAGTGGGAACCCTGGGTCTGGCTCTTCGGCGGCTCGGTGGTGGACGTTGCCAACCAGAAGTGCTTGCTTGGCGAGGATGCGGCGATCGCCGGCTTGCAGTTTCTGGCCGACCTCATGTACAAGCATCAGGTCATGGCCACACCGGCTGATCTGAAGAAGCAGGGGTTGTCCGCCCGCTTCGGCGCCAATCAGCTTGGCATGGCAATGGACATCCCCGCGCAACTCACCACCTACCGCAAGCTCAAGGCCCCGACCTGGGATGCGGCTCCTTTGCCCAGCAACAAGGCAACGGTAACCAGTGGCGGCGGCCTGGCCTGGATGATGATTGCCGGCTCGCCGCAGCCTGATCTCACCTGGGCCATCACCGCCTGGATGGCGAGCAAGCAGGTGCAAACACTGGAGTGCGTCGCCGCTACTACCGCGCCGCCGCGGCAGTCGGTCGCTACGTCCGCATGCTACAACGACCCCAAGCAGCCGCCGAAGCACATGAACGTCTTCCTGGAGGCGCCGACCTATGTCCACGGCGACCCGCTTGTCGTGAACTGGACGGCGGTGGACGCCGTGCTGGAGCCGGGTCTGGCCCCGATCTTCAACGGCACGAAGAGCGCCAACGAGGTGCTGCCGTCCCTGGCGCAGCAGCTCAATGGTCTGATCCAAACATCCTGAGCACTTAAATTCTAGAGAAAGGTCTGACTATGCCGGATCGTCCGAACCGCCCGAACTTGCTCCTGCTCATGGCCGATCAGCATCGTTTCGACTGGTACGGCGCAGCCGGCGCCGATTGGACGCGCACGCCCAACATTGACCGCCTGGCTGCCGGCGGCATCCGCTTCAGCCAGACAACCTGCAACAGCCCTGTCTGCGCGCCCTCGCGCGTCAGTCTGGCATCCGGGCTGCAGCCGCACCGCGTCGGCGCCCTCAGCAACGCCGCTTTCTTGCCTCCTACCACGCCGACCTACTATCAGGCGCTGCGCGATAACGGCTACCGTGTCGGCTTCGTCGGCAAGCTGGACCTGCACAAGCCCGACCCGTACAACGGTCGTAACGGCAATCTGCCGATCACCTATCGCTATGGCTTTACGGACCCGGTGGAGTGCGAGGGCAAGATGCACGCCGGGCAGGGGCCGCGCCCCAACGGTCCCTACAACCAGTACCTCCTGCAACAGGGCAGCTTTGCTGCATTCTGTGCCGATTACCGCCGCCGTACGCGCGAGCTGCCGGTCTGGTACGCCGCCGATTCCGTGCTGCCGGCAGAGGAGTGCGAGGATAGCTATATCGGCCGGCGGTCGTGCGAGTGGCTGCGCGACGTCGCCGATCAGGAATCACCCTGGCACCTGTTCGTCAGTTTCGTCGGCCCCCACGATCCGTGGGACCCGCCGACCGCCTTCGCAGACCATTTCCGCGATGCGCCGATGCCGCCCGCTCTGGCGGACAGCATGGAAGGCAAGCCGGGTTGGCAACGCCAGAAGGCCAGGCGTATGGCCGGAGCGACGCCAGAGGAGGTGGCCGTCGTGCGCCGCCAGTACACGGCATCGCTGGAGTTGATCGACGACCAGATCGGGCAAATTTTGGCGACGCTACAAGAGCGTGGGCAGGCCGAGAACACCTACGTCCTCTACTGTTCCGACCACGGGGAGATGCTGGGTGACCACGGCCTCTACCAGAAGAGCGTTCACTACGAGGCGGCGCTGCGTGTGCCGCTCATCGTCAGCGGACCCGACATTGCCCCCGCCGTGAGCGACGCGCTGGTGGAGCTCGCCGACATCAACCCAACGCTGCAAGAGCTGGCCGGTGTGGCGCCGCGCCCGGAACTGGATGCTCGTTCCCTGCTCTCACTGCTGCGCGACCCGGCGGCCAACCATCGCCAGGTAACGATTAGCCAGCTCGACAACTGCCGCTCGCTGCGCGACCGCGACTACAAGTACGTCTACAACCAGAACGACCTGCCGGAACTCTACGACCTGCGGGAAGATCCAAATGAGCTGGTCAACCTGGCGCCGCGCCGGCCGGAGCTGGTAGGCGAGATGCAACGGAAGTTGACGCGGCGACTGATGTGAGAGTAATGGCGATGGCGGAGGAGGCCAGAGTGGAAGAGAGGACCCACCCGGTGCGACCGACACCCACCCCCCGCCTCGCCGCTCTCCTGCGCCAAACGGCCGCTGGCCACCTCGCTTGCCCCTACTGCCAGGACGCCCTGCAGGCCAGGGTGCTGGACGCTGAGCGTGTGCAGTTCCGCTGCCCCACCTGCGGCTTCGTCGAAGCGCCCGACCGCCTGGAGGAGGGCCGTCGTTAGTGCGGGCTTTCGATGCGCTGTTCAGTCATAAACGCACGCATCCGTAGCTCCGCCCCGGCAGCGTCGTCTGCCGCGAGCTCCCCGTCGAGCACCAGATTCAGCAGGCAGGTCTTGATCTGGCCGATGGCCGGGCCCGGCTTGATCCCCGTCAGCGCCATGATCGCTTCGCCATCGAGGGGGCTTTCCGGCTTTACTTCGTGCATCTCGGCGATGGCCTGGCGGCAGCGCTCGATCAGGCGTTCCAGGCGTAGCATGTGGCCGCTGACCTTGCGGGGGTTGGAACTGGTGACATCGGCCCGCGCCAGGTCGAAGAGGCGCTCGATCCGCTCCTCGCCAATCTCGCGGACAAAGCGGCGGATCGCGCTGTCGGTCCAGGTGTCGGTGTCGGAGGCCGGTCGCATGTGGAATGCGATCAGGGCCAGCACCTCTTTGGTCGTGGCGGTGTCATAGCGCAGGCTGGCCAGGATGTCGCGGGCGATGCCGGCGCCGACCCGTTCGTGCTCGAAGAAGTGGACCTGACCGTTGGTGACGCTGAGCGTGCGCGGCTTGCCGACATCGTGGAGCAGGGCCGCCAGGCGCAGCGTAAGGTCCGGCGGTGTGTTCTCCACGACGCGCAGCGTGTGGGTGAGCAGGTTCTTGAAACGCTGCTTGCCTTCGTCGGTGAACCGCTTCATAACGTCCACCGGCGGGGCGATCTGGGCCATCAGGTCCAGTTCCACCAGCAGGCGCAGGCCAAAGGCGACGCGTGGTGAGAGCAGAATTTTGTCTAGCTCGTCGCGGATACGCTCGCGGGAGACAATGGCCAGACTGGCGGCCGTCCGGCGCACTGCCGCTTCGGTGCCGTCGTCGAGTTGGAAGCCGAGTTGGGCGGCAAAACGCACGACGCGCATGAGCCGCAAGGGATCTTCGGCAAAGCGCTGTGCCGGGTCACCGGTGATGCGGATGCGCTGCCGGCGCAGATCGCGGATGCCGCCGGCCGGGTCAAGCAGGGGACCGTCGGTCAAGTTGACCGCCAGGGAGTTGATGGTGAGGTCTCGCCGGATCAAGTCTTCCAGGATGTCGTCGCCGAAGGTGACCTCCGGGTGACGGTCGTCAGCGCGGTAGACATCCTTGCGGAAGGTCGTGACCTCGATAGTTCCCGTTTCGGTGCTCAGGCCGATCGTGCCGAAGCGCTTGCCGACTTCGTAGGTGGGCCAGCCCAGATGGCGAACGATCGTCAGCGTCGCGTCGGGCGCGGCGTCCGTGGCGAGGTCGACATCTTTGTCTGTAAGCGCCGATTCCAGCAGCAGGTCGCGCAGGTAGCCGCCAACGAGGTACAGGCGGCGGCCGTGGCGCCGGAACTGCGCCTCCAGGCGGCGCAGTGCTGCCTGCTGTAAGGCAACCGAACGGACCCGCTCGCCCAGCGCGTCAAGGTTGATCTCCTGCTGCTCTGCGGCCATCGTCCCGTTTGCTCGTTC
The DNA here is from genome assembly GCA_036734945.1 of Chloroflexota bacterium. GTDB lineage: Bacteria > Chloroflexota > UBA4733 > UBA4733 > UBA4733 > UBA4733. The sequence goes on from DAIMXP010000026.1 coordinate 19,543, forward strand.
TGTCGTTCCTGCCGACGCAGCCCCGGCGGCGGCCCAACCTTGTAGTGTATCGGATAGGCCGATGGTCCCAGCGTCCGGCGGCATCGGTGGCGGTGCGGGTAGGAACGGCTACCGCGCGGGACACTGAGCCACGTACAATGGTCATACCGGGCGGCAGACGCGCTGGTTGCAGGATGCCAGGCAGGAGAGTGGCGGCGATGATGAGACTCATTGGGCGCCGCAGTCCCGCCGAGGAGGAAGAAGCGTATTTGGATGATGAATCCTCCGAGCAAGCCCCGGCAGAAGAAAGTAACGACCTCCTGACCCTCTTGGATCGGTTGGAGCATGCCCTGACGAACGCCGGCCGCGTCCCGATGACCGGTCGGTTGCTCGTCGACGAAGAGGCGCTGTATACCATCCTCGATCAGATCCGCACCTCCGGCCAGGCCGGCATCCGGCAGGCGCGCGCTATCGTGCGCCACCGGGATCAGATCATGGATGAGTCGCAGCAGGAAGCCGCGCGCATTGTCGCCGAAGCGACGGCCCAGGCCGCTGCGATGCTGGCGGACGGGGGCCTGGCCGAGCGGTCAGCCCGCCGGGGGCGCGAACTTCTGGACGACGCTGAGCGCCAGGCGCGCGAAGTCGAGGCCGAGGCCGACCAGTACGCCGGACAGGTGCTTCTGGCGCTTCGCGAGCGGCTCAACCGAATTCAAGCGGTGTTGCAGGAGGGCGATATTGCTACCGAGTAGCGCACGGCGCTACCCGGAAGTGAGAGGAGTCCCTTTTTGTCTTACCCATCGGACGAGCGCCCAGAGAGTGGTGCAGAGCAAGCAACTGACAATGCCGGCCTAAGCGGCGACACGGAGGAGGCACGCCCGGCCCGTCCCCGCCGCAGGCGCGGCCGCCGAACGACCGCGGCAGAGCGCCAGGAGGCCGCCGGCGACGATGCCGGCGACGTGATTGAGCCGTCCACCCAAGACGAGAACAGTGTCATTGAGGTCGAACCCGAGCTCCTGGCGGCCCAGGAAGTGGAAAGCTTCGGCGTGAGCCCACGTGACGTGCTTACTTCCGCGAGTACCGGGGTCCCTGGGCGCGTCAATTCCTTCGATCAGGAACTGCCACCGACTCAACCGCCGCCTGCGGTGCGCGTACCGTCAGCCGGTAGCCAGGTCGGCGTGCCGCCGCGCCCGCGCCAGGGCAGTTATGGGCAGAGCGTACAGCAGCCACGCTCACCCCAGGGTGGCCAGCGCCAGGTCCAGCAGCGTTCACCGCGCGTCCCCTCGTTACCGCCGGGGGTACCCAGCGCGGCGGCCTTGGACGAGGTGGAGCCGAGCCGCTCCCCAGCGCCGGCGCGAGCCGAGCCGCAGGGCGACCTGGCCCTCCTGTTGCACGGCTTCGAGGAGATTCAGCAACGCAACACCGATCGCATCCTGGCGGCTCTCCGTCAGACCGGCGGCAGTGACAGCTCGGCGTCGCGCACCCAGAACTCGGCGGAGCGCGTCGGGGTCTTTGTCGATGTGCCGAATCTGGTCTATGCAGCGCGCTATCTCAACCGCTGGATCGACTTCGGCCGGCTGCTGGAGCGCCTCCTCAACGGTCGCCGCCTGATTCGTGCTCACGCCTACAGTCCCACTGACCCCGATCCCTCCGCCGATCAGCAGTTCCTGACGCCAGTGAAGGCCCAGGGCTACCGCCTGACGACCAAGAACTACCGGACCTTCGCCAGCGGCGCCAAGAAGGCCGACATGGATCTTGACCTCTGCATGGATGTGGTCCGGCTGGTCGTGGCGAAGGCCGTGGAGTGCATCGTGCTGTGCAGTGGCGACGGGGATTTTCTGCCGCTGCTGGATTTCTGTGCGGATAACGGCGTGCGCGTGGAAGTGGCATCGTTCGTGGAAGCCACCTCCGACGAGCTACGGCAAGCTTGTGACCGCTTCTACAACCTGTCGGCGATGGAAGGCATCCGCCTGTCGCGCCCGCTGGGAACGGCAAACGCATAGGCGTTCGTTTGCGGATCAAATGGTTCACGGAGGCATCGCCACTTTCGTGTTACCGACCGCGCGGGGCAAACGAGCGACTCGGCCGGTGCAGCGGATTCGGGTGTCAGCGCTATGTCGCTATGGAAGGAGAAGGCATGTCAACAACGGAGTCGGGTGAGTTGATCCTGGAGGCCACCGGGATCGCCGGAGGCAAGGTCGGCGATTTCGCCCAGGACCGCTACGATCACATGCAGTACCGCCGCTGCGGGCGTAGCGGCATGCTGCTGCCGGCGATTTCGCTGGGCGGCTGGGAGACGTTCGGCGGCTATCGCGGACCGGAAGTGGCCCGCCAGTGCCTGCTGCGCGCCTTTGACCTGGGCATCACCCACATTGATTTGGCCAACAACTACGGAAAGCCGGCTGGCAACTCGGAGATCGTCTGCGGCGAGATCATCCGCCGTGACCTGCCGCGCGATGAACTGATCATCAGCAGCAAGGCCGGCTACCGCATGTGGCCGGGCCCCTATGGTGAGTGGCTTTCCAAGAAGTATCTGGTGGCGAGTTGTGAGCAGAGCCTGAGGCGCACCGGGCTGGAGTACTTCGATATCTTCTACCTCCACCGGCCGGACACTACCACGCCGCTGGACGAAAGCCTCGGCGCGTTGGATCAACTGGTTCGTCAGGGCAAAGTGCTCTACGGCGGCGTCAGCAGCTTCAGTGGCGCCCATTTCGCCGACGCAGTTCGCATCTGCGAGCGCCACGACTGGGCGCCGATCACCATCCATCAGCCGTCCTACAACCTGCTGAACCGCGGCATCGAGAAGGATCTGCTGCCGCAGACCGAGCGCTCCGGCACTGGCGTGATCGCCTTCGTGCCGCTGGCCAGCGGCATGCTGACCAGCAAATACCTCTCCGGCGACATTCCGGCGGACTCGCGGGCGGCGCTGCTGTGGGGCGAAGAGAATGCCCGGCGGCGCCTGACGCCCGACCGGCTGGACAAACTGCGCGCCTTAAACGCTATTGCCGAGGCGCGCGGCCAGAGCCTGGCGCAAATGGCGCTTGCCTGGATCCTTCGACTTCCGGCCATTACCAGTGCCCTGATCGGCGCATCCAAGGTGGAGCAGATCGAAGAGAACGTCAAAGCGCTGGACAACCTGGAGTTCAGCAAGGACGAACTCAGCGCGATCGACCGCCTCACCGCCTGACTGACGTCCCCGATTGCCAAGCTGGAGGATGGGGGGATCAGGGCGCTCTGGACGGTATACTGAAGCGTTGCCGCAACTGACTGGAACGGCGGCAGGTGTCTTTGCCTTTCCGCCTTCCCGGCGGGCATAGCGGTAAGCCGCACCGGCCGGGCTGCTCCGGTCAGCGCCTGGAGGGACGGCCAAATGATCGAACTCATCGTGGAAAGTGTTCGTGGCAGCCTTATCACGAAGGAGCGCGTGCTGATGCTGCGCGAGCGCGAACGCGAGCGCTATCTGCCGATGCACATCGGTGAATCGGAAGCGCTGTGCATTGCCGTCGCGCTGCAAAAGGCTCCGATCGCCCGCCCGCTGGCGCCGGACCTGCTCAAAGCGGTCATTCAACAACTGGGTGCGCGCATGACCCAGGTGGTCGTGACAGACCTCATCGACGATACCTTTCACGCTCGGTTGATCCTCGATATGCAGGGGCGCCATATTGAGGTCGATGCCCGACCCAGCGATGCCATCGCGCTGGCGTTGCGGTTGCAGGTACCGATCTATGCCGAAGAGGGCGTGATGTCGCGCGCCGGCTATATCCCGCAGCCGGAGCGCAAGGAGGAGTCACGCGGCGGCCGCATGCGGGTTGAGCACAGGCCCGATCCGGTCGACCCGGCGAAGCTCGGCGCATTCGTGGACTTTATCGGGTCCCTTGACGATCTCGATGACCTGGGCAAGCCGCAGAAGTAGGCGTTACCTGATGCACGTTGCCGAAGTGGCAGAGACCGACGAGTATACTATTGCGATGAGGTGCCAATGGCGATGTCCCTGACCGAGATGGTCATTCGCGGCCTGGTGGCCGATTACAATGTTGCCTGCAGCGTCTGCGGCACGCGCTTCCGTCGCTCCGGCATGCGCGTCGTGCGTCGTGAAGACGACGTCTGGCAGATCAGCGCGCGCTGCCCAAGTTGCGAGAAGATCACCCTGCTCATGGTCAAGCTGGATGCCGCCGGCATCGTGTCGGATATCGAACTGAGCCGCACGGAACAAGAGCGCTTCGCGGGCGTGCCGGCAATCAATGCGGATGACGTGCTGGACCTTTCCGGGTTCCTGGCGACGTTTGATGGTGACTTCAAGGCCTTTTTTGCCCAGTACGATCCACCACCGGCAGCGGCGGAACAGGCCGAAGGGGAACTCGCGCCGTAACGGCAGCGGCGGGGCAGTTTCCACGCTGGCTCACTTCCATGGCAACTGAGGCTCGCATAGGCATAAAGGGGGAACGATCCTTGCGTCTGCTCCTCTACCCCGACCCTGGGCCGCGCTGGCGAGCGGCGCTTGCCGGCGCGGCGCCTGGCGTGGAGGTGTTGCTGGCGAGCGATGTAGCCGAGGCCATTCAATTGATCGCTCAGGCCGATGCGCTCTATGGCAACCTGACCCCTGCCATGTTGCAGGCAGCCCGGCGGTTGCGCTGGGTCCAGACCCCGATGGCGGGGCTGGAGCGCTATATGTTCCCGGAACTGGTGGTAAGCTCGCTCACGCTCACCAACGCGCGCGGCATCTACAGCGATGTCATCGCCGACCACGTGTTTGCCTACGTCCTGGCGTTCGCTCGCGACCTACCGCGTCTCCTGCGGGCCCAGCAGGAGCGGCGTTGGCTACCGGAGTCGCAAGTGCTGACCTTTCAACTGCAAGGGCTGACCGCCGGTATCGTCGGCTTCGGCGGCATCGGCTCGGAGGTAGCACGGCGCGCACAGGTGGTCGGCATGGCCGTGCTGGCGGTTGACCCCGCGCCACACTCTGAGGTGGAAGGCGTCGTTGTCTGGGGACCAGAGCGTCTGGACAACCTGCTGGCCGAGTCGGACTTCGTCATCGTCTGCGCCCCGGAGACTCCAGAGACGCTGGGTCTGTTCAACGCCGAGCGCTTTGCCAAAATGAAGCGCGGCGCTCGCTTCATCAACATTGGGCGCGGCCGCGTGGTGCAACTGAACGCCTTGACGGAAGCCTTGCAGCGTGGCCACCTGGCCGGAGCAGCCCTCGACGTGTACGAGACGGAGCCGTTGCCGCCGAACCATCCGCTGTGGGACCTGGAGAACGTGCTCCTTACGCCCCACAGCGCCGCCTATGCAGTGCCGGCTGAGGAGCGGCGGCTGGCGTTGGTCGTGGAGAACATCCGGCGTTTCGTGGCAGGGGAGCCGCTGCGCAACGTGGTGGTGAAAGAGCGCTGGAGCTGAGCGGCGTTCGGTTCCGACCGGTCGTCACGCTAGTGCCGGCACGTCCACCCAGCGCCGTTCCTGCCAGGATTGGCGGCCGAGCTCAGCCAGTTGCACGCCTTTGGCGCCTTCCATGAGGTCCCAGGGGAACGGTGTGCCGCTGACGACGTGGCGCAGGAAGAGTTCCCACTGCACTTTGAAGGCGTTGTCGGGTTCCAGGATGTCCGGTACCTCCAGCCACTGGTCGCGGAAGCGCAGCGGGTTGGCGATGTCCGGGTTCCAGATCGCCTTCGGCGTGTTGACGCGGTGCTGGGTCCGGCAATCGCGCAAGCCGGCCACGGCGCTGCCCTCGGTGCCGTCGACATGGATCGTCAGTAGTTCGTCGCGGTAGACGCGCACGCACCAGGACGAGTTGAACTGGGCGACAGCGCCGCCGGCCAGCGCGAAGGTTGCATAGGCGGCGTCCTCGGCGGTGCAGGTGTAGGGCTGGCCTTGCTCGTCCAGCCGTTGCTCAATGTGTCGAACGCCCAGGCAGGAGACCGCCTGCACGGGGGCGATGATCTCGTCCAGCACGTAGCGCCAGTGGGCGAACATGTCCAGGATGATGCCGCCGCCTTCGTCGGCCTTGTAGTTCCAGGAGGGCCGTTGGACCGGCTGGGCATCCTCCAGCACCCAGTAGCCGAACTCGCCGCGCACGGCGATGATGCGGCCGAAGAAGCCGCTCGCCACCAACCGGCGTAACTTGATCAGGCCCGGCAAGAACAGCTTGTCCTGCACCACACCGTTCTTGACGCCGGCTTTTCGGGCCAGGCGGGCGAGATCAACGGCCGTTGCCAGGCTCGTGGCGATCGGTTTCTCACAGTAGATGTGCTTGCCGGCGGCAATGGCGGCCCGTAGCCCCTGTTCGCGCAGGCTGGTGGTCTGCGCGTCGAAGTAGAGCGTGTCATCGGGATTGGCCAGGCAGGCAGCGAGGTCGGTGCTCCAGCGGCTGATGCCGTGCTCTCTGGCGAGCGCCTCCAGGCGGCCGGCGTTGCGCCCGACCAGGATCGGGTCGGGCATAATCGTGCTGCCGTCGGGCAGTTGGACGCCTCCCTGCTGGCGAATGGCGAGAATTGAGCGGATCAGGTGCTGGCGGGTGCCCATCCGACCGGTCACGCCGTTCATGATGATGCCGATGCGTTGACTGGTCATCGCTGATCCTTTTCTGAGGGGGCAGTGGCGGCGCCGTCCGCCGGCATATAGGAGAGGTAGGCCGCCAGCGCCTCCTGGTTGTGGAGGCGCGCGAGGGCTTCCAGGGCGGGCAAGTCGCGCCCTTCCAGGGCTGCGACGATGGCGTGATGCTGCTGCTGCGAGCGCGCGATACGCCGAACGAGCACCCCGTCAAAGTAAAAGCGGCGGATCCGGTCCCAGGCGCTGAACGCCCGGCCAGTCACCTCCAACAGCAGCGGCATAGCGGTGGTACGGGCAATGCCGACATGAAAGTCGGTATTCAGGTCGCCCCAGCGTTGATGATCGATCTCTGCCACTGCGGCATCCAACTGATCGACCAGATCGCTGAGCAGCAACAGGTCATCGGCAGTCATACGCTCGGCGGCGGTGCGCATGGCGACGGTTTCGATACCCTCCATCACGGTAAAGGTGTCAATGACAGACGAGCGAGAGATAGGGGCGACCACTGCGCCGACGTGCGGCACACTGTCGATCAGTCCCTCCGACTGCAGCAGTTGCAGCGCTTCACGCACGGGGATCAGACTCATGCCGAGCTGGCGGGCGATTTCATCGATTATCAGGCGCTTGCCCGGCGGCAGCTCGCAGCGCATGATCGCCTGACGCAGCACCTGATAGGCGAATTGCTGCTTGGTCTGAAAGCTGTGCCCGCCGGTGGAGAGTTGCACCGGCGGCAGGGCACGATCTACTACACGCACAGCATCACTCCGTCGTCTCTCCCGCAGCCATCCGGTGGTCCGGGCGATCATATATTATCACGGATGCCGGCGCAATGCGCAGTCGGGGCCCGCCACTTTGCCTTTACCCGCCGGAGGCGAGCGGCAGGGGGGTGGGGGAGAAAGCGGACGTCAGATCGGTGTTTGGTAACTGGGCTGGGCGGGCCAGCCAGTTGGGCTGGCTGGGGGCGTATTGCGCGAAATAGGCGCTGCCCGACGCCTCGGCGGACAGGTCGGTCGGCACCCCCTTGTCTTCGATGATCGCCTTCAGGTAGTCGCCGAAGAGGACGCCTTGCGTGCAGGCGCAGCTCTCGTCGAACATCATGACGCCGCGCTGGAAGCGCAAGTACACAAAGTTGTGGTTGTTGGGGTCATAGGCCGGCGCGCTGGTCGGCAGGCCCCACACTTCCAGTTGGACGAGAGGCAGCAGCGCCAGCACCTGCGGGCTGGAAGCTGCTTGACCCGGAAACGCCGCTTCGGGGGTGACGGTCCCAAAGTAGGTCCTGGCAAAGGCGACGGGCAGCTCGTTCCAGGTGTCCGTCGCGTAGGAGCGTATGAAGCTGATGGCTTCGGCCCCATAGTTCGGGTCCGTCGGGTTAGGCGCGGCGGCGATAATCTGCGGATCAGGGGCCGGAAAGGCGGAGAAGTTGAACGTCGTGTAGGGCATCAGGCCGCTATCGAGCAGGTTCAACAGGTGTACACTGCCGTCGGGCCAGAGTTGCATCACCTGACGCTGGAAAAACTGGGTCCGGTAGCCCGTGAGCTCGAAAGTCCGGCTGGTCGGGTAGCCGAACGTCGTGACGCCGCCGCGCCGTTGGAAGTAATTCCAGAAGGCGTCTTCGTCGATGCGGAACCCGGTCTGCCTGAAGTAACGGGGCGGGCCAAACGGCGGAGGCGGGCAAGGGGAGATATAGACGGGGCAGGGGGTGATCGGCGTGGAGGCAGCAAAGGTCGGCGTTGCTCCAAGGAGCATGATGGCAGTTGCCCCCAGTGTCAGGGCTACTCGTAACGTCCGAAGTGTCATGGCGCCTCCAGCCTGTGCGGCGAATAGGGAGCGAGGTCCCAGCTTGGTGCCTTGTTCAGCAGCATTTCCGTCACTACCGTACCGGTTAACGGACCAAGAAGAACGCCGTTACGGAAGTGGGCAGTGGCCAGCAACAGGTTGCGGCAGTCGGGCGCCCAGCCGATCACCGGCAGGCGATCGAGGACCGCCGGACGTAAGCCGCTCCACTGCGTCTCCACCGTCAGCTTGCCCAGTTCGGGCAGCAGGTTGGTGGCGCCCAGGGCGAGCTGCAGGAGACCGGAAAGGGTAGGGCGGCGATCGTAGCCCGCCCTTTCTTCTGTCGCGCCAACAATTACCTGGCCATCCGCCTTCGGCGCGACATAACACTCACCGGACCAGAGAATGTGGCGGGGAGTGTGCATGAGGCCACGCAGCGCGATGATCTGGCCTTTGATCGGTTCCACCGGGAGGTGGACGCCCGCCGTTGCTGCCAGGATGCCGCTCCAGGCGCCGGCGGCCAGGACCACCGTCCCTGCCAGCAGCACGCCGTCGCTGGTCTGGACGCCGCTGATGCGGTCGCCATTGCTGCGGAGGGCATTGGCGGGCAACCCCTCCCGAAACGCAGCGCCCCGGCGGATGGCGGCGGTGGCGAGGGCCTGCACCAGGCGAGGGCTGCGCACCTGGCTTTCCTCCGGCAGCCACAGCGCGCCGACCAGGCGTTGACCGGCAGCGCCGGCAAAGGCAGGTTCTCGAAGGGCAACCTGCTGCGGGTCCAGCCATTCGGCGGCGAGCCCCCGCCTCTGCTGCCAGAGCGCGCGCCCCCGCAGGTCGAGGGCTTCACGCTCCTCCAGCGCCAGCCGCAGGATGCCGGTGCGTCGGAACTCCACGTCCAGGCCGGCTTCTTCCAACAACTGGGGCGCCAGCCGGGCGTGGGCCGCCCGGCCAGCCAGGCCAAAGTCAAAAAACTCGTCCGGCTGGTGTGCCTCCACCTGCGGGGCGAGCATACCGGCCGCTGCGCCGGACGCGCCGGCGCCGATGCGCTCCGCGTCGATGACGGTGACGCGCAAGCCGGCAGACGCCGCAGCATAGGCAATGGCGCAGCCTATGACCCCACCGCCTACCACGAGAACATCGGGAATGGCAGTGGCGACGCGGGGCGGCACAGCGGTCAATGGCCGGCGACGGCGGCAGTAGCAGGCTCGGCGGGCTGAAGCCTGGCCGGCGCGGCCACGATGCCGTCAGACGGACTTGACGGAACCGCGTAGTCCAGTCGGGGCATGCGGCCGGCGCGGTAGGCGAGCCGGCCGGCGCAGACGGCCAGCCGCATGGCAGTTGCCATGCGTACCGGATCCTGGGCGCGGGAGATCGCTGTGTTCACCATGCAGGCGGCCGCGCCGCATTCCATGGCGATCGTGGCGTCCGAAGGCGTGCCGATGCCGGCATCCACCACCACGGGTACGGTCAAGCGCTCCAGGATGCGGCGCAGGCCGGCGATGTCTTGCATGCCCTGGCCGGAGCCGATCATGGCGGCCATCGGCATGACTGCCGCCGCTCCCGTCTCTTCCAGCCGGAGGGCCGTGACCAGATCGAGGCTGGTGTAGGGCAGCACCACAAAGCCATCGCTTACCAGTTGCCGGCAGGCCTCGACCGTTCCCGCCGGGTCGGGCCAGAGCGATCGCTCGTCGCCGATCACTTCCAGTTTGATCCAGTTGGTCCCCGTCACCTCGCGGGCCAGATGGGCCATGTAGACGGCCTGGCGCACCGTCGTCGCGCCAGCGGTGTTGGGGAGTAGGCGGTAACTGCTGGTCTCCAGCTCGTCCAGCAGGCCGCCGTCGGCGTTTTGGCCGTCCAGACCAAGGGCCCGAATGGATACCGTCACTAACTCGGTCGCCGCCGCCGCCAGCGCCTGACGCAGCACCTGTGGCGACGGGAAGCGGCCGGTACCCAGGAAGAGCCGGGAGTCGAATTGCTGCCCGGCGATCAGCAACGGATCGTCGGCCGCTCCCGAACCACCCGAGACGGCTCGCACCACATCGACGCTATCGCCATCGCGCAGGATGGTCTGTGGCCAGCGGTCGCGGGGGATGATCTCGCCATTGAGGGCGATGGCAATGCGTGTCACCGGAACACTCAGCGTGGCCAGCACTTCCGGCAGCGCCATTGGGCGATCAAGCTGTCTGGTTTCGCGATTCACCGTCACGGTGAGCGGTCTAATGTCGGACATCATGCAAGTCTCCCCTGGTCAGATGGAACGTGAGCGCCAGGGGGAGAGGCAAAGGGAAGTGCCGTGGCCGACGATTCGGTCGTCAGCGCCAGCCCATGCGCGACTGTTGCAGGGCGACCCTGCGACGGCAACAAGTGCATCCCTCCGCCGGCATTACCCGGATCAGGTCCAAAGGGTAGGCGGTTGCTCAATGCGAAAGCCGCCTTCTCAGCCGCGTGGGCACCCCCTGCGCGTTTATTCGATTATTTTTACAGTATACGGCAGGCGCCGCACCTACGGCAAAGCCGGAACGTGGCCCTCGGCGTCGACCAGGGCAGTCCGCACTTCACCATCGCTGCGCTTGGCGGCGTACAGGGCGTCGTCGGCCATTCGCACCAGGTCGTTGGCGGTTGTGCCGTGGATGGGAAACGTCGCCACGCCAACCGAGCAAGAGAAGCGAACGTTGATCCCTTCGCCCAGATTGACGGCCGAGCTCATCACGCGTTGGCGGAGGCGCTCAGCGAGGCGACGGGCGGCGTCGGCTCCCGTTGCCGGCAGGAGCACGATGAACTCATCACCGCCGTAGCGGGCCAGCGTGTCGTACTGGCGCAGGCCACTGCGCACCAACTCGCCGAAGCGGCGTAATGCCTCATCCCCCACCGGGTGGCCGTAGGAGTCGTTGTATTGCTTGAACTTGTTCAAATCCATCATCAGTACGGAGAGCGATTGGACGTCATTCTGGTCGCGCCCGCGTCGTTGCGCCCGACTGAGTTCCGCTTCCAGGGCGGTCTGAAAGAAGCGCATGTTGCGCAGCCCGGTGGAGCTGTCGGTGAGCGCAGCATCCTGCAACTGCTCGTAGAGGCGGGCGTTCTCGATGGCAATGGCCAACTGGCTGGCCAGCCCCTGCACGACGTCCAGTGTTTGGGTACTGTAGGTCTGTGGCGTCTCGTAGCCGATCAAGAGGGCTCCCAGGCGCTCGCTGCCGCGCATGATCGTGGCCAGGACCAGCGATTGCAATTCGGCTTCGCCGATGGCCTCCAGCGGCAGGCTGGCCTGGCGCAGATCCTCCACGACCAGCAGGCCGCGCGCATCGACCGGTAGCACGGCGTAGTGCGGATACAAGCGGCTGCTGATCCGGCGGGGCGCCTTGTTTCCCTTTACCTCCAGACCCCAGATGCGACTGGGGTCCTGGTCGGGCGATGTCAGCCAGATGGCAGCTCGGTCGGCTCGGAACAGCCGGGGCAGCAGTTTCAGGGCGCCCTGCAGCACCGTCACCCGGTCGCCCAGCGCGGTGAGGGCGTGGGCTGTGTCCAACAGAATGGCCGCCGCGCGGTTGGCCTGTTCCAGGGACAGGTTGCGAGCGGCAAGCGTCTGCTCCACCTGGCGCATGCGCAGCAGTGCCCGCACGCGGACGCGCAACTCGTCCAAATCAAACGGCTTGAGCAGGTAATCGTCGGCGCCGGCATTGAAGCCCCGCACCTTCTCGTCCCCCGATCCCAGGCCGGTCAGGATCAGCACGGGAACGTGGACGACTTGCACGCGTTGTAGTTCGCTGACCAATTCAAGGCCGTTACCGTCGGGCAGCAACACGTCCAGGATGACGATATCCGGCGCTTGTTCGGCCGCGGCCAAACGGGCAGCGGCGACGCTGTGTACCGTGGTCACGGCGCCCAGGCCGGACAGCGCCAGTTCGACCAGCGTACAGAGGTCAGGGTCGTCTTCAATCACGAGGACCCTGAGGTCAAGCGACGGTGCGTCCATCGTGGCGACCGCCTATTCCAACATCATCCGGAGCGACTCTGCACCGTGCCTACCGTTTCCGCAACCCAGGCCACACCGGGGTACCGCCAGGCGTATCGCCATTTGCTGCAGTTCACGCCACACAGTCCTTCCCGGCCCGTTTGGCCTCGGCTGCTCGCTGCTCGACGGTCTGGATCAGGCGTTCGACGGTGTGTCCATCCTCCGGAGCCGAGGCGACGCCGATGGACACCGTAATCGGGATGGACCACTCCACGGTGAGTCGGGCCACGTGGCGGCGCAAGCGATCGGCGATCATGCGCGCATCGTTACGGCCGGCGCCCTTGAGAATGATGAGATACTCGTCGCCGGAGAGCCAACGCGTCAGGATGTCCCCTTCGCGCAGGCGCTCTCCGAGCAACTGACCGAGATCGCGGATCATCTGATTGCCGGCCTCGTAGCCCAACTCGTTGTAGGCACGGAGGTCGTCGCCATCAACCAGCAATACCGAGAAGGACCGCGATACCGGTGATTTCAGCGCCGCCGTCAGGGCCGACTCGGCGGCACGGTGGTTCGGCAGACCGGAGACCACGTCGGTGTGCGCCTGGATACGGGCTTCGATCAGCAGCGAGAGCGTCTCGTCGATACGGTTTAGCAGCCGGGGCACGATGCTGCTGACCTCGTTGCCATGGGACACGTCGACTTCCCGGTAGACGGTGGCCAGCAATTCGGCCACGGAGCCGATCTGTCCGGGATAGGGGACGCCGGCGCCGCGCACGCGTGGCGCGGTTCGGTGGCGACTCTGGTTGACCGGGTGCTCCGCCAGCCCAACATTGACGTGTGCCGTCCAACGTTCAGCGTCGGCACCGCCTGCTCCAGGCAGGAAGACCAGAAATTCGTCGCCACCGATGCGATAACAGCGCGTGGTGTCCGGCGCAGCAGTGAGCATGCTGCGAAGGACCGACGCGAGGGCGCCAACGTATTCGTCTCCGGTCGACCGACCGGCGTCGGCGTTGACGGTGTGCAAGCCGGCAAGGTCGAGCAGCAGGGCGACGCCGGTGGACGTCTCCAGGATTTCCGGCGCCTCGCGCAGGAAAGCGAAGAAATTCGGGAGGGCTGTCGCTGCGTCTTGCCGCAACGTTGCTTCGCTAAGCACGAATTGCCTGCTCTTTCGACTGAGACGCGCTGCCTTGCCGCATCATCCCATATTGACGCCGGGTCATGGTATCCCCCATTTGGGCATCTCCGATATAGGAAGGGGGGGACGAAAAACATTACGAACGCTGCCGGGTTCTGCGGGCTAGCGTCGCGTCACACCCCGCCACGCTTGCGGACGTGACAACACGCCCTTCGCAGTCTATCCTGGTGGACGTTAGGACGGCAACAAGGAAGCCGCCCGACGTGTGAAGGGGAATCGCTTGGACCAACTTGGTATCGGCATCATCGGCACCGGACGTATTGCCAATAGCCACATGCGGGCATTGGCCCAACACGCACCGGCCCGGACGGTGGCCGTGTTCGACGTGCTGGCCGACCGTGCGCAGGCGTTTGCACAGGAATACGGCATCCCGAACGTGACATCCAATCTGGACGAACTGCTGGCCCGCAAAGACATCGACGCCGTCATTGTCTCGACGCCGCCGTTTGCGCACACCCAGCCCACGATCGCCGCGCTGCAAGCGGGGAAGCATGTCCTGTGTGAGAAGCCGTTTTCCCTCATCCCGGCGGAGGCCGAACAGATGGTGGAAGCGGCCGACCGGAGCGGCCGCTTCCTGGCGGTCTGCTCGGCGCGCTACCGGCACGCAGCCGGGGCCAGGATGGCGCACGAGTTGGCCAGCGACGGCAGTCTGGGCACGGTGTACCACGCCCGCTCCAGCAGCTTCCGCGTGCGCGGGCGACCGGGGATCGACATGTTCACCGACGCTACCTGGTTTATCGACCGAGCGCGCGCCGGCGGCGGCGCGCTGATCGACATTGGCGTCTACCAGATCGACTTGCTGCTCTGGATGTTGGGTAACCCACGGGTCACCTCCGTGCTGGCCACGACGTACCAGGGCATCGGTGACCCGGCGCCGGCCGGCGTGGTGCAAACCGTCGAAGACAGCGCCATGGTCACATTCCGCTGCGCCAACGGCGCGTCCGCCGTCCTGGAGATTGCCTGGGCCTCCAACATTGCCGGCGCCAACGCCTTCCTCGTGCTGGGTACGGAAGCCGGGCTGCGGCTCAACCCGCTGGTGAAGATCACCGCCGGTCCCGATCGCAAGCCGGTGGAGGAACGTTTGCTGGGCGAAGAGGCGCCGGAAGGTCGTTCCTTCAACCTGGTCTCCACACGGTTCGTGGACGACGTACTGGCCGGCCGCCAGCCCTGGACACCGGGCCGCGAAGCGCTAGAAGTGACGCGCGTGATCGACGCCGCCTATCGCTCCGCCGCTGCAGGGAAGGCCGTGGAGTTGTAGGGGGACCCGGCGACTGAAGTCGCGGGCTGCCCACGAGCAAAGCCGCCCTTCGGCGGCTGGACCAGTCCGCGCAGGCGGACTTCGCATTCTGTAGCCCGCGACTTCAGTCGCCGGGGGTTCTCAGCTCAGCTCCCCCAGCAACTTTCGCACGTGGGCAGCGCTGCGGCGGACTGCTTCGGTCGGGTCAGCCTTGCCTTCGTATTCGATTGACAGGTAGCCGGCGTAGTGGCTTTCCTTGAGGATGCGGAAGATCTGGGCAAGGTCGATCGTGCCGTCGCCGAGCGGCACGTTTTCGCGACGGCTATTCCCCTCCGTCGGCGTCGGGCCAAGGTCCTTGAGGTGGACGTGGGTCACATAGGGTGCGAGGGAGCGCGTGGCAGCGACGGGGTCGTCACCCACACCGACGAAGTTACCGACATCCAGAATGAGGCGCAATGCTGGTGAATTGACAGCTTCCAGCACCTGACGCACCTCCGCTGCGGTCCCCGGCAGGCCGCCGTGGTTCTCAATGCCGAGTACCACGCCCTGGCTTTGCGCGTAGGCGGCGCTGGCGCCAAGGTTGTCGATGGCGAGGTCCAGGGCTTCAGCCGGAGACATGGCGCCGGCCCTGGGCCGGGATCCGCCAAAGACGCGCAGCACCGGCGCGCCGAGCCTCGCTGCCGTATCGATGCCGTCACGCACCATCTGCATTTGTGTTGCCCGCGCCGATGCCTCGGCTTGGACGAAGTTGTTGCCGACAGCGTAGGCGGCCAGCGTCAGCCGGTTGCGTTGCAGCCACTCCGGCGCCTTTGCCATCTCAGCGGCCTGGTCGGTCCAATAGTAGGAGAGGAGATCGACGCCGTCTAGGCCAAGTTCGCCGCAGTAGTCGAGGAAGCCCTCGATGCCGATTTCTCCGGCGCGCGCCTGCCGGTTGAAGCTATACATCGTGCAGCCAGGTTTCATTTAACGTCTCCATGTCACCGTCAACACGCTGATAGTAGCACCCGGAGGTTCGGGATCTCGCAGGAGTGATTGGGAAGTACCCGAACTGCCCGTTCCGGCTTGACACTGCTCCGGCGGCAACCGTATAGTGCAGGTGTTGTACAAGCGTGTCATTGCAGCAGGTGTGTATTTCGGGGCTCCGCGCGATGGCAGGCGTCCGCATATTGAAAGGATGAGGACACATGGGTGCCGCAATAAGTCTGGTGGCGGCGTCATTCCTTGCCTCGTCGGTGGAGATGGTGGAGGCGCTCACCATCGTGCTGGCGGTGGGTGTCACGCGCGGCTGGCGGTCGGCCAACATTGGCGTGGTGGCCGCGTTGGCGGCGCTGGCCGTGGTCATCGCGATTCTGGGCCCTGCCATCAACAATATTCCGATTGTTGCCTTGCGGGTAATCGTCGGTGGCGTGCTCCTGGTCTTCGGTTTGCAGTGGCTGCGCAAGGCAATTCTGCGGGCGAGCGGTTACAAGGCATTACATGATGAGGAGGCGATCTACCAGAAGCAGGTGACGGCAGCTCAGGCAGCCGGTACACAGGTTCGAGCTGGTATGGACTGGTACGCCTTCACGCTCTGCTTCAAAGGTGTCTTCCTGGAAGGCATGGAGGTTGCCTTCATTGTTATCACCTTTGGGACGACGGCGGCATACGGGACCGGCAAGGTTGTTGCCGGCGCGCCAACCTTGCCCGGCATTCAGTTGGCCGCTGCCGGGGCGGCAGCGGCGATTATTCTGGTCGGCATCGCCGGGGTCATGGTGCATCAGCCCTTGAGCAAGGTGCCCGAGAACTGGCTGAAATACGCCGTCGGCATCCTCTTGACTACCTTCGGCACCTTCTGGAGCACCCAGGGCGCCATCGGCATCGCCACGAAGGTCAACGGTTCGGACTGGGAGTGGCCGCTTCAGGATGGCGCTCTCCTCGCCATTCTTTTGGTCTACCTCCTGTGTTCGTTCGGCATGGTGGCGCTCTTGCGCCGCAGGAATCAAAGCGTGCCGGTGCGACCGGCCGTGGCCGTCCATTCGTAGCGAGTGAGAGAGGGGTTGCCAGTGCGCTTCATCACGGCGTTTTTCGCCTTCTGGTACGACTTTATTATTGGTGACGATTGGACGGTGGCCGCTGGTGTGGTGATCGCTTTGATCGTTACGGGTTTGTTGGTCCTTGGCGGCTTGACGGCCTGGTGGCTCATGCCGATCGTGGTCCTCGTATTGCTGGCCGCCTCCGTGCAGCGAGTCGCGCGATCGTCCGGGGCGTAGGGACGGGCAGATTGCTGGCCACCGTACGAGCAGTGTGCGCTGAATGACGGCAACAAGTGGCGAGTTGGTCCCAGGCCAGGACTGGATGCTCCTCGTCTATCGCGTGCCATCGGAGCCGTCGAACAATCGCGTCTCGGTGTGGCGTGAACTGAAGCGTCTAGGTGTGCTGTACCTGCAACAATGCGTCTGCATTGTCCCCGCCTTTGCGGATTGCGTGCAGGGCGTGGAGGCTGTAACGGTGCGAATCGAGGCGCTGCGTGGCACCTACAACCTGTTCCGCATCGCTGAACTTGAGGCGGCGGAACAGGAGCGCCTGCGGGTTGGGTTCCGTCAACTCTCAGCCAAGGAATATGCCGAAATCATCGAAGAGTGCCAGACCAAGTTTGCCAAAGAGATCGAGTTTGAGCGCTTCCGCCAGAACTTCACCTATGAAGAGGCGGAGGAGATCCGCGAGGACCTTGAGAAGATTCGCCGCTGGTTCACGCGGGTGACGGACCGCGACTGGTTCGATGCCGGTTTACGCAGCCAGGTTGCCGCTGAACTGCAGCAATGCGAAGGGTTGCTGGAGGAGTTTGAGCAGGAGGTCTACCGTCGCGCCGGTGACGACCAGCCGGTGGGGTAGGCAGCGCCGCCCCGCCGCCTTTGCTCTCAGGAGGCGTCCGACCTGGCCGGTCATTGCGGCTTCCCGAACAGTGGTATAATTGGATGCACACCGAGCTATGGGCTATGCCTGGCTCCACCGGGTCTGCGCCCTTGTCCTGGGGCCTGCCGGCTGGACGTTGTCCAGTCGGTTTTGATTTTGTCGAGGGATGGTAATGGCAGAACACCGCACGACCGACCGCTTCCTGACGCCGGAGGGCCTCAAGAACTTGAAGGCGGAACTTGAACACTTGAAAACAGCCCGCCGCGCTGAGGTAGCGGAAATGATCCGCGAGGCGCGTGAAGGCGGCGACATCTCGGAGAGTGCCGCCTACGAGGATGCCAAACAGCAGCAAGCCTTTGTGGAAGGGCAGATCTCCGATCTGGAGCGGCTGCTGAAAGAGGCAGTCGTCATCGAGAATCGTCACAACGGCACCGTCAACCTGGGTTCGCGGGTGACGATTGAGATGGCCGACGGCCGCCGCGCCGACTATGTGATTGTTGGCTCCCACGAGGCGTCACCACGTGAAGGACGCATTTCCAACGAGAGTCCGGTCGGCAAGGCGCTCCTCAACCGTGGCATTGGCGACAGCGTGCCCGTCGAGACACCCAGCGGCAAGATCAACTACACGATTATTAGCGTTGATTAGTGGTGCAGGTTGCCCGGCGACTGAAGTCGCGGCTACCGCGAGCGAAGCCCGCCTACGCGGGCTGGGAACGAGTCCGCGTAGGCGGACTTTGCGGCTTGTAGCCGCGACTTTAGTCGCCAGGCGTGGGTCGCCGGGCGTCGGTCGCCAGGCTAGGCTGCCTGCGTGCTGATGTGGCCGAGGATCAGGTCGCGCGATTTGGCGATGCCTTCGTACTCGTCGCCTTTACCCTCGTATTCGATCGAGAGTGGGCCGTTGAAGCCGCTCTGGGCCACCAGGCGCATGCAGAGGTCGTAGTCGTAGGCCGTCTGCTTGCCCTGTTCGTCAAAGTCGAGCGTCTTGGCATGCACCACCGCGGCCATCGGCAGCATCAGTTGCAGCCCTTCGTAGCGCGTGGCCGGATCGAAGTTGCCGAAGTCGGGGAGCAAACGGAACCAGTTGCTGTTGACCCCCTGCACGATTTTGGCGATGTTCGCCGGGTCGGCGGAGATGCTGCCGTGATTCTCCATGAGTATCTTGCAATTGATCATCTTGCCATAGGAGACCAGCGTGCGGTAGCTGTTGATGGTGGTCTGGAGGTCAAACTGCCCCTCCGGCTGCCGTCCGCTGTTGACGCGCACCGCCGGAATGCCGATGTAGGCGGCGGCGTCGATCCATTGCATGATCAACCGGATATCCGCTTCGCGCTTGATCGGGTCAACCTGGGAGATGTTGCCGACGTCGATCGGCATGGTGATGGCGCGTACGTTGTAGCGGCTCAGCGTGGCCTTGATGCTATCCAGGTACTTGTGCTTGAAGGAGTCGAAGTGCGTCTGACAGAGTTCCACCTGGCCGATGCCGTAGCGCTCGCGCGTGATACGGATGAAGTCGAGCAGGGAGATCGGCGTCTCGGCCGGCGCCTTCCCCCGCATGGGGAGATGACGGTGCAGACTCCAACTACAGAGCGCGAGGGTATATGCCACAACATCCTCCAGGCCGCGCCAGCGTCGGCGGGCGGGCAAACTATAACGTCCAGATGGTTAGGATGGTACGGAGCGGTCGGGTTGGATGTCAAATGGGCATCGCTGCCATCTGAGAGGTGTGTTCGTTGCTACTGTCCGGCGCACATCGAGTATGGTGGCAGGCCCCCTCCGGCTCGCACCGCTCGCCAGGTTCCCCCGTGCGCGGGGGAACCGATCGTGCAGTCTGAAAGAGTCATTCGCTTCCTATGCTGATTCGTTCAGTGATGCGCGCAAAGGCGTCATCCCACCGCACCGCCCCATCCAGATTCGGCTCGTAGCGTTGTACTTCGACCGACGCGGCGATCGCCCCGCGACCGGCGGCGAGGTCCGGCAGGTGGCCGGCGGTGATGGCCTGGACCAGGATGTTGCCGAGGGCGGTGGCTTCTACCGGGCCTGCGACAACAGGCCGGCCGCAGGCGTCGGCGGTGAACTGGCAGAGCAGTTGATTCTGGCTTCCTCCGCCGACAATGCGGATTGTCTCGACCTGGCGGCCGGCCAGTCGTTCCAATACTTCCAGCACCATTCGATATTTCAAGGCGATGCTCTCCAGGCAGCAACGGACGATCATACCAACATCGTCTGGGACATGTTCGCCGTGTTGCCGGCAAGAGGCGCGGATGGCAGCCGGCATGTCGGTCGGGTGCAGAAACGCTGGCGCATCGGGATCGATCAGGCTGCGCAAGGACGGAGCCATCCCGGCCAGGGCCAGTAGCTCTTCCCAGGGGTACTGCTGACCGTCTTGCTGCCAGCGGCGTTGGCACTCCTGCACCAGCCAGAGGCCGGTGACGTTCTTCAGCAGCCGGATCGTGCCGTAGACGCCTCCTTCGTTGGTGACGTTGCTCGCCCGTGCTGCATCGTTGACGATGGGTGCGCGTACCTCCAGACCGACCAGGCTCCAGGTACCGCTGCTGATGTAGGCGCTGCGGTCGTCCAGACCCGGTATGGCGGCAACGGCGCTGGCCGTGTCGTGGGTGCCGGGAGCGAATATCGGGGTACCGCTGCTCAGCCCGGCGGCGGCGGCGACCTCCGGCAGCAGGGCGCCGAGCTGCGACCCGGCCTCGACGAGGGGTGGCAGGAGGCCGGCGGGTAGCCCAAGCTGAGCAAGCATGTCGGTCGCCCATGTCCGGGTCCGGCAGTCGAGCATCTGCGTGGTGGTCGCGTTTGTGTATTCCGCTACCTTGCGGCCGGTGAGCCAGTAACCGAGCAGGTCGGGCATCAGCAGGAGCGTCTCGGCCGCAGCGAGTTGCGGATCACCGCTACCCTGCATGCTGGCTAACTGGTAGAGCGTGTTGAAAGGCAACTGTTGGATGCCGGTGCGCGCAAAGACCTCGGTCCAGGGCAGCCGCGCAAACACCTGCGCCGCCACGCCGTCGGTACGCTGGTCGCGGTAATGGTAGGGATTGCCGAGCAAGCGGCCTTTTCCATCCAGCAGGCCATAGTCGACAGCCCAGCTATCGATACCGATGCCGGCCAGCGGCGCGTCGTAGGCGGCGGCGTAGCGAGCAAGGCCGGCCAGCAGTTCCTGCCAGAGGCGCAGTACATCCCAATGGAGGTGGCCGAGGACGACAACGCCGCCGTTGGCAAAGCGGTGCAGTTCCTGCAAGCCGAAGCGGTTGCCGTCCCAGCGACCCAGCAGGACCCTTCCGCTGGAAGCCCCCAGATCCACCGCCAGAAAGTTCTTGCTCGCTGCCATGTTCCTGTGCGTCTCCTCCCCGCTGTGCTGAAGTGACTATACTCTCTGGGGCGACCGTGGCGATTGGCGAGAGGAATGCGAGCAATGACAGCCCAACCAGTGACAGCGACTGAGGAGCAGATTGCCTTCTATCAAACGAACGGCTATGTGAAGTTCGAAAACGTGCTGACCCTGGAGGAGGTGGCGGCCTTTCGGGCGGCGTTGGCGGAGGTCACCGAGCGGCCCGGCGAGGGCTACTTCTTCAACAAGGGGGCGCAGTACACGCAACACGTCAATGTGTGGACGATGGGCGACGCCATTCGCAGCTTCGTCTTCAACCCGACGCTGGCAGGTATCGCCCGCCAGCTCACGCGCAGCTCGCAGGTACGCATCTGGCACGACCAGGAGATCATCAAGATGCCGGGCGACCGTCCCTCCTCCTGGCACCAGGACCTCACCGTCTGGCCGATGCTGGAGGCGGGACCCCTCACCTGCTGGCTGGCGTTGGTCGATGTGCCCGTCGAGATGGGCTGCATGAGCTTCCTCCCCGGCTCCCAGCGCTGGGGGCGCCTGGCCACAGCTTCGCTGCCACGCGAGTCCATGGAATCGCTGGATGGCGTGCGCCTGCTGGTGCCCGATGACAAGCGCGACCAGTTGCAGGCGGCGACCGTCCCCGTGACGGCGGGCAGTTGCACCTTCCACAACTCGCTGACGCTGCACTACGCCGGCCCCAACCTCACCGACCAGCCGCGTGAGGGTTTCATCATCAACTATCTGCCGGACACGATCCACTACAGCGGCAGGAAGCACGTCACGACCGATTCCCTGGAGTTAATGCCAGGAGCGCCGCTGGAAGGTGATCTGTTCCCGGTGCTGGCGCGGGTGAATGGTTAGGATGTGTCGTAGGGTCGAGTGAAGCTTCGGCTGCGACTTACGCGACGGGTACCTTACCACTACTTTAGGTGCCTGAGGGCAGAGCGAAATGGCTTCAGCAACCGCCGTTCCCGGCTGTGCCTCCAGCAATCGGATTCCGCTACACGCCAGGCCGCTCCATAAAGACAGTAGCGGGTACGCCGAAACGCGTCGCTAGCTTGGTGATGTGTGTGAGCGCGAGGCGTCGCTTGCCCGTCAGCACCTCGGTGAGGATGGAAGGTGAGCCGAACAATGGCACGAGATCGGTCTGCGCCAGCCCATGCTCGGCCATAAGGTACCGTAGCGCTTCTACCCCGCTAGTTGGCGGGGCCGTCACATGCGCGTCCTCGTAGGTCTCCACCAAATCGGTCAGCGCCCCTAAGTACGCCTCCTCGGCCGGCGAACGCTCAGGTTGGTCGATGAGGCGGTCAATCACCCCCAGTGCCTCAGCAAGGTGGGCATCATCGCCAATGGAGAGCATCATCGCCAATGGAGAGCAACGGAAAGGCGCGGACCAATGCCAGATATCGCTCCTATGGGAGCATTTCGCGGGTACCCTGTCAAGAGCCAAACCAACTTGCGGTTTAGAACCTCGCGACGCTCTCGCTGCTACCATTATGGCATGCAACGCACCACAATCAGGTTGCCTGAGGTCCTGGTACAACGGCTGCGCCAGATCGCCGCTGAACGGGGAACGTCCATAGCTGCGCTACTGCGCGAGGCAGCCGAGGAACAGGCACGCCGGTATCGCCCCAGTCCGCGTAGTCTGGGAATTGGCGACTCGGGGCATATGGACACGGCGCGGCGAGCGAGCGACGAACGTCCCGTCCCGCGCGCATGGCGCTAATGCTTGATGCGGCACCGGTCTATGCTTAACTTGGCCGGCCGGGACGATGCCTGGAGGAACCCCTTCCGGCTCGCACAACTCGCCAGGTTTCCCCCTGACGGGAGAAACCTTCCCTGCGATTCGGGGACGGATTCGTGCTGGACAGCCTGGTTAGGTTGACGGTTCGGCGGTACAGAGGGGTGTCGGCGAAGCGGCTGCCCGCCTCGTGAATCGTTCTAGCGGCCAAAGGGCAGCAGCATTGCCACGCGGGCCACATGTGGCTGGTCGGCCTTGCCCCGGTATTCGCCGGCGTCCCAGCGCCTAATGAACTCCGCGCCGCTGATGGACAGCTCCCGATGAGCCAATTGATCGAAGATGGCCCGCGCTTCCTCGGGATCCAACTCTTCGGCGCAGGCACGTTGCTCACGTGGCAGTACGGCCATGGCGGTCCCCTCTCGCGTTGATGAGACGATACCACCCTTCTTACCACGTCCCAGCGCGCGTAGCAAGGGCCGGTGCGGAACGGGAGCGAACGTCACTGCCGCGGCCAAACGCCTCCCTGAAGTTACGCGTGGCTTCCCATTGGTGGCTGAGAGCTGGTGCTAACGGGCATCATTCCTCTTTGGCACATACCGGCTGGGCGTGGACGCAGACCCGCATCGCGCATCGGCCCGGGCGTCTCCGCCGCCGTCCCCCAGGTTATCTGAGCCAGGTGGGGAACTGTCGATCAAAGCCGGGCCAGAAGAGCAGCCAGGCGAGGAAGTAGACGCCGTCATTGAGTAGGAATAGCACCATGGCCATCAACGCGGCCGGTGCGGGGATCAAGTAACCAAGGACGACCACCGACAGGCCCAGTCCGATCGGCCCCACGACCGCCGCATAGAGCCGGCCCAGGTGATCGCGCCCGGAGGCCCACAAGGCTCGCGTGCCCAACGGCCACAGCGCGAGGATGAGCGGTAACCATGCCCGGGTCACGATCCACCAGCGCGCTACCGCCGGTTCGCCTGTCACGCCGACCCCGAACCAGGTCCGTCCGACCATAACCGACGCGACCGTTAGGCACGCGAGGCTCAGGCCCGTCCACACCCAGAGCGTCTGGCGAGTCTGCGGCGGACGAGTCCGCCAGGGTCCATACCGCGTCGTAGATGGATCCACCATCCGCCACCCCCTTCTGACCGGTCGACCATCCCTCTAGGATGGGGGATTGCTCCGTCGCTGTCGCCACCGGAACTGCGGCGGCGGACGCTCACCCGTGCCCGGACAGCACCGCATTGATCGCTGTCGTCGCCGCTTGGCAAGCAACAAACGGGTCCTGCCCGCCTTGCAGCGCCGCATCCAGCGACCGGAGCAGGGCGATGACGTCCGGGCCGGGCGAGACAGCGTAGGCGGCGTAGCGGGCCGTCCGCAGGATCGCCGTCTTCTCCTCGCCATCGAGCGACAGTCCCTGCTGCCCAGGGTCGACCACTTTGGCTGTGGACAGTGTCGCCGGGACGAAGAGTTGCTGTTGCAGTTGGCTCGCTAGCGCCGCCATCACCAGGAAGCTGCTGGCGGGATCAGTCGTTGCGGTCGTCATGACCACGGCATCTTGCAGCCCCAGGCTGGAGTATGGCACCTTGCCGTGAAACGGCTCGGCCAGGTAAAGGCGCCGCGGCGTCCCTTGTTCCACGGGGATGCTGGCGCTGAGCCAGTTCGGCAGCAAGGCGATCCGCGCGCCGCCGACGGAGAGCATGCCGTGATCGAACGACAAGTTGACGGTCCCTGGCGGGGCGACGATGGTCCGCGGCTGGAACAGCCCAGCGTAGAATCCGGCCGCCTCCACGGCCGCCGGCTGGTCCAACAGGCACCGAGTCC
The DNA here is from genome assembly GCA_036734945.1 of Chloroflexota bacterium. GTDB lineage: Bacteria > Chloroflexota > UBA4733 > UBA4733 > UBA4733 > UBA4733. The sequence goes on from DAIMXP010000026.1 coordinate 44,010, forward strand.
CGTCCGCGCTGAGGATGGCCCCGCCGTTCTGCTCGACGAACATGCCCACGTTGAGCGAGGCTGGCGCCAGTGCATACTGCAACGGCGGTTTGGTCACCTTGAGGCCGGCATCCAGCAACTGTTGCCAGTTCCAGCCGCCGATCGGGATGGCAACACCGGCAGATTCCAACAGTTCCTTGTCGTAGAGCAGCATGGTGGGCATGACGCTGAGCGGCAAGCCGTAGAGCTTGCCGTCCACGCGCACGGCGTCCAGCGCGCCGGGAAAGTAGTCGTCGAGCCTGATGTGTGCGGTCGAACGCACGAACTCGTCCAAGGGGCGAATGAGCAGGCGACCGGCCAGTTGCCGGACCTGGGCGTCCGGTCCGATGCTCGCGTAGACGCCGGATGCCTGCTCGACCAGGCTGCTGCTCAGCACCAACAACTCCAGACGTAACGCCACATTGGCGGACGTGAGCGTTTGGGCGAGCGTGTTCACGACGCCGGCAGTCGGTTGTTGTCCCTCTGGTACCGGGGTGGCTTCGGGCGGGGTCAGCCAGATGATATGCGGATCCACCGGTGTTTTGGCCGCTGCCAGGGCAGCAACCGCCGGGGGAAGCACGTCCGTGAGCCGCGTGATGGTGGTGGTGTAGGCGCCGCCGGGTCGCACGCCGCCGACGCGAGTCGGCGGGACAGCGGCGCCGCTGCCGGCGGGTAGCGGCAACCTGGGCGCGATGCAACCGGAGACGGTCACCACCGCCAACCCGCTGGCGGTACTCAGGAAGGTACGACGAGATAGCTCTATGGCCATACTCCTCTCGGTCGGCTGGAGAGCGCAGGCGAAGGCGCCGGCCGTGCTCCAGGTGGTGGCTGGCTCGAACTCGACGAAGACGCGGGTGGTGACCGTCGCAAACTGCACCGCCTGCACCAGGCCATCGTCGCGCCGGCAGCGGACGAGATAGGCGGCGTCCTCGAGCTGCTCGACCTTCAGCAACGTCTCCCCGAACGGCGCGTCCTCGAGCTGGACGAAGCGCAGCGCCTGCACCGGGTACACATTGCGGTGTTCCACGACGGTCGCCGTGACACCGGACGCCTGGTAGCGCAGCACCACCGCCGGCATCTGCCAGGCGTAGCACGGGGGATCGAAGGCGGTCGCCCGTTGCGGCTCCGGCGGGCAGAACTCGACACCGACGAGCTGCCAGGTCGGCTCCCCAAAGACGAGGACGGGGAAGCCGGCGAGACGCTCCGCTTCCTCGAGTGTAGTGGGCATTCCTGAGCGTGGCGGCCCCATGAGCAGGTAGGTTCCTTCGGGGGGTGGGGCCGAGAAGTCCGGGGCGGGCGGCGCTTGCTCGCCTGGAGCGAGCGGGCCGGTCGCGATGCCCCGGGGATGGGGAACGGCGCGCAGGAGGAGGGGTAGGCGGCGGCGCACGGCCGGCCAGACGCTGCTGTCGCTGGGAACCGTTGCTACCAGGTATGTGGCGAGCACGTGCCGCAACGCTCGCCGCTCTTCCGACCGGCCGGTGGAGACGCTTGCATGGAACTCAGCGAGAGACTTCCGCAGCTTCTTCTTGGCGGCGTAGAGCCGTGACTTGACGGTGCCCAGCGGGCTACCGGTAGCGCGGGCGATGGCCGCTTCCTCCCAGTCCAGGTAGTAGCGCTGGACCAGCACCGCCCGCTGTGCTGGCGGCAGTCCCCCGATCGCCAGCACCACCAGATCGTGCCTCTCGCGATGCATCGCTGCTTCCTCCGGTCCGGGCGCAGGGTGCGCGAGTTCGGCCAGGATGGATTCGGCGTCGGCGCCCATTGTCACCGGCCTGGCTTTGCGGGTCACGTCCACCGCACGGTTGGCCACGATGCGAAAGAACCAGGAGGCAAAGGTGCGGCCCGAATCGAACTGGGCGATGCGCTCATAGGCGGCCAGGAAAGCGTCTGCCACGGCGTCCTCGGCGGCCATGCGGTCGCCGGTGATGGCGTAGGCAGTACGCAAGGCCCGCACCTGGTGGCGTCGCACCAGCGCCTCCAGCCCGCCGATGTCCCCTTGTTGGAGCGCTGTGATCGCGGCATGTTCGGACTGGTCCATACCCACATCCCTTTATGCCACGATCAGCGATCACGCGACGCGGCCGTACAGCTATCCTACGTGCGGGCGGTACCGAAAGTTCGATCCCTTGCATCTGGCACCCGGTGCGCCGCTAGAAGGCGACCTGTTCCCGGTGCTGGCGCGAGCGAACGGTGGAGGGTGGGCCGTATGACTTGATGATGCTTCAAATGCCGGCTCGAACGTTTGTTGGCATCAGCCCTGTCGGTGGCTACCGGCGGTTGAACTTCACTGAGATGAAGGCAACGGAACAGCGGTTTCCGATCGAATGCAACACCGGGCGAGCATCCCGTTATGGATACGCTTCCAGTCCTGCTTGCAGTGCGCCCGCGAGCGTGCCGTCAACATGGCCGGCCCCGGGGAAGGACCATTCATCGGCATCGTACCGTTCATCGCTGTACTTGAAGATCGCAAACTCCCAGTTGTCGGTGCTCCCGGTGTAGGCCAGGCGACAAAGACGGTAGGGCCCGCCATAGTCCAGGCGGTCGAGGTACAGATACCTTCCTCGATAGCGGGCGCGGTAAAAGCGGTCCGGGTCTCGGATGACCCGTTCGTTGAATTCCTGGATAACGGCATCAGCCCACTGCTGGACGTGCTCTGGGATGGCGTCCTTACGCATCGTCGCCCATCGCTGCTTCTCGCTCCGTCATTGCCCGTGCTCGCTGATCGGTGACGCGATCATGCCGCTGCCTCCACGCCGCGTGCGGCCGTGATCGCCACAATCGTACTGCCCGTGCAGACACTGCACTGAACAGCCCGTCTGTTGAGAGTTCCCTACGTTACCACGGCTGGATGAACAGCGCCAGAGGACCAGCAAGACGAACTGCTCATCACGAAGGACCTGCGTGTACTCAGCGCCAACCCGGCCGCGTTGGCGACCCCGATGTCGTTCCGCCCTATGCCCTCAGAGATTAGCGATGATGTGCTCGATCTGCAGGTACAGGGAAACACGCTGCTCGCGGAAGAACTGGGTGCGCGCCTGGCGTTCTCCCTCCTCGGGACCGGCGTAGCGGATCGCCAGCGCCCGGATGTCCCGTTGGGACTGCTCCGGGTCGTCCACGATGCGCACCCGGCCTTGCAGCGTGAGGTAGCGGTAGCCATCCTCGATGCAGAGGGAGACGCGCTGGTCGCGCCGCATATTCCGGTCCTTCACCCGCCCGTGCGCCGTATTGAACACGATCTCGTCCTGGCGCACGTCGTACCAAACTACGGTCTGGTGCGGCATGCCGTCTTCGTTGATCGTCGCCAGGACGGCGAAGCGCGGCTCCGCGAGATAGGAACGCATACTGTCCGTGAGCGTCATTGCCAAGTTCGTAACCCTCTCCCTGTGCCTCGGCGGCGCGACCCTGATCGCGCATGTTGCATTGTACGACTGCGGGCAGTGACCGGCAGGACGGACGGCCTGCGCCGATGTCGGCCACTTTGCGACTGCGAAGGAAAAGGAAGAGGTCCTCAACAGATACTGCGCCTATCGCTCCGAACGGGCAGGGTGGTTATCGACGGTCAACGGATGCTCGCTTTCACCGGCGGCGTAGCGTTGGTCGATTAGCGCGTGGATTCGGCGACGTTTTGGGTGCAAATCTCGTTCATCTGAAGCTTCGTTAATGCCAACGTGTCGTGCCAATCGTTGCGATTCGGCGGCACTCCCAACTCCTGAATCAGCATGCCAAGCACATCCTCCATGCCAACGCGCCCGGTTGGTAGGTGCTGCTGCGCGAAGGTCCGTTTGTAATCCGCCTCCAGGAGTGCCGCGGCCAGATGCAGATGGGCCTCCGGTCTGAGGCCTGCCCATTCAGGGTGCCAGTGGTAGACCAGAAGCTCCCGTCCGGCGCGGTCGAACAGGGCATAGGCATACGACGCCTGCTCGACAATCCAGCCGCTTGCCCGCTGCTCTTCGTGGACGCGGTACTGGATGGACATGGCAAACTGGAATTCGCCGCCCTTCAATGGGAGGGGGCGGGCGCGTGCCAAAGTCGCTGCGCGCAGTTCTCCCGGCTGTCCGTGCCGTTGGACCTGTGGCACGTCGTTCGTTATGCAGGACACGGCGAGACAAAGGACATCGGCGAAGCGACTTCCCGCCTCGTGAATCGTCCTAGCGGCCAAAGGGTAGGAGCATGGCCACGCGGGCCACACGTGGCTGGTCGGCCTTGCCGTGATATTCGCCGGCGTCCCAGCGCCTGATGAACTCTGCGCCTGATGAACTCTGCGCCGCTTATGGACAACTCCCGATGAGCCAACTGATCGAAGATCGCCCGCGCTTCCTCGGGGTCCAATTCTTCGGCGCGAGCACGCTGCTCCCGCGGCATCACGGCCATAGTGATCCCCCTCTCACGGTGATGATACGCTGCCAACCGTATTACCACGTCCCGGAGCGTGTGGCAAGGGCCGGCGTGGAACGGACGTGCCCTCCGCACGCTCTTGAAGGTTCGCCGACAGTCACAAAGTCGAGCGTCCCCATTATCCCCGGCGCTACCCCGGCAGACCGTAATCGAACGTCACCGCCTGCTCGCGTGTACCAGCGGCGTAGAGTTGGTCGATTAGCGCGTGGATGCGATAGGCGTCGATGACCGACGGCGTCGGCGGCTGTCCCCCCTCCACCGCCCGCACGAAGGCGGCGACTTCGGCGTCGAACTGGCTGGCGGGGGTGGCGTGGAACTCGTGGGTTTGACCGTCGGCGTTGGAATGGAGGAGCAGGCGGGCGGCGCTCGTTTCCGTGCGGTTCCACCAGGGGTAGTGGATTTCCAGGCGGCCGCCTGCGCCGTTCAGTTCGATTATTTCTTCCCAACCGGTGTGATCGATGCCGACGTTGGTCAGCGGTAGCCAGCCGGCCTCAAAGCTGACGATGACGCCGTCCGGCTGGCGGAAGAGCGCGGCCGTGTAGCGGTCGATGCCGGTCAACGTGGGCTGCCAGTTCATCATCGGCATGGCCTGCAGCGGATAGCCGAGGAGCAGGCATTGCACCGCCAGAATGTGGCTACCGGAGAGCATCAGGGCGCCACCGCCCTGGCGGTCGCGCGTTAGTTGGAGGCGCTCCCAGCGTTCCAGCGGCACAGGGTAATAGGTGCGCACGCGAGCTGTTTGTAGGGGTTGTATCTGAGCGACGAGTTCGACCAGGCGCTGGGTGAGCGGGTGGTGCCACTTCATATAGCCGGCTTGAAAGGTCAGGCCCGTTGATGCCACCATGCGCACTAACGGCGCGCAGGCTGCCGGTCCTTGCGTGATCGGCTTTTCGCAGAGGATGTGCTTACCGGCGGCCAGGACAGCGAGCGCAATCTCCTGGTGCGTCCACGTCGGTGTGCAGACGGATACCACGTCGATGTCGCTGCGCTCCAGCAAGCGCCGGTAGTTGTCGGTCCAGTCGCAGCCGTAGGTCGCCGCCAGGGCGCGGGCCCGCTCGCCCCCCTGGCCGGCGCAACAGGCCACCGTGGCGCCGGCGTGTAGGTAGCCCTGGGCGTGCAGGCGCCCGGTGTTGCCTGACCCGATGATGCCTGCTCGGAGGGCGGTCCCCATGTTCGTCTCCTGTCGTTCGCTTGCTAGCGCACGTATGCCGTCGGCACGCCGCCGTCCACCGTCAGCACGCCGCCGGTGGTCTTGCTGGCGCTGTCGGTGGCGAAGAAGCAGACCGCCTCGGCGATGTCCTCTGGGAAGACGTTGACACGCAGCGTGGTGCGAGCGCGGTAGTAGGCTTCCAGTTCTTCCGGGGCGATGCCGTAGGTGGCGGCACGTTCAGCCCGCCAGCGGCCATCCCAGATGCTCGACCCGGAAAGGACGGCATCCGGCAACACGGAGTTGACGCGGATGCCGGCAGAGCCGCCCTCTTCCGCCAGGCAGCGCGCTAGATGCAGTTCCGCTGCCTTGGCGGCGCTATAGGCCGAGGCGTTGCGGCCGGCGGCAATGGCGTTCTTGGAGGCGATGAAGATGATACTGCCGCCGATACCCTGCGCGCGGCAGAGGCGGAAAGCCTCGCGCGCCACCAGGAAGTAGCCGGTGGCGAGGACCGCCTGGTTCCGGTTCCACAGCGCCAACGTCGTCTCTTCGATCGGCGCGCTGGTGGCAATGCCGGCGTTGTTGACGACAATATCGACACCGCCGTGGGCCAGTACGGTTCGGCGGAAGGCGTCGGCGACGGCCTCTTCGGAGGTGACGTCGCAGGCGAGGGCGAGCCCCCTGCCCAGCCCGAAGCGCTGCAGCAGTTCGTCGGCCACGGCCTCTGCGCCGCTGAGGTTGAGGTCGGCGATCACCACGTGGGCGCCGTCGGCGGCCAGCCGACGGGCGATGGCGCGGCCGATGCCGGAGGCGGCGCCGGTGACGAGGGCGACCCGCCCGTGTAACGCCCGCGGCGCGGGCTTGAGCGACAGCTTGTAGAGCTCCAGGGGCCAGTACTCGATGGCAAACGACTCGGCGGGCGACAGCGACGTAAAGCCGCCGAGGGCGCGCGCTCCCTGCATCACGGCGATAGCGCGATGGTAGAGCTGGCGCGTCACATCGGCCCCCTGCGCCTCGGGTCCGGTCGTCACCATGCCCAGGCTAGGAATGAGGATGACACGCGGCGCTACGGGGAAAGACCGGTCGGTCGGGCCACGATGGGCCGCGAAGTAGGCCTGGTAGGCCTCGGCGTAGGCGGCGATACCGCTGCGCGCCTGCTCCAGCAGGGCGTCCGCGCCGTCGCTCGGCTGCCAGTCCAGCCAAAGCGGCAGGCGCTTGGTATGGACGAGATGATCCGGGCAGGCGGCGCCGGCCTGCGACAGCGCCTTCCCTTCCGCGCTGCCGACGAACTCCAGCACGTCCGGCGCATCGTCGAAGCAGAGGATAGCGCGCCGTTCCGTACTGACGGCGCCGCGGATCACGGGCAAGAGACGCGCGCAGAGCGCCGCCCGTTCCTCCGGCGCCAGGGGCGCGACGCGCTGCGCGCCAAAGGGATCTGCGCCGACGCGGGCAGCGATGTAGGCCTCGGCTTCACCGATGATGCGCAGCGTATTTTCATAACATTGCTGCGATGTCGCGCCCCAGGTGACGAGGCCGTGCTTGCCCATTACCACGCACTCCAGCGCCGGGTTATTGCGGACTGCGGCGCCGATCTGCAGCGCCAACGTGAAGCCGGGGCGGCTGTAAGGCACCCAGGCGGCACGCGGCCCATAGATGTCGCGCATGATGCGCTCACCGTCGGGCGCGCAGGCGAGGGCGATAATGGTGTCGGGGTGGGTGTGATCGACGTGCTGCGCCGGGACAAAGGCGTGCAGCAAGGTCTCGATCGACTGGCGGGGACGGCCAGGCTCGAAGCTGGTGCGATCCAGGTACGCCACCATCTCCTCGTCGCTCATTGCCTCCCGCTGGAAGAGGGGCAGCACTTCCTCCAGCTTGAGCCCGGCGAAGCCGGCGGCGGTGATCGTCGCCAGGTCGGAGCCGCTGCCCTTCACCCAGAGCACCTCGACGCTGCGCCCCACGTGATCTTGCTCGGTCGCCTTCACCGACGTGTTGCCGCCGTAGATGTTGACCAGGGTGCGGTCCTGCCCCAGCAGGTTGGAGCGGTAGACCAGCGCCGGCAGGCCACGCAGGCCTGCGGCTTCAGCGTCGTTCCACAGGTTCGCAGCCATCGTTCTCCCTCACCGGCCGGTGCGCCTTCAGCAGCCCGTCGCTGGACCTCATAGCTTAACAGCGAATAGACTGGCGGGCGAACGGGGGGCATGCCAGCCAGCGCAGCGATGCCGCCGGGTTGCGCGAGGTGGATCAGCACGGCTTTTTCGCCAATGGCGCCGCGAACCCCGCAGCGGCCCTCGGTTTTTTTTCGCGCCACGACGATGAGCTACCGCGCCGCGATCATCGAGACGGGGACGGCGAAGGCGGCGGACGTCGACGCGCTTAACCAGGAACTTGACGAAGCGGAGAAGCAGCGGTACGACTTGCTCGTTACCGGGGGCGTCATGGAACTCGTCGCGCAGGTACCGGATGGGAGCGCCTAAGGCGAAGGTGAAGCGGGCCGCATGGGCAGTTCATGCGCAGGCGACCGTAGCGACAGGCAGTCCGGCAGTCCGTGTGCCTCCCGATAACCGAGTGAGTGCGGCTATACTGTGGTGACGTTCGAGGGAGGCGAGCCGGATGGCGAGAGCAGCGAAACCCGTCGACATCGGCGACAGCCCCGACCTGCTTCGCCTCGTCGAGGAAATGCGGGCCGACAATGCGCCGTGCGTGCTGCGGCGCGACCACGAGGACGTGGCAATTGTCCGTCCGGTCAAGCGCTCGGCAAGGTCGCGCGGCCCCAGAGGGCGGCCGACGGGCGCTGATGATCCGCTCTGGCGGCTCGTGGGCGTCGGCGCGTCGGCGGGTCCGGGCGATGTCTCAGCCAATAAGCACGCCTGTCTCGCGGCAGCGTACGCCGATCGCCACGAATGAGTCGGCGGGAGGCGATCCGGCGGGTCTTCACGGATAGCTCAGCGTACTTCGCGTTGCTCGACCGGCGCGACCAGCGGCATGCCGAGGCTCGGGCAATCCAGGAACGGCTGATTCGCCAGCGGGCGCGGCTGTTTACGACCGATCTGGTCCTCGCGGAAACCCACGCCTTGCTCCTCACCCGGCTGTCTCATGCGATGGCGACTGCCTTCTTGCGCGACATGGCGCAGAGTTTCACCACGGTGCTCTGGGTGACGCCCGGCGACGTTGAGCGAGCGCGCGAGCTCATCTACCGCTACGACGACAAAGACTTCTCGCTGACCGATGCCGCGAGCTTTGTCGTGATGGAACGCGCGGCGATCGGCGCCGCTTTCACGTTCGACCACCATTTCTCCCAGTACGGCCTGACGGTCCTCGGCCCAGATCAACCCTGATTCGCCACTCCAGGGCGGCATTGGCCCGACCGGCACACTTCAGCTCGGCCGCCACGGCGCTCGGAACGGACAGCACGCCATGCACGGATTTCGAAAACCGTGCATGACACCGTGCAAACCGTGTGTTCAGGCGGGACGTGGCGGCCTACAATAGGCAGCAAGCGGCGCGTACATGCAGGCGCTGCGAGGGACCGGGTGGCGATGGAGAAAGGAGCAGACCCGATGGTAACCCAGCAGCGTCGGGACGACACGGTCTATGTGATGGGGCGCAGCGACCACGAGTCGCGCCGCCTGGAGTTGCAGGACGGCCTGTGCAACGGCTGGACCCGCCAGTTGTTCGCGCGGGCGGGCATCGGGCCGGGGATGAAGGTGCTCGACGTGGGGTCGGGCACGGGCGCGGTGGCGCGCCTGGCGGCGGAGGTGGTCGGCGAGCGGGGCAGCGTGACCAGCGTGGACGTCAACCCGGCGATTCTGGAGACGGCGCGGGCGAAGGCGGCGGCCGCCGGCTTGGACAACGTCTCGTTCCTGGCCGGGGACATCCGCGAGATGGCGCTCCCGAACGACTTCGACGCGGTGGTGGGCCGCTACATCCTGATGTACTTGGGCAACCCGGCGGAGACGCTGCGCGTCGCGGCAAGCCACGTGCGCCCGGGTGGGATCGTCGCCTTCGAGGAGCGCGACTGGACGCTGCGGCAACAGGCCGTGCCGCCCTCGCAGCACGTGGATCGCGCTCGCCGCGCCGGGATGGAGCTTGCTCGCCGCGCCGGGATGGAGCTGGCGATGGGGTTCAAGCTGCGCGGCGCCTTCCTCGCGGCCGGGCTGCCCGAGCCCCGGCTGCACCTGGATGGCCTGATCGGCGGCGGGCCGGACTGGGAAGGCTACGGCTATGTCGCCGAGAACATGCGTAGCCTCCTGCCGATGTTCGTGCGGTTCGGCGTCGCCACCGAGGAGGAGGTCGGCATTGACACCTTTGAACAGCGCTTCCGCGACGAGGTGACGGCCCAGGACGGCGTCGTGATGTTCTCCACGGACATCAGCGCCTGGACGCGCACGGCATGACGGTGGCAAGAGGATGAGGGTCTTGGCGAAGACGGTGCGTCCAAGACGTGCGCCGCTCGATCGCGTAGGCGCCCGCCGGTTCAGCGGCGGGCGCTCCGCCAGTAAGAGCCTATCAGCCTGAGGCAAGATGACCAAACCGTGTACGGCCGATTCTTCGGCCAGTCCTCCTTCGCCACGTCTGCCCTGGCTGCGGAACGCAATACGGTGAAGGTCCGTCGGGACGTTCCGCTCGAACTGCTGGGATCGCTCGGCTGCGGGATCCAAACCGGCGCGGGCGCGGTGCTCAACGCCCTGCGCCCGCGTGCGGGAAGTTCCCTTGTCGTTTTTGGGACGGGATCAGTGGGGCTGAGCGCCATCATAGCGGCCGTCGTGGCTGGCTGTACGACGATCATCGCGGTCGACCTGCGCCCGGGCCGCCTGGCGCTGGCGCGCGAGTTCGGTGCGACCCACCAGATCGCCGCGAGCGACGGCGACGTCGGCGACGCTATCCGCTCGCTAACCGCCGGCGGCGCCGACTTTGCCCTGGACACCACCAGCCGCCCCGAGGTCATTCGCCTGGCCGTCGACGCGCTCCAGATGACGGGCACGTGCGGAGTGATCGGCGCTGACCCACCCGGGCCCGAGTTGACCCTGTCGTACCGTTCCGTCCTCGTGGGGCGGACGATTCGAGGCATTCTCGAAGGGGATAGCATCCCGGAGCTCTTTATCCCGACCTTGATCGACCTCTACCTCCAGGGACGTTTCCCGTTCGACCGACTCATCGCCTTCTACCCGTTCATCCGGATCAACGAGGCGGCCGCGGCCTCCGAACGCGGGGACGTGGTGAAACCCGTCCTCCGTATGGATGCAGCGGTCTGATGTTGAGTCCGCAGAAGATCAAGTGCATGTGCGGGAGAGCCGATGCGGCGGGCGAGCTCGTTGTCGGAGACTGCCTACCTTGTGGCGGCAGCGGTACGCTCCCTATACTGCTCGTGACGCCGCACGAGCGCGACCGAGCGAGCGTATCCTCGGGCGGTAGAGGAGAGGCAGGGTCTCATGGCCGGACAGGCGATAACGCTCCACGTTCCTGATGATCTCTACCAGCGTGTCAAACAGGAGGCGGACCGGACCCATCGCTCGGTCGAGGAGGAACTGCTCGAGGTCGTCGCCAGTGCGGTACCTGATCCATCCGCACTGCCGGACGATCTTGCTGCGGCAGTGGACCAGCTCACCTTCCTCAATGACGCAGCACTCGTCCGTGCTGCGCAGAGTCGTCTCAGTCGCAGGGCTGCCCGACGACTGGAGTCCCTCCACTTCAAGCGACAGCGGGACGGCCTGGACGCTGGCGAACCGCAAGAGTTGGAGGGCCTGGTTCGGCAGTACGAGCGAACAATGCTGATTCGGGCGCATGCGGCGCTACTGCTGAAGCAGCACTGAACAGGACAGCATCGTCGCTCGCACGTCCATCGGACGGGCAACGCTGGTCGCGCTCGACCTCAATCGCGCCTCTTTGGTCAGTGCGCGCAAAGCCTGGACGGCTGTCGGCTGGCATCCGCCCGCAGACAGGCCACAGTCGGGACAGCCATGACCAACGCCTACACTGAAGGCGCGATGGGATCTACATGCCTGGCCGCGTGCGGGCTGCGGGTTTCATCGTGGCTTCCGTTTAGGCGTTGCGGCGCGACGGCTAGAGCGACTTTGCCAGAGCATGGGACCCGGCCCGGGTGCATCGCCGCAGCGCCTGGCTTTCGAGGATCAACGATTCCAGGGAGGTGGCGTTCCACCAGGGAGGGATGGCTGCGGTCAGGTCGGCCACCACGGGCCGGTACTCCGAAACGAGAGCGAGGTCGTGCAACTCGTCAGGATCGTCGTGGAGGTCGTACAACTCGCACCCTTCTCCTGCGAAGAGGTTGAGCTTGTATCGACCGCGGCGGAGCGAGCACTGGGGATGAATGACGCCGTGGGCGAGGTACTCGCTGAAGGCTTGACCCTTCCACGGCACGTCGTCGCCGCAGAGGAGTGGGAGGATGCTCGCACCCTCCACCCACGGCGGGGGCTCGGTTCCAGAAAGATCGAGGAGCGTGGCCGTGAGGTCGACGAGGGAGGCGACAGCGGAAACCCGCCGGGCGCTCGGGAAGTGACCAGGCCAGCGGGCGATGAATGGCACGCGATTGGCGCCCTCCAGCAAGACCTCCTTGCCCCACAGGCCGCGTTCGCCGAGCATCTCACCGTGGTCGGACGTATAGATCACCACGGTGTCCTCCGCGAGTCCGAGGCGGTCCATGGTGTCCAGCAGACCCCCGATATGGTCGTCGAGAGAGGTGACCAGCCCGTAGTAGGCCGCGCGGCAGCGGCGGATCTGCATGTCGTCGATCGTTTCGTCTAAGCCGGCCATCTCCTGGAGACGGCGGTAGACGGGGTGCTCTGGCGGCATGGGGTGCCGAGGCAGATCGGCATAGTCGGGCCAGTACAGATTCCAGTAGCGCTGTTCGCAGGCGTAAGGCCAGTGCGGGGCGTAGTAGCCGGCAACGAGGCAAAAGGGATGCTCACGCGAGGAGACTGCGTACTGCTCGAGGTACTGGACGGCGTGTTCGTGGACACGCCGATCGTAGGCGACACTGCCCTTCTTATACGCGGTGCCGTCGTCTACGTGTCCCCCCTGCAGGATGAGCTCGCGGAATGGCCACACGCCCTTGGCGTCCGACCAGTTGGGGAAGACGTCCGGGGTGCCGGCGCCGGTCACATCCTCGATGGGACGTCGCCGGAAGCTGTGCAGTTGATCCGTTCCATTGAAGTGCATCTTGCCGCAGAGCGCCGTGTCGTACCCGGCGCTCGCGAGGAGGTGTGCCCAGGTGGGGTGATCACTGGAGAGGGTGCAGCCCAGGTCGAAGGAGCCGACCTGGCTCGCGTAGCGACCGGTCATGAAGGACATCCGCGAGGGCACGCAGAGGGGTGAGTTGCAGGAGAAGCTATCGAAAACGACGCCCTCACGGGCGAGCCGCTGGAGATTGGGGGTGCGAACGAACGGGTGGCCGTACGGCTCGGCGTAGGCCGGATTGTGCTCATCGGACATGATGAGGAGAATGTTGGGCCTCTCGTTGGGCAACGCTCCTGCTCCTTCCCCGACACCATGTTTCGAGTGCGGCGGCTGATGCGGCGGCGCGACCGCCCCTCGCCGTGGAGTATGCGGGGCCTGGTTGGTACTGTCAAGGAAGGCTGCTGCGGATCGGCCTGCGCTCCTGCCCCTGGCGGTGCCGCCAATGCGCCTGGCGGCGCGGGCGGTGCGTCCTTATAGTGTTTGCATTGTATTACGTTCTATGCTAACCTGACTGCTGTTGAGGAGGTTGCCCTGGTGAAAGAAGTCACCATTTCGGCCCGTGTTTCCGAAGAACTGAGCCAGCAGATCACGACGCTCGCCCAGGCGCTCCGACGGAACCGTTCGTGGGTCATTGAGGAGGCTGTCCGCGGCTATATCCAATCGGAGCAGCAGTTCATCGAGGCGGTGCAAGAAGGCATCCGCGCTGACGATGCTGGCGATGTCGTTGCGCATGATGTGGTGATGGCGGAGGCCGAGTCGCTGCTGGGCGACCACCGGACCAGCGAGCGGTAGTGGAGATCGTCTGGACCGCTCCGGCGCGCCGTGACCTCCGGTCCCACCTGGTCTATCTGGCTGAACGTAGCCCCGCAGCCGCCCGGAAGGCGCAGGCGGCCATCCGCGAGGCGGTGGAGCACCTGGCCGACTTTCCCCAACGCGGCCGGCCGGGGCGGCTGGAAGGAACGCGAGAGTTGGTTATCGCCGGCACGCCCTACGTCGTGGTCTATCGCACCAGAGAAACGAGCCTGCGCATCTTACGCCTGCTCCACGGCGCCCAGGAATGGCCCCCCGCCGACCGCCAGTAGAGCCGTCTCGCCTTACCGTTGTGCCTTCGGCAGCGGACACACGGCGCGACACACGGAATCGCCAAACCGTGCATGCAACCGTGCATTCCGTGTGGTCACGGTGATCGGCCGGGCCTAGAATGGATTGTCGGAGACCGCCAGCGCTGAACGGCGTGGTCGCGGCACCAGGCCTCTCCGCCTGGTGCCGCAAGGCGTGACCAAGTGCCGATGGCGTCGTGCCATCCACCATGCGGCGTGAGGGTCGTCGTGTGTCGAAAGAGTTTAGGAGGTTTCTCATGACTGAAGTGTGGGAACGATTGGTGGTCAGTTCGCTCGGGGCGCGGACAGTCGCCCGGCCTCCTGAGCACCAGGTCAGCGTGGAGACGGGGCTGCGGGTACCCATGCGCGATGGCACGCGCCTCGAAGCGACGCTGTGGCTTTCCGCCACGCCGGGTCGTTACCCGGTGCTCGTCGAGCGCGGACCGCAGCTCCTGCAGTCACGCACCGGGCCGGCCGGGGAGTACTACGCGGCGCGCGGCTACGCCGTCCTCGGCGTGAACCTGCGCGGCAGCCGCGAATCGGAGGGAGACTTTCGCGGGCCGATGCCCGGCGCTCCCGCGGGGGATGGCTACGACACGGGTGAGTGGGCCGCAGGCCAGGAATGGTCGAACGGCCGCGTCGGCATGCTCTGCGTTTCGTGGCCGCTGGTACTATCACTATTTGCAGCAGCGCCCAACCGACATTGCCGCCGACCCGCCGGTGTGGGTGTACCTGATCGGCCCGGACGTCTGGCTCGGCGCCGAGACCTGGCCCCTGCCCGGGGTTGCCCCGACCCCGTGGTAGCTCCGGGCGGGCGACGGTGACGGGGCGCTAGCCCCGGAGCCGGCAGCAACGACGGAGAGTCCGGATTGCTATCGGTACGACCCGACCGATCCGACGCCCTCGGTGGCGGGAGGTGGCCCGTTCGGGAGGGGGTTGATCAGGGTCGTCGCCAAACTCCTTCACCAGTCGGCCGGCGGCGCATACACTGGTCCGCCCGCCGTAGCAAATTGGTAGCAACGCGGTGGGTCCGCCGACCTCGCCGCCCGGCCATCGGCAGAAGGACCCCGAGGTAGTACTTTTCGGGCAAGGGGAGCCATTTAACCTAGGGTTAAGATATGCTGGCCTGCGGCGATCCATTTATGGGAGACACGGCGATGCAAATTGTCTGGTTGGAAGAGGCGGAGTGCTGCCGTGTTGGTCTGGTAGGCGGTAAGACTGCGAACCTCAGTCGCCTCGCCGCTCTGTATCCCGTGCCCCTCGGCTTTTGCCTCACGACGCTTGCGGCGCAGCAGGCGCTGGAGGCTCCGCAGATGCAGGGCGATGGCGGCTCGCCGCCTCTGCCGGCCGCGCTCTATGCGGCCCTGGCGGTCGCCTACCGCACCCTGGCGGAGCGTCTCGGGAGTGCGGAACCGTGCGTCGCCGTGCGCTCCTCCGCTGTCGACGAAGACGGCCAGGACGTCTCCTTTGCCGGGCAACACGACACCTATCTCAAGTTAGTGGTCTGGATGCAGTGGCGGCAGCCGTGCGTCGTTGCTGGCGGTCGGCGGGGACCGAACGGGCGCTCGACTACCGGCGTCAGCATGGCCTCCAGGTAGGCGGCGTGCAACTGGCGGTGCTCGTCCAACAACTCGTCGCCGCCGATGTGGCGTCGGTCGTCTTCAGCAACAACCCGGTGACGAGCCGCAGCGACGAGGTGGTGATCAACGCCAGTTGGGGACTGGGGGAAAGCATTGTGGGCGGCACAGTGACGCCCGATACCTACGTGGTCGCCAAAATGGACTTTACGGTGCGCTCCCGGTGCATCGGTGAGAAGCAGCGCATGACGGTGCCGGTACCTGGTGGTACCCGCGAGGTCGACGTACCGCGCCTGCTGCGCGCCGTTCCGGTGCTCGATGATGCCCAGGCCGCCGCTATGGCGCGCCTGGCCTGCTCCCTGGAAGACGCCATGGGCTGGCCTGTGGACATCGAGTGCGCCTACCGGGAGGGGCAGATCTATCTCTTGCAGTGCCGTCCCATCACCACGTTGCGCGCGGAAAGCGTGGCGTAAGCGTGTCACGACGCATCTATAACAGCATGAAAGGATAAACGCATGTCCGCACCTGCCCTGGAACCTGCAGCACCCCAGGTGATCCCGATACCGCCGCACTTCCCGGTGCAGTGGAACTCACCTCACGAGCAGCGGTTCTTCTGGACACAAGACCGAATGCATTTCCCCGACATCTGCACCCCAATTGATGCTGCGGTGATGGAACCAATCCACAACGAGAGCTTCAATCAGCCGTTCGCGGCGA
Source organism: Chloroflexota bacterium (assembly GCA_036734945.1). Lineage (GTDB taxonomy): Bacteria > Chloroflexota > UBA4733 > UBA4733 > UBA4733 > UBA4733. The sequence continues at coordinate 60,155 of DAIMXP010000026.1, forward strand.
TGGGCATGCCGGTGCGGATGCACGCCAGGGCCATCAACGGCCGGATGTACATGGCAATGGCGCCGACAATGACTTCGCCGGAGGAAATGCATGCGGCGGAAGCAGGTGTCCAGGAGAAGATGAGCGCTCGGGTCGCGGACTTGGACCGCCAGTGGCGGGAAGAGTCCCTGCCCGAGTTGCAGCGGCACCTGGAGCAGTGGGCGACCTTCGATCTGCAGGGAGCCGGCACGGCGGAACTCCTGGCCCACCTGGACGACACCGTCACGCGCATGCTGCGCTGCTGGGCCATTCACTTTTTTACCGTGTTCCCCGCCTTCGTGTCGATCAGTCTGTTTGATGAACTGTATCGCGACATCTTTGGTACGGAGAGCGAATTCGGCTCCTACAAACTGCTGCAAGGGATGCTCAACAAGTCGGTGGAGGCGGGCGAAGCGCTCTGGAAGCTGAGCCGGCGGGTGCTGATGCTGCCGGAGGTGCACACGGTGCTGGCTGAGGAAGCGGCCGACGACATCGTGTCGGCTTTAGAGCGGTCCCGATCCGGTCGCGCCTTCCTGGCCGAGTTCCAGGCGTACTTGCTGGAATACGGTCAGCGTGGCGACAAATACCTGCTCAGCACGCCATCCTGGCTCGAGGATCCACGACCAGCCATCCGGATGCTGCAAGACTACTGTCGCCGGATGGAGCCGGACCCAGAACAGGAACGGGCAACGCTGGCGGCAGAGCGTGAGCAGTTGATCGCCCAGGCGCGCCGACAACTGCAAGGCTACCCGCAGCAAGTCGTCGGCCAGTTTGAGTTCTTCTTGAAAGCGGCGCAGGTGGGTAACCAACTGCACGAAGACCACAACTTCTGGATCGACCAGCGCGTCATGTACCGGGTCCGCCAGGTGTTCATGGAGTTTGGCCGGCGCTTTGTGGCAGCAGCGGTGTTGGCGGAGGCGAACGACGTCTTCTTGCTCACGCTGCCGGAGATCCGCGCCACAGCAGCGGTCCTGCCGGCGCTGCAGCAACAGCAGACTGTGGTGGCGCGGAAGACGGAACTGGCGCGGCTGGCAACCCTCCAGGCGCCGCCGGCGCTCGGGTCACTGCCGCCGGGGCCACCGCCGGACAATCCGCTGGCCCGAGCGATGGGCAAGTTCTTTGGCGCTCCGCCGCGTCCTTCCGACGATGCCAACGTCTTGTACGGCCATGCCGGTTCACCTGGTGTGATCCGCGGTCCAGTGCGCATGCTTCGTTCGCTGACGGAGGCCGGCAAGCTCCAGCAGGGCGACGTGCTGGTGGCGGAAACGACAGCGCCGCCGTGGACGCCGCTGTTTGCCACGGCGGCGGCGGTAGTGACCGATACCGGCGGTATTCTCAGCCACTGCGCTGTCGTGGCGCGCGAATACCGCATTCCGGCGGTCGTCGGCGTCGGCTCAGCGACGGCAACCTTACACGATGGCCAGATGGTGGAGGTTGATGGCGACGCCGGTCTGGTCCGCATCCTCAGCGCGAGCTGACGCGCGGGGCGAGAAAACCGGCGATCTTCGCACGGAGCGCGCGGTCCTCGCCACCGTCGCGCTGAGTGGCATGCTGGCGCCGCTCAATTCCACCATGCTCGCTGTGGCCCTGCCGGCCATCATGCTGGCCTATGGGGCATCACTGGCCTCGGCCGGCTGGTTGGTGACGTCCTATCTGGTGGCCATGGCCGCCATCCAACCGGTGGCGGGCAAGCTGGGCGACCAACTGGGCCGTCGCCCTTTCATATTGGGTGGGCTGGCCGGCTTCGGCCTCGCCTCGCTGGGCGCGCTCATCGCGCCCTCCCTGTCGGTATTGGTGCTGTTTCGGCTGCTGCAAGCCATGTGCGCTGCCATCGCCCTGCCCAACGGGATGGCGCTGGTGCGAGAGGTTGTCCCCGAGCAGCGGCGTGCCGCCAGCTTCGGCCTGGTGGGTGCGGTCGTGAGCATCGCCGCCGCGGCCGGCCCCCCGCTGGGTGGCGTGTTGGTGAGTACGGCTGGCTGGCAGGCCATCTTCTATATGAACGTGCCGATCGTCCTCGCCGCTTTCCTCCTGGGATGGCGCGTCTTACCGCGTCACACGGTTACTCGGCGCGGTCAGTCCTTCGACCTGCTGGGCGCGGTGCTCCTGTGCAGCATATTGGTGGGCGTCTCCTTGTTGCTGCGTGCCTCAGGCGCTGCCTCGGCGCCACCTCTGCTGCTGGCCGGTGGCGTGCTGCTGCTGCTTGCTGTGCTGTTTGTCCTCCGCGAACTGCACCACCCGGAACCGGTCTTCCATCCACACTTTTTTCTGCGCCGTTCCTTCGCTGCCGCAACGGCGGCTGTCGCCCTCAGTAATCTGGCCATGTATTCGATCATTCTGGCGTTACCGGTGATCCTCACCCGACAAGCCCATTGGACGAGTAGCCATATCGGCCTGGTGCTGACCGCCTTGTCGGCGGTCAGTGTCACCTGCACGCCGTTTGGTGGGCGACTGGCCGATCGCTACGGCCGGCGCGCGCCCGTGGTCGGCGGCCTCACGCTCTTCACCTTGGCACTCTTGCCGCTGTTACGGGAGGCGCCCGGTTGGTCTGGGCTGGTGCTCACGCTCTCGCTTGCCGTAGCCGGAGCGGGACTGGGCATCGCCAATCCCGGCATGCAGACCGCCGCCGTGGAAGCCGTCACGGCCCGCGAGGCCGGCGCTGCCTCCGGCATGTACTCAACGAGCCGCTACCTCGGCAGCATCGTCGGCTCCAGCGTTCTGCCGATCCTGCTGACCGCCTCGGCCCCCACGACGGCCGATGTCAAGCACGTTTTCGCCCTGATCATCCTCGCGGCGGCGTGTTCGGCGGCCGTTAGCCTGGCGCTGCATGGCAAGCCCCGGAGCTAAGCGCAGATATCCATCGTGGCATGTTTACGCGGGGTAACCGTAACCCGTCACCCCGGCAGCCAGATCCGAAAGGTGCTGCCCAGGCCCGGCGCGCTCTCCACCCAGATACGGCCGCCGTGGCCGTCGATGATGCCCTTCGTGATTGCCAGACCGAGACCCGAGCCTCCTCCGCGTCGGTTGTCGGTCTGGTCAACGCGGAAAAAGCGATCAAAAATGCGCTCGCTGTGCTCATCGGCGATGCCGAGGCCCTCGTCGCGCACCGCCACGATGACGCCTGCCTGCGCCGCTTCAGCGCTGATCGTGATCGTGCTGCCGACCGGTGAGTACTTCACCGCATTGTCCAGCAGGTTACGGAACACCTGCTCCAGACGGCGAGTGTCGGCATTGACGAGTGGTAGCTCGGCGGGCAGGTCCAGCTCGAACTGGTAGTCGGGTGCGCGTTCGCGGGCGTCGTGGACCGCCTTGCGGATGAGTGGGAGCAGCCGTGTTGGATGCAACTCCAGCGCCAGGGTACCCGCCTCTAGCCGGGAGGCGTCCAGCAAGTTGCCGACGAGGTCCGCCAGATTGTCGGCCTCCTCTTCGATCACGGTCAGGAATTCCCGCCGGCTCTCTGCATCCAGGGCGAGGTCGCTGCGTTGTAGCGTGCCGACGTAGCCCTTGATCAGCCCTAATGGCGTGCGCAACTCGTGGGAGACCATGGAGATAAAGTGCGACTTCATGCGGTCGAGCTCGGCCAGTTGCTGGTTCGCCGCCGCGAGATGCGTCGCGCGTTCGGCCGCCTCCGTGTAGAGGCGGGCATTCTCCAGGGCGATGCCGATCTGATCGGCCAGCGTCTGCAAGGTGGCGACATCCAGGGCGTCGAAGGCGTTGCGCTGCGCGCTCTGTACGTCCAGGACGCCAGCGATGCGGTCGCCGCGGCGGATCGGCACGGCCACCTCCGCCGCCGTATCCGGCAGACCGGGGTAGGCGAGGAAGCGTGGTTCGTGCAGCACGTCGTTCGCCAGCAAGGCGTCGCCGGAAGCAGCGACCCAACCAACGATACCGTCCTGGCCCAGCCGCAGACGCGTGCCGGGCGGCATCGGCCCCGGCTCACCGCCGGCCGCAGCAGCCAGCACGATGCTCGCCGCGTCGTCGCCGGCTGGGCGCAGGAAGATGGAGACGCTGTACCAATGAAAGGTTTCCCGCAGCAACGCCACCACAAACGGCATGAGCTCCTGGGAGGTCATCAGGCTGCTCATCCGGCGCGCCACTGTGTTGATCGCCCCCAGTTGTTGGGTTTGCCGCTGGGCCGCCTGGTAAAGCCGGCTGTTGTGGATGGCGATGGCGATCTGGTCGGCCAGCGTCTCCAGGAACGGGATGTCGTCCGGCTCGAAGCTCTCGACAGTTTCCCCTTCGATGCTGAGGACGCCGATGATGCGCGGGCCGACCTTGAGCGGCACGTCCAACTCGGAACCGGTGTGCGGACCAGGCGCTTGCACAAAGTGCGCGTCGTTCCTGGTGTCGTTGGCAAGCTGGGTCTGGCCGGTCTGCGCTACCCAGCCGATCATGCCGGTGCCGATAGGCTGCCGCAACACCGGCCAGGCCTCGTCGGAAACGGCGCTGTAGGCGGCGCGGTAGAGCGTCGCGGGTTCGTGCGGGTCAATCAGCATGACGGCCACACGCTGGTAGCTGAAGGTGTCGCGCACCAGTTGCGTTGTGTCGATCAGCAACTGGTTCAGTTCCAGCGAGGCCGTGGCCCGCCGGCCGACCTCGTTCACTGCCCACAGTCGCCGGCTCTTTTTTCGCTCGTTCTCCAGGATTCTGGCGTTCTGTAAGGCGATGCCGGCATGGTCCAGGAACAGCGCGAAGAGGCCGAACTCGTGCTGGCTAATGGGCGAATGGGTGGCGCGCTGGCGGGAGGCGCTGAGCACGCCGATCCGCTCGCCATAGACCGTGATTGGCCCGAAGATGGTGGCGTGGTTGTGATGACCGTATTGCTCGAACGTCTCCCGGTCCAGGCGCGGGTCCCAGCCGTCGACGACTTCCACCTTGCCGGTGCGAATGACGTCGGCCCGGATGTCCGGACTATCCAGGCGGCAGCGAATGGCGGCAATGACCGCCTCGTCCTGGTTGATGCCCAGGACGCCGCGAATCAGGTGGTCCTTGGGGTCCACCAGGGCGATGGCGCCCATGTCGAAGCCGAGCGTCTCGGTGACCGCCCGCAGTATGACCTGCAGCACATCGCCCAGTTCCAGCGAGCCGGAGAGCGCACGACCGACATCGCGTAGCGCCGCCAGTTCCTCCGCTTGCCGCTCCAGGGGGACCCCTCTCTCTAACTCTCTCCCTCTCACGGGAGAGAGAGAACGCTCAGTTCCCCAGGTTCTCTCCCACGTTGCCGAACAACGCCTGCAGGCGCGCCCTGTCGGCGGCGGGCAGTGGCGGCAATGGTTGGGGATGCTCCTTTACGCTACGTGCCATAGTATGCCACGCGGCCAGTCGTTGCCTTTCCGGCGTCACGTCAGTTCTCGGCTGTTTCCTGGCGTGATTTCTGCGAATGCGGTACGGGGCAGGCGGCCGCGCGTTGCCGCCGCATGCAGAGGAGCAGCCGTCGATGCTAGCAACAGGTACCACGCAATTCGCGAAAAGCGATGTCGTCACGCACATGCCCCACCACTCGGTGATGCCCTCGTATAGCGTGGCCGACGACACGCTGGACATGGGCGCCAGCCTGGGGAACAGCGAACTGTGGGTGACGACCCTGGGGACGGGCGCCATCCAGCAGGTCTTCAACGTCCAACTGGGCGAGTTGCTGGTCAACAGCATATGCATTCGCTATGCCGGACGCGGCCACCGGCCGCAAGAGAGCGGCATCACGCCCGAAGGAGGCACTGCGTCATCCTATGTCGGCCTCAGCCAGGAAGAGCGCGGCACTTTCGACCTCCATCCGGCCTACCAGCGCCATCGCTTCGCCATTGCCGGCGCGGTGCAGGTCAGCGAGACTACCTTTCTGCCGCTGACTGGCAGCGTGGATGGGCCGGGCGATCCACCGTTGGTCTACCAGATGGTGGAGTTGCGCAACGAGAACGATGTGCCTACAGGGCTGCGTGTCTTTGGCTACGCGCGGCTGCGCGGCAGCCTGGACGCCGACGTAGAGGCGCGCTTTGACCCGGAGTTGGGAGCGCTGGTGGCGCACAGTGCCGGGCGGCCCGATGCGGTACGCGTCTTTGGCGTGACCGCGACGCCCAGTGGCTACGCTACCAGCTTCGACTACGCCCGCGTCTACACTCGCCTGCATGTGACTCCGCTCGACAACAAGACGGAGGCGAAGGGCGACATCCTGGCTTGCCTCCAACTCGATTTTCAACTTGCCCCCGGTGAGAGCGCTAAATTGGCCTTCATCACCGCCGTTTCCAGTGAGGGCGAAGCGAAGGCGATAGCCGCCTACAGCGATGGACAGGATGCGGCGGCAGCCCTGGAAAGCACCTTGCAACACCTGGAAGAGACGCTCTCCTGCGGGCAGGTGCTGACGCCCGATCCCGTGATTAACCAGGGAGCCCTCTGGAGCAAGGTCAACATGCGGCGCGTGATGGCCCGCTACCCCCAGGGCCCGGCCTTCACCAACGAACCCGGCGGCTCCTCCAACGTGGTGGGCCGCGATATCGCCTGGTTTGTCTATGGCAACGACCACTTCCTGCCGGCCTTTTCCCGGACGCTGCTGGATACCTTCGCCCGCTTGCAGTATCCCAACGGCAAAATCCCGGAGTATTACGACGCGCTTGATGGCCGGGTAGAAGATTACGGCCTGAACATCAACGACGACACGCCGCTCTTCATCCTGGCTGTCAACCACCACTACCGCGCCACCGGTGACCTGGAGTGGCTCAAGGCCATCTACCCGGTCGTCGCCAAGGCGGCCCGCTACATCATTTCCCAGGAAGATGAGCGCGGTCTGGTCTTCTGCTCGGCCAGGGACCCGCGCGGCAACGTCTGGGCCATCGCCGGCTGGCGTAACGTCATCCCGCAGTACACCCTCAACGGCGCGGTCACCGAGATCAACGCCGAATGTGCAGCGGCGCTGCGCTCCACCGGCCACCTCGCCGAAAACCTGGGCCGTGGCAAGCGGGAGATCCAGGCGTTCTTCACAGCGGCACAGGACCTGCGCGAGGCCATGGATACGCACCTGCTGAACCCGCAGAACGGACTCTACTACCTCAACATCGACGCCGATGGCAATATTCACACCGACGTGACCGGTGACGAGATCTTCCCGGTGATGTTCCGCGTCTGCGACGAGGAGGTGGGCTTCCGCATCATCAGCCGCCTCAACTCGCCGGACTTCTGGACCAGCGGCGGCCTGCGCACCGCCTCGCGGCACGACCCACTCTACGATCCTTTCCGCTTCGTCGGGCTGATCGGCGGCGTCTGGCCCGGCCTTACCTGGTGGTACGCCTTTGCGGCCGCCCGCTATCACCCGGAGTTCATGGTCGAGGCCCTGCGCGCCTCGTTTCAGCACTATGCCGCCGCACCGCGGATCAATAACACCGTCCCCGGCCAGTTCAGCGAGTGGTTCGACGGCGAGAGCCTCGTCAACCGTGGCATGCGGCTGAGTCCCTGGGAGCCGCCGCGCTTCATGTGGGCGGCGGTGGAGGGTGTCTGCGGACTGATGCTCACACCCGGCCCGCCGCGCATCAGTCCGTTAGTGCCGGCGACCTGGAAGTGGGTGGCGTTATGCCAGTTGCCCTACCACGGCGCCAGCCTGACCTACTTTGCCGCCCGCCAGGAGGGCGAGTTCCATATCTACGCTAATGCCGACATCGACACGCCGCACACCACGGAGCGCTTCGATGAAGACGTTTCCAGCCAGGTTCACGCCTTTTCCTCCTTCGCCGCAGTGGTGGCCTTGCGCCGTCCGGGCTGCCTGCTGGTGCTCGTCGGCAACGTCGGCGCCTCCACGACGGTGGCGCCCTTGGGCCTGCAGCAGGTGGCCGATGCCGCCGGCGCTTACGACCTGCGCATCTACAACAGCGAACGCAGCGCCTGGGAGCCAACCCAACGCATCACCGGCCAGGTCGCCTGTTCGCTGGCGGTGTCGATCGAAGCCAACGGCTACCGGGCGGTGGAGTTGACGGAGGCGGAACGTCCGTCTTGAGGAGGGTCAAAGGGGCGCGAGCAGAGCTCAGGGGGCGCTGTTCACCTGCGTCGCCGTGTCGCTACAAGAGGTGAGAGTTGCAGATTAGCAAGCCGAACTGTGCGAAATGCCGGTCGAATGTGAAGACAGCGCGAATGCCCAAGCGTTCCATCACCACGAAGCTGATCGCGTCTGCGAAGGAATAGCTTTTGTCTGTGTGGTGCAGAAGCAGCGTCTGAGCTTGCGTTTCATCGGCGGCTCGCACCCGCACGGCGGTTGTAGCGCTGCTTCCCATTGCCACCAGGAACTGTGCTGCTCTGTCTCTACCGAGCGTGGAGAGAATGAGGGCGTGCGCTTCGATCAGCAGTACGTTTGTCGTGAACTGGCGGTAGCGCGCCGCGACCAAACGACGTAGGATTGCTTCTGCTTCCAGAGGATACTGGTCGTCGGCGTCGAGCAGAGCAAGATACGCCGAGGAATCAACAAAAGCCCTCCGCTCTCGGAGCGTGTGCGGAACGGCCATCCCGATCTGCTACGACGGACGATAGGCACGGGCAAGCTGCTCGTGCTTGCGCCCTGACGCTCCGCCAGGAATGCCGCTATGACCGATGCCAATCAGCTGAAATAGGGGATCGTCCTCTCTCAGAGGACGAGATCGCCGGTCCGATGATCCGTATCGCGATCTTGCCGGGCGGAGCACTGCCACTGTCTCGTTATCTTTCTGTAACAGCAGTGGTGTGCCACTGGCCTGAACTCGATCGGCAAAGCATTCCAGTTCCGGCAGTTCGCGCAGATCAATCGTTTCCACCTGCTTCATCCTACTCTCCCTCTGGACAGGCGTCCAAGAACCCAATGGCCCGGTTACCAGGCAGTGTACCCTGCCAGGTCGCGCCGATGGGGACACCCACTCCGTCGTCAGGTACCTCAACGTCCCTCTGCTCCAGAATGCGGAAGCCGGCTGACGTAGCGGAGGCCTTCGACCTCGATGTCGTCCGCTGCCCCGTCCAGGATGCGGCGCATGCTATCAAGCGTCTCCGGTAGGGACACAATCGCACGGGGCGTGTCGGTGAAAGGCGCAATACAAATGAACGGATCGAACCGGACAGCCCAGATCTCACCCCGGGTCGGCAGCGTCATCAAGGTCGTCGTCTCCGAAGGCGTCAAATCCGAGTAGATCAAGGTCCTGCTGGTACAGGGTTTCGGCACGGGCGGCGGCAACCGTGAGCAACCGCGCCCTCGTCACCGCTGGCGCAGCCAGCAGCGTCTGAGCATCACTCGGAATCTCAATGAGTTCCAGCATGGCCTCGTACAGGTCCCACGGGAGCACGGCCAGCACCGGCTTCCCGTCCTTGAGGAAGGTCACGGTTTGTCCGTCGCGCAGTTGGTCGGGTAGGTCGGCAAGCTGTTCTGGGGTATTGCTGAGCGACAGTTCGATCATCGCACCTATCCTGTTCCGCCCTGAGCATACCCGATCTCAATACGACGCCTGCCTTTCGTGGCGTCAGACGCACGAACCCGGCAGGTGCCTCGCGCTGCCCCGGAAATTGGTCGCGGAGAGGTTCGTAGGCCAGTGACTCGTACCGCGCCACCTCCTCCACAGGGGTGAGCCGCTGATCGACGTGAACGAGGCGGAGCGGTTCCACCATGGCCACGCCTTGACGCACAGGGAAGTCGTGACTCGAGCCGGTAAGACGACCTCTCTGTGGTACGTGCTACGCGCCCGGTGGCGGCCCGCACGGCCCCACGTTGGCAGCGTCCAGCCAGGCGTAGTTGCGGCTCGCCGGGTCCCAGACGAAAAGGCGTGCTACGTGCTGGGGCTGCACCACCAGGAAATGGCTCCATTGCGGTCGCGTACCGAAGGCGACAGCATTCGCGTCCGGGCTGGACCAGAGGGGAGCGTCGGGTGCGAAACTCTCCACCCAGAAGGCGGTGAAGGCGGGCGCCAGCGTGAAGTCGGCTTCCGCGCCCTGGCCGGCCACGACCGTCACGGTCTGACTGGTCGGTCCCACGACGACGTAGCCGGGGGGTGGCGTGAGCGTGACGGTGTAGGTGGGGCCGCCGTTGGCGCCATCGGTTGGACTGATGGCCGGGAACTGGTAGCCGCCGGCCGCCAGTTTTTAGACGTCGGCCTACCATTGCGGCGACGCTGCTCAACGTCATCGCGCTGCTTCGCCCCCCAGGCGGTGAACTCGTTCAGCTTGCCATGAGGGACCGTGGCAGGCACACCAGTAAGCGGCTTAGAGGGCTTTCAGAAATCATATAGGTGCCATTGCTTGTGGAGCCGGGCGGGC